>JAJVHZ010000109.1:0-1831 GCA_022072255.1 Gammaproteobacteria bacterium | reverse complement strand
TAAAGGTTTCAGATGGCCGGGTATAAAGGTTTCAGATGGCCGGGTATAAAGGTTTCAATTGGCCGGATACCCTGGTTACAATTGGCCGCATGGCCCGCCCACCCCTGATCTCGCGATTCATGCGTCCCAGACTGGTCGAATCGCTTGGCGACACCCCCGTGGTCCTGATTCATGGTCCGCGACAGTGTGGCAAGACGACGCTGGCGCAAACCCTGCGTGAGTACACGTACATCACCTTCGATGACGAGGTCCAGATCGAGGCGGCGAAGACGGACCCCGTAGGCTTCGTGGCGGACTTGCCGGACAAGGTGATACTCGACGAGGTGCAGCGCACCCCGGAGCTGTTTGCATCGCTGAAGGTTGCGGTAGACCGCGACCGCCGGCCGGGACGCTTCATCCTGACCGGCTCCGCCAATGTACTTCTGGCTCCGAAACTGTCGGATTCATTGGCGGGCCGGATGGAGTTGTTGAGATTGTATCCGCTGGCGCAGTGCGAAATTGCCGGGGTGCCCTCTCGTTTCCTTGACGTGCTGTTTTCCCGGGGATTCAAGGCGCGTCAGTTCGGGCGGCTCGGGGAGGCGCTGGCCGAGCGCATCGTCGCGGGCGGTTATCCAGCTGCATTGGCGCGCAGTTCCGGACGGCGACGACGTGACTGGTATCTGTCCTGCATCGAAACGCTGGTACAGCGCGATGTGCGCACGCTGGCGCGCATCAGTGCATTGGATGTCCTGCCGCGGTTGTTACAGATGGCAGCAGGTCAAACGGCGCGACTGTTGAATGTGAGCGAACTGGCCTCACCGTTTCAATTGAGTCGGCCGACCGTTCGTGACTACGTGACGCTGCTGGAGCGTATCTTCCTGATCGAGATTCTGCCCCCCTGGCATGGCAGTCGCCTGAGTCGGTTGGTGAAGACGCCAAAGCTGCACCTCGGCGACACGGGATTGGCGGCAAGCCTGTTGGGTGTGGATGCCGCGGCATTGACCAAGGACCGTGTGTTGCTCGGCCAGTTATTGGAAACATTCGTATTTCAGGAATTGCGTCGGCAGGCAAGTTGGCATGAAGGTGCCATCGGTTTTCGTCATTATCGCGACAAGGATGGCCATGAAGTGGACATCGTGCTGGAAATGGCGGGGCGTGACATCGCGGGCGTCGAAGTCAAAGCGGCCGCCACGGTTACCGACGCGGATTTTCGCGGGTTGCGCAAACTCAAGGATGCGGGCGGCGCACGATTCGCCGCCGGGATCGTGTTGTACGACGGCGAAAGCGCTGTACGATTCGCAGAGGACTTGTTCGCTGTGCCAATCAAGGCACTCTGGAGCATGAAATGATTGCCGCCGTCATCGTGCCGAAACCGTGTCATGCGCGGGCCAGTTCCACCACGGCCTTGCGGCGCACTTTGACCTTTACCTCGACGCGCGAGCCCAACCGGTTGATGACGGACATCAACCGATCGACCGTGAAGCGGTCCAGATCGGCGTTTCGGATGCGAGAGAAGTCCGCCGCGGCAATGCCGGTGCGGGCCCCGGCCTTACGGACGCTCAGTTCTTCCCGGTCCATGACCTTGATGATCTCGGCGGCCAGGATCGCCTTGAGTTGCCTGACATCGGCCTTCTCGTCGCCAAGATCGCGGTAGACGTTGCCGCTGCCGCGGATGATTTCGATCTTTTCCCGTTTCATCGCAACATCTGCTTCAGCCGATGTCCTTGTCATCCAACCTCCGCGAGAGGTTGTCAGTTATGACAACACCTGTCAATCACCAGGTCATACGGATCTCAACAGTTCGGAATGCCTTCTGGCTGTCCGCCGTCTGCCGTCAGGGCCGGTTGGTGTG
>JAJVHZ010000095.1 GCA_022072255.1 Gammaproteobacteria bacterium | reverse complement strand
GATTTTTTCAAAGTCCGCGTACTCGAGACCTGGTGTCAGCACACGCAGCCGGCCTCCCACATAACTCGGCATCACGTAATGCTGTGTGGCGCTCAAGCGTCGCGCGGGCTTGAACACCGGCAGCTTGTTTTTCGCAGTGTCGCCAGCGGCGTTCTCGAACAACCAGACTCCGTTGGATGGCTTATCGGGACAGGACACGATCAGATCAAAATCGCCGTCGCCGTCCGCGTCGCACGGAACGGGCCAGGCCCACAATCCCACGCCGAGGTCCACGACCAGACCGGGATTGTTGTATTTCAATTGCTGAAGCCCTTCGGCAGGAGTAGTCGCCATCTTGTCCCAGGCCGAACCTAAACTGAGCGTCGCCGCGGCAGGAAAACATGCGCTTGTCAGCAGCAACGCCACGCGAATGATGATTGGAGGAGTTATTTTCATGGATTCGATCCTATCGGAACCAGAACTTCGCCCCGACACGAGTCGTGCGCGGCAAACGCGCACTTCATTCTTCACCGCACTCTCCTTCTATGGTTGACGATTCGCCCCCAGCAACGTATCACTCAACATCTTGTGGGTCTTTACTTTCTTCTAGCCACATATAGAATCATAAGTCACCATCAAAGTCCCTGCCAATAACAGTTAAAAAAGAGGTGAACTGTGGACGATATTCAAAATCATCAGGATGATCGGCTCATTCCGATCAACAAGGTCGGGGTCAGTGACCTCCGTTATCCAATAGTTGTTTATGACAGGGAACGGGGAAGGCAGGAAACAATCGCCAACTTAGCGATGTCTGTTAGCCTCCCCCATGACTTCAAGGGCACGCATATGAGCCGCTTCATCGAGGTACTAAATGAACACCGCGGTGAGGTGACGATGCGGACTCTCCCAAAAATTCTGCACGCCGTCCGGGAACGCCTTGAGGCAGAGAGCGCCAGTCTGGAGGTCAGTTTCCCATACTTTCTTGAACGGACAGCGCCAGTAAGTAGAGCCAGAGCACTGATGGATTACGAGTGCGCTTTCGTTGGGAAAGTGAATGGCAACAGAAATGATTTCACCTTGAGGGTTCGGGTTCCAGTGACCAGCCTCTGCCCCTGTAGTAAGGCAATCAGCGATTATGGCGCACACAATCAACGCGGATATATCGGTATTGAGGTGCGCAGCTTGCCCTCAAGTGATGGGGGACACCAAATGATCTGGATTGAGGAACTCATCGAAATCGCCGAACGATCAGCGTCCTCTCCGGTGTATCCGCTTCTCAAACGCGCAGATGAAAGACATGTCACGATGCATGCCTATGACCATCCGGTGTTCGTCGAAGACATGGTGAGGAACGTCGCCGTTGAACTGCGGGCCAACGACCGCATTGACTGGTTCAGGGTTCAAGCCGTGAATCAGGAAAGCATTCACAACCACAACGCCTTCGCCGAGGTCGAGTGGCAGCGACAGCGTTAATGTAATTATTCATCACTGGGAGTGCGGCGTAATTACACTGGTTTTATTTCTCAAGTTGATGTAGATTCCCGGCATTAGGTCATGTGATAAATCGTGGTCTACATGTGAAGAATGAAACCGTCGCTGCAAATCATTGTGAACTGCACCAACCGCAAAACCGCCTTGGTATCAGACGATCTTCGACTCCGGTCCATAGCGGCCGCCGGCATGGAGGGTAGGGTCAAAGAGTGGCGCCGCCGGTTGGTGCGGCATCGGGGGCCAAGGGTCGCGGTGGAGGATTTATATGCCGGAGAGCACTGGGCCATCGCCAGAGAATTGCCCGAACTGGCCCGCGATGCCGGATTTAAGGCCAGGCTCTGGGTAATGTCCGCCGGGTACGGACTGATCCCGGCCAATGCCCGTATCCACCCCTATTCCGCTACCTTCGCGAGCGCTGAACCGGATTCTGTTGTTATTACCGGGCAGTCAGCACAAGAGCGCGAGACGATGCTTCAGACGTGGTGGGACAGTTTGTGCCAGTTTGCGGGCGGAGGAAAGGATGAGTCGCGCTCTTTGGCTGAGTTGTTATTGGACTCCGGACGGTCATATTTTCTGCTGGTCGCATCACCGCATTATCTGGCGGCAGCTGAAAAGGATTTGCAGGCCGCGCTGTCGGCGTTCGCATCGCCTGGCCGATTGATGGTTGTGACCTCACCTTGCAAGTTAACCAATGGTCTGCTGCGTGACCATGCTGTTATTTCCAGTACACGTTTGCAGCCCAGGCTCGGAGGCAGTTGTGTCTCGCTGCATGCAAGAGTCGCATCGCTGATTCTGAACAAGGTAAGTTCATGGGGCTTCGATGCCGAAGCCGTCGGAAAGCGAGTTGAGGCATTAATTAAGCGCGCGCCCGAGATACCGAAATTGCAACGTAAGCGCATGACAGACGACCAGGTGCGAAAATTTTTGGAGTCCGGCCTGAAACGCGCTCCGCAGCCGAGTTGCAGCGCGCTCCTGAGAAAGTTGAGAGCCAGGAAGTTGGCATGTGAGCAAAGCAGGTTCAAGGAACTTTACTGGGAGGTCAGAGGAGGCTGCCAATGAAAATCAAGCGCCCTGCACTGCTCCGCCGGCGCGCCCTGCGGATTGATCAAGACCCCGCACACCCGCTATACCTCTTCTCCCTGAGCGGTGATGAGATCCTTCAGATCGCCGACATCTCCCGCGTCTCCCGTGATGAGAAAGGGAAATTGATCGGATACCAGCGCCCCGAAGTCAAGCGCCACATTCAGAACATCATCGAGTATCTGGACAGCGGGAAAGTGATCTTTCCAAACTCTGTCATTCTGGCTCTTTCATCTGACGTGGTGTTCAGAGAAAGCCGTGGCCCGAAGGTGGATAAGGGTGGGGCCGTGACCGGCACTTTGGAAATACCGCTGCCCCAGCCGGGCGAAACAAAACCAGCTTGGATTGTGGACGGGCAGCAACGGACCTTGGCGCTGACGCAAAGTCAGAAGAAAAAAACCGGGTTCCCGGTTCCCGTCAACGCCTTCGTGGCGGACGACTTGGACCTGCAGCGCGACCAGTTTCTGAGAGTCAATACCACCAGGCCGCTCCCGCGCGGTCTGATTGACGAGTTGTTACCAGAAGTCTCGACCATCCTGCCGGCTAACCTAGCGGCTCGCAAAGTTCCATCGGCGCTCTGTGAGCAACTCAATCTGGATCCCGAGTCCCCTTTCCATGGATTAATCAGGAGAGCCTCGACCAGCGCGTCGAAACTGGAGAATGCCGTAGTGACGGATACTGTCATTATCAAGATGCTCCAGGAAAGCTTCAGCTCACCCTCCGGTGTGCTCTTCCCCTTCCGTAACGTGGCGACGGGCGTGACTGATTTTAAAAGCGTCCGTACGCTGCTCATCACCTACTGGAGCGCCGTCAGAGACACGTTCCCAGAGGCTTGGGGGTTGCGTCCGGAGAAGAGCCGCCTCATGCATGGAGCCGGAATTCGTGCGATGGGTCGGCTGATGGATAGGGTGATGCCGATGGTTGACCTGGAGGCTCCCAAGGCTCAGGCAGTGGTTAAACGTGAACTTGGGCGCATTCGGCCTTTCTGCCGCTGGACCAGCGGCGTGTGGGAGGAGTTGGGCGGGTTGCGTTGGAATGAAATTCAGAATGTGCCATCTCACCTTCGCATGCTGTCGAACTTTTTGATTCGCACATACCTCAACAAACGGAAGGCCAGTTGATGAAATTCTTTTTCCCGGACAGTCAGGATTTTGTTGATCCGAGTTTCGACTTCGAAAGGGAGAGCCGCTCTCCTGACCGCGTACGGCATCGTGATGATCTGTACGCCCACGAAGTGTTTTCATCGACAGTCTACGACGGACTACTTGTTTCCAAAGGGATCGTCGACGGTTATGGCAACGGCAGCAGCCGCTACACGATGGCCCAGCGGCACAGGCTGTTAAGAGTTGGCGCACCGGAATTTTTCAGGACCGACCCCCGTAATCTTCCGATAATGGGAGATTGCGGGGCTTTCACCTACGTACGCGAGGCAGTTCCGCCTTACACGGTGGACGAGGTAATGCAATTTTACGTCGAGTGTGCATTCGACTTCGGAATCTCGGTTGATCACGTGATCCTAGCGTACCAACCCAAATTCGATGAGGCTCCAGATGCGGTTCCCTCAGATTTTCGGCTCCGCCTGGAGATCACTCTCCAACTGGCTTCGGAGTTTCTAGCAAGGCATCGTGCAATCAAACCCGAATTCGAGCCTGTCGGCGTTGCACAGGGATGGAGCCCTTTGTCCTATGCACGCGCCGTTCAGGCGCTCCAGCAGATGGGCTACACCTATATCGCACTCGGCGGCATGGTGCCGCTGAAGACAAAGGAAATCATCTCCTGCCTGGTTGCGATTGCCGATGTAAGGAAGCCGGAAACAAAGCTTCATCTGCTCGGCGTGACGCGCACGGATCACTTGGAGGCCTTCGCCCGCTACGGAGTGGCAAGCTTTGACAGTACCTCGCCGCTGCGCCGAGCGTTTAAGGACGATAAAGACAATTACTACACCCTTGATCGCACTTACACGGCCGTCCGGGTCCCGCAAGTGGAAGGCAATCCGCAATTACAGAAGCGAATCAAATCGGGGCAGGTGTCACAGGATCGCGCCCGGCAGCTTGAGAAGTCCTGTCTTGCGTCGCTGAAAAAGTTCGCTGCTGGGGAATGCCCTCTCGAACAGGCTCTTGAAGCGGTGGTCGCTTATGACAACTTTTGCCAGCCGGAGCGGGACATGCGGGAAGTCTATCGGGAAGTGCTGACTGACCGTCCATGGTCACATTGCCATTGCGATGTTTGCCGGAGTATCGGCTACCACGTCATTCTCTTTCGCGGGGCCGAGCGCAACCGCCGCCGCGGACTTCATAACGTCTGGGTCTTTTACCGAAGATTGCAGCGTGAACTGGAAGTGCTCGGCGAAGACAGGGCAGGAAGCAAAGTAGTGACCGTATGATCATCATCGAGTAACCGATAGGGGGAATCTGATGTTAGGTCTGACTGAGTTAAGAGTGCCGGCAATCGAAGTAAGGCAGGGAGGGGATCGTCTGCTCTACAGTTTTGCCATCGATGGCAAGCTGATCTCCTCCTTCGCAACCATCTCTCGCATCCGTCGAGAGGATGGAAAAGGCCTGAGCGGGTATCAGCGCCCGGAGGTGCTTTCCCACATAGCGGAGATCAGGAATTATCTCGAAAGCGAGTCCCCGATGGTTCCCAACGCCGTCGTAGTTGCCTTCGACACCAGCGTCCGATTTGAGCCATCCGCAGACTTTGCCGCCTCGCCCTCTTACACGAGAGTCGGTTCTCTTGTCATTCCGGTTGACACCAGCCTTGCAGCCGAAGACAAGCCGGGCTTCATCGTGGACGGCCAGCAGCGTCTGGCCGCAATTCGCGACGCTGAAATTGAATCGTTCCCGATTTGCGTTACCGCGTTCATCACCAGCGAAGTCCGTGAGCAGACGGAGCAATTTATTCTGGTCAACTCCACCAAACCCTTGCCGAAGGGGCTGATTTACGAACTGCTCCCGAACACCGAAGCCGCGCTGCCGAGCCTGCTCGAGCGCCGTCGTTTCCCTGCTTACCTGCTTGACCTGCTCAACCACGAAGAAGACTCTCCGCTCAAAGGGCGTATCCAGACTCCGACCGCGCCGCTGGGAGATATCAAGGACAATTCCATTCTCAAGATGCTGGAGAACAGCCTGAGCGACGGAGTTCTCTATCGCTTTCGTTACACGCCGGACGGCCCTGGTGACGTAGACAGTATTATGAATGTACTGCGGAACTTCTGGGGGGCAGTCAGGAAGGTGTTCGATCAGGCGTGGGGCTTGCCGCCGCGCCGCTCCCGATTGGTTCATGGAGCGGGAATCATCAGCTTAGGGTTTCTGATGGATGCCATAGCTGAGCGCCATCGCCGAATGACTATTCCAACCGAAAATCAATTCGCCGCTGACCTTGAACCGTTGCGGGAACTCTGCCGGTGGACTGACGGCTACTGGAACTTCGGCCCCGGCTGCCAACGCAAGTGGAACGAGATTCAAAATACGTCCAAGGATATCCAACTGCTCTCAAATTACCTGCTGGTGCAATATAAGAGCTTGGTCTGGAATCAGGAGAGTAGAGGGGTGAAGAAAGAAGTCAATTCGCAACCCGCCTTGTTTCATGACAGCGTGGATCAATAAATTATTTGCAATAGTTAGACAGCTATGATTCACTTTAATCATGCTTGAATCAGGTGACAATTTGGCTTCGGCATATTACGACCAGTTATCAATTCGGGCCTACCAAGTGCCCACTGGCGGACTTGTATTTGACCCTGCAAGCCCTCGGTTATTCCGAAATCATTTCAAACAGAGTATAAATAGATTTATCCGCAGCGACGAGCCTGCAATCGAATTCCCCTTAGTAAGTACAGTTTGTCCTTATTGTAAAGCCTCACTCAAATTGATAAAGCACATAAAAACAATGGAGGAGGACTTTGACAAGCTTGGACTGCTTGAAGAGCCTAATAGCCTTTTAGGCTGCCTGGAACACTGCTCTAATTGTATGTACTGGCGCTGGCATTACTTGAGAAGCGAAATCGGAGACAGAGGCATCCTTTTTGACCATGACTATCGAAGTCATATATCAAAAGTTCTAGCGTTTGACGAAACGTTACCTGAAGGTTGTTTAGAAGAATTTACTCAATACATCAGAAGAAGCCCTATGCTTTGGCATACGATTGATCCTCGCCGACTTGAAAAGCTAGTCGCTGATATATTCAAAACGAATTATGGTGATTCGGAAGTAGTTCATGTGGGGAAGCCTGATGATGGAGGTATTGATGTTCTTTTTATAGACTCTGCTAAACAGAAATGGCTGATTCAAGTAAAGCGCAGGGAAAAACCTTCTTCCGCAGAAGGGATAAGTACTGTCCGCAATCTCCTTGGCACAATGCTGCTTGAAAATTCCAGTTATGGAATTGTCGTTTCTACGGCTGACCACTTCACATACCGAGCTTATGAAGCTATAGGTCGAGCTAGTGAATGTGGAATGATTATCAAACTTATCGACAGAGGAAAGCTTAACCGGATGCTTGATCCTTTATTACCAGATCGTCCTTGGATGCGAATAGTTGAGGCAGACTTCCCTGATTTCGTCGAATACTTTTCAGGAAAAATACCAAGCAGCCGGCAGCTTCTGCTATTCCAAGAGGACGCGGTCTAACAATCGCATCAACCGGAGTGCGCGAAGCGTCACGTGGATTCTTGCTGTTTTATCACCCAACGTTCGAGAGCGAGTACGATACTGGCTGCCCCCTTGCCTTGAACGTATGACAATTTCTCTCGCACTCCGTCGAAGGCGCGATAAACAGCGTGAGTGCTGCTGGCCCATACAAAAAGGATAACGTCCGCGGTCTTGGCGCTTGCGGTCTGGACGCCGGCGTGCGTTTCGCTCACCACCAGCACCTGCGCTTTTGACCGCTGCCCGATCAGCGCCGCAGCCGCGTGTGCCGCCTCTTCGCGCAGCGAAACAATGGCCACCTTCTTCAAACCGGCTTCCGCCAGAGGGTCAGGCTCTTCATTCTCAACCGCTGATTCAATGCCGAGAAAATCATCGATCGTACTCTCATCAAGTCCGATGCGGCTGCCGATAACACGCCACAATTGTCGCTCTCCGAGGGAAAAGGCAAGCGGGTCAAGGCGGATGAGAGCCGCGCCATCCACCCACAGACTTTCGGTGACAATCCTTTCAGGGGTCAATTCTGAAAGGATATCCAGCCCACTTAAGAGGAACGGCAACATAACGCGCGCTCTGCGCGCCGCCCACCAGTCGCGGATTACCTCCGCTACTTCGCGCTCAGATGTGCTGTCGAGCCGCAATACTGCCTCTGCCAATGTCAACACGAGATTGGCGTCAGGCGGTGAAGCCGAGCCACGCTTCTGTCCACACCAGAGTTGAAGCAGTTGGCGATACACATTGCTGAGGTATGGGCGCGGGAATTCAGGATCCAGGAGGAAGTCTTTGATGATGACTGGCAGGCTGCCGAGCGCCAACTGGTGACCAGTCTGATCACGGTGGATGTCAGGGTCGGTCAGCAACTCTTCCAAAACTTCGATCACCTGGCTCAGTTCAGGCAGACTTAAATCGCCGAGTGAGGGTCTGTTATCCAGAGTCAAGAAGCGGTCTGCGCCCGACCATTCTTTTTCTTTGATCCGTGCTACAAACTCCGGCCACGTTTGCGGAACGACCAGAACCGGTACAGGCGCGGATGGCAGCGGGGATTTTCCAAGCAATTCACAAAGGCCGGGATTAGCGTGGAATTCCAGGCTGAGGCGCAAGACGCCCTGCAAATGCTCCCGCCCGACACCAACTTCTCCCTCGACCTTTTCGAGCAGCAATTGCTGCCCGGCCTCCTGAACGGCTCTCCAGTCGCCGCGCCGGAGGGCGTTGTAAAAATAGTCCAGAATTGAAGGCTGGAGAGTTTCGGGCAAGGTGAGCGGCGCAAGGAGTTGATCGAGCACTTCGTCTTGAAAATCCTCGCGCAACTGTCTTGCCTGATTTCCATCCTGCAAAAGCCAGGCTTTATAGCCGATGCATCGCCTGGCCTCAATCCCGTCCGAGGGGCGGCAAAGTTCGAGTAACCCTGTCAAGGAGTCGTTAACACGTTCAGCGTAGACGCTCGCGGCAGATTGGACCTCCTCGCGCTCTTCCAGCGGCGCAAGAAAGTGCGCGTGGAAGCCGCGTATGACGGCCAGACGGATGCTGTGCGGCATGCGCAACCGAACCAATTCTGCAAGTTGCGGGTGAGTGACGATGCGTTCGTACTCCCGGAAATGGTCCCAGAGGCGCAACTGCATAAAGCACGTGTTGGCCGCCGTATCGAGTTGATGAAGGTTGATGCCGTCAATCGCCTCCTGCGCCGCCTCAACATCGCCCGTCAGCAACGCCACATCGTATTGCTGCCGCAAATCGAAGAGTGAGGGAGGCCGTGCGTGGGCGTGCGCCGGGCGACTCTGCTCGAGGTCGCGCAGCGCGCGAAGTTTGCCGACCGCGCGGCTGAATTCAGTCCGCATCGTCCACCAGCGGAAATAACCTGCTGGCGAAAGCGCGCGCAGCACTTCGCTCAACGGGCCTGAAGATTCTCCCGGTGCGACGATTGGCGGCTCATCTTCCCAGCCGAAACTGGGCAACAGCCATGCGCGCAGGTCCGCCATCGCCGACTGCAGCTCTTCTGCATTGGGCGCAATCGTCAGCCAGATGATGCGGTCTGGGCGGTTGGGGGTGAAAAATGGAAGTGACGCGCGCTCACTGCGGCTCAGCGCCAGTAGTTCGCCGGCCAGTGGATGCTCGGCAATATCCGGTCTGTTCTGCTCATCAAACGTTAGTTGGAGGTCCTTCGGCCAATTGCCTTGTAACCGGCGCAGCAAGGTGATTTGATCTGGTGTGAGCATAGACAGACTCTTTATTTCAGGATGCTCCAACGGCGGTCATACTCCAGGTAAGCGGCGGAAATTTTGCTTGCTCCCTGCGGATTTCCGGCCGAGTGATAGGTCACTTTTTCCCCTCTGACGTAAACCCCGCTGTAAGTGATATTCATCGATCCCTCGATGTAGAAGGACGGCGCGAGAATGCCTTTCTCGTGATACTCGTCCGGCGCGGTTCGCACCTGGATAGGCGCGGAAGAACGAAGTTCCAGGTGACTACGAAAACTGGCAGAGACCTCGCTGCTGGTCGTGATGATCCTCACCGGAAGTTTTTTCGCCAAACAGACTAGGTAATCGCTGAATCGGATTTCGGTCTGATCGCCGAATTCAGGAAAGAGCGCGCTGAACTGGCCGAAATGATTTTCGAAGAGGACGAAGTCGGAGACCCAGGGGCTGGAAAAATATGCGTGCTTCTCTCCTTCGAGCAGCAGCAGGGTGCTCAGAGATGAAGCCAGCAGGTCACGCAACTGCTGCCCGCTGCCGTGCGACCATACATCACGGCTCGCCTGGCGGAACTCCTGCTCAAGCGCCATAGTTCACCCCCTTGAGCTGAAGGTGTATTTTCCAGTCAGCGCCTTCACGCCTGACGCCGGCAATCGAAGCCGGGCGCAACAGGAATCCTGCTTCCAACTCTTCAGCGAGCAATCCCTGTATTTCCCTGGCTACGGCCGCAAGCCGCGAACTGTCGACGACGACTTGCAAATCGGAATCACTCAACAGCCGCTGTCGCACGAGGTCAAGCCAGTCGTCGGGGTGCTCGTTTACCGTTACCTCATGTATTCTGAACTTGAGTTGGTCTGTTGCCAGCGAACGCGACGGGCGGCCAAAATCGTGATAGCGGTGTGACTGATCGAGGCATACAGGACAACTATCCTCGCAGCCGGGCAGGAGAAACTGCTGAAGTACGGCGTAGAGTTGCGCATCATCCGGATCCTCTCCGCCACTGACTTCTCTGAAAAGTTGCCTCAGTCGTCGCTGCGCGGGTGGGTATTGCACGCACAGGTAAGCGAACACGCGCGGATCAATAGAGAGGCCGAGCCTTTCCTCGCGCCGCCGCCAGGCGCGGTTGAGCAAGTGAAGAATAACGTCGGTGCGCGGCGAGCTTCCTGCGCGCAGGAGTTTGGTAACTAACGCCACCACTACCGCGCGCGAGGAGGCCAACCCGATCTCTTCGAGCGTAGCTCGGAGCCTGCGCCGTGCCTCGTCCTGTGCCTGGAATCCTTGTGCTGCGCGCACCTGAGCAAAAGCACCGCTCAGTTGACTTCCTTGCTCCGTCGCGGAATTGACTAGCCTCAACACTGCTAACAAATTGTCAGCAATGAAATGCCTGGGGCAAAAAGAGAGGGCGTGGCGCAAGCCCTCGAGGAAAGCTTCGGGTGATTGCTTCAGCTCATGAACGATCATTTCAATTTGCCCCAGCCCGCCGGAACTCGTTTCGGTCAGGTAAATTTCCGCGTCGCCTTCTGCTGTCCATACGACGTCCACCATGAGGTCATCTTCCGAAACCTCATTCAATCGGCTAACCGCCGCTGCGCGAAATGCCTGCGCCAGCGAGGCAACGTAGCGTCGTCGCACCCATTCCTGATAACCGGCATCCGGGCTTGCCCAGAGTGTCATTTCCAGAGTCTCCATTTCACCCAACATAATGGGATCACGCCACTGGTCGAGAATCCTGTCTTTCAGTCGCGGATCGCCCTGCTGATCAATGCCCTGAAATTGGAAGATCGTATCGAGTACGCGCCTGGCCGCCTGCTCCCGCAACCCGGTCAACCTCTGTTGCGCCTCTTCCAGCGAACACTGTTGCCGTAGCGCCGTCGCCGCCAGCATAGCCATGCTGGTTTGCCATAGCCAATCCGCAAGAAAAATGCTCATTCGCTCTCTCAGAACTTCAGAAGCTCTGACCCGATCCAGAAAGTAATCCGGGCGAAAGCGGGACCGGCGAGAGGCTTCATCGTCTACCACGTTCTGAAGGTGTTCGCGCTTCAGGTGTAGGGCAATACCGTCCACGTTGAGTTGAAACCCGACCGCCTCCGGCACGACGGTACCACCATCGTCGCTCGCAGCCAGCGTCAGCCTGCCCCGGCTGGATATCCCGCGCTGGAGGCGTAACTCGTAGTCACACGAGCGGGCGTGACGCAAAACGCTGATGCCGGATTGGTCGCGATGAAGGTGGACTTCACAATGGCTCACTACATCGCTCCACGGCCCGCCTGCGAAAATAGCAAGTCTGGAGCCGGGCGTGAGTGCTTGAATACGGCTCTGCCAGTTCCAGGAAGCGTTGCTGGTATCCAGCACCTGGTTAGGCCGATGCCGTAATTCAATTGCCTGCGGCTGGTAGATGGCGACGCCATCAGTGTTTTCAAGGAAGAGGCGGTCCGGAAAGAGCGCGCTAATGGGTGCGGCTGAGTCACCAACGCGTTGCAGCAACTGCTCCGAGAAGGCAAGCCAGTAGCCCTCCTCCCCGACACGGGTGGCATAACGCTTGGAAACGCGCCCCGGACAGGCCTCAAAGAGCGCGCGCGATACGTTCAGGTATTCATCATCCTTGCCGGCTTGGTCAGAAAAGCTGAGTCGTACGTCGGAACCACCGAGTTCGGCGAATGTGGCTTGCGGCAGGAATTGCGGGAGCGGGCGATTCGCGCCTCGATCCTCAGTCTGTCCGCTCAATTGAGGGTTGGCGCAACGCCAACCTGCTTCCAGTTTCCGTAAAAGAGTTGGCACGGCGTGGCGGAGCACGGGGCGCGGCGACTGCCAAAAAATCGCGTCGAGTTCCGCATCACTGAATTTTCTCCCGCCGGCGCCATATGGCCGACCAAAAGCGCGAGCGAAATCGTTCCTGAATTTGCGCCATTCGGCGCCAAGATTGATGAAGTCTTTGAGTATCTCAATGGCTCTGCGCGCGGCATTCCCCGGCTGGCTCCGCGACAGGTAATTGAATGGGCTGCCATTCGCAATCCGGTGACCAAGCCAGTCTACCAGAAAGTATGTCGCCTGAATGCGCAGAACATAGGGATTCGTGATAGGTAGAAAAATCGTCTCAATTTCCGGTTGGAACAGGCGCTCCGCATTCTGGAAGGCCCAGCGGTCGCCGCCGTAATCAGAAAGCACGACTACTGTCCATGGCCGCGTGCCGACACGGCGCCCGGCGCGTCCCTTTCGCTGAATGAAGGATGAGATTGAGACGGGGCGTTTGTGATGTAGAACGATCCCGACTTCCGGATCATCGAATCCGACTTCCAGACTGGCGCTCGCCACTATTAAGTCCGAACCCACGTTTGCACCGGGGTCCTGAGAGCTACATCGGGAAACGACCAGCGGTTGGTTCAGGTTATACCCTAAGCGTCTGGGCAGTTCCCAGATCTGCCCTTCCTCGTCCATCCGGCGGATGATCGCAGCCGGGAGGTTGGCCGCAGGCTGGCGTTGTTGCGGGTGCAGACGCAACCTAGCCAGCCACTTGTTACTCTCAGCATCGTTCATATCCGAGTACCAGCGATTCAGGCCGTCCAGGTTGTCCGTGAAACCGAAGACCTTGCGCCCGTAAAAGGCCGACGACGTGATTGCATCGCCCGCGCGGCGCGCCGGCGGCAGGTTTCTCGGCGTCAACAAACGCGTGAGCAGCATGGCGCTTTGAATGGAGGTGGCGAGCAGGCTGCCGCCGGAAGCCGGGTCTCCTTTGATGGCAAGGTTATATTCCATCCCCTCCATTGTCAGATCGCTGTCGGCCGGAGTGAACTCCTGGATCGAGGTGGCAGGGATGCCTGTTACCAATCCGAGATGCTTCGGCGCTTCTTTCAGCGTAGCCGAAAGTCCTACCACATGAAGATCGCGCGCGCCGCTCCAGTATCGCCACCGGCGCAACACCCATGCGACCTGTGCGCCGTGGATTCCCTCGTAGGCATGTACCTCATCGAGCAATAGGAGGCGCGGCGCTCGTTCGCGCATGCCAATGCCAAATGTGCGCGCCCATTCAGGATTACCCATCTCGCGGTTAAGCATTTCCGCCGAGAGGAAAAGTATGTCCGGTGGATTGGTTTTGAGCTGCTCACGTGTGAGAGCTAACGTGCCGTCGGGGACGTCCGGCTCCTGAGCCGAGCCGTCCGCTCGATAAAGGGCGGTCAGGCCGTGCTGCCTGTCCTCATCGCGCCAGACGAGGTCCTGACTCGGGTCAATCGGGGATTTGACGAAGGGCACGACAAAGCCATTGCCAACTCGCTTCCAGTTCCGCCGCTCAGCTTCATACTTGCCATCGCCGTTAGGATTGAACCATCGCTCTTCAGCTGTCGTGCCCAACAAGGCTCCGAAGGTAAGCGGGCGCAGCCTGAAATGCTCAATCACAGGGCGCAGCTTCGAAGCCTCAGAGAGGGCCTCGCGGAGTTGATCGGCCAGCAGAACGTTCCGAGGATAAATGGCAATGATTTTTGTAAATGCTGACTGCTGCAGCGAATGCCTCGGCGAGAGTTCGGCCATCACGCCCAGGAATGCAGGGATGTAAAAGGCCTTTGTCTTGCCCGCTCCCGTTCCCGCGCTAATGACCGAGCCAGTTGAGCCTCTGCCTCGGTAACGACTAAGAATGTTTTTGAACGCTTGGCGTTGGAATCGGGAGAAATTCAGCGGCTGAGAGTCTTTTCCCATTGTCAGCGCATCGAATGCAGTCCGTTGCAGTTCACGCCGCCAGCAAATCTCCTCTAAATCCTTCCAGCAGTCCGCTGCCGACTGATCCCGGCGCGGGTAACGTCTGGGGGCGAGATGGAGTTTGATGTCAGAAACAAGCTTCGGGCCGGTAGCCCAATCCTGCGGTCTGAACATCTGACGCAGCCGCGCTAGCAGCCGTACTCCCTCGGCAAATCTCGTTCGATAAACCTCCTCGCCGGGAGCAACCCGGTAGAGCAGATTGCTGGACTCCATCTCACTCACCAGCAGGTCTATTGTCCAGCCTCCGTTCTGCAACTCCTGCCAGGCTTCGAGGAGAGAGTCCGGCGCCTCCTGCTCCAGCAAGTCTTCAATTTCGGAGATTCCGAACGAAACGTTGTAAAAGCCCCAGGAGAGCAGACGCGCCTCCTGCTGTTCGAGGAAAGACAAAAATTCGCTGACAAAGCCAGTAACGGACATAGAGTTTCACCGAAGCTTTACTGAGAGCAAATTCCATAGATTATTGTGGTCAATAAAGGCCACAATTTCAGGGTCACCGAGGTCTTTCGGGTTACCTCGCCCCTCCGCTGCCGCAATCAAAAATTCCCCCACTCGGCCTTCGAGGCCCAAAGTGCTGACGGAATTTTTCAAACTCTCAAGATCCGCCGCAATGCGCTTTGCGGCCTCACCATTGTTTGGTGGATTCGCTGCCTGTGCACGCAGGCGGCTCAAGATTTCAGTCAGGCTTTTACTGCCAGCCAGATCAGCTTCACTTGCCACCTTAACCAGGTTTTCGAAGTCAGCAATCTTGCGACCGAGCAAATTGCTCCATTGGTCTTTCAAGCTGTTCCGCGCCGCTTTGGCGTATTCGTCAATGGCTAGGAACTGCTTTTCTGATGCATCTTTCTCAACTGCTTCTATCTGTTTAACGAGTTTCTTGTGGAGCGTGCGCGCGGCGCTCACGGCTTCGCTTAACTGCTTCTTGCTTCGTTGAAAGCCTCCTTCGGGAAAGACACTTTGCGCGCACCGTTGAGCCTGGGCGCTCCGGGCAAGAGAGTCGCGCGCTTCGGCGGTCTTGCTGCCGTAGATCGCTAACTTCCCGACTAAATTTTTACGCCCTTCCTTTTCCGGAATGGTCTCAATCTTTTGCTTCAACTCAAGCCATTTAGACATCAGTTCCGCCTTACTTGTCCGCGGTTATCGCTGCAATCGCTTCAAGCGACTGAAGCAGTTCGGCGGCAAGCTGATCCGGGTCTCCCTCTTGTTCAATGTGCCGCAATTTCGCCTCGACCTCTCGCTCTAAAACGGAGCGATACTTTTCAGCCACTGTCAAACAGACGCTCGCCTCTTGCAGGTTTTTCGGATCGAAGAGCATGACCGACATCAGGTCCTCTGCCTCGGCGGCTTCTTGGGCCTCCCTGATGGCCGTCATCCAAACCTCTCTTCGCTCGACGAAAACCTTACGCCTGATGAGTTCATCGAAGTCCTTGTCAGGCACTGGGAACTTGGCTTTTCTTAGCGCCTGAAGAACCTCCGCGAGGTCGGCGCAGTAATTTGCGAGCGCTTCAGGCAGATTGCCGGCGCTGTAACCGGCAGTATGCAGCGATGAGGCAATGCGTTCCACCAAATCGCTGATTGCCAACCTCTCCAGATCGAGCGCCGCCGCAAGGTCTGAGTACCTGCCGGCCTTTTCAAAAACATCGTAGCGCGTTTGCCAGAAGTCTTGATGGTACTCATCGCCAGGCGGCGAAATCTTCGGGTCGCTCGTGTAAGCCGCGGCCTCCTGAATGATCGGCAAGGGATTGATGAAGTTGATTTCGCGCGCCTTTCTGCCTTGCGGAATATCAAGCTCCCTGAGCAGAAACCGCCTGATCTCAGGCCGCCTGATCCGCAGGTCCTCAACCAACGACTTCCACTCTTTGCTCAACGCGGCAGGCAACTCGTCTTGGCCATCGGCAAGCAGCGTCTTTACCAGTTCGGGCAATTCTTGCGGCAGCTTGGCCCGTCGCCCGATCAGCGCATAGGTAGCCAAGAACTGCACTGCGCCAGCGACCGGCGCTCTCGTATCAAGCACGTTTGGCGGTTGCAACTGGCCGATGATTTCTTCGCTATGCTTTCGCACCCATGCGGCGACGGTGCGCTTGTGCAACTCGCCGTGTGGGAAGTTCCAAGAGCGGGCGCCGGCGTACTGGTACTGCGCCAAAGCTTCCAGCAAGTCACGTGTTTCTTTTGTGCGCTCGAAACGGATGGAAAACTTCGTGCCGACCAGTTTGCTTCGCATCCCCTCAATGTTTATGAACTTGTAGTTCGATCCCTCGCCGAGCAGCGTCTTCCATACTTCGAGCGGTGGAAAGCTATGGTCGTCCCAAGGCATAGCTTTGCGAATCAAGTCGGCCAGCATTCCCCGCGCTTCCGGATCGCCCACCAGCACGTCACCGGCCATCCACTTATCAAGATTGTGGAGTAATTCGTTGAGTTTCTCACGCTCAGCCTGCTGCGGTGTTTCCTGAGTGGTTTTCTGCTCGCGTTTTTCGACAGTTGCTTGACGTGGGCTGACTGGCTTAATGGCTGCTGCAGCGCTGAACTCCCGAAAGCCGAGCGGCTCAAGAAACGGTTGCAACTTTTCCACGGCCTCATCAGTGTCGCGCGCTTCGACCCAAAACTGCGCCAGGAATTTCAGGCGTTTTTTGTCCCCCGGATTCCACCCGCCGCAGAATCTTTCCTCAAAGCCCGTCCAGTATGTCGGCGGCGGCGACTCTACCGCCATCGGAAAATTCGGGAACGTTTCTGCTTCCAAATCCTCATGCCCCTTGTCGAGTATTGGTTGGAGGATATGCGCCAACAAGCCGCGCTGATTCCGACGATCTCTCAAATGTTCTTGCAGGTTGCTGAGCAGGCGTTGTGGAGCGCTGTTGGTCAACGGGAACAGACCGACGTCCAAATTTTCGATCTCGACCGCGCCGAAAATCCCATGGCACTCTTCCCTCACTGGGCAACGCTCGCAAGCGCTAATGGTCACATCTCTGCCGTTGCGTCTGTGATGTGCTATCGCACCAACGTCCTGAGGCGGCAGGCGCAGAGCGTTCAAATAGCGCGCTGTAAACTCTGCCACCGATCGCGGATCGCGGCACCATTCGTCGGTCATCTGGCCGCCAATGGAAACAGGATACGTGACGCGTTGTTTTTGGTTATGCGGAAGGCGATTCCACCCTTGGTTGGTTACTCCGACGACGGCGATCATCCGGCACAAGCCTTGTCGTTTCTGCGGTTCTAGAGCGACAAAGACCTCCTCGTCGAGCGCTGACATCACCGAAACGTCCTCGATGAAAAGCGCCAACTCTTTCCCCTGTCTTCTCAGGTCGGCGCGAATCTGATCAAAGACATCACGCAACCTCGTACCGGCAAGGCCGGTCATCTCTTTAACGGCGTCCGGCAGCACTTCATTGAAGTAACTGGCTGCCTCCTCGCGCAATGAAGGTTCATCTAGAAAGTCTTCAATGAGGCCGTAGACCTCATCCGTATTGCGCGCCTTATTTCTATAGCGGGCTTCGGTGAGGTTGAATTCCTGCTCGACGAATGAGGGCAATCCCTCGCGCTCATCCACTTCGCTTTGTTGCGTTAGAAGTTTGATGACGCGGTCAATCACTCCGGCCTCGCGGCATAGCCACTGTCGAAACCCAGTTGAACCGCCACAGACCTGCGGAAGATAGCGTAGATGCCGCGGGAGCGGAGCGCGGCCACGATCGGCCCGCCTGGTTGCTAATTCAAGGTAGAGTTCGCCGACGAGTTTGTCGCGGGCCGTAAGATCAGAGATCTTCTCAAGCGCGCTTTTAACGGGTGTGAGGTAATGAGCGAAATCTTGCGGCAGTTGCTGAATCATCTGTTCCAGCGCGTCCTTGAGACTCCCGGTGCGACGCTGGATCAGAACCGGCGCCAAATTTGAAAGCTCCTGTCTTGTGAGGCCATCTTCGCAACGTAGCTTCAGCCAGTGAATCAGATGGGATTTGCCGGTCCCCGGATCGCCGTGAACTACCGCCAGAACTTCACCGCGACTCGGCTTCATTAGCTCCAGGAAAAATTGCTCTTCGTTCAACAACTCCTGCGTTTCGTCGTGACGAATGTGTTTGATGGGGGCGTGGGTGGCGAGGAAATAATCAATGTATTCGGCATCCAGTTGGGCGACCGTGGAGATGACTTTAGCGATGTTACCGGCTTCCCAACAGGGCTGCCCAAATTTCGTTGCAGGCATAATTACTCAGTGACTTTAACCAATTCCACCGTGTCAATGCGACCGGACTGCAAACTGTCGCCGGGCGGCGCCGCCGCTTCAATGCTCCACCCGCGGCTGTCGCGAGGACAATCGAGGCGGATCCAGCCGTCCTGGTGCAAATCAATCAGTGCGTGACTCAAACCCAGCGTGCAGACTTTAGCGGCGGGATCGTAACCACGGTCTGCCCGCCTGAAAATCGCGCCCCCATCCAACTCCGGGCAGGCTTCTGACAGCCGGCGCATAAACTCTTCGCCGGTGAGTTTCGCTTCGCCGGCGAAAATGGCGCCAAGACGGCGACGAAGACGCTCGTAAGGATTGGGTTGAAAGACCTCGCTGATGTCATACCAGCCAAGCCCAGCGTAGCTCAGCCAGCGATGCAGGCCGGTCAATTTTACTTCGTTGAAAGGATTATTCACGCGCTGCCCTCCAAAGACGTCACGTTCGAAATCAACAGCCCATTCACTGTTCGATCTGTTAACGCATCCGTCAGCATTGAGTGACAGCAGATAGCTGTAAAAGAGCGAGAAATACGGCTCTACTTCCGTGCTGGAGATGACGACCTCATCGAGCGCTGCCAAGAGGATTTGCTTGGCGGTGCGTTTGTCCTTGCGCTCCACGATGAGTTTCAACGTTCCGTCAGCGTCCTCAGTCATGATTCCGAGATCCAATGCGGCCTTGAGGGTTTCCTGCGCTTGAACTCTCTTTTTCGGATCGAGGCTCGGCAGCCCTTCCGGTTGCAATAACTGCGCCAACAATGCGCGATCAATTCTTCGGACAGACAGGCCGCGCATAAGATCAATTAGTATTTCAACGCGGACGGGCGTTACGGGTCCGTCAGTAAACATCTATCTGTATTCTCCTAACGCCAGTATTCAAAGCCGGGATAGAAGCTCCATCCGGCGGCCTCACCGGGAAAGCGTCCGTCAGCGCGAACGTGGCTCACCCCGGTACAGATCAGGTGAATGACCTCCTTGCCCAGCGAGAAATCAAGCGCCGCTTGATTCAACCCACCGACGTGAAAGCAGGCTATTGCCTCATCAGGATGCAGATCGAACGCAGGCTCAGAGGGCAAGGAATCAAGCCGGTAGAGGTGGAGGTCGTTTTCATTGAACGCCTGGCCGAGCAATCCGAGAATTAAATCTTGGCGCCTCGGCGCACAGGCAAATCGGCGAATACCTCTGTGCTTGACCAAATCTCGTAAAAGTTTCAGGCAAGCAAGCGCTTCTCTATCCCGCGATAGGTCGGGAATGTTGATGATGACTTGACGAGAAGGATTGCCGGGCGGGTGGGCTTCAAAATCGAGATGCGGGCAACTCTGGAACGATTTGCCCGCGCGCCGACAGGCGCGGCAACCGCCGCACACTCGCCGCGTTGAGCAGTCGTAAAGTTTTTGAAGTATCCGGCAGACCGGTTGCTGATCATCCAAGTACGCCTGCACCTGCGCCAAGCCTTCACTCGCCTGCCTCAACTCTTCGTCACGCTGCGCCGAGATGCTGCTGCCGACGTTGGAAGAAGCGGGCGGAAAGTGCAACCGCACTTTGACCCATTCGAGCGCTTCGCTCATTCCTTCCTCCGAGCTATTTTCCAAGTCCAGCACTTCCAGTTTCCCCGCGCGCAACAGTTGCAGAATGAGCCGCTTGTTCCAGCGGACGTTCTCCTCACCGGTGCGCGTCCCCAGCAGTTCCGTGCGCCGCGCGTTTGGGCTCACCTTCCAGATGTACTCGTCTTCGGAGACGGTCTCACGATTCGCCCACATACTCTCCCAGCGTTGCTGCGCCGTCTCTTCGCTTAACAGTTTTGGAGCTAGGCCTTTTGCCACTTCAATGTCTCTCCTGGTCGGAAGGAGCAGGCAAACTGAGGAGAAGCCGTCTCGCCCGCTGCGCCCGACTTCCTGATAGTAACGATGCATGCTTTCAGGCATACAGGCATGAACCACCGCGCGCACATCCGGCTTGTCAACGCCCAAGCCAAAAGCGGAAGTGGCCACCATGATGTCAATTTCATCCGCGCGCCAGCGGGAAAGCAGCGAGCGGCGTTCCGTGGGTGGCGTCTCGCCATGAAAGCAGCCGACATGCTTGAAGCCTTCTTGGGCAAAGAGGGCTGCGAACCTCTTGGCCTCTTCAACCTCCGTCGTGTAATAGATCGCGGGGCGAGGCAGTCGCCATGCACACTCCCGCACCGCCTCTGTGCGCTCATCGTCCGAATGGAATTTGTGTGAATAGTAAGTGATCTCAGGGCGCAATCGCTGGCTGACGAACTCGCGCCATTCTCCTCCGTCTCCGAACAGCGAGCGCAGCACCTCGCGACTGCGCGGAGTGAAAGTCGCGGAAAGCAGGAACGTGCGCAGCGAGGCCTCAGAAGCGTGCAGCCAGTTGCGGCGCAGCGTCGCGAGCAGTTGGAAATCAACTCTGAAGTACATACCCCAGCTTTCGATCATATGCGCTTCGTCAATCACTAGGTTTTCCAGCCGGTGGCTGCGCGCCGCCTGGTCCAACACGCGGCGCAAACGGCCTGAAACGCATGCTTCGGGCGAGGTGAAGACCAGTCGTGTGCGCCCCTCGCGCAAATCGCGCAATACAGTCTCAGGATCAAGATCAGGATCATTCGCCGCGAAGTAGCGGGGATTAAGGTCAGGAATATGTCCTAGCCTTTCTTTGGCGCTGCGCCATTGATCCATGGCGAGTGCGACCGTCGGCACAACGACAACGGTGACGCCGCTCCCAAAACGGGAGAGCAACTGAAAGCACAGGCTCTTGCCTGAACCTGTCGGCAGTGTAATGAGCGAAGTGGAACCAGGCGGCGCCGTGATTGCGAGCCAAGCCCCCTCCTTTTGCGCCTGTGACTGCCACATCCGAAAGCCTAATGAGTTCAGATAAGGTTCGGCGGTGATGTCCTCTGCTTCACGTCGCGGCTCAGGGCGCGCATCAATTCCGCTGGCAGCATCAACATAGTCATCGTGCAGCCATGAAGGCTTGAAAGGTTTGGCGATAAGGTTGCCTGCCGGAGTTACTTCAATCCCAGCTTTTAAGTGATAGCAGGAGAGTGCGGCTGGTAATTTGCCGACGAATAAGTTTCCCTGTCGCCAGCGGGCGAGTTGGCGCAGGAGAACAACCTGATCAGGCCCCAATTGCTGGTCAAGCTGCCACGACTGCAGAAAGCGCCAGACGGCATAATCTGAAGCGTCTGCCATCTCCGGTTGGCCAGGAATCAGTTCCGGCGGAACTCCCCGCTCAAGGGCTGTCTTTAAAGTTTCGAGCCAATTCATCGCACTGTTCAAACCGTTATTTCATTGAGTGAGAGAAAGCCGAGGCTGTCCAGTTCGACGCCCCAGTTGGTAATCGAATCGAGCAGAAGCAGCAGCGCTGCGACCTCATTTTCAGTGAATCTCTCAGGCTGCCCTTTGGCTTGCCTGATCTGCTCGGCGATGCGCGCTGTCTCTGCCTCTAGTGTCAAAGCCAGGCGCTGCCGAAACAGGCGTCGCGCTCTGTCTCTCGCCAGTTGGTATGTATGGCTCACAGCCTCCGGCCATTCCCGCTGGCCGAACGACTGTGGCAATAACCGCGATTTCTCTTTGGTGAGATTCCACCACGAGCCGTTTTTATGTTCGAGCTTCAGCTTGCTTCGGATGGTCAGCAGTTCCCCAGCGCGCTCAGTGAAGTTGCCCTCTCCGTCGCAAAATAGGCGTAATGGCGGCGCAGTAAAAAGACCTAACGCCTGATTTACCAACCCATAATTATTCGCCAGCGGTTTCAGATCGGGCGCGGCAAAGAAGACATACTCAAAGCCCATCCAAGGTTCGTGCTCGGCGACGCAACAGGCAATGGCGTAGGTGCGGCCAGTCGGATGCAGCACCAGTGACCGGATGACAGCATCAAAGAAAGGATTTCCCACGTTGAAGAAGTTCAAATCAGGCCGCTGCTGCGCGATCTCACGTAGAAAGGTTCCCTTCACCTCTCCCTGCAACCCGTCACCCTCCTGTCCGGCGAAAGGAAGTTGCCCAAAGCGCGCATCGTCCACTACGAATTTCCAGATGCCGCGCGGGAAGGCCGGATCATAAATCTCCTTGGCCGATCGCTCCGAGGAGATGCCGCGGAAATAGCCGACGAACGCTTCTTCCAGTAGTTTGTCTCCATCCCGAGCGTGGGAAATCTTGCGGTATCGCTCTGCCGCCCTGAGTTCAAATGAAGCCTCGTCCAGCACCGACTCGCTCTCATCCTGCGCGCGCTCCTGCTCAGCCAACTGGCTTAACTCCTCGACATAATCACACAAACCTTCGTAGCCCCGATCTATCGCCACCTCTGCGATGCGACGTTCGACTTCGCGCAACGCGAACTCCAGACCGCTGATGGACTGTTCATAGACTTTCATTCCCGCGCGGTAACAACATATCAGTCCGTCCTCTACTGAACCTTCGCTGAAGATGACGTTCGAGACCACGTCCGATCTGACCTTTTCACGGCCCAGCCGGTCTAATCGCCCGATCCGCTGTTCGACTCTCGCCGCATACCACGGAGTATCGAAGTGAACCAATTCTGCGGCGAACTGAAAATTCCTCCCCTCTCCGCCGGTTTCATCCGAAACCAATAGCCATGTGGCCGGATTGGTCTGAAATTGACGCACACTCAGTTCTTTCTCTTCTTGTGAGAGATCGAACCGGAATTCCTTCACCGCCTGATTGCCGAATTCAGCGCGCAGCCTTTCAGCAAGGGCCTCCGCCGCGCCGGGGAACCCAGCGAAGATAAGGATTTTGGGCAGAGGGGTCTGCTGTTGTCGGCTCCTCAAGAGTTTAACGAGTACGTCCCAGCGTGAAACGGCTTTGGCAGACCTGCACCAAGCGGTAGCGCGGGCCAGCGCGTGCTCCGCCAGTTCATCTGAAAGGTAACCCCGGACTCCCACACACACCAACTCAGCATAATCTTCCCAATCCTCATAACCGAACATGTATCCCATCGCCAGATAATCCATCCCCTTGCTGTTGAGCCTCCCCGAGTCTGCATCAGCCAGTCTCTCCAAGAAGTCTCGCGCGGTCGTCGGCAGCACCAAACTCTGAAGGGCGGTGCGAACGAAAGGGACAATTACATCGTTTTGGGCTTCCCTTTGGCGAAGTTCCCTAATAATGGCCTCGACAGCTTCCACCAATTCGATCTCCACTTGCTCCGGTTGATAGGGGAACGGCGCAAAACGGCGTTGAATCAACTGTATCTGGCCCTCCTCAATCAACCGGGTTTTGCGGTTACGAAGGATGCGTCGGTGAATGCGGTAGCGATCGGCGACGTAGTGAACGATGGCGCGCGCATCATCAATGAAAGCCTGTTCGCCTGTCTCGAGCAATGCGATCATGCTGTTCAGTCGTTTATCCTCGCTGAGGACCGGCAACTCTATCAGGCTCAGCGCAAGCTCTTTTACCTCCTCCGGCGTCGAATCACCTGACGAAACACCTT
The DNA here is from genome assembly GCA_022072255.1 of Gammaproteobacteria bacterium. Classification (GTDB taxonomy): domain Bacteria; phylum Pseudomonadota; class Gammaproteobacteria; order JAJPIJ01; family JAJPIJ01; genus JAJVHZ01. The sequence goes on along the minus strand of JAJVHZ010000095.1, from coordinate 8,359 downwards.
CAATCCGGCGTGACAGACGGCGTAACCGGCGCCCAATGGCACTTTGAGCTGAGTAGAGTGTGCGAAACTCCTCCTGAGCGTTACAGGAATCCGATTGATAGCGGTCAGGCTCCAGCAGTGCCAGCAAACGCAGAAAATCGTCTTCACGCCGTTGAGCCGGAATTGCGCTCAGCAGGAGAAGCGAAGGAACCGAGCGGGACAGTTGACGGACAAACTCATAAAGCACGGGGGAGTTGATCAGATGATGCGCTTCATCCACCACTACTATGTCCCAGGCAATCTTCGACAATTCTTTCGACAGGTCATAGGCGGCCAAGGTCGTCGAGGCAATTACTTTTTGCAAACCCTGCCAGTTAATCCTCTTGCCCGCGTGCAAATCCAAGAGTGTAAACACCTGCCCCCCGAATTTAGCGTAGAGTTCACACAACCACTGCTGTGCTAAGGCGCTTGGGCAAAGTACTAGCACGCGGGCGTCGGGCTTGGTGGTCAGAAGGTCATGGACAACGATGCCAGCCTCTATTGTCTTGCCAAGCCCGACTTCGTCGGCCAAAAGGTAGCGTCGGGAGAGATCGAGCAGCACCACGCCCGCCACGTACGCCTGGTGCGGACGCAAATCAATGCGGCTAGAGAGCAAAGCACGCAGCCCGCTCCCCTCGCGCAGTGATTTTGCATTTGCGTTAACGAGCCGTTCCCTCAATCTGAACAACCCGTAACTTTGCAGATCGAGTCCGGCAAATTGAAGGAGGGGATCCTGCACGCCTCGCCCGGGTAAAGGTGTCAGCGCCACTTCGCTTACCACGGCGCTCAATCCGCTTTCATACGTAACCTCGTATTCAATTGGAGCATCACCGGCTAAAGCTGCGATGCGTCTGACTGTGCATTCTCCATTTAGGCCGATGCAGCGGCTGCCCACACTCAATTTCGCACGCGCGAGGATCCCATCTTTGAAGGCATGAGGTTTGAATGCCATCTCTTGCCCGCTCAGGAAACGGATTCTCACCTGCCCAGGTTGCACGCCGACCACCTTGCCAATGCCATGATGCGCATGCTTAATAATGTGACCGTCCATATGAATATGATCCCCTGTTGCCTATACATCGCTCAAACTTCGCAACAGAGAGATTGATAGTGCGGAAAAATTTCAGTGTTAGTAAAGAGTGTGGCTCCAACACACGGGCGGGGCTCCTGCTGACTAACAGTAATTACTCCTGCCTATAAACCTCCGTCGCGGTTACTCTCGCCAGGACCAAGCAGCTTCGAGAGTGGCAACTTAGATAGAGTGCCTAAACTCTGTTCTGTAGCCTACTGGATCATTGAGTCCGTTTTCTGCAAATCCCTTGAGACGCAGCGTACAGGCATCACAACATCCACATGCCAGACCGGCAGGAGAGGGATCATAGCAGGTGCTGGTGAGCGAATAATCAACCCCGAGGTACAGCCCTCGTCTGATTATTTCCGCTTTCGTCAAGCTGATTAGCGGGGTGTGAATCTTCAGTTGCTGTCTTCCTTCTACTCCCGCTTTCGTTGCAAGGTTTGCCATCCTCATAAACGCCTCGATGTACTCGGGGCGGCAGTCAGGATAGCCGCTATAATCAACTGCATTGACACCGATAAAAATATCATTCGACTCTAGCACCTCAGCCCATGCCAGTGCGAATGAAAGAAAGATGGTGTTGCGCGCTGGCACATAAGTGATCGGAATACCTTGTGCCATCGTATCGGGAGTACGTCCTTTGGGTACGGCGATATCACTTGTCAACGCAGACCCTCCGAAGGCACGCAGGTCGATTTGAGCGATGACGTGTTGAGTGACCTTAAAGAAACTGGTAATGCGTCGGGCCGCCTCAATCTCAACTTCGTGTCTCTGACCATAGCGAAAAGTCAGCGCGAAAATTTCATAGTCTTCACTTCTCGCTATTGCCAGTGCGGTTGCTGAGTCCAGACCGCCACTCAACAATACAACTGCTTTGCGCGTCTCTACGCTCACGTTCCCTCTCCTACTTGTATGAGGATGAGATAGTTGGGTTCAAGGCCCTGTCTGCTATCAGCGTTTATATCAGCCTTATTTGTCATGGTGCCCTCAAGCTAATATAGCTCCTTTTTCGCCCGCAAGATAAATTTAGCAACCTAGTCGTTTTCACCCGGCAAAATTTTGTAGGCCCCCTTTAACCAGGGCAGACTGCAGATGAGTGCCTGACCAACGTTCCCCCACCCACGACTCCTCGACAGGTTTCCTATCGAGTGGGCACAAGGGAATTGAAATTTTAGAACAATGTGCGTCTGATAACGATTACCAAAACCTACGCCAGCAAACGATAACACCATCCAACCACGCACATGCAAGCAAAGACTGACCACAATCCTTACTCCTTTCAACAATATTATGCTAGCTCCTCGTTATCAGACTCAGGTTACTACACAAGCTAGTTTTGGCACGTTTTGATGGGGTGTGGTAACCCCCGGATTGAACAACCCCTCCAGCGTACCACTGGCAAACACCTTGAGGTTCTCAGGTGAGCGCAGGGTCCCATCAATCACCTCATAGCGACGTTCCCCCATTGCCATCCTCAGCAGTTCGGCTACAACAAGAGTCGAAGTAAAAGCCCCGACAAACGATGCTCCTACTGCTCTATCCGCCAACATCGTTAGACCGCATTGATCCATTCCCCCTGAGGCCAGCGACAGATAAGCCGGATGGTTCAATAATGACGATTGCGCCTGTGCAGATGCGCCTCCTCCCCATCGCTGGCGCGTGGAGCGGTTGGCCGGGAAACAGTGTATTTGAAATGCAAGATATTCTTCAGTGCCCCGTCCCAGTCCAGCCTCAATGATCTGGCTAAAGCCGACGTCCTCCAGAGCGGCGCGCGCTAGTTCATTATCTACTCCGCAGAGCGCCACCTGTGGTTCTTCTTCATCGATGCGAAAATTGGGGGCGAAGCGGCGCTCATTGATTCGTGTGCGAAACCCACGCCCCTCGCACCAGCCGGCCATTGCACGGGTTTTCATTTGTCCAACCAGTCTGCGGTCAGTAAGTAGCGATGTGCTGTCATTCGCCGCAACAAGAGCGTCGTAGTCCTGTAAGATAAGCTGAAAATCACTGGGCCGCTCATAAGGCAGAAATCCCAGCGTCCACAAATACGCCTGTCCCAAATGGCCAAGCCCAATCAGCCACAATCGTGCCGGCAGCAGATCCGGTCGCGGGCCGATTTCACAATCGTCAAGCCAGGATACTGCAGCATTAGGTTGCCAGAGCGATAACCCGACGGCTCTGCGCCCGGCCTGCGCGTTGTGCCCGCGAACATGCTGGAATGCTTCCGAAACAGCGAGCGCCCCCGCAAGCACTCCGGCCGGCGTGAATTCGTTCCGCTCATTCAATCGCCGCCCATCATCCATTGGCACGACTCCACCGCGCCACCCGTCAAAAGTGGCTCTCACAGCAAACTCACTTCTTCCCTCTATACCTTCAACATCACCGATAATAATCCGCGGAATGAGCTCTTCTATTGAATACGTCAAGCTTCCTTGAAGATCCGTGACCGCTTCCGCGATCGTTCGGCAGTTGCGCCAGGGAATCAATAGTTGCGCGTCAGAGCAGCCAAACACTTCGACACCGCCAAGAAAACAGCGCCGACCCGTATTCACAGCCGTGAGCAGAGCCGCCTGTTTCGACGGCGATGACGCAACGTCTGCGCCTATAATCAGACAGAGGCGATAACGCCTGAATATGTCTCTGGCTTCTTCCGGGGTGGCGGCTTCTCCGGTATCCATAGCCAGTTTCACCGTCCGATTGAGTTCATCACCAATCCGCTCTGCATTCAGCGCTGCTTCCATTTAACTACCCCCAGAATCCAACATAGAAAAATTGATCGGCGCGATTACCGCTCCATTCCTTCCACCGATGCTGGCCCTCATATTCGTAGATGCCCAGCTCAGACGGCCTGAAGGCGCGCTCCGCCAAGCGCGGCACGATCAGCGCAACATGACCGGGCATGGCGATCATCGGGTTTTCGCGGTCGGCAGTGCTTTGCCGCGGTGAACCGCCGTGAACATGTACATCAGCAACTACTGACAATTCGGTTTCACGGCAAAGCTGCCAGAGTGGTCCGTAACCCGCTCCATCAAAAACGACAATTCCTGTGTCCAGCGAGTACGGATCGAGATCGTCGTAGTAAACGAATCGGGTAATCCGGCGGCAGTTTCCTTCATGGGATCCCAGCAAGAATGCCCCGCTTTCATGTTCCCCTTCAGTGCGCCTGCGAAGTTCTCTGAGACCTTGCTTCCACAGACCTGTCGAACAGCTCAGCCGATGATCAGGCACCGCGAACTCCCGTATAATCTTCCGAATTGAGAAGGTCATGGATAATCCTCAGATACTGTGTGATGTCACCCCTTGGGTCCCAGATCATTTCCGGGTGTTGTGCACGCCAGGGATCGTGTCCTTCGATGGCATGGCGGTCGCAAGGCAAATACAAACCTGAGCCACCCTTCCAGTCCGGGTTGAAAGCATATTGAAGACGTCCCCGCCCGCCTGGCCACCGTTGACGTTCGAGTGGAGTATCACTGTCTTCATTCCAGGGCCGCGCTGTCGGCGCCGCCGCCGGGTAGTTGCCGAGTTCAAACCGGAAGGCGTACTCAGGCGGAGCGTTTGTGCGTTCCGCCGCCTTGACCGCGATGACCGAGTACGGCCAGTTGACCGAGACCAGCCGCCACCGGCCCCGGTCAACACCGCTCTGGAACGGCCCCTGCTCAAGATGAGCGCAAAAAACTCTTTCGTCAGGATTCATCAAACCTACCCGTCTCAGCCTTCCACCCTTTTCTTCGGCACCAGATCGAAGCAGAGCTTGCAGTTCGGGGAGCGCACAAGCGAGCCAATATGCACATCTTCATCGGGTCTCGTATTCGTCCCGCAGAGTTGGAGCGCATGTTCGGTGGCGTCAACGCCCTTCAGTTTGAATTGTTCGTCAGCCCAATGCTTGATCTTTTTGATCGTGTTGGAGGGAGAGAAGGTGTGCGATTTGCTCTCGCTATTGAAATTCACCGTCACCTCGATCCGGCGGCACCGGTGGCAATGGATGCGATGACGATGGCCGATGCCCGCTTCATTCAGACTCGCATCCGGATGGAGTTCGTCATCGTGATCTTCGAGTAGAAGAAACATCTCTCCCGTCTCGGACTGTGCGGCGCCCATCTCCGCCTGTATTTTTTCGATCAGTTCGCGCACCTTGCAGTCATGCGGCACGCGAATCAGCTTGATGTCATTGATCCCTTCTCCCTGAAGAAACAGCTCAATTGTTTTGTCACTCATTACAAATACCTCAACAAACTGCGCCTTTGGAGCGCGGAAGAATACAGTTCAACCACACGCCCGCCTCGGACGTGAGCAGCGAATTCTTTCGCCACTGCCCACATCAGTACCGGCGACCATGCCAAACCGGAAATGTCACATCGGATTTTTTAAGGCGATTCTTCGTTCAGGAGGGCAAAAGTTGGAGATCCACTGTCCCGCTCTCAGACTGCCACAGATTCCCCCGCCATCGGGCAGATGAAATAGTGGGGGCAGCGAGGGCATTCGTGGTCGTTGGGTTTTGGTTGGAAATCTCGCTGAAGAATCCCAGCAATAGCAGTGTCATATTCCGCCAAGTGTTCTTCTATTTGATCTGACTCCAATTCAACTTCTTGCGCCTCATTAGTTGAGAGATAAAGGATTTGTATCTGGCGTTTGGCGTGCGGATATTTCTGTTGCGCCGCTCTCTGATACAAGCCATAAATTCTTTTCTTAGCCTCACTCTTGGTCGGCTTCCCAGTACGCAGGCGCTGTATCAACAATACCGATTCACCATCTCCTTCAGTGAGTTCCGCATAATCAAAAGTAAGTTTGACGCGGCCATGAAAGAGCGCAACCTCATGTTCAGCAGGCGCCGATTTTGAACCGGGCAACGGCAGTCGCCGGATCGCCGCCTCGACCATTTCTTCCGCCCTCTTTCGATAGACAGTTTCGTGTGGATGCGTCACAGGCCCTTTTTTCTGCCACACTTCGCCCAGATACGCCTGCGCCTCTTCATACACCGCTTCCTTTCCAGCGAGCCGCTGGCTCTGCATCCAGCGCAGCGCTTCATAAACACACTGATGAAACTGAACGTAGGCTGAGTCGTCACGCCTGCCTCCTAGACCCAGTTCAAATTCGTAATAATATTTGCGTGGGCATTTCAAATAGACATCCAGGAGGCGCTCCGGGAGAACCAAGTCACCAACGGAAATCTCTGTTTGCACTACAGGCTTTACACTTTCCGCCGCAGCCGCTCTCGCAGGCCACGTTATTTGATTATCGCCCCGTTTCGGAAGCCGTTTGGCAATATGGTTGATAAACTTTGAGGCTCTACTGCCGGCGCGACCGTATTTGACGGCGCGTGACAGGCAAAGATGATCGCGCGCCCGCGAGAGCGCAACGAAAAACAGACACTCCTCTTCTTCCAAATGCCAGTCTTGATTAACCTCAGCGATTATTCCGGTGGGAAGCGGACAATTTGGACGTTGGTTGTTCGTCGGCATATACCTGCCGCCAAGAACAGGCAGAAAGACCGCGCTGAATTCCAGGCCTTTGCTTGCGTGAATCGTCAACACACGCACGGCGTCAATCCCGTCGGCCCAGGCGGGAACCTGACGGAGTTGCCGCTCCTCGCCAAAAATCTCTAGCCTGCGAATATACCTGAGTAGATCTTTCTTCGGATCAACGCCGCCTTCAACTGCTCGACCGAGGTGACTGTGGACAAACTGAATCAATTGGTAGAGCGCAAGGCGGCGCTGCTGCCCAGCAACGGAAGTATCAGCGATAAACGGCGCGAGATAACTGCTCCTGACGAACAAATATCGTGTGAGTGTCATCCATGCTGACTTTCCATAACACAGATCGTCAAGCTGTCTGGTAAGCAGTTCTAGCTTTTCTTTACCGTAAGTCGAAAGATCCTCCGCTTCTGAAGCCAGCGTGAGCGCGGCGGGAAACGGCCTCTCTTTCTCTCTCGCCAGTTTTCGCAGGGCTTGCACATCAGAAAGTGGGATGTCGTACTCTGGAAAACGAGCTACGCGCAACAGGCCGCTACCATCGGGCTGACACGCCAGCGAGAGTAACGACAGCATATCGCGCACTTCCGGCCGCTCGAAGAAGTCCCCCAGGTACAGCACCGGCACGTTCTCATCCTCCAGGTAGCGAGCGACCCGTGCAAGCGACGTATGCGAACGACAGATCACCGCTTGCTCGCGGTAGGGTATGCCTGACTTAAAATTCTCTTCGATCTCGCGTGCGATGCCCTGAGCTTCGGCGCGTTCGTCGGCCGCGATTTCGTACTTCACCATCCCACCATTGTGGTTTCTGTCCTTCTGCCAGGGTGTAAACTTCGCCGCCTTTGTCGCACTCATCTGCGGAACAAATTCCGAGAAAACATCCACAATTGGAGGCTGGGAACGGTAGTTGACCTCAAGCGACATCTGTGGTTTCGCGTTCGGGAAATCGTCAGAGAACAGGCGCATGTTCGCAGTCGTCGCACCGCGCCAGCGGTGAATTGACTGACGAATGTCTCCTACAGCCCAGAGCCCTTTGCCATCACCGACGACTTCCCTCAACAGCAGGCCGCTCGCGCGATTGACATCCTGATACTCATCAACCAGCACATGCGCATAAGTCCGGCGCACATCGTCTTTTACCGTCGGATGTTTCCGCAACAACTCAATTGATCGACAGATCAGATCGCCGAAATCGAGCAAGCCGTTTTCATTCAGATATTCCTGATAGAATTCGTAGACCCGCGCTACTTCCAGCGCCCTTTGGACATCCGTGACTTCGTCAGATGTGGCCATTGCTTCAGCATGTTCGCGGTAACGATCCGGCCCTGCATTCTCATCCTTTGCCCGCGAGATGGCCTTCAGGATGTCGTTGAGGAACTTTGTCGGCTCGTACAGATTTTCATAGTGATCAAGATCGAGCTTGGGCAGCGATCTTTCGAGTAGAAACAGCGCATCTACCGGGTCAAGAATGACTGGCTTTGGCGGCAGCCCAATTTTCGTGCCGTACTTCCTTAATAGATTAAGACCAAATGAGTGGAAGGTCTCAATCCTGATCTTCTGCGCTTCATCAGCCGCAACCAGTTTCACCCGGTCACGCAATTCTTCTGCAGCCTTGTTGGAAAAGGTTAGAATGAGGATTGCTTCAGGCGGGACATCGCTGCCGAGCAAATAGAGAACACGCCCGGCAAGCGTGCGAGTTTTACCAGTGCCAGGACCAGCAGCTATCAGCAGCGGCCCTGCGGGCACCCTCGCAGCCTGTTTCTGGCTCTCGTCGAGCGTAAGTGCGCTAGCAGATATCTTT
>JAJVHZ010000114.1 GCA_022072255.1 Gammaproteobacteria bacterium | reverse complement strand
CGGCCGCGGAGCGGCGCGTGTCGCCCGCGGCCCGCAAGCGCGCGCAGGAGCTGGGCGTGGCCATCGACGCCGTCGAGGGCAGCGGTCCGCACGGCGCGGTGACCATCGGCGACGTCGAGCGCAGCGCCGCGGTGAAGACGCCCGCGCCCGTCGATCGCGCCCGGGCCCTGCGGCAGACCATCGCCATGGCCATGGCGCGCTCGAAGCGCGAGATCCCGCACTACTACCTCGCCGAGGAGATCGATCTCGCCGCCGCCGTGGCGTGGCTGCGCCGGGAGAACGAACGCCGTCCCGTGACCGAACGCCTGCTCATCGTCTGCCTGTACCTGAAGGCCGTGGCGCTCGCTGCGCGCCGGCATCCGGCGCTGAACGGCCATTTCCTCGGCGGTGAATTCCGCCCGAGCGAGGCCGTGCACGTGGGCGTGGCAATCTCGCTGCGCGGCGGCGGACTCATCGCGCCGGCGATCCACGACGTCGACAGGCTCGAACTCGCGGAGCTGATGCGCGCGATGTCGGACCTCGTCATGCGCGCCCGTGCCGGATCGCTGCGCAGCTCCGAGATGTCCGATCCGACGCTGACGGTGACCAATCTCGGCGAGCAGAGCGTCGATGCGGTCTTCGGCGTCATCTATCCGCCGCAGGTGGCGCTGGTGGGATTCGGACAGGTTCGCGAGCGCCCGGTGGTCGTGCAGGGCGAGCTCAGGCCGGCGCCGACCGCGACGGTGAGCCTGGCCGCCGATCATCGTGCCAGCGACGGCCACGACGGCGCCCTGTTCCTCGCCACCGTGCGCGAGCTGCTGCAACACCCGGAGAGGCTTGGCCCATGACCGAGATGGATGCCGACTCGCTACGGCAGGTGGTGTTCGCGGCGCTGCGGCCCATTGCCCCGGAGGCCGCGCCGGGGGAGGTGCGCGGCGATCTGCCCCTGCGCGATCAGATCGATCTCGACTCCATGGATTTCCTGCATTTTGTCGTGGCCCTGCACGATCGGCTCGGTATCGACATCCCCGAGAGCGACTATCCGCATCTGACCACGATCGACGCGATCGTGGCGTACCTGCAGCTGCGCCGGCGCGCAAGCGGCTAGTCCGCCGCGGCTCGAGTCATTCCTCGCCTTGCTCCCCGGCTCTGCCCGCGGCTCCCGGAGCGCGCGCGCTGCGGCGGTGGCATCGTCGCCGAAGATGACATACCGTAGGCCCGAATGTTCGACGAACAGGTCAGGTTCACGCCGTGGTGGTGGGAGGCGGCGCCGCCGGAGGTGGCGAGGCCGCCGTCCTTGCCGCGTTCCATCGACGTGGCGGTGGTGGGATCGGGGTACACGGGACTGTCCGCGGCGCTCACGCTCGCGCGCGCGGGGCGCAGCGTCGCCGTGCTCGAGGCGCAGGCGCTGGGCCACGGCGCGAGCACCCGCAACGGCGGCCAGGTCGGCAGCGGCAACCAGAAGTTCACGGTGCGGCAGCTCGTCGATCTGTACGGCGAGGCCAAGGCGCGGGCGCTGGTCAACGAGGGCACGGCGATGCTGCGTCATATCGCCGAGCTCATCGAACGCGAAGGCATCGCCTGCGAGTTCCGCCGGGTAGGGAGATTTCGCGGCTGCATGCATCCCGCGCACTACGAATCCATGGCACGCGGCATGGAGGATCTGAAGCGATTCGCCGGTGTGGAGTTCTTCATGGTGCCGAGGGCGGAACAGGGCAGCGAGATCGGATCGGATCGCTACTTCGGCGGCTCGGTGCTGCCCAACGACGCGGCGCTGCATCCCGGCCTTTATCACCAGGGACTGATGGAACGCGCGCGCGGCGCCGGGGCGTTGCTGTTGCCGTTCACGCCGGTCACGGGCATCGCGCGCGAGGGGGCGCGGACGCGCGTGCACACCGCCGGCGGTGCGATCGAGGCGCGCGACGTCCTCGTCGCCACCAACGGCTATACGACCAGGGCACTGCCGTGGGTGCGCCGGCGGGTGATCCCGGTCGGCTCGGCGATCATCGCCACCGAGGAATTGCCGGCCGAGCGTATCGCACGGCTGATGCCCAGGGGCAGGGTGTACGGCAACAGCGCCCGGGTTTTTCATTACTTCCGGCCCTCGCCCGACGGGCGCAGGATGCTCTGGGGCGGACGTGTCGGCCGTCTGGGCTCGCAGGCCTCCACCGGCGCGTTCGAACACCTGCGCAAGGAGATGGTCGTGGTGTTCCCGGACCTGGCGGGCGTGCGCGTCACGCACTGCTGGAGCGGCAACATCGCCTACACCCACGACACGATGCCGCATATCGGATGCCAGGACGGCATCCACTACGCGACCGGGTACTGCGGCACCGGCGTGTCGCGCTCCACGTACTTCGGCCACAAGGCGGCGTTGAAGGTGCTGGGCGATCCCGGTGGCCGGACGGCGTTCGACGATCTCGAATTCCGCACGCACCGGTTCCACTGGGCGACGCCGCTCGCCGTGCCGGTGGTGGAGACCTGGTACCGGATACGCGACGCGATGGGACCGTAGGGGTCCCGCACTGCAGGCGCGGACCGCAAACGCAGAGGCATGCCGCCGGCGCCGGGAGCGACCTGTTAGACTGGGCATGGACACACGACGGGTACCGGAACGAAAAACGGAGGGCGGCAATGAGCGGCGTCAGAAAGAACATCTCCTCGGGCGGAGCCTACGAATCGATCTTCGGTTACTCCCGCGCGGTGCGGCTGGGCAACCACGTCCACGTCTCCGGGACCTGTGCGCCGCCGGGCAACGAGAACAACGACGCCTACGTGCAGGCGCGTGCGGCGCTGGAGATCATCGGCCGCGCACTCGCCGAGGCCGGCGCGAGCTTCAGCGACGTGGTGCGTACCGTGGTCTACATCATGGACATCGAGGACGCCGAGTTGGTGGCGAAGGCGCACCTGGAGACCTTCGATGCGATACGCCCGGCCAGCACGCTGGTGCAGATCACCTCCGCCCTGCGTCCGTGGCAGCGCGTGGAGATCGAGGCCTACGCCATCTGCGGGGAAGGTTAGCGGGGTCGGCGCGCCGCCATGCACCCGCGGCCGCCGCCCCCGGCCCCCGCAGCAAGGCCGGGCGGAGCGGGGCGCGGGTCCACCGCGGGAAACCGGCCAGTCGCGTGTGTGACGATGCCAGCCAGCCGGGCAGTCGCTGTCGCTGCAGCGCGACATCCGCAGTCACGGCAGTGTCCGGCCCCGATCGGCGAGGGCGCCATCTCAGCCGCAGCCTGTCGAGGAGTTCGAGTTTTCCTTCGCACCCTTGCCGTCCTGGGCCGGTTCCATCGACCTGCCCTGCGCGATCCGCGGCCAGGCGCTGCATGGGCCACGAAGCTGTGATGCAGTTCATCCGTGACCCCGTTCCGGGCGCGATTATTGCCTCCATGCCTGCTTGGCACCGCACAGCGGTAAACGGTGGCCGGGCCGATGTCCCTGGCATCGGCGGGCCCGGCGCACTGCGGTGGTGAACGGCACCAACGAGGGGATGGTCAGGATGAGCACGGACGTGAACGGTTTGTACTATCTGCCCGACGCATCGAGCGCGGCGCGCGCGGCGGAGACGACGAAGGGGACGCCGACGGCCGGCGCGAGCACCGTCGTGACGGTGACGGTGCTGGAGGGACGCGACGGCGCACTGCCGGACATACGCGATGCCTGGCAGCGGTGCCTCGCGGCGGCCCCGGATCACCAGCAACTCTTCAGCTTCGAATATTTCAGCGCGTGGCTGCGGTACGAGGCACGTGGCGGACGCTATTCCGGTGAGACCCGGGTGCTCGTGGCCCGCGATCGCGACGGCGAAGTGCTCGGCATCCTCCCACTGGCATGCAGGCGCTATGGTCTCCTGCGCGTGTGGATGCTGGCGGGACCCTATGAACCGCTGCGGGGCTTTCTCTGTAATCCTCGCCTTGTCCACGAGGTGAGCGCGGCCTTCGCGCGCACGCTGGTGTCGATGCACGTCTGGCTGCAGGCGGTCCGGATCGGCCCGGTCGACATCGGCTTTCCCGAGGTGGCGCTGCTGTTGGAGCACATGAAGCGGCTGACCGGGCGGCTTGCGTCATTCGAGACGCCGGCGGCGGTGTACGCCACGGACGTGCCCACGACCGTGGCGCAGTTCCTGGAGCGGGTACGCGTCTCCAGGAATCTCAGTCGCATCGCCTCGCGGCAGCGGCGGCTGGAAAGGGAGGAGGGACTGCGCATCGAACGCTACGCCAACCCGGGCGGCGAGCTGCTCAGCCGGATCCTCGAGGAGTGCCGGCTCGTGGAGTCGCGCTCCTGGCTCGCGTCGGCGCCCGACGGCCGTTTGCGATTCGCCACGGACGAGCAGCAGGGATTCTGGCGGCATCTCTGCGATCGGGATGCATCCGCGCGCCGTGACCTCGACTTCTGGGTGGCGTACCTCGGCGAGAAGCCGGTGGCGTTCGACGTGGTGATCACCCTCGGAACGGTTCGCCACCTCTACGCCGGACAATATGACGAGGATTACGCGAAGTACGGGCTCGGCTGGATGCTCTGCATCGCCTATACGCAGGAAGGCATCGAGCGCGGTGTGCGCACGATCGACATGGGGACCGGCAGCGTGGAGTACAAGCGGCGGGCAGGGGGCGCGGTTTTCGACGTGCGCCGTGACTCGTGCCTGCTCCCGGGTGGTGTGCTTGGAACGGTTGCCGCGAAGGTGCTGTCATCCGATCGCTGGCGTCGGCTGTTGCGTGGCATGCGAGATTGGAGGCGGATCGGGCTGGCCGGCATCCTGGCTGCAGTCGCGAGCCGGCACGCCGGGGTGGGCGTGATCATCGCGGGCGACGATGTCGTCGCGGCTCCCGTGCTGTTCGCGATGCTGCAAACCCTCGTCGCGGTGGCCTAGGAGATCCGCCGGACATCCGCCGCAGCGGCGGCGCAGCCATGGTCCTCTTGCCCGGGACGCGCTGGCTTCCCGTACACACGGCTGAGCCTGGTCTTCGCCGCTGACCTCGACCGGGATTGGCCGCAGCCGTGCCGCGCTACATCCGCTCGTCGTGATGCGCGCCGCCGCGCAGATCGGCCATCTCGGGCGTGACCTCGTCGAACCGCAGCACCTTGCCGCCATGCTTCTGCGCAAAGGCCTCGGCATCCCCGCGCCGGCTGAAGGCCGCGAAGGTGGGGCCCATGGAACCCGTCAAGTCGCTGCCTTCCACATAGAAGGCCTGGCGCGCGTCGATCCACTGGTCGCGTGGATCGTTCCAGTCGGCCTTCGCCATGTCCTGGGTGTAGGCGGCGACGACGCGGCGGGCCTGCTCGGGCCTGAGCAGCATGGAAAACATCTCGACCGTGTCGCAGAAGAACTCGGGCTCGCTCTGCGCGTACTGAAGTTGTGCCTTCGGTCCCGGATAGTCGCGCAACAGCATGCCATCCAGGGCGCAGGCCGTGTCATCGCCGGCCTCGACGGGCGCCGGGGAGGATGGCGTCTTGCTGCAGGCCGCGAGCGCCAGCATCAGCGCCAGCGGCAACGCGCGAGGTGGGCAGAGCGTGGCGGTGCGGACGGTCATGGCCCCTCCTAGGGTGTGCGAAACGATCGATAGGCCAGCGCGAGCGGGACGACGATCCACGCCAGCATCACCGCGCCCAGCAGCCAGGGATTCGTGAGGGTGCCCGGCATCGCGGTGGCCAGTCCGTACAGCGCGCGCATCTCCTCCATCGCGTAGACATTGAGGATGCGGAAGACGTCGGCCGGATTCAGCAGCAGCAGCGCCGGGAACACGTCCGCGTAAGGCTGACCCGAGGTGGCCACCATCAGTCCCAGCAGGATGAGATCGTAGACCAGCACCAGCAGGAACCATGAGGCGATCGCCATGCCGCTCGCCGTCACCCGGTTGGCGGCCTTTACCGACAGCAGCACGGCCAGGCTCAGGAATGTGCAGCCGAGGGCCAGCGTGCTGAGCACGAAACCGCCGTAGCGCGCAAGCGCCGGCAGCCCCACACCGTAGGACAGCACGACGCCCACCAGGCCGAAGCCCGCGACCGTGGAGACCGCCAGCGCCGCGGCCAGGCCGAGATACTTCCCGAGCAGCAGTTCCAGGCGCGAGATCGGTTGCGAGAGCAGCAGATCGAGGGAACCACGCTCGCGCTCGCCTACCACCGCGTCGTAGCCCAGCATCAGCGCGATGAGCGGCACGAGGTAGATGACCAGGCTGACCAGGCTGGTGATGGTGACGTCCATGCCGTGGAAGCCCACGGCGCCGCCCTGTGCGGTGCCGAAATAGGCGATGACCAGCGCGAATACGGTGAATATGCCCGCGACCGCGATCACCCATCTGTTGCGCAGGCGATCCCAGAACTCCTTGCGCGCCAGCACCAGCAGTACCCGCAGATCAAGGTTGCGCATTCTCGTCCTGCTCCGGTGCGATGGAATAGCCGAGGAAGACGTCCTCGAGCGAGGGCTCCTGAACCCTCAGATCGTTCGGCGCGTGCGCCGCGGCGAGCAGCGCGGAGAGCACGCCGACCTTGTCTCGCTGCGAGCAGGCGATCGTGCACTCGCCGTCCTGGCTCGTCTCGATCGTGCAGCCGCGGATTCCGCGGAGGAGCTCGCGGGGGCCGCCGTTGACGTGCGGATGCCAGGCGGCGTGGATCCTCACCGGCAGGTTCAGGGCCTCGCGCAGTTGCTGGATGGTGCCCGCGGCCTGCAGCCGGCCGCCGCGGATGAGGGCCAGCCCGTCGACGCGATCCTGGAGCTGGGCGAGGTTGTGGGAGGAAAGCAGCACGGTGACGCCCTGCTGCTTCAGGTCGTGAAGCAGGCGGTAGAATTCGCGGATGCCTTCGGGGTCCAGGCCGCTGGTGGGTTCGTCCAGGAACAGCACGCGCGGATCGCCGAGCAGCGCCTGGGCGAACCCGAGCCGCTGCCGCATTCCCTTGGAATAGGTGCGCACCGGCCGATGCGCGGCGTCGGCCAGCTGCAGCCGCTGCAGCAGCGGGGCGCAGGCGCGCGCATCGACGGCCTTCATGTCGGCGTAGAAGCGCAGCGTCTCGGCGCCGGTGAGATTGTCGTAAAGGCTCACGTTCTCGGGCAGATAGCCAATCCTCCGGCGCACCTCGCGAAAGCGCGACCCCAGCACCGGTTCGCCCAGGATCCCTATCGAGCCGGCGTCGGGTGCGAGCAGGCCCAGCATGAGCCTGATGAGCGTGCTCTTGCCGGCCCCATTGTGGCCGATGAGCCCGTAGAGCCTGCCGGCGGATACCCCGAAGCTGACGTCGTCGACGGCGAGCACCTCGCCGTAGCGTTTGCGCACGCCCCTGACGTCAATGGCCGATTCGTTCAATCCACGTCCTCCAGTCGGTGTGCCAGGGCCGCATGCGCGGCCGCTCGTCGACGATGCTGGGCGCGCGCAGCAGCGGGAACTGCTGGGCGATCAGCCGCAGCGAGAACACCGCCGGACTGTGCAGCAGCAGTTGCACGTAAGGATAGCGCCACACCAGCCGGTCGACGATGTCGTTGGCGGTGTACTGCACGTCGCCGAAGCCGTCGCCGTTGCGGTCCCAGCCGCTGTAGTTGCTCCAGTAGTTGCCGCCTTCGACCCCCCAGCGTTCGTCGCGCGTGGCGACGTAGCGGATCTGCTCCTCGTTGCGGATGAAGTCGTTGTTGTCGACCTGGTTGTGGTAGGAACCCGCCCAGAGATGCACGCCGGTTCGGTTCTCGGCGACCAGGTTGTTGCGCAGTATGTTGTACTCCGCGTCGTAGACGAAGAGGCCCTTGCCGTTGCCGATGACGATGTTGCCCTCGATGACGGAATCCTGGATCGTCCGCAGCATGATGCCGTGGTCGGTGTTG
Organism: Gammaproteobacteria bacterium; assembly: GCA_022072255.1. Taxonomy (GTDB): domain Bacteria; phylum Pseudomonadota; class Gammaproteobacteria; order JAJPIJ01; family JAJPIJ01; genus JAJVHZ01. Next base: position 25,320 of record JAJVHZ010000114.1, on the reverse strand, counting down.
CCCCAGGTGACGTTGTTGCGCACGGTCTGGTCGCGCACCTCCATGAGCGCCAGTCCGCCGCGATTTAGATAGGACCAGTTGCCCTCCCAGAGGTTGTGATGCGAATTCATGTAGTGCGTGCCGTAGCGCACGTGGTGGATGCGGTTGCCGCGGAACACCGCCCGGTCCGAGACATCGACGTAGATGCCGTCGCGCACGAAGCTGATGTGGTTGTCGAGGATGCGCGCGCCGCGGGTGTTGTAGATCTGGATGCCGTTGCCGCGCTGCGCCGACTGCAGATCGCGCTTGCCGGTGACGACGTTGCCTGCGATCTCGATGTCCTCGGCGCCCTCGACGCGGATGCCGAAGAGGTTGTAGACCGCATAGCAGTTTCGCACCCTGGCGCGCGTGCCGGTCCTGCCGATGAAAACCCCGGCGTCGGCATTGTTCAGGTCGATGCCGCTGTCGCGGATGATCAGGCCCTCGACCGCCACGTCGGGGCTGAGGACGCGGATGACGTCGCCGCGGCCTTCCGCGGAGAGGGTGGGCCGGTTCACGCCGCGCAGCGTCAGCGGCTTCTCGATGCTGAGATGCGCCGCGTAATGACCGCGCTCGATGAGGATCGTGTCTCCCGGCGCGGCGTCGGCCACCACCTGCTCGAGGGCCGTTCCGGGCTGCACCCGCCATTCACGGCCGTCGGCGACGGGACTGAACAGCGGCAGGAGCCCGAGCCAGGCGAATCGCCGCCGTGCCATCAGTTCAGCCAGGGCAGGGTCGACAATATGTCGAGCGCACCGACGGCCTGCAGCGCCAGGAACAGCGCCGCCGCGATGAGGAGGTTCTTGGTGGCCACGTAGAAGGTGACGTCCATCCACGTGCCGGGCCGGTAGTTGCGCCCCCACCAGGGGCCGTCCTTCACCAGCGGCTTGTAGTGCATCCGGGTCATCACCTCGTAGACGCTCCAGCCTATCCACCACGCCAGCATGACGGCCGGGCCGATCTGCTGCGTCGCGCTCAGGATCCAGGCCGTCGTCACGGCCACCGCCAGGAACGCCGCGATCGCGCGGATGGCGAAGATCTCGTGCGCGAAGTCCGCCGTCCACGGGAACAGGTGGAACCACAGTTCCTCGCTCAGGCGACCCGAAGGCGCGGCAGCGGGCCGCACGCCCTCCGGCGTGAACACCATGGCCGGCGCAGGGCGCGGCGCGGTGGGCAGCGGCTCGAAGTATCCGGAGTCCGCGATGTGCGTGAGCGCCAGGCCCTGCTTCTCGCGCGCCTTGCGCTCCTTCACCAGGGGCGGGCAGCTGTGGGCGTCGTAGTACAGGACCATGCAATCCAGGCACAGCAGGCACTCGCGTCGATCGATGCGGCCCTTGCTGTCGATGGCGAGCTGGGTGCAGCCCTTGGCGCAGGCTGCGCAGGTCGTGCACTCCGATTTGCGCCTCAGGCCGAAGAACCGGAAGGTCGACGGCACCGCGAGCGCCGCCCCGAGCGGGCAGAGATACTTGCAGAATGGCCGCTCGATGAACAGCGAGAGTACCGCGAGGAACAGCCAGTAGGCGACGAACGGCCAGGAGCGGGTCCACACGCCGACCAGGAAGGTGCTCTTGAAGGGCTCCACCTCCGCGTAGCGCTCGGCGAGCGGCATGGAGTAGAACGACAGCCCGAGCAGGCTGGCGAACACGAGGTACTTGGTCCACTTGAGGCGATCGTGCCAGCGCTTCGGCAGGCTGAACTGGTGTTTCTTCAGCCCGGCGTGACCGGCGATCTTGTGCAGCATCTCGCTGCCCGCCCCGTACGGACACAGCCAGCCGCAGAACAGGCCACGTCCCCAGATGAAGACGGTGACGATGATGAACCACCAGAAGATGAAGATGAAGGGATCGGACAGGAACAGCTCCCACTTCCATTCGTAGACGATCGAGTGGAACCAGGTGAGGACCTGGGTGATCGAGGGCTGCGCCATGGCGTAGACGCCGAGGAGCAGGACGCTGACGGTCCAGATGAGGTACTTCGGACCCTCCAGCGGCGTCTTGTCGCGCCGGCTGCTGGCCCGCACCAGCTTGTCGCGGTTGGCGTACATCAGCGCCGTCAGCAGCAGGATGAGCGCAAAGCCGCCGAGCTCCCACGCCCTGGCCTTCCACACCTTCACCCACGTCGGTGTCGGTCGTCGATACTCCGGCCTGCCGCCCTGCATGTAACTGCCGGGCAGCCAGTACTCGGAGGAGAAGTTCGCGAAGGAGCGTTCGCCGGTCTGCGGATCGACGCGGTTGGCCAGGTACACCAGGCTCCACGGATAGGCGGCGGAGAAGCCCTCGCGACGGATGATGAATATTCCGGACTCGGTGAAGGCCGGGGCGCCAGGCACCTTCACCGTGTACAGATTCTGGTAGTCGAGATCGCGGAAGGTGAAGGTGTCGATCTCCTGCGCCACCTGTATGCGATCGAAGATGCCACCGCGCACGAAGCCCGAGCCCTTGAACGAACCGGTGCCGTTGGCGGCGATGAAGATGGCCTGCTCGTTCGGCTTCAGCCCCGCCATCAGGCGCCGGTAGTTCTCCTCGCCGAGTATGGCGCGGCCGACGGGCGGGGCGTTGAGATAGCCGAAATACATGTCGATGTAGGGCTGGTCGCTCTTCTCCAGCCCGAGGTCCGTGGCCTCCACCGTCAGGCGCTGAACGCTGCCTTCCTTCAGCATCTCCGCCCAGCTTGCCGCCGGCTCGCGCTCCGCGAAGACCGGCTGCGGCCGCACCTTGGCCTGGATGATGCCGACCTGCTTGGCGATCTCGTAGCCGCTGCGCAGGATCACCTGGTTCTCGGCGATGACGGTGACGGTCGCGCCGCTGATGGCGTCGACGCCGATCGTGCCCTCCTCCTTGCTGACCGATCCGACCTCGATCTTGCTGCCGACGAATTTTCCGACGTACTGCCTGGTGAACCTGGTGAGCTCCTCCTCCGGTATGCCGACCAGGAGGATCGGTTCGCTGTGCTTGAGGATCTTCACACCGGTGATGATCCCGCGGGTGTCCATGCCGATGAGCGTCACCACCGGCTTGCCGGAGTAGGCGGGGATGTCGACGATGTCGGTGGACAGGAACACGTATCCGATCAGGGTCTGCTCACCGGAGTCCGCCTCGTGCGCCGACTTCCGCTCTTCGTTCAGCTCCCCGGGGTCGTGAGCACCCCCCGCCGCGGGCGCCGGCCCGGCGTTCCCGTCCCGATCCTCGTCGTCCTGCTCGTCTCGATCCCCGGCCTTGCCGTAGGCCTCCACGTATGCCGGCCGTCCCTTGCGGACGGAGAAGCGCTCGGCACCCGGCAGCACCTCCTTGCAGGGCAGGTAGGCGCAGAGGTCCGGGTCGGTGGAGATCTGCGCCGGCAGCGGCGCCTCGTACGCGGCCGCGTGCGCGGCGGCGGGCAGCAACCACGGCAGCAGAACAATCGGCGCGGCGAGCAGCAGGCGCCGGAGCGCATCGCCGCGCGGACGGCAGAGGGCGCGATCGGTCATCACGGCAGGATAGTGGAGAAAGGCCCCGGCGGACAGCCGCTGCCGTCCGCCGGGGGGACTGCCCGTTACGCGGAGCGCTCCACCACCAGCCGCGAGCGCATCTCCAGATGCAGGGCGTGGCAGAAGTGCGTGCAGTAGCACCAGTACACGCCCGGCTTCTCGGCGAGGAACGTCACCGACTTCGCCTCCTGCGGGTTGATGATGAAATTGATGTTGTACTTCGGTATCGCGAAGCCGTGCGCCAGGTCCTCCACCTTGTCGAGGTTGGTGACGATGAGCGTGACCTCCTCGCCCTGCTTGACGCGGATCTCCGGCAGGCCGAAGGCCGGCGCGATCGCGGTGAGGTGCACGGTGACCTTGTTGCCGTCGCGCTCGATGCGCGAGCCGCTCATGTCCTTGGTCGCGAGCGGGAAGTCGTCGATGTTGCGGACCTGGGTGGTCTTGATGGCGTCGCGCTTGACGATGATGAAGTCGTGCGGCTCCGGGTAGACCGGGGCCTCGTGCAGGGTGACCAGCTTCTCGCCCGAGATGTCGATGAGCACCTCGTTCTCGGGATGCAGCGGTCCTACCGGCAGGTAGCGGTCCTTGGAGAACTTGCAGCCGACGGCCAGGTAGACGCCGTCGCACTCCCGGGTCTCGCTCATCGAGGCATTGAGATGCCCGGGCTGGTAATGGACGTCGATGCGGTCGACCACCACCTTGGCGTTCTTGTCGCCCTTGAAGGCCGCGATCGCGGCCTCGATGTTCCACTTGACGATCTGGCTGTCGAGGAACAGCGTCGTGAAGGCATGGCCGCGCCCGTCGAAGGCCGTGTGCAGTGGTCCCAAGCCGATCTCCGGCTCGGCCACGACGGAGTCGCGCGGATCCTTGAGATTGCCCTCGAACCACTCCAGCACCTTCGCCAGCTCGATGACCGAGGCGGTCGGCGAGAGCTTGCCGGAGCAGATGAAATATTTGCCGTCGGGGCTGGCATTGACGCCGTGCGGATTCTTCGGGACGGGCACGTAGGCCACCAGCGCGGTCTTCGGATCGGGGTTCGCGGCCTTGGTGCCGTCGACCACCGGCGTATCGGAGCCGGGGATCTTGAAGAACTTGCCGTCCTTCACCGCCTGCTCGATGCGCGCGACGTTGAAGAAGATGCAGGCATCGCGCTCCGCCGACATCATCTCGCCGTAGACCATGCCGTTCTCGGTATTGTACTGGTTGGAGGCCGCGAGCTTCCCGTCATAGGAGGTCGCCACGAGGTCCATGTTGCCGTCGATCTTGCACTGCCAGCGCACCTCCATGGTTTCGGCGTCCACGCAGGTGAACATGGAGTAGTACTGCGTGGTGTCGTCCATGTTGCCGCCGTCGTTCGGCAGGGGCAGTGTGAACTCCCCGCCGCAGAACACGCGGGTGGTGCGGTTGATCGCCGGATCGACCGGGTCGCGCTTGTCCGGGAAGATCCCGTGGAAGCCCTGGATGTTCGGCAGCTCGGTGATCCTGTCGCATTCCAGCAGGTCGCCGCGTATCCGACCCAGTCGCCCGTGGATCTTGTCGTTGGTCCAGAAGTACTTGCCGTCGTAGGTGCCGTCGGCGTAGGAGCCGTGCACGTGATGGGTGTCACCGGTGGTGTACTTCAGCCGGCCGTCGGGCTGGGTACCGACGACGGCCCGGGACTCGTTGGTGATGCCCCAGCCGCTCATGGGGTCGACGTTGAAGACGGGAATTCGCTTGATCTCGCGGCTGGAGGGGATGCCGAGCACGCGCACCTCGCCGGAGTGGCCGCCGCTCCAGATGCCGTAGTACTCGTCGAGCTGTCCAGGCTTGATCTCGGCGCTGTGTGCGGCGGGGGCATCGGCGGCAGGCGCGGCCGTCGTTCCCGGGCTGGCGGGCTGTTTGCCGCAGGAGGCCAGCCCCGCGGCCACGCCGGCGCCGGTCAGGCCGACCCACGCCGCGGTGGTCAGGAATTGACGGCGATGGACGCCCTCGTGCGGTGTCGTCTCGGTTTCGATCGAAGCCTCTGAATTGTCGGTCGATTTCATCATGTGGACCTCCGGTGCCATGCATCAAGTGTGTCTGGCGGACGAAACCCGCGGCGCGGCGCCGTCCGTCACCCAGGAAGTTTTCTCCTGCGACAAAATGTCACACCGCTTCGGTCCGGCAACCTTGATGAGTGTCAACTCGCGGGGGCATGCGGCAGGCCACGCGTGCAGGAGTTGACGTCGATCATTTTTCTCGCGGCAGGGAGCGGCGAACGGGGATTGACGGATATCAAGGGCGGCACGGCGGCGAGCCGGCGAGAATAGCCCTGGGCACGGTTCGGAGGGCGGATGAGGATCGAGATCGACGCGCGCGGGATGGTGGCGCCCGAGCCATTCGAACGGGTGGTGGAGGCGCTGGAGGGGTTCGCCCCGGGCGACGAGATCGTGCTGCTGCTCTATCGGGAGCCGTATCCGCTCTATGACATGCTGGTGCGCAACGGCTACCGTTACAGCACCGAGCACGACGAGGATGGCACCGTGCGCGTGCGTATCACCTGAACCGTAGGCCGCCGCCAGCGGCGACGATTCCAGCCTCGGCCCCGTTCTGCCATGCCAGCGGCGTCGATGCGGTCTGCCCGGTTCGCGCCCGGCTACCGCTGCGCGGTACATCCATGTACCACTTGCTACCGCGGGTGCGTGCTCGTCCGTCCCTACTGCGCGCGCACCCGAGGCGCGCCGCGCGCGAACCGGGCAGACCGCGCCCTGGCATCACGGCACGGCAGACCGCCCCGGGCAGCCTGAGTCGCCCGCGGCGGATCAGCCGGCGAATTCCCGCAGGCGCCGCAAATCGTGTATCACGATGTGCCGGCCGTTGACGGAGATGAGACCTTCCTCGATCAGCCGGTGCTGGACGCGCGAGTAGGACTCGGGCGTGAGATTCAGGCGTGAGGCGATCACGTGCTTGGAGGTCGGCAGATCGATCTCCACCCGTCCTTTCGATTCCGGGTCGCTCTCGCCCACCGCCTGCAGCAGGAAGCCGATCACGCGCTCCAGGCCCGAGCGCAGCGAGTAGGACTCCACGTCCTGCACCAGGGCGTGCAGCCGCATCGACAGCCCGGCGAGCATGCGCCGCGCGAACATCGGATCGCTTTCCAGCAGCAGGAAAACCGGTTCGCGCGGGATGCGCAGGACGACGGAATCCACCAGTGCCGCGGCGAACACCGGATAGGGGCGATCCATGAACATGACCGCCTCGCCGAAGCTCTGGTTCGGCCCGAGGATGTCCACCACCTTTTCGTCTCCCTGCGCAGAGGAGAAGCCGAGCTTGATCTGCCCCCTCACCACGACGTAGAAGCCGGTGGCGGGATCGCCCTTGTCGAACAGGAAGTCGCCGCGCTGGAGCGTCCTCTCGCGGGTGCCCGCAGCGACCGTCGCGATCGCGTCCGGACTGACGTTGGCGAAGATCGGCAGTCGCAGCAGGATCGCGTGTATGTCCGAGTTGGCTGGCTGCATGCGTGCCCCGTTCCGATCGCCCCTTCCGCGGGCGCGCCGCATGAATGCGCGGCGCAGTGATGCCCGAACAGGCCCGCGATTATAGCGAGGCCCGCGCCTTCCCGCCGCCCGCCCTCAGCGCAGCGGTGCGTAGAGCTGGCTCAGTATGGCGGCGGTGAACTGCGGGCGCAGGTAGAAGCCGAGAGGCAGGACGGCGGCGCGGACGTCAACGCCGTCGCCATCGTCAACCATGGTGCGGGCGCGGCCGCTCGCCGCCTTCGGGCGCACCTGAAGTACCGCGCCCATCTCGCCGCGGATCTGGGCGCTGCGCCCGAGAGCGATGAGCTCCATGTGTTCCTCCCAGTCCCGGCGCAGCAGGGCCTCCTCACGGGCATCCGGGCTCCACGGGATCGCCTGGCCGATGCGCCGCATCGGCAGCGCGATCGCGGCCGCCGCTTCCACCGGCACCCACAATACGCGCGCGAGCTTGGCGCGGGCGACGGAAGTCTCCCAGCGCGCCCCGGCCGCCTCCCGCATGGAGATGGCGCAGACGTGGGTGGACTCCTTCGGCGCGCCGCGCGCGTCCACCGGCAGGGTCTTCACCTCGATGCCGAGCTCGGGGAAGTCGGGTTCCGGCCTGGACCCGGCGCTGGCGCCGAGCGCGGTCTCGATAAGCTCGCCGACCCAGCCCTTGGCGCGGCGCAGGTCGGACGGCACCGGCCGCTGCAGTGCGGCGGCGACATCGCCGAGCCTGGCGCCGGCGAGCATGCGCGCGCGCCGCAGCAGCTCCTCCTCCGTGCGCGGCCGCGGGACGGCTACCGGCACGCCGCCTAGTCCTGCGCCAGCGCCTCGGTGATCGAGCGGCGCAGGCACTCGACCTTCACCTCGTCGCGGATCGGCTTCCCCTCCATGTCGGTGAGGAAGAACAGGTCCTCCACCCGTTCGCCGAAGGTGGCGATGCGGGCGTTGTGAAGCCGGACCCGGCAGAAGCGCATGCCCTGTGCGACGCGCGCCAGCACGCCGGGACGATCCGTCGTGACGACCTCCATGATCGTGCGCTTGCTCGACTTGTCGTCGCTGAACGTGATCCGCGTCGGCACGGAGAAACTGCGCTGCTTGCGCGACGGGCGCCTGAATTGGGCGGCGGGCAGCGTGTGCGCGCCGATGTTGCGCTCGATCGTCGCGACGATCTCGTCGGCGCGATAGCCGTGCTCGATGAGCTTGCCGCTGTCCGCGTCGAGCACGATGTAGGTGTCCAGCGTGTAGCCGTTCTCGGAGGTGATGATGCGCGCATCCTGCACCGTGAGGCCGAGCTGATCGAGCGCCTGGGTCGAGGCCGCGAACAGGAAATCCTGGTCGCGCGCGTATACGAAGATCTCGGTGCCACCGCGCCGCGGGTTGGGACGCAGCAGCACCAGCGGTGCGGGGTTCCCGCCGTGGCCGAGTATCACCTCCGTGTGCCAGGCGATCTCCTCCGGCGTGTGGCGCAGGAAGTAGTCCTCGCCGACGGCTTCCCAGTGCCTCAGGACGGCGTCCTTGGGGAGCGACTTGCGGCAGAGCAGGGCCAGCGCCTCGCCCTGCACCTCCATGACGCGTTCGCGCCGCTGTATCGGATTCTCCAGGCCACGACGCAGCGCGCCCAGCGTCCCGCGGTAGAGCTCGCGCAGCAGCGCGTCCTTCCAGCTCGTCCACAAGGTGATGTTGGTGCCGCGGATGTCGGCGACCGTGAGCAGGTACAGGTAATCGAGGTGCGTCCTGTCGCCGAGCATGCCGGCGAAGTTGTTGACGACGTACGGGTCCGAGACGTCCATGCGCGTGGCCGTGCGCGACATGAACAGGTGATTGCGCACCAGCCAGCCGACCAGCCTGGTGTCGTACTGGCTGAGGCCGTGCTGCTCGCAGAAGCTGACGGCCTCGTGCTCGCCCAGCTCGGAATGATCGCCGTTGCGCCCTTTGGCGATGTCGTGGAACAGGCCGGCGATATACAGCAGCTCGGGCTTGGGCAGCTGTGACATGATCTCGCGGCACAGCGGCAGATCCCCGTCGCGCTCCGGCGTCATGAACTGCCGCAGGTTGCGCACCACCGTCAGCGTGTGCTCGTCGACGGTATACACGTGGAAGAGGTCGAACTGCATGAGGCCGACCACCTTGCCGAACACGGGCAGATAGGCCTCGAGCACGCCGTAGCGGTGCATGCGCGCCAGCTCGTGACCGATGCGCCGCGGCTGTCGGATGATCTCCATGAACAGGCTGCGGTTGCGGAGATCGGCGCGGAACTCCTCGTCGATGAGGTGGCGATGATCGCGGATGAGGCGGATCGTGCTCGCGCGCACGCCCTGGATCTCCGGATTCCTCTGCAGCAGCAGAAAGACCTCGAGCATGGCGAACGGGTAGCGCCGGAAGACCTGATCGGAGGTGGCCTCGATGTAGCCGTTGCGCACCTGGAAGCGTGGGTTCAGCGAGATCACTTCGGCGCGTTTGTCACGCTCGAGGATGGCCTCCTCGAACAGCTCCAGCAGCATCTCGTTCAGGCGCTGCAGTTCGAGCGCGGTGCGGTAGAACATCTTCATGAACTGTTCCACGCCGCGATTGTTCTCGCTGTCGCGGAAGCCGAACTGCCCGGCGATCGCCCGCTGGTAGTCGAACAGCAGCCGGTCCTCGCGCCGGCCGGCGAGCAGGTGCAGACCGAAGCGGATGCGCCAGAGGAAGTTCTGACCGGCATCGAGGGTCCTGAACTCCTCCTCGGTAAGAAAGCCGTGCCGGACCAGCTCGTGGAGGGTCTCGGCCCCGAAATGCCGCTTCGCCACCCAGCCGATCACCTGTATGTCGCGCAGCCCGCCGGGGGCTTCCTTGATGTGCGGCTCCAGGCGCTGGGCGGAATCGTGGTGGCGGTGGTGGCGGGCGGTCTGTTCGGCGAGCTTGGCCTCGAAGAACGCCGCCATCGGCCAGATGCTCTGCGGACCGGTTACGCGGCGCATCTCCTCGAACAGGTCCGGATCGCCCGCGAGCAGGCGGGCCTCCATGAGACTGGTGACCACGGTGACGTCGCGTTCGGCCTCGGCGCGGCACTCGGCCACCGTGCGGACGCTGTGACCGACTTCCAGCCCGATGTCCCACAGGAAGGTGACGAACTGCTCGAGGCGCTGGCTCATGCCGCGATCGGTGCCCCCGGCGAGCACCACGGCGATGTCGACATCGGAGCCCGGGTGCAGCTCGCCGCGTCCGTAGCCACCGACTGCCGCCAGCGCGAGCCCGGTCTCCGGCAGCCCGTTGGCCCGCCAGGCCTCGACCAGCACCCCGTCGACGAGGCCCGCCATCTGCCGGACGAGGGATTCCACCGGCGCCCCGGTCTCGAAGTCCTGGCGCAGGCGCGAGCGGCCCTCCGTCAGGCGGCGCTTGAACAGGGCGACGGACTCGGTGGTGACGGCGGGCCGCTGGTCGAGAGGTCCGGCGGCCGGGGTGCCGCTCACGAGAACCGCTCGTCGGGCCGGCGGGTCAGGACCTCGAACCCGTCCTCGGTAACCAGCACGGTATGTTCCCACTGCGCCGAGAGGCTGCGGTCCTTGGTGACCACGGTCCAGCCGTCCGGCAGCAGGGTGACAAAACGCTTGCCGGCGTTGATCATCGGCTCGATCGTGAAGGTCATGCCGGGCTCCAGCGGCAGGCCGGTGCCGGGCGTGCCGTAATGCAGCACCTGGGGTTCCTCGTGAAACTGCCGTCCGATACCGTGCCCGCAGTATTCCCGCACCACCGAGAAATTGTGGCTCTCGGCGTATTGCTGGATGGCCGCGCCGACGTCGCCGAGCCGCATCCCCGGCCTCACCATCCGGATGCCCACGCACATGCTCTCGTAGCTCACTTCCGCGAGCCGGCGGGCGCGGATGCCGGGCTCCCCGACCAGGAACATCTTGCTGGTGTCGCCGTGATAGCCGTCCTTGATGACGGTGATGTCGATGTTGAGGATATCGCCGTCCTTCAGCGGCCGGTCGTTCGGTATCCCGTGGCAGACGACGTGATTGATCGAGGTGCAGATCGATTTCGGGAAGCCGCGATAGTTCAGCGGCGCCGGGACGGCCTGCTGCGCCTCGACGATGTATTCGTGGCAGATCCGGTCGAGCTCGTTGCTGGTGACGCCGGGCCGGACGCGGGGCGCGATCATCTCGAGGACCTCGGCGGCCAGGCGGCCGGCGACGCGCATCCTCCCGATCTCCTCGGCGGTCTTGATGTGGACTGTAGTGGTCTTCTGCAACATGGGTCTGTGGAACCTTGCGGTCTGCGGCAGCGGTGTCGCTGCGGTCCGGCCCGAGAACTGCCATCATCCCGGCGTGAGACAACGTCCCGGGCAGTTTGTTGCCATCCGGGTTGTATGGTATAAAGCGCCCGCTTTCGAAGCAAACTAAACCGGGCGCAACAAGCACTTGCGCGTCCGGAATTCCACACACGCGCCGCAACCCGCATCGGGGTGCCCCGCCGAGCAGGCTCGCCGGGGTTCGACGCCGGGGGCGCGTGGAGGCCCAACCCCAAATTCAAGGAGTAGATCGCAATGGCGGAAGTCACCATGCGCCAGATGCTGGAGGCCGGCGTGCATTTCGGCCACCAGACCCGCTACTGGCACCCCAAAATGGCCCCCTACATCTTCGGGGAGCGCAACAAGGTCCACATCATCAACCTCGAGAAGACGATGCCGCTGTTCGGCGATGCCATCAACTTCATCGGCCGGCTGGCCGCGCGCAAGGGCACCATCCTGTTCGTCGGCACCAAGAAGGCCGCGCAGGAGGTGGTGCGCACCGAGGCGGCGCGCTGCGGCATGCCCTGGGTCGACCGTCGCTGGACCGGCGGCATGCTCACCAATTTCAAGACGGTCAAACAGTCCATCAAGCGCCTGCGCGATCTCGAGCAGATGCAGCAGGACGGCACCTTCGAGCGGCTGGTCAAGCGCGAGCAGCTGACGCTGACCCGCGAGCTGGAGAAGCTCAACAAGAGCCTGGCCGGGATCAAGGACATGCCGGGGCTGCCCGACGCCCTGTTCATCATCGACATCGGCCACGAGAAGATCGCGATCGCCGAGGCCAGGACCCTGGGCATACCGGTCGTCGGCATAGTCGACACCAACAACAACCCGCTCGTCGTCGATTACCCGATCCCGGGCAACGACGACGCCATCCGCGCCATCCAGCTGTACGCCAAGGCGGCAGCGGACGCGGTGCTCGACTCGCGGATGGCGATCGTCGAGGCGGCCGCCGAAAAGGGCGATGAATTCGTCGAGCTGAACGAGGCCGGCGAACCTGTCAACCTGCTCTCCCCCGAGGAGGAGAAGAAGACCGCCCGCAAGAAGGTCGCCGCACGCCGCCCGGCGGCCGCACCGAAAAAGAAGGCCACGGTCAGGAAGAAGGGCGCCCGCGGCAGCGCCGAGGACGGTGGCGAGGCGGAGTAATCGCGCGGCCCGCGTCCGGCCGGCAGGCGGGGCGCGCGGCGCGCTCGCATCTGTGTACCGGGGCGACCGGCGGTGGAGCACTGCCGCCCGCCGCCGGTGAACTTCAAGCGATCTGGAGACAGGACGATGGAAATCACGGCATCGATGGTGAAGGAGCTGCGCGAGCGCTCCGGCGCCGGCATGATGGAGTGCAAGAAGGCGCTCGTGGAGAGCAACGGCGACATGGAGTCCGCCGCGGAGTGGCTGCGCAAGAGCGGCATCGCCAAGGCGGTGAAGAAGTCCGCCCGGGTGGCGGCCGAGGGCGCCGTGGTCATGAAACAGGCGGGCAGCAGGGCCGTCATGGTCGAGATCAACAGCGAGACGGATTTCGTCGCCAAGGACGAGAACTTCCGCCGCTTCGCCGAGGCGGTGGGCGACACGGTCCTGAACGCCCGGCCCGCCAATGTCGAGTCGCTGATGTCCGCCACCCTCGCCGGCGGCAGCGAGACGGTCGAGAGCGCGCGCACCGCGCTGGTGGCGAAGATCGGGGAGAACGTCTCGGTGCGACGATTCGTCAGCGTCGAGACCGCCGGCGGCACGCTCGGCAGCTACATGCACGGCACGAAGATCGGCGTGCTGGTGGACCTGCGGAACGGCGACGACGCCCTTGCCAGGGACATCGCCATGCACGTCGCGGCCAGCAGACCCATGTGCGTCGACGAGTCGGGAGTGCCGGCCGAACTGATCGCCAAGGAAAAGGAGATCTTCACCGCACAGGTCGTGGAGGAAGGCAAACCCGCCAACATGGTCGAGAAGATCGTCGAGGGCAAGGTCAGGAAATACCTGGGGGAAGTGACGCTGCTCGGGCAGCCCTTCGTGAAGGACGACAAGACCACCGTCGGCAAGCTGCTGCAGTCCCGGGGCGCGAGCGTCACCTCCTTCGTGCGCATGGAGGTCGGCGAGGGCATCGAGAAGAAGGTCGAGGACTTTGCCGCCGAGGTCATGAAGCAGGCCCAGGGGGGCTGAGCGCACATGACGCCATCCCCGGGCGACGCGCCGCGCTACCGGCGCGTGCTGATCAAGCTGAGCGGCGAGGCCTTGATGGGGGCGGGCGAGTTCGGCATCGACCCGGCCGTGCTCGAACGTATCGCGGTGGAGGTCGCGCAGATGATCGCCGCCGGCGTCCAGGTTTCCATGGTCATCGGCGGCGGCAACATCTTCCGGGGCGCGGGACTGGCGGCGGCCGGCATGGATCGGGTCACCGGCGACCACATGGGCATGCTTGCCACGGTCATCAACGCGCTGGCCTTGCAGGACGCGCTGGAGCGCCACGGCCTGTACGCGCGCGTGATGTCGGCCATCAAGATCAATCAGATTTGCGAGGACTACATCCGCCGGCGGGCGATACGCCACCTCGAGAAGGGGCGGGTGGTGGTATTCGCCGCCGGCACCGGCAATCCGTTCTTCACCACCGATTCCGCCGCCAGCCTGCGCGCCGTCGAGGTGAGTGCCGATCTCCTCATCAAGGCCACCATGGTCGATGGCGTGTACACCGCCGACCCGAAGCGCGATCCCGGCGCGCGCCGCTACGATCACCTGCATTACGACGAGGTTCTGACGCGCAAGCTCGCGGTGATGGATGCGACCGCCGTGGTATTATGCCGTGACAATCGCATGCCGCTGCGCGTGCTCGACATGACCAGCCCCGGCTCGATGTTGCGCGCCGTCATGGGGGAAAACGAAGGCACGCTGGTGGACTGCGGGACCTGACACCAGGCCCGGGAGGATCTTCGATGGTAGACAACGTCATCCGCGATGCCGATGCGCGCATGAACAAGGCGCTGGAGGCGCTCAGGCAGGAGTTCAGCCGCCTGCGCACCGGGCGCGCCAGCACCTCGCTGCTCGATCACATCCAGGTGGAGTGCTACGGCTCGAAGATGCCGTTGAACCAGACGGCGAACATCGCGGTGCAGGACGCGCGCACGCTGGTCGTCACTCCCTGGGACAAGAACATGGTCACGCCGGTGGAAAAGGCTATCCGCGAGGCGGCGCTGGGACTGAATCCCGCCACCGCCGGCATGGTCATACGCATTCCGCTGCCGCCGCTGACCGAGGAGCGCCGCAAGGAGCTCACCAAGTTCGTCCGCCACGAGACCGAGAACGCGCGCGTGGCGATGCGCAACGTCCGCCGCGACGCCCTGCAGCACCTCAAGGACATGGTCAAGGCGAAGAAGATCACGGAGGATGAGGAGAAGCGTGCCCACGACCGGGTGCAAAAGCTCACCGACGACCACATCGTCAAGGCCGAAGAGCTCACTGCGAAAAAGGAAAAGGAGATCATGGAGGTCTGAGGGCGACGGCGCGCCGCGCCGCTCTCGCACCCGAACATGGTCAGGCTGTGATGGACATCTCCCCGTTGCCCCGACACATCGCCATCATCATGGACGGCAATGGCCGCTGGGCCAAGCAGCGCGGCCTGCCGCGGATAGCCGGTCATCGCGCCGGGGTCGAGGCGGTCCGCCGCACCGTGCGGGAATGCACCAGCCGCGGCATCGAGGTGCTGACTCTGTTTGCCTTCAGCAGCGAGAACTGGCGGCGCCCGAAGGCCGAGGTGCGGTTGCTGATGGAGCTGTTCGTCAGCGCGCTGCAGCAGGAGATCAGACGCATGCGCGAGAACAACGTGCAGTTGCGCGTGATCGGCGATCGCACGGCATTCAACGAGAAGCTGCAGCGCTGCATCGCCGATGCCGAGGCGACGACGCGCGGGAACACCGGGCTGACGCTGGTGATCGCGGCGAACTACGGCGGCCAGTGGGATATCACGCAGGCGGCGCGGGCGCTGGCCCGCAAGGTGGCCGCGGGCGCCATGAGCCCAGAGGCGGTAACCGCCGAGGCCCTGAGGGCGGAGATGTGCCTGAGCGATCTGCCGGAGCCCGACCTGTTTATCCGCTCGGGCGGCGAGCAGCGCATCAGCAACTTCCTGCTCTGGCAGCTGGCGTACACCGAGATGTATTTTACCGAATGCCTGTGGCCGGACTTCGACGAGAACGAATTTCGCGGGGCACTCGGGAGCTATGCCCGTCGCCAGCGGCGCTTCGGGCGCACCGGGGACCAGATCGACTCCGCCGACGAGGTCGTCCCGGTCGGTATCTGAATCGGCCTCCGGCGCCGGCGCGCGGAACCGGGCATCGCCACGCCGCGGCAAGTCTGCGTCATGGGGGGCAATGTTGAGAATGGGCGGGCCGGGCACACGCTCCGCGGAGTTGGTCACGCGCGTACTGACGGCGGCGGTGCTCATGGCGACGACCGTCGCCGCCCTGCTGCTGTGCCCGACGCCGCTCGTCGCGGCATTGCTCGGCATCGTCGTCCTGCTCGGCGCCCGGGAGTGGTCGGCGCTGGCCGGGGCCGCCGGCGGCGCCGTGCGCGCCGGCTATCTGATCGTCACCGCACTGCTGCTTGCCGCCGTATATAAATGGATCGGGACGGGCACCGCCCTGCGCATTGCGCTGCCTGCCCTCGCCTGGTGGATCCTGGCCGCGATCCTCGTCCTGCGCTATCAGGCCTCGGGCAGGCCTCCACCGCGCGGGCTGTGGTGGCGCTTGCCGGCCGGATGGGCGATCATGCTGCCGGCCTGGGCGACGCTGGTCTTCCTGCACCGGACGCACGGCCCAGCCGGTGTGTTCGCCCTGGTGGTGCTCGTCTGGGTGGCCGACACCGCCGCCTATCTCTTCGGGCGCCGCTATGGGCGCCGACGGCTGGCGAGCCGGGTGAGTCCGGGGAAGAGCTGGGAGGGCCTGCTGGCTGCGGTGGTGGCCGGGGCGGTCTTCGCGCTGTGGAGCGCGGCGTGGGTCGCAGTGCCCGGCGGCTTGCGCTGGCATTACGCGCTGCTCGCCGTCGGCGTGGTGCTGCTGTCCGTGGTCGGCGACCTCACCGAAAGCCTGTTCAAGCGCGTTGCCGGCCTGAAGGACAGCGGTTCGGTGCTGCCCGGGCATGGCGGCGTGCTTGACCGTGTGGACAGCCTGACCGCGGCCGCGCCAGCGTTCCTGTTGGGTTTGCACTGGTTGGAGGGTTCGGTGTGAAAGGCGTGACCATACTGGGTTCGACCGGCAGCATTGGCGTCAATACACTCGACGTTATTGGCCGCCATCCCGAGAGCTACCGCGTCGTCGCCCTGACCGGCAACTCCAATGTCGATGCAATGTGGGAGCAGTGCCGGCGCTTCCTTCCGGCCTGCGCCGTCATGGCCGAGGCGGGCACCGCCCGCGAGCTGCGGCGGCGCTGTGGGCAGGCGGGGCTTCCCACCGAAGTGCTCGAGGGGGTTGCCGGGCTGGAGGCCGTGGCGAGTCTGCCCGAGACCGATTACGTCATGGCCGCCATCGTCGGTGCTTCGGGCCTGCTGCCCACGCTGGCGGCCGCGCGCGCCGGCAAGCGGGTGCTGCTCGCCAACAAGGAGGCGCTGGTGATGTCCGGGCGCCTGTTCATGGAGGCGGTGCGCGACCACGGCGCCGAGCTGCTGCCGATCGACAGCGAGCACAACGCGGTATTCCAGTGCATGCCTCCCGGCTTCGAGCGCGGCCTGCCCGAGGCGGGCGTACGGCGCATCCTGCTCACCGCATCCGGCGGCCCGTTTCGCCGCACTCCGGTCAAGGAACTCGCGACGGTCACGCCGGACCAGGCGTGTGCGCATCCCAACTGGGTGATGGGGCGGAAGATCTCCGTCGACTCCGCAACCATGATGAACAAGGGTCTCGAAGTGGTGGAGGCATGCTGGCTGTTCAATACGACGCAGGACAAGGTTGACGTGGTGCTGCACCCGCAGAGCGTCATTCACTCGATGGTCGAATACCTCGACGGCTCGGTGCTCGCGCAACTGGGCAATCCCGACATGCGTACACCCATCGCTCACGCGCTCGCCTGGCCGCAGCGGATGGACTCCGGTGTGGCCGCCCTCGATCTCCTCGCCGTGGCGCGGCTCGATTTCGAACGGCCCGATGCCGAGCGCTTCCCGTGCCTGCAGCTGGCCCGGCAGGCGATGTTCGCCGGCGGCACCTCGACGGCGATCCTGAACGCCGCCAACGAGGTCGCGGTCGCGGCGTTCCTCGAGGGCAGGGCGGCGTTTCTCGACATTCCGCAGCTCATCGCCGCCGCGCTCGACGGCATCGTCGCCGAACCGGCCGACAGTCTCGAGGCGGTGCTGGCCGCCGACGCCGCCGCGCGCGATCTCGTGCGCCAGCGCGTGGAGAGGAAGGCGGCGTGACCATACTGCACTCGATCGCGGCGTTCATCGTCGCCGTTGGCTTGCTGGTCACCATCCACGAGTTCGGGCACTTCTGGGTGGCGAAGAGGCTCGGCGTGAAGATCCTGCGCTTCTCGATCGGATTCGGCCGGCCGCTCTGGCAGCGGCGGTTCGGGTCCGACCGCACCGAGCTCGTGGTCGCGGCCCTGCCGCTCGGCGGCTACGTGAAGATGCTCGACGAGCGCGAGGGCAGCGTTGCCGCTGCGGAACTCGGGCGCGCCTTCAATCGCCAGGCGCTGTGGAAGCGCAGCGCGATCGTGCTGGCCGGGCCGATGGCGAACTTCTTCTTCGCAGTCTTCGCCTATTCGGTCACCTACATGCTCGGGATCGAGGGCATCCGCCCGGTCATCGGCGATGTGGAGGTCGGGTCGGTCGCCGACGGCGCCGGTCTGCGCAAGGGTCAGGAGGTCCTCGCGCTGGGCGATGAGCCCACTCCGACGTGGGGCAATTTTACCGAGGCGAGCTTCCATTACCTGCTCGAGGGCGAGCCGCTGCCGCTCGAGGTCCGCAATCCCGACGGCACGATCGCGCACCTGCAGCTGCCCGTCGGCAGCGGCGCGATCGACGACATGGCCGGAGGCCGTCTGTATCGCAAGCTCGGATTCAGCGAGTACATCCCCGAGCACGCGCCGGTCGTGAACCGGGTCATCGGGGGCGGCGCGGCCGCGCGCGCGGGGCTGCGTGCGGGCGACGTGCTCGCGCGCGTGGACGGCACCCCGGTCACGAGCCTCTCGAAGTTCATCGGCTACATCGAGGCGCATCCCGGGCAGAGGATCGATCTGGAGGTGACGCGCGACGGCACGACGTCGAGCGTGGAGATCGTGCCCGATGCCGAGACCGCGGGCGGCAGGACCGTCGGGCGTATCAGGGCCGAGCTGAAGGTTCCGGCATACGTCGGCGAGGAGTTGCGCAAGCTGGTGGCCACGGAGCGCTACGATCCACTCACCGCGATCGCGAAGGGATGGCGCAGGACGATCGACACCGCGGTGCTGACCTTGCGCCTGCTCGGCAAGATGCTCGTGCGCGAGGCGTCGGTCGAGAACATCAGTGGCCCCATCAGCATCGCCAAGTTCGCGGGCGAGACTGCTTCGCTCGGGCTTTCGGCGTTCATCGGTTTCCTCGCGGTGGTGAGTGTGAGCCTGTTCGTGCTGAACATGCTGCCCGTTCCGCTACTGGATGGCGGACACTTAATGTATTACCTTATTGAGCTTGTTATGCGCCGGCCTGTGCCTGAGTCCGTGCAGGCCATCGGTCAGCAGGTGGGGATCGCGTTGCTGCTGGCGTTGATGGGGCTGGCGTTCTACAACGATTTGACGAGGGTACTGTGAGGGGCGCGACGGGCAGGCAAAAAAACAATCTCGCAGACGTTGCTCGGTGGTCTCTGCATCGAGCTAGAAAGTACTTTAAGAAAGCGCTCTACCTGGCTCTCTTCGCGTTACTTGTGGCACCTGCCTTCGCCGATTCCTTCGTCATCCAGGACATACGCCTGAAGGGTCTTGCGCGCATCTCTCCCGGCACGGTGTTCAATTATCTGCCCGTGAAGGTCGGCGACACCTTCGACGAGCGCCGCTCCGCCGACGCCATCAAGGCGCTGTTCAAGACCGGGCTGTTCGAGGACGTGCAGCTCGAGCGCGAGGGCGACGTGCTGGTGGTGATCGTCAAGGAGCGCGAGGCGATCTCGCAGATCACCTTCAGCGGCAACGACAACATGAAGACCGAGGATCTCACCAAGGCGCTGAAGGAGATCGGATTCGCCGAGGGCGAGGTCTACGACAAGTCCAAGCTCGACAAGGTCACCCAGGAGCTGAAGCGCCAGTATTTCGCCCAGGGCAAGTACGGCGTGCGGATCGACACCAAGGTGACCAGGCTCGAGGGCAACCGGGTCGCCATCGCGATCGACGTCTCCGAGGGCAAGACCGCGCGCATTCGGCAGATCAACATCGTCGGCAACAAGGCGTTCGAGGACAAGGCTCTGCTCAAGCAGTTCAAGCTGTCCACGCCGACGATGTTCTCGTTCTTCACCAAGAACGATCAGTACTCCAAGCAGAAGCTCGCCGCCGATCTCGAGGCGCTGCGCTCGTACTATCTCGATCGCGGCTATGTCAATTTCAACGTCGATTCCACGCAGGTATCCATCACTCCGGACAAGAGCGACGTCTACGTCACCGTGAACATCTCCGAGGGCGACCTGTTCACGGTCTCCGACGTGAAGCTCTCGGGCCAGCTCATCGTGCCGCAGGAGGACCTCTTCAAGGCCGTCAGCATCCGCAAGGGCATGACCTTCTCGCGTAAGCTGGTGACCGAAAGCAGCAAGGGCATCACCGACCGCCTCGGCGACGAGGGCTATGCCTTCGCCAACGTCAACGCCGTGCCCGACATCAAGAACGAGGAGAAGACCGTCGCCCTGACCTATTTCATCGACCCCGGCAAGCGCACATACGTCCGCCGCATCAACTTCTTCGGCAACACCCGCACGCGCGACGAGGTCCTCAGGCGCGAGATGCGCCAGCTCGAGGGCGCGTGGATATCCACCAGCAAGATCAACCGCTCCAAGGTGCGGCTGCAGCGCCTGGGATACTTCGAGTCGGTCAACGTCGAGACGCCCGCGGTTCCAGGGACCGCCGATCAGGTCGACGTGAACTTCACGGTCGTCGAGCGCGCCTCGGGCAATCTGCTGCTGGGCCTGGGTTTTTCGCAGTCCCAGGGCGTCATCTTCAACAGCCAGGTTACCCAGGACAACTTCCTCGGCTCGGGCAAGCGCCTGGACTTCGCCTTCAACAACAGCGACGTCAACCGCACCTATCGCCTCGGATACATGAATCCCTACTGGACCGTGGACGGGGTGAGCCGGGGCATACACGCCGGGTATCGCGAGACCGACGCTGCCGACGCCAACGTCACGCAGTACAACTCCGAGGTGATCAATGCCGGCGCGGAATTCGGTATCCCGCTGACGGAGTTCAACACCCTGAATCTGGGCCTGGATTTCGAGAACACGCAGCTCGATCTCGGCACGTTCGCCTCCGAGCAGGTGCGCGACTTCGTCGACCGGGAGGGCGACGAATTCAACACGGTGCGCTTCTCTGGCAGCTTCGCCTACGATACGCGCAACAAGGCGATCCTGCCGGACCGCGGCACGCTGCACCGTATCCGCACCGAGGTCGCGATCCCGGGCGGGGACCTGGAGTACTACAAGGTCGACTACGACGCGCGCTGGTTCTACCCGATCACCAGCAAGTACACGCTGGCACTGCAGGGCCGGGTGGGTTACGGCGATGCCTACGGGGACACCGAGGTCTTCCCGTTCTTCGAGAACTTCTACGCCGGCGGGCCGCGCTCGGTGCGCGGCTTCGAGGACAACACGCTGGGGCCCAAGGACAGCCAGGGCGATGCGCTGGGCGGCAACCTGATGGTGGTCGGCAATGCCGAGGTCATCCTGCCGGTACCCTTCCTCCAGGACATCGAGTCCCTGCGCATCACCGGCTTCGTCGACGCCGGCAACGTCTACGGATACGACGAGGATTTCGACGCCGGCACCATACGGTATTCCGCCGGACTCGCCGGCCTGTGGCTGTCACCGTTCGGCGTGTTGACAGTCAGCGTGGCCCAGCCCTTCAATACGCAGGACGGCGACAGCGAACAGCCGTTCCAGTTCACGTTCGGTACGAGTTTCTGAGCGGGACGACCGGCGCGCGGGGGCGGGGCGCCCAGCCATGATTTCACATCGGGAGTAGCAAACCTTGAAGGCCAAGACAATCTTCCCATTCATGACGTTGTTGGCAGCCATGGCATTGCCGGGCAGCGCCAGCGCAGAACTCAAGATCGGCGTGGTGAACGCCATCAAGATCCTCGAAGGGGCGCCGCAGGCCGAGGCCGCGCGCAAGCAGCTGGAGAAGGAATTCGCCTCCCGCGATCGCGACCTCGTCGCGCGCCAGAAGGCCATCAAGGACATGGAGGACCGGCTTGCGCGCGAGGGCGCCACGATGAGCGAGGCGGAGGCGCGCAAGCTGGAGCGCGACATCGTGTCGAAGCGGCGCGACCTGAAGCGCGACCAGGACGAGTTCCGCGAGGACGTGAACCTGCGCCGCAACGAGGAGTTCGGCAAGATCCAGAAGGAGATCGTGCAGTCGATCCAGGACGTGGCCAAGGCGGAGGGTTACGACCTCATCCTGGGGGAGGGCGTGATCTACGCCAGCGACAAGACGGACATCACCAACGCCGTGCTGGAACGTCTGCGCAAGGGCGGCAGCTCGCCGTAGTCGCGGGGGCGGCAGCGGACGCACGTGCTGCAGATGTCCCGATGAAGGTGACGCTGAAGGAACTGGCCGAGCGCACGGGCGCGGCTCTGCGCGGCGACGCGGGCATCACCATCACCGGCATCGCCACTCTCGATCGGGCGCAGGCCGGCGATCTCGCATTTCTGTACAACCGCCGCTATCGCAGGTTTCTCTCGGTGACGAGCGCGTCGGCCGTGCTGCTGACGCCGGCCGATGCGGGCGACTGCCCGGTGGCCGCCCTGGTCATGGACAACCCGTACCTGGGTTATGCGCGGGCGGCGGCCCTCCTGGCGCCGAAGCTGCCGGTCAGCCCCGGCATACATCCGACGGCGCACGTGGACCCCACGGCTCGCGTCGAGGCTTCCGCCAGCATCGGGCCGCACGCGATCCTGGAGGCGGGCGTGGCAATCGGCGAGCAGGTCGTGGTCGGCGGCAACGCCATCATCGGGCGCGACACGCGCATCGGCGACTACACGATCGTGAAGCCGGGGGCACGCCTCTATCACGGCGTGACCGTGGGCAGGCGCTGCCTGATACACTCCGGTGCGGTAATCGGCGCCGACGGCTTCGGCTTCGCGCGTGACGGGACGCAGTGGGTCAAGATCCCGCAGGTCGGCGGGGTGCACATCGGCGACGACGTGGAGATCGGCGCCAACAGCACGATCGATCGGGGTGCGCTCAAGGACACCGTGATCGAGGACGGTGTGAAGATCGACAACCTGGTGCAGATCGGCCACAACGTGCGCATCGGCGCGCAGAGCGCCATCGCCGGCTGCACCGGCATCGCCGGCAGCGCCACGGTGGGCAGGCGCTGCCTCATCGGCGGGGCGGTCGGGATCGCCGGTCACATCGAGATCTGCGACGACGTGACCGTGCTGGCCAAGAGCGGCGTGCACAAGTCGATACGCAAGCCGGGCGTCTATTCCTCCGGCTGGCCGGTGCAGGAGGCGCGGACCTGGCATCGATATCTGGCGGCCATCGCGCGGCTGGCGCGGGGACGCGGCAGGACCGAGGAAGATTCGGACTAACAGGAAGACAATGTCGAACACCGTCTCATCCGAACCCGTGCAGATGGATATCCACCGGATCCTCCATCTGCTGCCGCACCGTTACCCGTTCCTGCTGGTGGATCGCGTGCTCGAATGCCGCGCGTGGGAGTCGATCCGCGCGCTGAAGAACGTTTCCATCAACGAGCCTTTCTTCCGCGGGCACTTCCCCTATCGTCCGATCATGCCCGGCGTGCTCATCCTGGAGGCCATGGCGCAGGCCACCGGCCTGCTCGCCTTCCACTCGCTGGGCGAGAACGCCGAGGACGGCATCATGTATCTGCTGGTCGGTGTGGACAAGGCGCGGTTCAAGCGCCCCGTGGAGGCGGGCGACCAGCTCGTCATGGAGGTCCGGCTGAAGCGCGAACTGAAGGGTATCTACCGCTTCGAGGGCACCGCGACCGTGGCCGACCGCGTCGTCTGTACGGCGGAGTTCATGACCACCAAGAGTCATATCGAGAAGTAGCGGCCGTCGTTGCCGGCGGCGATCGGGGGAGGCGAGGTGATCGATACGCGTGCAGTCATTTCGGCGCAGGCGCGCATCGACGAGGGTGCCTCCATAGGGCCGTGGTGTCTCATCGAAGGCGAGGTGAGCATCGCCGCGGGGACCACGGTCGCCTCGCACGTGGTCATCCGCGGACCGACCCGTATCGGCCGGGACAACCGCATCCATGCCTTCAGCGTCATCGGCGGCGACCCGCAGGACAAGAAGTACGGCGGCGAGGTGACGCGGCTGGAGATCGGCGACCGCAACACCATCCGCGAGCATTGCACCATCAATCGCGGCACCATGCAGGGCGGCGGCATCACCAGGGTCGGCAACGACAACTGGATCATGGCCAACGTTCACGTCGCTCACGATTGCCTGATCGGAAACGGCGTGGTGATGGCGAACAACACGGCGGCCGCCGGGCACGTGGTCATCGACGACCATGCCACGCTCGGCGGCTTCACGGCGGTGCATCAGTTCTGCCGCATCGGCGCCTACAGCTTCACCGCGATCGCCTCGGCGATCACCCGCGACGTGCCGCCCTACGTGATGATGGCCGGCAACTCCGCCTGCGCGCACGGCCTGAACCGCGAAGGGCTGAAGCGCCACGGCTTCAGCACCGAAGCCGTCGAGACCCTGAAGCGGGCCTACAAGATCCTCTATCGCTCGGGCCTCACGCTCGGCGAGGCGCTGGCGCAACTGGAGGACATGGCCGCCTCCTCGCCGGAGGTTCGCCGGCTGGCCGATTTCATCGCGGCCTCCACGCGCGGCATCGCGCGGTGAGGTGGGCGAGGCCGCGATGTTGCGCGTCGCCATCGTAGCGGGCGAACCCTCCGGAGACCTTTTGGCGGCGGGCCTGCTGCACGCCCTGAAGGCGAGGGTGGACCGGGTTGCGGCCGAGGGCATCGCCGGGCCGCGGATGCGCGCCGCGGGATGCGAGGCCTGGGCGAGCCTCGATCGCCTCGCGGTCATGGGCCTGCCGGAGATCATCCGGCGCTATCCCGAACTCCGGGCGTTGCAGCGCGAGACGGCGGGGCGCGTCATCGCCATGCGCCCGGACGTCTTCATCGGGGTCGACGCGCCGGAGTTCAACCTCGGCATAGAGGTGGCAGTGCACGCGGCGGGGATCCCCACGGTTCACTATGTCAGCCCGAGCGTGTGGGCCTGGCGCGAGGGCCGGATCCGCACCATCCTGCGCGGCGTCGACCTGATGCTGACGCTGTTTCCCTTCGAGGCTCGCCACTTCGAGCGGTACTCGCTGCCGGTGGAGTGCGTCGGGCATCCGCTGGTCGAGGAGCTGGCATCCGCCACCGCCCGGCCGCAGGCCCGCGCGGGGCTGGGAGTCCCCGCCGACGCGCGCCTGCTCGCGCTGCTGCCCGGCAGCCGCATGAGCGAGCTGCGGCACCACGCCGCGCCGTTCCTGCTCGCGGCCGCCGCCTGCAGGCAGGCCATGCCCGGGCTGCAGGTGATGGTGCCCCTGCTGACGGGCGAGGCGGCGGCGGGCGTGAAGGCGGTGCAGGCGAGGGTGGCGCCGGATCTCGCCGTCGACTACGTCATCGGTCGCTCGCGCGAGGTGCTCGCGGCCGCGGACGCGGCGCTGATCGTCTCCGGCACCGCGACCCTCGAGGCGCTGCTGCTCGACTGCCCGATGGTGGTCGCCTACCGCGCGCATTGGCTGAGCTACGCGCTCATCCGGCCGCTCATTCGCATCCGGCGTTTCGCCCTGCCCAATCTGCTGGCGGAGGACGACGTGGTGGCCGAATGCATACAGCGCGCCGCCAATCCTGCCACGATGTCGGCGCGCCTGCTCGAGCTGCTCGGCGACGCGGAGGCCGCGCGCCGCCAGCGCGCCGGGTTCG
>JAJVHZ010000048.1:15731-36543 GCA_022072255.1 Gammaproteobacteria bacterium | reverse complement strand
GGAATTGTTGGGATAGACAGACTCTGCATAGTCCTTGCTCCGGCGGGTCCCGTTTACTACGATAACTGTCGATTTTGACAGGGTAGTCAACAATCAAGGAGATCTCAAATGGCCATGGAAAAGGCGCCAGCGTCCCGTCGCTGGGACCGTTTCATCGATCTTGCCCGCAACGCGAATGTCCCCGATCGCGCCCTGCGCTGGTACGTCCGTCGAATCGAACAGTACTGTGCGGCGCACGAAGACCTTCCACTCACGCAGCACGGCCCGGAAACAGTGACGGCCTTCCTCCAGAAGGCCGGCCGCAGTTCGACCCTCCAGGAGTGGCAGTTTCGACAGCTGGTTCATGCCCTGCAGCTGCTGTTTCGGGGCGTGCTGCGAGCGCCCTGGGCAGATCCGTTCGACTGGGCCTATTGGATGGACGGGGCAAGGCAACTCGAAACCGGCCACGCAACGGTGGCGCGCCACAATATGCCGCTTCCCGCGCCGCGGCGGCCCGAGGCCGTCGAACCGGACGCCGATCCCGATCGGACGCTGACAAACCAGTTGATTGCCGAGATCCGGCGTCGCGCATATTCGATCCGGACCGAGCAGGCATACGTGCAGTGGTTTCATCGCTACGTGCGCTTCCACGGCGATCGCGATCCGCGCGAACTCGGTGCAGGACAGGTGCGGGACTACCTGAATCATCTCGCGCTGCAGCGCCAGGTCTCCGCAAAGACCCAGTCCCAGGCGCTGTGCGCCCTGGTGTTCTATTACAGGCAGGTCCTGGGTTGTGATCTCGGACAGTTCTCAGAGCTGGCGCCGGCGCGCAAGCCGCGTCACCTGCCGACCGTCCTCAGCCGGGAGGAGACGGCACGGCTGCTCGCCGCCATCGGGCATCGGCTCTTCGGCCTGATGGCGGGATTGATGTATGGCACGGGCATGCGGCTGATGGAGTGCGTGCGACTGCGCGTGCTCGACGTCGACTTCGCGTACTCGAAGGTCGTCGTCCGCGATGGCAAGGGCGGCAAGGATCGCATCGTGCCGCTGCCGCGCCGATATCGAGAGGCGCTGCAGGCGCAGATCGCCGCCGTGGAGTCGCTGCATCGGCTTGATCTCGATGCCGGTCACGGCGAGGTGTTCCTGCCCGACGCGCTCGCGCGCAAGTATCCGAACGCACCGCGCGAGCTCAGGTGGCAGTACGTATTCCCGTCGGCGCGGGTCACCGCCGATCCGCGATCCCACAGGGTCCGGCGCCATCACCTGCACGAGACGGCGCTGCAGCGGGCCATCAAGGACGCCGCGGCGCGTGCGGGCATCCGCAAGCGGGTCACGAGCCACACGCTGCGACACTCGTTTGCGACCCATCTGCTCGAGGCCGGTTACGACATCCGTACCGTGCAGGAACTGCTCGGCCACGCCGACGTCTCGACTACGATGATCTACACGCACGTCCTCAACCGGCCCGGCGTCAGCGTCACCAGCCCCGCAGACTTCGCCTGATGCCGCAGTGCGGGCAGCAGCGGCCGCCGCGGCCCCGGGGATCGCTTGCGTTCGGGGGCCTCTGCGGCAGGCGGTATGTGGCCGGTCCGCTTCTTTCCTGGCCGAACTCCACGCATAATCCGGTGACCAATCCCGTAGGGGGGCGCTCCCCCCGGATCAGCGGCACACGCACATGGAACGCAAGGACTCCGGCAGCGACGAGGACACCCTGCTCTTCCGGCAGACAGTCGGAGAGGTGCGGCCGCTCACGCACGACCTCGCGGATGCGGCGCCGCCGCGGCCTGCGCCTGTTCCGCAGCAGCGGCTGCTCGACGAGCGGCAGGTGCTGCGCGAGATGGCCTCGGGCCTGTTCGACGGCGCCGAGATCGAGACCGGCGAGGAACTGGTCTATTTCCGCCCGGGGCTCCCGCACGCCCTCGTGCGCAAGCTGCGCCGCGGCCAGTATGCCGTGGAGGCCGAGCTCGACCTGCACGGCTGCAGGGTGCTCGAGGCCCGCACCGCCCTGAGCGCATTCCTCCGCGACGCGCAGGCCTGCGGCCGGCGCTGCGTGCGCATCGTGCATGGCAAGGGTCATGGCTCGCACGGCCGCCAGCCCGTGCTCAAGGGCAAGGTCAATCACTGGCTGCGCCAGATCGACGCCGTGCTCGCGTTCTGCTCCACGCGTCCGGCGCACGGCGGCACGGGTGCGGTGTACGTGCTGCTCAAGCGTCCGAACGCCTAGGCACCCCGCGGTCGATGCGCCGGATACGACGTACGCCGCGCTGGATCTTCGGCGTCACGGCCGCCGCGATCCTGCTCTCGGCGCGCGCATCCGGCGGCGCTCCGGTCGTCCTGCGTCATGCGGCGCGCGAGTGCGAGGTCGCTCTCGAGTACCAGCCCTCGGACCCGCGGCGCACCCTCCGGCTGCGGCCGGCGTGCCGGCTCGGTCTCGAGTCCACCCGCGCGGCGCTCGCCGCAATGCTGCCGCGGGCGCTGGAAAATCCGCCCGCCGGCGGCACGATCAGCCTGTTCATGGGCCGTGTGGAGGAGTATCCGTGGCTCAGCGGGGGGTTGGTCGACTCAGCCCTGGTGTCGCCACGCTGGGATGCGCGGCATGGACGACTGCGCGATGGCGGCCAGGGCATCAACGCCTTCGTCGCCGAACTGCTGCGCGCCGATCAGCGATTGCAGACGCTGCTCCCCGGCTGGACCCTGCGCCACGTGAGCGTGGAGAAGGTCCTGGTCGGGCCATCGGACAGATACGCCCCGGCGGCGGCCCTGAAAGGCGATGGACCGTTCGACGCGATGTTCTGGCTCACCTGGGAGCCCGCGCGCTGAATGCGGAATTCCTCAGGGACTGATGTGGACGTCGAGGCCGAGCTCGCGGATCGGTGCGGCCATGGACTCCAGCTCCCCGGCCGACAGCCGGCGCAGGGCCGGCGCCTCCGGCTGCAGCGACGGGCGCGCGAGACTGTAGAGGTGGACGCCCTGCAATCGCTCCGGCCCGGCGGCCCGGAGCACCCCGAGGTAGGCTTGCAGATCACCGGCCAGCGGCAGACCCTGGCCCCAGGCGAAGGCGCAGGTCTGCACCCAGGTCGGGCACAGGCTGGCCACCGTCCTCAGATTGCGGACCACGGCCTCGGTCGTCATGACGACCCCGTTGACGCGCCGCCTCACCGGCGGCGACCCCGCATCGACCTTGAACCAGACCTCGCCATGACCCTCGCCCATGCGGCGGATACCCTCCTGGACCGGCGCGCGCGCCGCCCTGCTGCCGTTGGTGATGAGGCGCAGCACGAGCTGGCGATCCAGGCCGCGGGCACGCAGCACGCCGGCGACCACGGCGATCACGTCGGGGAATTCCCGGGCGCTGGTCGGTTCGCCGTTGCCGGCGAGCGCGACATCGACGATGCGGCGCGCGCCCTCCGGCACGTGGCGCCGCATGAACTCGCCCTGCTGCAGCTCGCCCAGGAAATCCTCGAGCTCGGCGCGCAGCAGGCCGAGGTCCACGGGCGGCGCGTCGCCGCGCCGCAGATCCGGCACCTGGCAGTAGACGCAGCGCCAGTTGCAGGCGTTGTTCGGATTGAGGTTGACGCCCACCGAGACGCCGGCCGCGCGACGGGAGATCACCGGGTAGACGTAGCGCATTCCGGCA
This sequence comes from Gammaproteobacteria bacterium, assembly GCA_022072255.1. Lineage (GTDB taxonomy): Bacteria > Pseudomonadota > Gammaproteobacteria > JAJPIJ01 > JAJPIJ01 > JAJVHZ01. The sequence continues at coordinate 32,927 of JAJVHZ010000048.1, read as the reverse complement.
AAATCGCGACCGTGATCGGTGACGGTGAGTTGTGCGTCAGGTTTCTGATCGATGCCCATGGAGCGGCCGCCGAAGGCGAAATAATAGAACATCATACGGGGGAACCCGGTTATGCTTATTGCGCCCGCGCAATTGCACGAGGACTGCATATGACAACCATACGAATCCTGGGACTGGCCTGCCTGCTGGCCGCGCTCGCGGCCTGCGGCGATGGTACGACCGACACGCCCCCCGCCGCGTCCGGCGAAGGCGGCCGGCCCGAGACCGCGAACATCCGTGCCACCGAGGCGATCGGCGTCGACGGACAGGCCATCAGCAAGAAGGTCGACGCGGCGCTGGACGCCAATGACCAGCGCAAAGACGAGCTCGACAAGGCGCTCGAGGCACAGGAGCGATAGCGGGGGCGCCCGTGCCACGGCCTGGATCGAGGCTGCAGGCGCACGAGTCCGACGCGGACCCGTGGCCTGAGCGTCGGCAGGGGAACGGCCCGGCCAGGTCGCTGTCGTAGTTCAGGGGCATTTGCATGTGCGGCGGGATCGACGTCGGATCGGCGACCGGACTCTGCCGTGCGGCCAAAGAACCGTCTTACTTCGAAGGAGGCAAACAGCAATGAAGAAGGGGCTAATCGCCGCCGCCGTCGCGGCTGGCACGTTGTTCTCCAGCATGGCGGCAAATGCCGCCGGATACTCGATCGATCCCAGTCACACGTTCCTGCAGTTCCGCATCTCCCATCTCGGCTTCAGCACGATGGTCGGGCGCTTCAACAGGCTCGAGGGCGAATTCAACTGGGACAAGACCAAGCCCGGGGATTCGGCCATCAACATCACCATCGACACCGCGAGCGTGGACACCAACTGGGCGGAGCGCGACAAGCATCTGCGCGGCGAGGAGTTCCTCGCCGTGGACGAGTTTCCGCAGGCGAGCTTCAAGAGCATCCGGTACACCGGTGACGCGAGCGGCGGCAAGCTCGAAGGCGAGCTCACCCTGCACGGCGTGACGAAGCCCGTCACCATCGACGTCAAGGCCGTGGGCGAGGGCGCCGACCCCTGGGGCGGCTATCGCGCCGGATTCGACGGCACCACGACGCTCAATCGCAGCGACTTCGGCATCACCAAGAATCTCGGACCCACCGCCGAGACGATGCACTTCGACCTGCACATCGAAGGCATACAGAAGAAGTAGCCTCGCACGCGGGCGGCGGCGGCCTCGGCGCCGCCGCCTTCCCCTTGTCTTTCAGCGTGCGTGCCGCCCTGGCGGCAGGACCTCACCACAGCATGCGGCGCAGGGTCCCGTCGCGGTCGATGAACTGGTGCTTGAGCGCGGCGCCGGCGTGCAGCAGCGCCAGGGCACCGGCCGCGTACGCAATCCATTCGTGCATCACCGTCACGGTGTCGCGCAGCGTCTCGTCCTTCGGCAGCCACGCCGGGATGGTGACCCAGTCGAACACCTCCACGCCGGCCCCCTCGGAGGTGGAGATCGCATATCCGGTCACCGGGATCAGCACCATCGCCAGCCACAGGAGATGATGCACGCCGATGGCGGCCTTGCGCTGCATGCCAACGAGACTGGCCGGCAGCTCCGGATACGGACTGAGGAAGCGCCAGAGTATCTTCACCAGCACCAGCCCGAGCGCGATCATGCCGAGCGACTTGTGCAGGCTTAGCGAGGAGTTGTACCACGGATGATAGTAGTCCAGGCCCACCATCCACCAGCCCAGGCCGATGAGTCCGAAGATGAGTACCGCGATCGCCCAGTGCAGCAGCTTGGACGGTACGCCGTAGCGCTCAAGACTGTTTCGCCACATCAACGCCTCCCGGAATTATTGCGGCGAGGTTCCCGTGGCCGTCGCCTCCTGCATACGAGCCGCGAAGGGTTCCAGAGTTCAACCGATACACGCTCCTCTGCCTGTTTCTCCGCCGGCACACGCCAGGCTCGCACGATGGAGGAGCGCGGCTGCGAAGGCGCACGGGCTCCCCATCCTCCGGGGCAGGGCGCCCAAGAGGGCGGCAGGCCCTGGGCCGGGCACCGCGGCGCTCGCCAGCCGGATGATCGGGCTCGCCCCGGCGCCGCGCACGGGGCTGTCGGCCGGCGATCGCCGGGCACCCGTCCCGCTTCCTGACCGCGGCACGTCCCCGGCGTGCACGCGGGCCTGTTATGGCGGCGCTAAATGACTCATAATGCTGCGCTCTTTTCTGGTAGGTAACCCCTGCAGCGTCACGTGGATGAGCCGGCCGATGCCCCGATGCGGGCCTCGACACGCCCAACCGCGCGGACAGCATATTGCGCCGCGACATTTCAGGCCTGGCCGTGCGCCGCGTCCGGTGCCGCCATGAGCGCAAGACCCCGGGTCTCATGCGCGCCGATCTTGCCTCCGGGAAAGAGGTGCGATCCGTCAGCGGCGCGGGGATGACGGCGCAGGATTTCGGCAACACCGATACGAAGTCATGGGCAACACCAACGATCGAGTCCGGAGAGCACGATGAGTAACAGCTTCAACGCGAAAACCACCCTCAGGGCGGGCGGCCGGGAGTACACGTATTTCAGTCTGAAGGCGCTCGAGGGCAAGACCGACCTCGGCCGACTGCCGTACTCCTACAAGATCCTGCTCGAGAACCTGCTGCGCCACGAGGACGGCGCCAACACCACCAGGGAGGACATCCTCGCGCTCGCCACCGCCGATCTGCGCAAGCTGCCGGCCAAGGACATCAACTTCACTCCGGCGCGCGTCATCCTGCAGGACTTCACCGGCGTACCCTGCGTGGTCGATCTCGCGGCCATGCGCGATGCCATGAAGGCGCTGGGCGGCGACACGAGAAAGGTGAATCCGCTGTGCCCGGTGGAGCTGGTCATCGACCACTCGGTGATGATCGACTACTACGGCACCAGGGACGCGCTCGACCGGAACGCCGAGGTCGAATTCGAGCGCAATGCCGAGCGTTACACCTTTCTGCGCTGGGGCCAGGAGGCGCTGCAGAACTTCAAGGCCGTCCCGCCCGACACCGGCATCGTGCACCAGGTGAACATCGAATACCTCGCGCGCGTCGTCTTCGACAAGGATGGCCTGCTGTACCCGGACAGCTGCTTCGGCACCGACTCGCACACCACGATGGTCAACGGCATCGGCGTACTCGGCTGGGGCGTGGGCGGCATCGAGGCGGAGGCCGCGATGCTCGGCCAGCCCTCCTCCATGCTGATGCCGGACGTCATCGGCGTGCGCGTCGCCGGCAGGCTCGCCGAGGGTGCCACCGCCACCGACCTCGTTCTCACCGTCACCGAGATGCTGCGCAAGCGCGGCGTGGTGGAGAAGTTCGTGGAGTTCTTCGGTCCCGGGCTGGCGAACCTCGCCGCCGCCGATCGCTCCACCATCGCCAACATGGCGCCCGAGTACGGCGCCACCTGCGGCATCTTCCCCATCGACGAGGAGACGCTGAACTACCTGCGCCTCACCGGCCGCGGCGCGCAGCAGATCGAGCTCGTGAAGGCCTATGCGCAGGCGCAGGGCATGTGGTGGACGCCGGACGCCCCGGAGGCCCAGTACACCGACGTACTGCACCTGGATCTCGGCTCCATCAGGCCCTCGCTCGCCGGCCCGAAGCGCCCGCAGGATCGCGTGCTGCTCTCCGGCGTGAAGGCCAATTTCCGCCAGGCCTTCGAGGCGGAGCAGAAGATGCGTCCCTCCGCGGGCCCGGCGCAGGTCACCGACCAGGGCAGGACCTACACGCTCAAGGACGGCGCGGTGGTGATCGCGGCGATCACGTCGTGCACCAACACCTCCAATCCCTCGGTGCTGATCGGCGCCGGGCTGCTCGCGCGCAAGGCGCGCGCGCTGGGCCTCGCGACCCAGCCGTGGGTGAAAACCTCGCTGGCGCCGGGTTCCAAGGTCGTGACCGAGTACCTGAAGAAGGCCGGGCTGCTCGGGGATCTCGAGGCGCTCGGCTTCAACGTCGCCGCCTACGGCTGCACCACCTGCATCGGCAACTCCGGGCCGTTGAACGAACCCATCGGCAAGGCCATCCAGGACAACAAGCTGTCGGTGTCCGCGGTCCTCTCGGGCAACCGCAACTTCGAGGGCCGCGTGCACCAGGACGTGCGCATGAACTACCTCGCCTCGCCGCCGCTGGTCGTGGCCTACGCGATCGCCGGCAGCACCGACATCGATCTGACCAGCGAGCCGATCGGCCGGGACAAGGACGGCAAGGACGTGTACCTGAAGGACATCTGGCCGACTTCGCACGAGGTCCAGGAGGCGGTCGCGAAGGCCGTCACCGCCGAACTGTTCAAGGCCACCTACGCGGACGTGCTCGAGGGCGACGCGCGCTGGCAGTCGATCAAGGTGACCAGGTCGGAGACCTACGGCTGGGATGCGAAGAGCACCTATGTGCAGTATCCGCCGTACTTCCAGGGCATGACCATGACGCCGCCGGGCATCAGGCCCATCAGGCGCGCGCGCGCGCTGGCGGTGCTGGGCGACTCGATCACCACCGATCACATCTCGCCGGCCGGCGACATCAAGCTCGACTCCCCGGCCGGCAAGTATCTCACCGAGCGCGGCGTGCAGAAAAAAGACTTCAACTCCTACGGCTCGCGCCGCGGCAATCACGAGGTGATGATGCGCGGCACGTTCGCCAACACCCGCATCAGGAACGCGATGACCCCGGGTGTCGAGGGCGGCGTATCCAGGCACATCAACGGCGCCGCCGGTCCCGTCGAACCGATCTACGACGTGGCGATGAAGTACCAGAAGGAAGGCACGCCGCTGGTGGTGCTGGCCGGCAAGGAATACGGCACCGGCTCCTCGCGCGACTGGGCGGCCAAGGGCACCATCCTGCTCGGCGTGAAGGCGGTGATCTCGGAGAGCTTCGAGCGCATCCACCGCGCCAACCTGGTCGGCATGGGCGTGCTGCCGCTGAACTTCGTCGACGGCCAGAGTGCGGCGTCGCTGGGCCTGGACGGCACCGAGGTCTACGACTTCGAGGGCCTGAAGGAAGGGGCGACCGAACTCGCCGTCAACGCGAAGAAGGCCGACGGCAAGGTCGTGACCTTCAGGGCCAAGGTGCGCATCAACACGCCGGTGGAGTGGCAGTACTACCAGCACGGCGGCGTACTGCAGTACATGCTGCGGCAGATGGCATCGCCGTAAGCGATCGACTGACGCAACCGGCGGGGCCGGGACTGCGGCATCCGCCAGGGCATTCACACTGCCCCGGGATGGCGTTGTTGCCGCGTGCCAAGGCCGGGCCGGTCGGCCTGCCGGCCACCTCGCCGACGGCCCTCACGTCGGCGCCGGGGGCAACGTGCCCCGGCGACGCCGCAACGTGAGATCGCAATGGATGATCGTTCGGCACCGGGCGCCACCGCGGGCCCCGGGGATCCGTCGGCCGTGACCCATGCGACGGCCCGCTCCTTCCCCCTCATTCGTCCAGAACGAAGGTCACCATCATGTTGACCTGGAACTCGACGATCTTGCCGTTATCGACCCTGACCTTCTGCTCCTTCACCCAGGCGCCGCTCACGCCGCGCAGCGTCTTGGAGGCGCGCGCGACCCCGCTGTTGACGGCGTCCTCGAAGCTCTTCTCGGACGTACAACTGATCTCGGTCACTCTTGCTATCGACATGTCGGCTCCCCTTCCTCTCTCCGGTTACGAACACTCCACTGCCCCGGAACCCGGTGACCCGTGCATGCTTCACCGGCGTCGCGATCGCCTCCGCTCCGCCCGCGGGTTCCTCTTAAAAACATAACAGAATCGTCGCGGAATGCGCTCGCGAGGCATGCAGGCGGCGACGGAATCCGCCTCCATGTTGATCCCCATCATCTTCCGCAGGGCCGCGGCTGCGCCGTCCGCTCCCGGTCGTGGCTAGAAGGTCCCGCCCACGCCGCTCCTCGCGTGACCGATATCGGACACATTGCGCGCCCGGCGCAGCAGATCCTCGAACGGGTGCGGTTCGCCGACCCCGTAGCCCTGCGCGAAGTTGACGCCGATCTCCGTCAGCATACCGACGATGATGTCGTTCTCCACGAACTCCGCAATCGTCTTCATACCCATGACATGGCCGATATCGTTGATCGACTTGACCATCGCACGGTCGATCGGGTCCTCGATCATGTCGCGCACGAACATGCCGTCGATCTTCAGATAGTCGACCGGCAGGTTCTTCAGATAGCCGAATGAAGACAGTCCGCTGCCGAAGTCATCGAGCGCGAATCTGCATCCCAGGCCCTTGAGGGTCGAAATGAACGCCGTCGCCGCGTTGAGATTCGAGATCGCGGCGGTCTCGGTGATCTCGAAGCAGACCTTCCCGCCGTCCAGACCCGACTCCGCCAGCTTCGCCACCACGAAATCGAGGAAGCCGATCTCCGCCAGGGACTGCCCGGAGAGGTTGATGGAACAGAAGTTCACCTGGCTGAGGAACTCGGGGTGGCCGACCAGCAGCCGAAAGGCGCGCCCGATCACCCATCGATCGAGTTTCGATACGAGGTTGTACCGCTCGGCGGCCGGCAGGAACGCGCCCGGAGTAACGAGCCCGCCATCCTCGTCCACCATGCGCAGGAGCAGTTCGTAGTGCCTGTCCGTGCCGCCATCCAGGGGGACGATGACCTGTGCATGGAGTGCAAGCCGACCGCTGTCGAGCGCGTGGTGGATGCGCGCCACCCACTGCATCTCGCCGTGACGCCTGGCAACCTCGGAGTCCTTCGTATGGTAGACGTGGATCCTGTTGCGGCCCATCTCCTTGGCGATATAGCACGCGGCGTCCGCGTCCATCATCAGTTCCGTCAGGTTGGACGTGGCCTTCGTCATTGCCACCAGCCCCATGCTGACGCCGACCTTGAAGCCATGCCCTTCCCACAGGAACTGATAGTCCTGTATCGCCTTTTGTATGAACGCGGCAACCCGCTGCGCGTGCGCCAGCGAGCAGTGCTCCATCAGTATGCCGAACTCGTCTCCGCCCAGGCGCGCCAGGGTGTCGCGCTGCCTGACCGTGCTCTGCAGCACGGAGGTCAGTTGCCGCAGCATCTCGTCGCCCGCGACATGGCCGCAGGTGTCGTTGACGACCTTGAACTGATCGAGATCCATGAAACACAGGGCGTGCTCGTCCTTGCCCATCCTGATGGTCGCGAGCAGCAGCTCCGCGCGCCGCTCGAACTCCCGGCGATTGACCAGCCCCGTCAACGCGTCGTGGGATGCCTGGTGGGACAGCTTTTCCGCGAGCTCGTAGGATTCGGTGATGTCCTCGCACACGATCAGGATGGAGGCGTTGTCGTTGTTGTCTTGCACCAGGCGGGCCGCCTCGCGCACCCAGAGCATGGAACCGTCCTTGCGCACCTTGCGCAGGCTCCAGCGATGTATCACATCGGGATGCGCGTAGCATGCCTCGAGGTTGCGCAGCGCCGCCTCCCGGTCCTCCTCATGGAAGACGTCGAGAACCGAGCTGCCGGTGAGCTCGGCGATCGTGTAGCCGAGCTGAGCCGCGCCATATTCATTGACCGATATGACCGTACCCTTCGGATCGATGGTGAAGAACATCGCCGGATTGTCGTAGTAGAGGGCTCGAAATCGCTCCTCGCTGGTCTGCAGGGCCTCCTCGGCACGCTTGCGCTTCCGGATGTAGTAGCCCAGCGCCATGATTATCCCCACCAGCGCCACGAGAAACGCGACCAGTCCCCAGATGATCCGCTTGTATCGCTCGTAGGCGGAGTGCGGCTCGTTCAGGACGATGCTGTGCGGCGGCAGGGCGCTTTCGCTGATGCCGAAACGCTGCATGGCGTTGTAGTCGAACAGGTACTCCAGCGGCGTGCGCGTCACGGGCATGTCCTCGATGCGCGCGCCGCGCAGATACCGGAGGGCCATCTGTGCGGCGAAGTAGCCCTGGGACCTGGGACTGGTCACCTTGCCGCCGACCACGCCCAGGCCGACGACGTCGTATACGCAGTACGTCGGAACATTGCTGGCGGTCGTGATGAAGCGAACGCTCTCCTGGCTGGAGATCGACACGCCGTCGGGGGTGCGCAGATACGTCACCCAGAGGACCAGCGCGTCGGGCGGGAGGCGGCTCAAGGTCTGGCGCAGGTCGTCCTTTCCGAGGTTCGTGAGATACGTGAAGCGCACGCGCGCGGCGTATGCCTGCGCGGCACGCTCCACCTGTCGCCTGAAATCGTCCCCGGCGCCGGTCGCATCCGAGACGACCGCGATCTGTCTGGTTTTCGGGTGCAGCCGCAGCATCAGGTCCAGGGTGCCAGGCACGTCATAGGTCTCGGCCAGACCGGTAATGAACTCGTGGCCGGCGATGCGCGACGGCTGATAGTCGTTGATGCCGTTGAAGACGACGGGCACTCCGGGGAACAGCTCGTCGCGGTATTGCAGCAGGAAGTCGAGGGCATGATCGTCGGTGGCGATGATCACGTCCATCCGCTGCGACTGGTACTCATGCCTGTAGAGATCGCGCAGCAGCCGGTAGTGGGTCTCGTCCGAGACCCGCTTCGCGTCCATGTAGTTGATGAACAGCTCGACATCCTCCTGCGCGTCGAACACGGAGTGGATGCCGGACATGATGCGGTCCGTCCAGTGATACCCCTCGTGATAGGAATTCAGTACGAGGACGCGTTTGGTATCGGCATGGGCGGCCGCACCCCACAGGCCTGTCGTGCAGGCCAGGAATAGAACCGCGAGTAGGAGCCGGTGGCACCTGCTTTCCATGGCAGATTAAAGGGTTGGAACTTATGAAAGCATAGACTGCATGTCCGGGATTGGACATGTCATGTATCGGTTGCCGCGCGCCGTGGTCGAGACCCGTACCGGGCCGCCGGTACCCCCGCGAGGCGCGGGACGGCGGGGACGGCCTGTCGCTGCCGCCCCGGCGCAGGAGGCGCCTGCCTATCGCGCCAGGGCCGGGTAGTCGCTGTAGCCGTCGCTGCCGCCCCCGTAGAGACGGTCCTCGTTCACCGCGTTGAGCGGCGCGTTCCCGGCAAAGCGCTCGACCAGGTCGGGATTGGCGATGTAGGGACGCCCGTACACCACGGCATCCGCGGCGCCGCTGGCCACGGCCTGCTCGCCGCTGTCGCGGGTGTAACTGCCGTTGGTCATCAGCACGCCGGAGAAACTGCGGCGCGCGATCCGCAGTATCCCCTGCTCGGCGGGCAGGGCGTGATCCTCGTGCCGCACCTCGAGAAACGCGATGGCCCTGCGATCGAGCTCACCGGCGACGTACGCCACCAGCGCCTCGGGCTGGCTGTCCACCATGTCGTTGAACGCCACCAGCGGCGAGATGCGCACGGCGACGCGGCCTGCACCCCACACATCGATCGCCGCGTCGGTCACCTCCAGAAGTAAGCGCGCCCGGTTCTCGATGCTGCCGCCGTAGGCGTCCGTGCGACCGTTGACCCCGTCGCGCAGGAAGGTGTCGATCAGATAGCCGTGCGCGCCGTGCACCTGCACGCCGTCGAATCCCGCGGCCTTTGCGTTGCGGGCGCCGAGCCGGAACATCTCGACATGGCGCGGGATCTCCTCGGTACGCAGGGCGCGTGGCACTTCGTAAGGTCTGGAACCCTGCGGGGTCGAGGTGGTGGCGTTCCTGATCGGCTTCGCGCTGCTGCACACGGGCTGCTCGCCGTCGTTGAGCAGGGAATGCGCCGCGCGTCCGGGATGCCAGATCTGCATGAAGATGCGGCCGCCGCGGGCGTGCACGGCCTCGGTCACGCGCCGCCATCCCTCCACGTGCGCCGCGCTGTAGATGCCGCCCTCGCCGATGAACGCGCAGGCATGCGCATCCACCATCGTGCACTCCGTCATCATGAGGCCGCTGGTGGCGCGCTGCGAGTAGTACGCGACCATCATGTCGTTGGGAACGTGAGTCGGTCCCGCCCGCGAACGGGTGAGCGGCGCCATGACGATGCGGTTCGGCAGGGTCAGATCCCCGGCTCGCAACTGCGTGTGCAACGTGGGCATCGGATGCTCCTTTGGTGGTTTCGGAAGTGACGGTCACTGCTCGACGGGGCCGGCGCGATCACCGCCGCTGCCGCCGGGGCCTCGGCTCCGCACGGCGCGCACCAGCCGCGTCGCCATGGTGACGAGGAGCAGCGTCACGGCGCCCGCGACGATGCCGGCCAGGGCGTTGAGGAGCGTTGGTGTCAGTGCCGCGATCACGCTGCCGATCCCCGGGATAGTGCCGGTTCCCCGGACGATGTGATGAATGAAATCGTGCGCGCCCGACAGCCCATGCGTCAGGATCCCGCCGCCGACGAGAAACATGGCCGCCGTGCCGATGATCGAGAGGCTCTTCATCATCTTCGGCGCCACGCCCAGCAATCCTTGTCCCAGGGCCCGCTGCAGGCCGGCGAAGATGCCGGCGCCGGCCACGCCGTTCAGGTACAACCCGGCGTCGTCGAGCTTGACGATGCCGGCCACCAGTCCGTAGACGCCGACCGTCATGATGGCCGCGATGCCCGCCAGGACTGCGAGCTGCGTGCCGAACGCCGCGTCGGCCACCGTTCCCAGCGTGATGGTGATGATCTCCGCGGACAGGATGAAGTCGGTCCGCACCGCACCCTTTATCTTCTCCCGTTCGAAAGCGACCATGTCGACCGAGGTATCGGCACGCGCCTTCGCACGGTCGGTGCGATGTGCCTCGTTCCCGGATCGGCCGTGCATGAATCTGTGCGCCAGCTTCTCGAAGCCCTCGTAGCAGAGATACGCGCCGCCGATCATGAGCAGCGGCAGGACGGCCCACGGCGCGAATGCGCTGATGGCGAGCGCGGCCGGCACGAGGATGACCTTGTTCCTGATCGAGCCATGGGCGACCGCCCAGACGACCGGCAGTTCCCGGTCGGCATTGACGCCCGCGACCTGCTGGGCATTGAGCGCGAGATCGTCGCCGAGCACGCCCGCGGTCTTCTTCGCCGCCACCTTGGTCATGACCGAGACGTCGTCGAGGACGCTGGCGATGTCGTCGATCAGTGTCAGCAGGCTTGCTCCGGCCACGGCTCGTTCCTCGGTAGTTCCCGGCAGGATTATGGCAAAGCCCGGATTTAGGCATCATCCGCGGGAAAAGGCAACCGGGCCGGCCCCTGCCCGGGACCGCCGGTGATGCCTCTCGCCGGCATAGTTCGATATACTTTGCCGCCGGACCCCGCCGGCGGGAACGCGGGGAAAGCCAGGTGCGCTCTGGGGAGGTGCGTCTTATGGCGGGTGCAGACAACATCGAAATCAGCCGCGGCATGGCGATCAAGATTGCCGACCTGCTGAAGGCGGAATTGAACAGCCTCGAGAGCCAGCTTCAACAGGGGCGCGCCAACCGTGTCGGCGAGACGGCGCTGAACATCCTCATGAACAAGAAGAACACCCTGCGCGCGATCTACGATGAACTGAAGGCCGCCGGCGCCGAGGCGATGGACGCGACCATCGACATGCTGGAGCCGCCGGGCTCCTCATGGGGCAGATGACCTGAAGCAGCCCCGCTCCGCGCGCCAATCGAATCCGGTCGCGGGGATATCCTGCAGCAAGCGCCCTGCGCGCGCCGCGCGGCCCGTCGCGCCGCCGCCCGCCGCAGGCCGCGTCACCATCATGCGCGGCACCGATCGCGGCGGGAATGCGCCTTACTCCGCGATGTCCTCCGCGTCGCCGTCCAACGGATCGCTCTCGCTGCCCAGCAGAGAGCAGGCCGCCTCGAAGTCCTGGCTCTCCAGACGCGAAAGAACCTCGGCAACACGAAAATTCGAACCGTCGTCGATGACAGCACCAAGGGTGTAGAGATAATCGTCCATCGCCGCCTCCATGAGGACCGCGTTGATCGCGGCGGCAAAATGCCGCCCCGCTGCCAGGGTGATGGCAACGGCCATGCCACCGGCATCCATTTCCGGAACTCTTCGCCAATACAATGGGTTGACAGGGGGGTGGTCATTCCACGGCGGGTCCCGTCCGGCCGCGCGCCACGAACTGCCGCGGCCGCCCGCAATCCGTCTGCATCCGCGGACTATACTTTGTCTGAGTCCCCGGCCTCCCCGTTCCCCGAGGCCGCGGCGAGAACCGACCGCGCTGTCGGCCGGCTCTCGGTTCTGCGGTACGCCTGCAAGGCGTAGGCGCGATCCTATGCTCCGACACAGGAGGTGCGCATGCGACGCCGTCTGTATTTCGTGCTTCCCGATGTGAACGTGGCGCGACAGGTGGAGGATGACCTGCTGCTCGCGCGCATCGAGAGCCGCCACATGCATTTCCTGGGCAAGCGCGGCACTGATATGAAGGATCTGCCGGAGGCCGGTCTTGCGCAGAAATCCGATCTGATCCACGGCATGGCGATCGGGCTGGTCGCGGGCGCGCTCGCCGGCGCACTCGTCGGCCTCTACCTGTTCGTCGATCCGGTGCTCGGCAGCGGGCCCGGTCCGGCCAAGGTGCTCGCCGGCGCGCTCGGCGGAGCCCTGTTCGGCATCTGGGTGGCCGGTATGGTCGGCATCAGCACGCCGAACAGCGTGCTGATGCGCTTCGACCGCACGATGGCCGAGGGGCATATCCTGTTGATGGTCGACGTGCCGCGCGAACAGATCGAAGCCGTCCGCCACCTGGTGCTCTCACGCCACCCGGAGGTCGAGGATCACGGCTTCGAGCCCACCGTGCCCGCCTTCCCCTAGAGAGACAACGCCAGCGGCGCACCGCGGAATCCACCCGTACTCCACGCCGGTGCGACCGTGAAGCCCGTCTCCAGGACCGCCTTCTACTGCTGCGGTGTCCGACTGCTCGATGCCCGCAGCAGGAACCCCGTCTGCGGCGATCACTATGCGCAGCGCTTCATGGACGGGCAGGCGCACGACATGCTGACGTTGTGCCGGACGATGAAGCGGGGTTCCGCCACCAATGTCACGCGCGCGCGAGTGATCGACGACAGGCTGCGGGCCGCGCTGGCGAGCGATGCCGATCTGCCGGTCATCGCCCTCGGCACCGGCTTCGATACCCGGCCGTACAGGCTGAGCGGCGGTCGATGGTTCGAATTGGATGAACCCGCGACCATCGAGTACAAGGAATCGAGACTGCCGACGTCGGAATGCGTCAATCGGCTCACACGCATACCGATAGAGTTCGCCACCGAATCGCTCGAACGGAAGCTGCTCGATCTGGGGATCGACCGTCCCGTGGTCGTGGTGTTCGAAGGGGTGACGATGTACCTGGATGAAGGCGAGCTGCGCGGCACCCTCCGGGCCGTTCGCCGCGCATTCCCGCGCCATACGCTGATCTGCGACCTCATGCAGCGGCGCTTCCTGCGCTACGCGGAGCCGGTGCGCAGGGCGCTGGCGGGATTCGGGGCGGTGTGGCGGCTGGACAGCGAGCGGCCCGCGGATATAGTCCAATCGGAGGGTTACCGCGAACTCGACGCGATCCCGCTCGTCGAGCGCGCCGCCGAGCTCGGCGCGCTGTGGATACCGCGGCTGATCCGGCGCACCCTGCTGCGGGATCTGACCTACGGCTACTGCGTGCACGAATTCGCATGCCGGTGATGCGCGCCGACCCCGGTCGCAGGCGGCCGTTCCCGCCTCGCCTGCGGCTGCCGGGGCCCCGATGAGAACGGCGCCGCCGACGGCTTACGCCTGCGGCGTGCGCATGCCGCGCACATCCGCGAGGAGCCGGAGATCTTCGCCTTCGAACTCGGGGACGAGTGGTGCGCTGCGGTCGCCGCCCCGCTGGTCGCCTGGCGGCGCGGGTGCTCAGCGCTTCGTGCCGGAAGGCAGGGTCTGGTGGCCGACCTCGCGGCAGGCGAGCTTGCGCTCGATGGTGCGGGAACCTTCGGCGATGAGTCTCCACCAGTGCTGCTGTCGCGCCGGGTGGAATTCGGCCCGCTCGGCGGCGGGACGATCGGAATTGAAGATCCTGTCGGCCAGGCGTATGGCGGTGATCGCCGCCCGCAGGTCACCCGCCAGCTCGCGCAACTCCTCGTTGTGCTGGCCCTCGTCGGCGTAGAAGTCCATGGTGTCGGCCAGCCGCTCGCCGATCCACAGTATGTGCTCGCACTCGAGTTGACGCGCGGCGGCGACGCCCATTCCGGTCGTCACATCAAAGACTTCATCTACATCGTATGCGTTCGCGCTGGCCTTCATGCCGGTCGACTCGGTAGGATGACTCCAATCCCCCTCGAAACCTCCCGCTGATGCTCTCTCACTGTCGGCAGCGAGCGGACGATACGCCATCTGCGCGGCCGCGTCGAGACCGCGATCCCGACCCTGGTGGTGCCATGCTTCGACGCCCTGGCGAGACCTGGTCGAAGTGCGCCGCAGCATCGGGGGAAAACCGTGTGCAGGCGTGGATCGCAAGGCCATTTCGACGATCACCATGCCGATGCTCATCCCCGGAGTGGGTTGGGATCCCCCCGCGCAACTCCCCACCTGCCTCATCCATCTCTTCGTGCCTCACGAACGATGTCGCGAGGCCGGCTGGGCGCGGACCAGGGCTACGAGCCGCCTCGGGCTGGAGCGCCGCTCATTGGGCCTGCGCGGACCGTCGCGGCCTGGTGCGGTAGATCGTCACCAGCGCCACGGTCACGAGCACCGACAGGAGCGCCAGCGTGGAGGACACGATCAATGGCCAGCCCCGGCCCGTGACCACCAGTTGGACGACGGCGTAGAACACGGCAAAGGCGGCTGACACCGTCCACAGACCCCACGCACGCAGCGAAATCGCATCCGAGGAACGGGTGCGCAGGATGCGGATCCATTGCGGCAGATATCCCGTCAGGGAAATGAACGGGATGGATATCTGGCAGACATTTGCGGCGGTAATGACGAGGTCGGCGGCCATATGCCGGTGCTCCCTTGAGGTCCGTGGAGGTGGCTGTGCGCGCCCTCGGCACGCGGCGTGGGGCACGTATTGCGGCGCGCAAGCCCCTAGTCTGCGACCCACGCCCCGATCGCGAAAGCCGGCTATGCGGCCACGCCGTGCCCCGCGAACCACTCCAGCAGACGCCGCCATGCGTCAGCGGCCTGTTGCGGACGGTAACTCGGCCGGTAATCGGCGTGGAAGCCGTGCGGCGTGTCCGGATAAACCACGATCTCGCAGTTCGCCTTCGCCGCCTGCAGCGCGCGCCGCATCTCCTCGATCGTCCGCAGCGGGATGCCCTGGTCGGCGGCGCCGTACAGCCCCAGTACCGGGGCCGTGATCCGGGCGGCGACGTCGACGGGGTACTGCGGCTGCAAGGCCGTCGCCTCGCCGGCCAGACGACCGTACCATGCAACGCCGGCCTTGAGCGCCGGGTTGTGCGCGGCGTACAGCCAGACGATGCGGCCGCCCCAGCAGAAACCGGTGATACCGAGGCGCCCGGGGTCAGCGGAGCCAGTCGCGGCCGCCCAAGCCGCGGTGGCATCGAGGTCCGAGAACACCTGCGAGTCCGGAACCTTCGAAACGACGGCCGCGATGATGGTCTGTATATCGCGCAGTTCCGAGACATCGCCCTGCCGCACGAACAGCTCCGGCGCGACGGCGAGATACCCGCGCCTGGCGAGGCGGCGACAGACGTCGCGTATGTGCTCGTGCACCCCGAAGATCTCCTGCACGACCAGCACGGTGGCGAACGGACCGCCGTGCGCGGGCATGGCCCGATAGGCCGGGATCTCGCCGTCACTGACAGGAATGCGGACCTCGCCGGCCTCGAGACCGTCGCTCGTGGTGGTGATGGTCTCGGCGCCGGGCGGGCGCACCGCCAGGGCGAAGCCCACGGCGAGGGTCGCGCCGATGAAATCGCGGCGGGTGAAATCGGATCGCGGCAACAGGCTGGCGATGTCAGGGGGCGGCGTGAAGTCCTTCATCTCTTCTCCCTTCAATCCGAGGTCCATTGCAGCCCATGTGGTGACGTTTCCGGATCTGCGCGGGGCGCCACTATTTTTCCGGCAGCAGTACGAGCGCTTCATCGTACTATCCTTGCATGCATAGATGGGGGCATTTATGGCGGTTGCAGCGCACAACGATACGCCCCGGACGCCCGCCCGCGGCATCGCCACGTCAAAGAGTCGGCTGATCACGGTCGAGGTTCTCGAAGGACACGGCGGCGTCATGCCCGATATCGGGCGGGAATGGGTCGATTGCCTGCAGGCGGCGCCGGAACACGAGCAACTGTTCGGCTATCACTGGATCGCCGGCTGGCTGCAGCACCTCGGCAACGATGGAGATTGGACGGGCGACATCAGGGTCCTGCTCGCCCGGAACCTCGACCGCCGCATCGTGGGGATCGTGCCGCTGGTGAAGCGGCGATTTCACGGCATTGCCTTCTGGGCGCTGGCCGGTTACTACCAGCCCCATCGCGGTATCGTGTGCCTGCCCGAGGTGCGGGAGGCTGTATGCGCGGCCCTCGCGCAGGCCCTGCTGGACATGCAGCAGTGGAATGAGGTCCTGCGCTTCGGTCCCTACGACACCGTCTTCCCGGAACGACTCCTCATTGTCAAGGAACTGGCGCGGCGCTGTCGCCGCGTAGTGCGCTTCGATCAGGAGCGCACTATCGTTGCACGCAACGTCCCCTCCTCCCCGGAGGAATATCAAGAGATGATTCGCGACCACACTTCGATGAAGCGTGTGCTCTCCTACGAGCGCCGCATGCAGCGCGAGGGGAAGGCGTCGATCCGTCACCATCAGAATCCGACAGGCGATGATCTGAGGGGCATGATCGAGGACTGCGCCACGATCGAGGCGAGATCGTGGCTGACGGAAAGCGCGGAAGGACGTCCGCGTTTCGCTTCGCCGCAAAGCCGTCGCTTCTGGGAGCACGTCTGCGCCCATCAACTGGGGCCGCAGGGTCAACTGAACGTCTGGCTGGCGTACTTCGATGGCGAGCCGGTGGCTTTCCGCTTCACGATCACGACCGGTACCATCCGGTACATGATCGCCAACCAGTATGATCAGCGCTACGAGCGCTTCCGGCTCGGATGGATCCTCTACCTCCGCGACCTCGAGGATTGCGCGCGGCACGGCGTGCACACGATGGACATGGGCACCGGCGACCTTCGGTACAAGTCACGCTGGGGCGGGGCGGAAGGGGCCATGAATCAGGTAATCGTCGTATGGCCGCCCGGACCGCTCGGATACCTGGGAGCCGGGCTGGCCAGGTTCGCTCCTGTCCATCGCCGCATACGCCGCCGCATCTGACCGATCCAATCTGCCGCCGCCGGCCCGAATACGAAGGGGCCCTGCGGGCCCCTTTCTCACTGCCTGGCTCACTGCCTGGCTCACTGCCTGG
>JAJVHZ010000048.1:0-15631 GCA_022072255.1 Gammaproteobacteria bacterium | reverse complement strand
CTCACTGCCTGGCTCACTGCCTGGCTCACTGCCTGGTATCGCGATGCCGTCAGGCGGCGTGCTGATCGGGAATCACGACTCCCAGGTCTTCCTGAGTGAACACGCAGCCCATTTCGTAACGGGCGGACTCGACGGAGTCCGACCCGTGCACGGCGTTCCTTGCCATCGTCTCGGCATGGTCGGCGCGGATGGTGCCCGGCGCTGCCTTTGCGGGATCGGTCGCGCCCATCACTTCACGATACACCGCGACCCCGTTCTTGCCCTCGAGCACGGCGACCACGACCGGACCGGAGGTCATGAAATCGATCAGATCGCCGAAGAACGGAAGGCCCTTGTGAACGGCGTAGATCGCCTCGGCCTCGGCGCGGGTCAAGTGCATCTTGCGCATGGCGATGATGCGCAGGCCGGCGCGCTCGACGCGATTGAGGATGTCGCCGATGACATTCTTCCGGACGGCATCTGGTTTGATGATCGAGAATGTGCGTTGCATAAATGTCACCCCATTCCAAAATGATCTGGCCTCGGACGGCAAAAAGTTGGCGTCTTTGTAAGGGAATTGCGTGATATTAGCAACCGCTATGCCGAAAAAAATTGACTTCACCGGGGAGGTCGTGGCGATTTGCAACACTTTGGGGACACGGGAAAAACGCAATATTAATGGCGCCTTAACGGCCTGGACCCCGGCAGCGCCCCAGGTCATGGCCGCGCCTTAGAGGCGCCAGCGCCACACGTGCACGCTCATTGGCCGCCTTTAAGACGCGCGGCGAGGTCGGCGAACGGCTGGTGGGTCGCGCTGGAGGCGCGCGGCGCCTCGGTTGCCGATGTGTAGCCCCGCACCTTGTCGGCGTGGCGCGTGTGCTCGTTGTCGTGACAGTACACGCACAGCAGCTCCCAGTTGCTGCCGTCCGGCGGATTGTTGTCGTGGTCGTGATCGCGATGGTGCACGGTGAGCTCGCGCAGATTCACCCGCGTGAACTCGCGCCCGCACCGCCCGCAGACCCATGGATAGATCCTGAGCGCCTGTTCGCGATATCCCTGCTCCCGTTCCTCGCTGGCCCGCCGCGCCGCGGCCACTATCCGGTCGAGCGCGCCGTGCTCCGCCTTGCCGTCCGCCATGTGCCGCCTCGATGGTCACGCCTCGGCCGATTATGGGCAAATCGACTGCGCTTCGAAAGACGCGGACGTCGAACGGACGCACCGGCGCTGTTTGGCGAGCGGAGAGATTGAAGATCCTGCCCGCCACGCCGCTGGCGGAGGATGTACTCGCCCATCGCTAGACCAGGCGACCGCGTTCCGGCGGCGGGCCCGCCATGCGCTCATCGTTGAGGCAGACCTCGTTGCCACCCCGCACGGTCAGCACGTTGGATTGGCGCAGCTGCAGGAAGACCCGGCTCAGTGTCTCCGGCCGCAGCCCCAGGTAGCTAGCGATGTCGGCGCGCGGCATCGGCAGGATGAACCGCCTGCCCGAATAGCCGCGAGCGGCCAGGCGCGCCGAGTAACGCATGAGGAAGGTCGTCACCCGCTCCGCGGCGTTGGAAAGGTCCAGCATCAGCATCGCGTACTGCTCACAGAACATCTCCTGGCTGACGTAGGCCGAGAGTCGCCACAGCAGGTTCGGATCGCGGTTGGCCGCCTCGAAGACATCCCGTCGCGGGATGACGAAGATACTGCAATCCTGCAGCGCGACCGAGTCCGCGTAGTAGCGCGCCAGACCGAGGCTGTCGATGCCGACCAGGTCGCCGGGAAGCCTGAAACCCGTGACGCGCTCGCGTCCGTCGCTGCGGACCATCTGCGTCTTCAACGCACCTGCATGCACCACGAACAGGGAGCGCACCCGCTCGCCGCACCTGTACAGGCGCTCGCCGCGCTTCAGCCGCTGCCGAAGCATGCGTATGCCCGGCATCCAGCGCGTGTCGCTGAACTCATGGGTCCAGAGCTGTCCGGTCCTGGGTTGCCCGAACAGCGACGATACGCACTCCGACTCCCTATCATTCCGTTGCCGCATTCCCGCTGCCGACCTCGTGGCTGTGCTCTCCGCTTGCCGCGCCACGGGCGCTCCCCCGAGGCAAGCCTGGAGACAAAAAATCCCTCACGCCCGGGCATAAGGGTTTGCCCGAAGGAGATTACCGCGCGTATACGAAGAGCATAGATGGCCCGATGCGGATGCGCCATGCGGCCACCGGGCCCGTCAGCGGCGGTGCCGAGCTGCTGCTCGCGACGGTCGGGCGGCGCATGCGGGCCGGCGTGCGCCGGCACCGCTGCGCCTCACTCCGGCTGCGGCAGCCGCTGCATCAGGTAGCACAGGCAGTCCTGGCGCACCGCCTCGACATCGCAGCTGAGCATCGCCGGCATCATGCTCCTGCGCAGCGTGAGTACGCCCGCCTCGACGCCGAAGTAGTCGTGAAACACGTCGCGCCCCTCATCGTCGATGACCTGCAACGGCCGGACGCGATCATCGCGGAGCTGGCCCCACACCGCTCCCCGCGGGACCTCGCGGAAGTTCATGTGATCGAGATCGCACCCGAAGCAGATGTCGCCGCCCGGCTCGCCGAAGCGGAAATCGCGGCCCGGGACGACGCGTACCGTCGCCACGGTCTGGAACAGATCGAGATCGTGCGCCGGCACCGGACCGCCCGGAAACGCGGCTAGGTGCAGGCACGCGTCGATGAACCCGGCGGCGTGCTCGTCGCTCTGCAGGCTGCCGGGCTTGCCGCACTCCACGGTCGCCGCCGGACAGAGCCCCGCGAAGGCCATGGACTGCACCCCGCGCGGCCGCCGGAAATACACGACGATCCGCGAGAACAGCCGCGCCAGGTGCAGGAAGCGCGGATCGGTGCTGTTCACGCAGGCGTAATGGGGGTTCAGGCCGGTATTGTTGTGGATGTCGACGCTGGCGAACGGGCTGCGAGCGCGCATTGCCGCCACGATCTGCTCCGCCATCGCGTGCTCCGGCGTCCCGCCGTCCTCGCATCCCGGCCAGATCCGGTTGTAGTCGCACTGCTCCGGCAGACGCCGCACGCCCGCGCGCGCGGCAGCGACGTTGCCGACGAACAGCGACAGCGCGCGCGGCAGCGTCCGGTTGCGGTATTTGCGCAGGATCGATTGCGCGGCCTGCCAGCCGGTATCCTCGTTACCGTGCAGCAGCACGGACACGAACAGCGGTTCGCCGCGCCTGCCTGGCAGATGAAAGAGGCTGGGGCCCGGCAGTATCGCGTGCAGATCCGCGGCCCGGCAGGTGTAAATGCCTTCCGGCATCTCCTCAAACACGGTCAGCATCTACAGCTCCCACTCATGCACCGGCGCGCCGCTGCGCTGGTTCTCCAGGTAGGCGGCCGTGAGGCGCAGCGGATCGTGGCCGTGACGATCGACGAAGCCGCGCTGCCAGGCAGCGCCGTTCCGACCGGTCTGCACCCGCATGCGCACCACCTCCAGATAGCGCGCGGCCTCGGCGGCATCGACACCCAGCGCCATCAGCCCGTGGCGGGCCATGGGCAACGCCTCCTCGAGCAGCAGGCTGCGCGCATCGGCGACGGCGCCGCCCAGCCACCGCAGCCGCGCGCCGGCGCCCAGCCGCGCGGCGGCGTAGAAGTTCGAACGCGCCTCCCCGAAGGGCAGCGCCGCCTCGGGCGGCTCCCTCAACGTGGCGAGGAAGTGGGTAAACCCGACATAGAGGGCGGCGTTGGCGATCATGTCGACGATGCTGGGACCCGCCGGCAGTGGACGATGTTCGATGCGCACGTGCGCACGACCTGCATCGTCGAATCCGGGCAAAAGGCGGTTCCAGCGCCAGATCGTGCCGTTGTGCAGGCGCAGGTGATCGAGCCGACCGGCGCGCTCGAAGAGTGTCGGCAGGAGGATGTGATAGCGCTCCAGGTTCTCGTGGAAGTATTCGGCGACGGAGTTCCTCAGGTAGCCGGATCCGAAGGTCACGCGGGCAGACGCGGCATCCTCGCCGCCAACCCCGACGGCCTGCTCGAACAGCGGCACGCGCGTCTCCTCCCACAGCGATCGCCCGAACAGGAACGGCGAATTCGCGCTGGCGGCGAGTACCGGCCCGGAACCGATCAGCGAGGCATTGTAGTGGCGGACGGCATCCTCCACTGGCACCTTCAGATGCACCTGGAACGACGTGGTCGCGGCCTCCAGCATCACGTCGGTGTGGGTGACCGTGAGCCTCTCCCGCCCGGCGATATCGACCTTCACCGGTCTGCCCAGGCGGCGGCGCAGCAGCTGGTCATTCAGGGCGTAGTAGCGATTCAGCGGCGACATGTTCGCCAGGCACAGGTCGGCGTTGCGTATGGTCGGCAGTATGCCGATCAGGACCAGGGCATCGCCCATCTCGTGGGCCACGCGCTGGCACTCACGCCAGGTCGCCCGCAGCTCCTCCTCCGAGCCGCACAGCGCCGCGCGCTCGAGGGCGCGCGGCGTGCTGTTCAACTCGACGTTGAACCTCGACAGCTCCGCCACCACGAGCGGATTGGCGAGGCGATCGAGCAATGCCTCGTTGTGGGGAGCGGGGAAGTGATTGTGATCGACCAGCCAGGCCTCGGCCTCCAGACCGAACACATGGCCGCCATGTTCGATGCGGTCCGACGCCAGCCACTCGTCGAACTCGCCGGTCTCGCGACGCAGGCGCGACTCGAATTCGCGAAAGTGCGCATCCGAGAACTCGACGCGATTTATCTCCTGGCCCAACCGCCTCTCTCCCCGGGGTGCCTGACACGAGCAAGGCTAGGGCGACCGGGCGAATCCCGCGTTGATCGGGAACAAGCCACGGCAGTGCGCGCGCCGGCTCCGATTGTGTTTTCCGCGCTCCGGTGAAATCGCCCGGCGCCCCCCGCATGGACAGCTTCCGGTCGAGGCCGCCCGGAACGTCGACGCCGGTGTCCCGCAGCCGCGCGGGTCATCGCGGGCGATCAATTGTTTCCGTCGTCGCAATCCCTATAATCGTGCACCAACGGGGGAACGGTTTCCGGGGGGAAATCCTATGTGGCGTACGAGCTGGGCGGCCGTGCTGGCAGCCGCGCTTGGCCTGACATTCGCCGACGCCAGTGGCGCCGATGAGCAGGGCACGGCCGTCGGGCGCATCGTCGCCGCCAGGGGCGACGAGACGCTGCAGCCGGCCGGCGCGGCCGGGGCGCGGCCGCTGCAGGTCGGCCAGAGCGTCGCGGCCGGCGATGTCCTCAAGACCGGGCCCTACGGTTCGGCCGCCATCCTGCTGCGGGACGACACGCAGATCCGCATCCATCGCCAGAGCACCTTCGAGATCGGGCAGGTGCGCGGCGCCGCCGGCGAGCTCAGCAAGTTCCGACTCCTTACCGGCTCGGCGTGGTCGCGCGCCAAGGCGCTGCTGCGCGCCGTCACCGGCGAGATGGGCATCGGCCGCCAGGCGATCGAGATGGCGACGCCCACGGCCACCATCGGCATCCGCGGCACGGACTGGTACGTGAGCGTGGGCGAGGACGGCCGCACCGACGTCATCGTGCTCGCCGGCGAGGTCGATCTCGCCAACGAGCTCGGTGCGATACAGGTGGCAAGCGGCGAGCAGGGCACGGTGGAACGCGGCAAGCCGCCGACCAAGCGTACCGTGGTCGACCTGCGCAACCGCCCGCTCATCGTCATGGAGACGGAGCTGGAATGGTTCGACATGCTGACCGTCGGCGGCCGGCGCACCGTCGAGCTCAAATGGGCCCGCGAGGAGCTGGAACAGACCGTCGCAGCAGGCGCGAAGGCCTCATCGCTCGTGGCGCTCGCCGGGGTCGCCTACGATCAGGGCGACTATGCGGCGGCGGCGGCGGCCCTCGAGCGCGCCGCCGGCGCCAATCCCGATGCGACCGATCAGGCGCGCGCGCAACTCGTAAAAGGCCTGCTCGACGTGCGCCGCCGTGACCTCGGCGCCGCTGGCAGGGAACTCGACGGCGCCGCGGCCAACCTCACCGGCCGCGAGCAGGTCATCGCCGGGCTCGGCAGCGCCGGCGTGGACGTCGAGCAGCGACGATACGCCGCGGCGGAGGCGAAGGTGCAGAGGCACGCCGGCGAGTCGGCGCGCTACCCCGAGGTGAGGCTGTTCCAGGCGTGGCTGGCGTCGTTCGCGGGCCGGCACGAGGAGGCCATGAGGATCGCCCGCGACGGCGAGGCGGCCTTCGCGTACGACCCCCGCTTTCCGGCGCTGTACGCCTACCTCGCCTTTCTCCTCGGCCAGCCCGATGAGATGAAGGCGGGCATCGATCGCGCCCTGGCCATCGACCCCGACATGCCGTTCGCGTGGTACGTGAAGGGACTTTATCACCACTACGCCGAGCCGGACGCGGCCGCCGCGCGCGCCGCCTATGCGCACGCCGTGAAGGTGAACCCGAACCACACGGCGAGCTGGAACAATCTCGCGCTGGTCGACCTCGATCGCGGCGACTACAAGGCCACGCAGGCGGCGATGCAGGAGGCCCTGCGCTCGGATCCGCGCAGCCCGATCACGAGGTCCAACTACGGCTTCATCCTCGCCTTCCTCGACCGCCTCGATGACGCCGAGGCCGAGTTCCGCGAGGCCGCGCGCCTGGACCCGTCACAGCCCTACAGCCAGGTGGGCCTGGGGTTCCTCGATCTGTTCCGGGGCGATCCGGACTCCGCGGCCGGGGAGTTTCTCGCGGCCGGCGCCATCGATCCCGAGCTGCCGGGCGTCAACCGCAACCTCGCCGCCGCCTACTACCAGACGGGGCGCTTCGAGGATGCGAATACGGAACTCGACAACGCGCGCCGGTTCGACCCCGACGATCCCATCCCCGACGTCATGGGTTCGATCATGGCGGTCGACCAGTACGAGGCCGGCGAGGCCATACGCTACGCGCGCGAAGGCTTCCAGAAGACGCTGCGCGCCGAATCCTTCGCGGTGGAGACGCTCGCCAACGCCCGCAGCGGCAGCGCCACGCTCGGCAACGCCTACACCAACCTCGGGCTTTACGAATGGGGCGGGTATTACACCCTGCTCGCCTTCGATCCGTACCTGGCGAACGGTTATTTCTATCTCTCGCAGGACAACCAGTACGCCTCGGAGGACGCGCGACTCGGGTCCAACCGCCAGGGCCTGCTGCTGGACCCCACGGCGATCTCCTTCCCGACGCGCTACTACGAGCCGTTCCGGGAGCCGCGCAACGACCTCAGCGCCGGTGGCACGATCGGTTCCAACGGCGGGGCGGCCAACTACACCGCCTACGCCACCTCGCAGGGCTACCTGCGCACGCCGAACCCGCTTGCCTACTACGTCAGCGGCGCGCGCACCGACGACGACGGCTTCCGCGACAATGCCGACTTCACCAACGAGTCGGTGTTCATCGGGCTGGGTTCGACGCTGGACGAGCGCAAGCACAATCTGCTGTTCATCCTCGATGCGCACCGCTTCGACAACGGCACGCGCGGCACCGACAACGACCGCGACGATCGCGCGCTCGACGAATTCATCTTCGCCTCGCTCGGCTACCAGCACCGCTTCAATTTCAACAACCGGCTGATGGTGCGCGTGTTCGGCGGCAGCGAGCACAACGAGGGCCGCACCTACAACAACTTCGATTTCCCCATCGACCCGAATTTCACCTGCACCCTGCCGTGCAATTCGCAGATCGACACGAGCAACACCTATTTCCAGTTCCAGCTGCGCCACCTGCTCGACATCGGCCCGGTGGAGTTCACCTGGGGCGCGGAGTGGTACGACGCCAACGGCACCACGAACGTCGACACCGTGGCCTTCACCGGCTTCGGGCCGGGGTTCTTCACCGAGATATCGAGCCGCGACGTCAGCGCCCAGACGCTCTATGCGCGCGGCCGGTGGAAGATCAATCCCGACCTGTGGCTGGACGCGGGCGCGTTCGGGCGTCGTCTCGAGGTCAAGGACGTGGATCCCGACGTCTTCGGCACGCGCTTCACCGGCACCACCGACAGGGAGCAGGTCGACCCGCGCCTCGGCTTGGCGTGGCGGGTGACGCAGAATCACTGGCTGCGCGCCGCCGCCCAGCGCAAGCTGCTCTTCCCGCAGCGCGCCTCCGAGACGCTCGCACCAGTGGATACCGTGGGCTTCGTGGTCGAGGATCAGTTCTTCACGTTTTTCGAGGGCGGTCCGACCGTGGACGACTACCAGGTCCGCTGGGAGGCGGAATGGACGCCGAGGTTCTTCACCTTCGCCGGCTACGGCCACAGCGAGCTGAAGGACTTCTCCCGTTCCGGATTCGATTATGACGAGGGGCAGATCGACATCGCGCGCGTCGGCACCAACCTCTGGCTGGGCGAGCGCTGGGGATTGCGCGGCCAGTATATGCGTCTGTGGAGCGAGGATCCGGCCGACGGGCTCGATCTGCCACTCATCCAGGAGAGCCAGGCCGACCTCAGCCTCACCTGGGTACATCCCAGCCATGTGCGCGCCAGCGTGTTCGCGAGCTACGTCGGCGAGCGCTGGGACGATCCGCTCAACACGGTGCGGCTGGACGGCTATTGGCTCACCGGCGTCACGGCGACCTGGGAACCGATGCGCAAGCATTGGTACCTCAATGTCACGGTCAGCGATCTGCTGGACGAGCAGCCGGAATTCACCGGCGGCTACCCGGCGCCCGGGCGCAGCGTCTTCCTCAGTGCCGAATACCGCTTCGGCAAGGACGCCGTCGATCGCGAGACCACCGGCGCGCCGGCGTTCACCGAGACATGGACACCGGACGCGTATGCCGGCGGCGCGACAACGGCCGACGCCGGAACCGGCCCGGGTCGCGACGACGGGAGCTGGTCGCTGTTCGGACGCACGGCGCGGACGGAGTTCGGCATTGATCTCTCCGCCGGCTACCGGGAGGACAGCCTGAACTGGAACATCGCCAGCGATCCCGCTGGCACCGCCACACCCAATATCCTCTCCGAGCTGACCTGGGAGGATCTGCAGATCGCGATGTTCCGTGCCGATGCCTACGCCGCCTTCCGGCCGGGACTCTACCTGACCGGCATGTTCGCCTACGGCGGGATCATCGATGGCGAGAATCGCGATTCGGACTACGCCGGCGACGATCGCACCGGAGAGTTCTCGCGCTCGCTGTCGCAGACCGACGACGACGAGGTGCGCGACGCGAGCGGCGGCGTCGGCTGGCGCCTGCGCATCTACGACACGCCCGCGGCGGGTCGCGGCTTCCTCATCCCGCTCGCCGGCTATTCGCATCACGTGCAGAGCCTGCGCGATACCGACGCGGTCCAGGTCGTTGGCGGCAGCGGACCGATCCCGGGGGTGGACAGCACCTACGAGGCTGAGTGGAACGGACCCTGGGTCGGCATGCGCGCCAACATAGAACTGCCGCGCGATCTGCAGTTCTTCGCGACCGGCGAATATCACTGGGCCGACCTGCACGGGGAGGCGAACTGGAATCTGCGCGAGGCATTCGTACACCCCAGGAGCTTCGAGCACGACGCCGATGCCAACGGCTGGGTCGTCTCCGTCGGCGCCGACTGGTACCCCAGCCTGCTCAATCGCCGCGGCCCGACGCGCGAGGGTGGACGCTGGTACCTGCAGGCGCGCGGAAGCTGGCAGGACTGGTCCACCGACGCCGGCACCGATCGTGTCTACTTCTCCGACGGCACGACCGTGGATACCCGTCTCAACGAGGTGAACTGGAGCAGCTGGTCGGCAACGCTGGGCATCGGCCTGCGGTTCTGACGCCGCCGGCCACAGACGGAAGCAACCGGATGATTTCCGACAGCGACATCGAGTCCTACTGGGAAGAGGCCGACACACCCGAGCAGGCCCTCGCCCGACTCTACGCGGGCAACCGCCGCTTCGTCGCCGGCAACATGCTCGCACCACGCCGCAACATCGAGCACCTCCAGCAGATCGCCGGCGGCCAGCGCCCGTTTGCCGCCTTTCTCGGCTGCGCGGATTCACGCGTGCCCGTGGAGATCATCTTCGACCAGGGTTTCGGCGACATCTTCGTCGCCAGGGTAGCCGGCAACATCGTCAGCGCCGAGGTGGTGGGGTCGCTGGAGTTCGCCAGCGAGCTGCTCGGCGTGAAGGTCATCTATGTGCTCGGCCACACCGCCTGCGGCGCGGTGACCGCGACCGTCAAGGGCGAGGAAGTCCCCGGCCTCATCAGCTCGCTTTTCTACCACATCAAGCCAGCCGTGCGCATGGCACGCGGGGATCTGCAACGATCCATCGTCGAGAACGCCCGCATCCAGGCGCAGCTGCTCGCCGAGACATCGTCGGTGATCGCCAAGCGTGTGCGCGCCGGACTGCTGGTGGTCGCCGCCGGCGTCTACGACCTCGCCAGCGGCCTGGTGACTCCCATCGACCTCGACTGAGGCGGGGGCCGCGCGGCAGTCCCCGTCGCGCGGCCAGCGGCATCCACGCCCGGCGCCGCACAACGAACATCGCCTGCAGGACCCCGCGCCGGCAGCCCGAGGCCGGGTTGATCTTGCCCCGTCGTGCGTTTATGAAGGGGGTACATCGACACCCTGACAAAAAGGGCTTCGCTATGCGCCCCGGCGCACGCATCCAGGCAGCCGTTGAAGTCCTCGAGGAGATCCTTCTGCGCCACCGCCCCGCAGGCAATGCGTTGGCCGACTGGGGCAGGAGCCATCGCTTCGCGGGCTCCGGCGACCGCGCGGCCATCGGCAATATCGTCTTCGACACGCTTCGCAACAAGGCATCGTCCGCCTACATCATGGGCAGCGAGACGGCGCGTGCGCTGGTGCTGTGCGCGGTGCACCGGCACGGCACGTCCATCGAGGATCTGCAACGGCTGTGCACCGGCGAGCACCACGAGCTGGAACCGTTGAGCGCGGGGGAGCTCGGGCGCTTGCATCACGGCAGCGTGGCCGGGGCGCCGCCGCACGTCACCGGCAACTATCCGGAATGGATGACGCCGTCGCTCACGCGTGTCTTCGGCGGGAATCCGGCCGCGCAATGCGCCGCGCTCGCGGAGCGTGCGCCGGTGGACCTGCGCACCAACACGCTCAAGGCCGATCGGCCGCGCGTACTCAAGGCACTGGCGCATCTCGGTGCGGCCGCCACGCGCTGGTCGCCGCTGGCGGTGCGCCTGCCCGCGCCCGCGAGCGACGGCCGCCAGCCCAATGTCGAGGCGGAGGCGGCGCACGGCAAGGGCTGGTACGAGGTGCAGGACGAAGGCTCGCAGATCGCCGCGATGCTGACGGGCGCCGGGCCGCGCCTGCAGATACTCGACGTCTGCGCCGGCGCCGGCGGCAAGACGCTGGCCATGGCCGCGGCGGCGCAGAACACCGGGCAACTGTACGCCTACGACGAGGAGCGGGCCCGGCTGCGGCCCATCTTCGAGCGGCTCCGGCGCGCCGGGGCGCGCAACGTGCAGGTGCTCGACGGCGGCGACCGCGCGGCGCTGGCGGCGCTCGGCGAGCGCTTCGATATCGTGCTGCTCGACGCACCCTGCACGGGCTCTGGCACCTGGCGGCGCCGGCCGGACGCGAAATGGCGCCTGAAACCGGAGTCGCTCGCACAGCGGTTGCGGGATCAGCAGGCCGTGCTGGCGCTCGGGGCGCCGCACGTCAGGCCGGGCGGGCGGCTGGTGTACGTCACCTGTACGCTGCTGCCGGAGGAAAACGGCGATCAGGTACGCACCTTCCTCGCGAGCCATCCGGAATTCGCCATTGTTCCGTGGCGACAGCAGTGGCGGAAGGCCATCGGGACGGATCCCCCCGCCTCCGCCGACGGCAGCGAGGAGACACTGCTGCTGACCCCGGCCGACCACGGCACCGACGGGTTCTTCATCGCCGTGCTCGAGCGCGCGCGCGCTCCGTAGGCGCCGCGCCGGGGCGCAACCGCGGCCACGCGCGCCCACGCGCCTTCAGCTTTCGGCAGGCATCCGCCGGCTCAACCGTGGCGCATCATCTCGCGATACAGACCAAGGGCCATGCGAGCCAGCAACAGTACCCCGAGCACCAGCACGGCCCACAGGAGGATCCGCTGCCACGGCAGCGGCGGCGAGGGGGGCACGAGCGCGCCGTCACCGGCCACGGCCCGTGGCGTGCCCACCACCGCCTGACCGGTCTCCTCGGCGCCACCGGGATGCTGAAGACGCTCGAACAGCGAGGCGGCGATGTTCGAGCCCGGCGCCGCCGCCGCGTTGCCGTAGGCGAGCTGGTAGGGTGGAGTCCCGGCAGCCACGAATACCAGGCGATCCGGCTGCCAGCCGAGCAGGAGGCGCGGCGCGGCCGCGAGCGAGGGGTCGCCATGCTCCGCCAGCCCGATGCGCCACTGGCGCGCGAGCGTGGGCGGCACGGCAGCGGCCGCGTTGCCCAGCGGCTCACCGTCGACCTCGAGCGCGAAGAAAAGGCCGGTATGGACGAGGCGCCACGTCGCCGCGGCGTCCGTTCTCGCGTCTATGCGCAGGCGCGCCAGCGTGCGCTCGCCCGGCCAGCTCACATTGACGCGCGTCACCGGGAAAAGGCCGCCGGCGTCGAACTCGTATCCGTCGTCGGCGTAACGCACGTGCTCGAGCTCGCGCCACTGCACCGGCGGCGATGGCACCGATTCCCCCTCGAGCGGCGCCAGACGCGCCTCGACCCCGGCGATGGGCGCATCGATCGACGGCCACGCCAGCCGCAGATAGCGGCACCTGGCACCCGGCAGCGTGATGACGTTCTGCTGCAGATGGGCGTCCGCCTCCCGCAATTCCGCGAGGCTGCCGATCGCAACCTCGCGCCACTGATCGAGATCGTCGCTGCACTCCACGCGAACGCGAGCGAGCAGTCTTCGGTGGCCCTCGCCCCAATCCAGCCGCAGTGCCTCGATCGGCGCCGCCACGGCGCTGGCGTCGAGCAGGTAAAGGGAAGCTGTCGGCGCGGAATCCGCCCCGATCACGTCGATGACGGCGCCACGCTCGTCGACGCGCACGTGCACCTCGTTGCCCGCCGTCGCGCCGATCGTCCCCGCCGGCAGCGGAAATACCGGCAACCGCGACCAGGAGCCCGAACGTCTCGGGGCCGGAACCGGCCCCAGCAGGTGCGGGACCACCCGGCCATCGGCGTCGAACACGCGTATGTCGCCGCGGTCCGGCCGTGTGACGGTGCGGTAGACGATCTCCGGGAGCGACAGTGCGTAAAACGGAGCCGCCCCGGGGCCGGTTACGATCGGCATGACGTAGGCAAAATCCTCCAGCCGCGCGCTGTCGGACTCCGCCGTGGCCGTCGCCGACAGGGCTGCGAGTACCGCGAACGTCGCGGCAGCCTTCACGAGCGCGCCGCCTCGCCGCGCGGCGGCATGGGCGAGACGTAACCGATGAGCAGCATCAGGCCGCCAGTGGCGAGAAACGAGACGATGCGCCCGACCGTCCCGGTGCCGGACAGATCGACGAGAAAAAGTTTCGCGATCAGCAGTCCGAGCAGACCGGCGCCCGCGAACCACAGCTGCCGCGCCCCGCGGCGCGACGCGTAGCTCATGACCGCCAGCGCGGTGACGCCCCAGAGTATGGCGATCGCGGCCTCGAACAGGGCCGAGCCCACCAGCGCCGGCAGCGTGTAGGCCACGCCGGCGAGATGGTGCACGGCGCGCGCCACCACGGCGTTGGCGACCACGAAGACCGAGACCCCGAGCAACGCGGGTATCCGCGACGGCCTCCAGCCTCGGACGAACGGAATATCATGGCGTTTCGCCTGCAGCGCCCAGAAGATCATGCTGACCAGCGCCAGGCCCTGCGTGAGTTCGAGCGGATTGACGATGGGCAGATAGGGAAGCGGCGCCGGATTGCCGACCTCGAAACACGAAGCGAGCAGCCAGCACAACAGGAAGGCGGCGAGTCCGGCCGGGGCGCCGCCGAAATATACCCCCGGGTGAGCGCGAACCGGCCACCGCAGCCGCTCACCCCAGCGGAGCGCCGCCGCGATCGCCACGGCCGGCACGAGGCCCCAGGCGACGAACGCCCAGGCGCTGCCATCGCCGGTCCAGGCGGCCAGCCCGCGCGCCAGCGCCCAGGCGCCCAGGAACGCAGCGCTCCACACCGCCGCCGCGTGCCCGTATCGAAGCACGCCACGAGGCCAGGCACGCTGATAGCCCCACAGCAGGTCGTACCAGACATAGAAAGCCAGCGGCCATGCCAGCCAGCCGAGGTTGCCGAACGGCTGCGTGTGGCGAACGGACAGGAACGCGAGCGCCAGCAGTCCGACGGTCGCGAACATGTTCAACATCGAGGCCCGGCCCATCGCCTCCCAACGCCGGCGGGCGGCGAACAGGCCGGCGGCATGGAAGCTCAGCGTCGAGTAGAGCACCATCGCATGCAGCCGGTATTCCGCCGGCACCTGCCGATGTATCTCCTGGACGCCGGCGGCGAACCACCAGACGAGGCCCCAGATGAGCAGCAGGCCGTGCAGTCCGCGTTCACCCGGCCGCAACTCCACGTATCGGCGTTCATACCAGTACGCCGAGAACAGCGCGGCCAGGGCGACGAAGACGCCACCCAGGTAGGCGGAGTTGAATACCGGCGTCGTCCCGGGCAGGCTCGCCGCCTTCACGGCGAAGGCGCATCCGGCCAGCAACTGCAACAGCAATCCGAACACCCGCGGCGGCACGCGGTGCTGGCGGAAACCGACCCACACCATGCCTGCGCCTTCCAGCGCCCATGCAGCCGCCGTCAGCCGCGCCTCCAGCGCGAAGGGGATCGCCAGCGTGAGGAAGACGGCACCGAGCGCCAGGAAGGCCTCCGCCAACGGCCGCATCCCGGCGCCGAACCGGCCCCAGAGCCCCCACGCGAGGCTCAGGTACAGGCCGCCCAGCAGCAGCGCGCTGATCGCTCTTCCGTACTCGTAGTCCTCCACCAGCACGCACTGGAGCGCGAACGCGATGACGGGCAGACCGAACACCAATGACGCGTCGATGTACCCCCGCAGCCGCGGCGGCTGCCGGTAGGCAAAGAGGATCGAGGTCGCGAGATAGAACACGAAGAACAGGATCAGGAATGGCTCGGTCGTTGCGAAGTGCTCGCTGCGGTAGGAGGTCGCACCCCACAGCGTCGCGATGACGAAGGTGAAAATGAATCCGGTCCAGTTCAGGATGCGCCACGACCTGAACCAGGCAATGCCGAAGATACCGGCATTCAGCAGCGCGTAATAGGAAAACAGGGCAACGTGACTGCCGCCGCCGCGGGCGAGCAGCACGGGCGCGAGGAACCCGCCGATGCTGCCGGCCACCGCAAGGGCCGCGGAATTCTGCAGCACCGCCAGCACACCCGACAGCGCCACGACCGCCAGCATGAGCGCGAACGCCGCCGGATACGGCAACACGTGATAGAGGCGCGCCGCCGCGAAGACGGTGAGATACAGCACGCCGACCGCGGCTCCCTGCAGGATGAGACCGATGCCCGCGCGCGCCGATCGCTTGCGCCAGCCGGTCACCAGCAGGGCGAGCCCGCCGGCCGCCACCGCTGCCAGGCGCAACTCCACCGGCACGGCATTGCGCTCCACGGCGTACCGGAGCAGGAAGGCCACGCCGAAGAACAGGACGATGGCGCCGACCTTGGCCACGACATTGCCGGTGGTGAAGTACTCGCGGATGCGGGCGAGGAGCCGGTCGAGACGATCCGCCCGCCGTGTGGCCAGTGGCGCGCGCGGTTGCACGGCGGTCCCGGGCTGCGCTGCGTGCGGCGCGGCGGCC
>JAJVHZ010000108.1 GCA_022072255.1 Gammaproteobacteria bacterium | reverse complement strand
TCTTCAGCGAGGAGTCCTTGCCGACCGGCTTCAGCATCGAGGTGGTCTTCTCGCCGTCGACGAGAATGTCGCTGTCCGGACCCATCGAGTAGCCGCGCCATACCTGCTTGCCGGTGTTGATGTCGTACGCCGCCAGCCAGCAGCGCACGCCGAACTCCGCACCCGACATGCCGGTGATCACCTTGTCCTTCATCACATGCGGGGCGTTGGTGTTGGTCTGACCCAGCTTCGGATCGCCATTCTTTGTTTCCCACACCTTCTCACCGGTATCGGCCTTCAGCGCCACCAGCGTGGTGTCGTTCTGCTGCAGGAAGATCTTGCCGTCGCCGTAGCCCAGCCCGCGGCTGACGTTGTCGCAGCACAGCACGCCCTGCACGCTCTCCTCCTGAATCGGATTGTATTCCCACACGATCTCGAGGGTGTCCAGATCGATGGCGAACACGTCGTTCGGGAACGCCGAGTGGATGTAGAGGGTGTTGTTCTTACGGCCGGTCGCCTCCGGCGGCAGCACCAGCGGGCCACCCTCGTGACCCTGCAGACGGCCGGTGGAGAACGTCCACGCGACCTGCAGCTTGTCGACGTTGGAGGTGTTGATCTGGTCCAGGGCGGAATAACGCCAGTTCCAGTAGTTCAGGCCCGGGAACGCCCAGTAATTGGGATCCTTCATGAGCTTCTCGACGCTCTCGTTGGCGAATGCCGCTCCCGGCATCGCCAGCGAAAGGGCCGCGAAGACCCATTTGTTCTTGAGTTTCAGCATGACCTCCTCCTCTGATTTTTCGTAGGTATCGCTAACAGTCAACCTGGATTGATCTCGAAATGCGCTTGCAGACCCGACGCGCCCCGGAGATCAGGCGAGACACGCGGGCAATTTCCCGCGAGCGCGTATGAAAATTCAGGCGGGAGGACTATTCAATATGCACAGCGCGGATTGGGATGTTTTCCTGCTCGTGTCGAGTCTCTTTCTCCGCAACGGCTTCCGGTTTCTCCCGGATCCGGCGGATCCCTGCCCCAGAGCCGACGCGCCGCTCCTGGCCGGGTCGGTCGTACGATGCCGCGCTGTCGGTTCGCCGGCCGCATTGGTCCTATATATTTCAGGAATTATTCCTGCCAGTTCTTTCCTGCTTTTCCTTTACGATACGACTACAAGAGCACGGCGCCTTCGGCATGCATGCCAGGCGTTGCTACCGCCGCAATCAGAAAACGCCGTACGGGGGAGAGAATAATGATCGTCAACATCCGTAATCGCCGTCCTCGATACGAGGTGCGCACCATCACCATGGCGCTTGCCGCCGCGCTGTCGAGCGCGGCAGTGGCCGAGGAGGCGGAGACTCTCGAGCAGGTGGACGTCATCGGCGTGACACCGACGCACGGCGTGGGCCTGCCGAAGGAGAAGGTACCCGTCAACGTGCAGTCGGCCACGGCCGAGGACCTGGATCGGCAGCACAACCTCGACCTCAGCGATTACATGAACCGCAACATGGGCAGCGTCAGCCTGAACGCGGCGCAGACCAACGTCCTGCAGTCCGACCTGCAGTACCGCGGCTTCACCGTCTCGCCGCTGCTCGGTCTGCCGCAGGGGATGTCGGTCTACGTCAACGGGGTGCGCGTCAACGAGGTGTTCGGCGACACGATCAACTGGGACCTGTTGCCGGAATCGATGATCAACAGCATCAATCTCATCGGCGGCGCCAACCCCGTCTTCGGTCTCAACACGCTCGGCGGCGCGCTGTCGATCCAGACCAAGAACGGCTTCACCAATCCCGGCCTCATGGGCGAGGCCTACGGCGGGGCGTTCGGGCGCATCGTCACCAATATCGAATCCGGCGGCAACAACGGCACGCTGGGCTACTTTCTCAACCTGCACAATTTCGTGGAGGACGGCTGGCGCGAAGACCAGCCCTCCGATGCGTTCAACATCTACGGGACCGTCGGATGGCACACGGCGGCGAGCACGCTCGACCTGCAGT
This sequence comes from Gammaproteobacteria bacterium, assembly GCA_022072255.1. Taxonomy (GTDB): domain Bacteria; phylum Pseudomonadota; class Gammaproteobacteria; order JAJPIJ01; family JAJPIJ01; genus JAJVHZ01. The sequence goes on along the minus strand of JAJVHZ010000108.1, from coordinate 35,935 downwards.
ACTTCCATGCCAATACGGATCTCACGGGCAACGGGGCGCTGCCCATCCAGCAGCTCGAGATCGACCGCGAGTCGTTCTTCACCGCGCCCGACATCACCAAGAACCACCTGCGCATGCTCAACCTGGAGGGCACCCACTGGTTCACGGACACCGTGCAGTTCTCGGGCAACGCCTACTACCGCTACAACAGGACCGACTCCTTCAACGGTGACGGCACGCCGTTCGAGGAGTGCGAGTTCATCGAGGGCGAATTCCTGGTCGCCGAGGAGGACGCCTTCGCCTGCGACGGCACGGAATCCATCGCCGCCCTGACGCCCGATCAGCAGGAAGAACTGGTCCGCGACGAGGCCGGGAACCTCATCGACGGAGACTTCGACGCCGTCAACAACAAGAGCGAGCGCGACCAGCGCGGCTACGGCGGCAGCGCGCAGACGACCTTCCTCAATGACATCTTCGGCCGCGAGAACCAGCTCATCGCCGGCACCGCCTACACCCAGGGGCTGGTGGAATATCGCTCGCTGGTGGAGGCCGCCCAGCTCGATGCCAACCGGGTCACCACCCGCACCGGGATCGTCATCGACGGCGAGGACACGCTGCTCAATGCCAACACCCGCACCTGGTCGCTGTACCTGACCGACACCTTCTCGATCACCCCGGAGATCGCGCTGACGCTGGCGGGCCGCTACAACAACACCCGCATCCAGACCACCAACGTCGGCGATCCGCTGGATGAGGACGGCGACGGGGTGGACGACCTGAGCGGCGATCACGTCTACACGCGCTTCAATCCCGCGGTGGGCATCACCTGGCAGGCGATGCCGGCCGTCAACGTGTATGGCAGCTACAGCGAGTCGGCGCGCGCACCCACGCCGGTGGAGCTCTCCTGCGCCGATCCCGACGCGCCGTGCCTGCTGCCCAACGCCTTCCTCGCGGATCCGCCGCTCGAGCAGGTGGTCGCGAAGAGCTTCGAGGGTGGCGCGCGCGGTCAGGTCTTCGGCAATATCAACTGGAACCTGGGCGGCTTCTACACCACCAACGTCAACGACATCATCTTCCTCTCCACCGGCGGCGTGACCGGCAACCAGGGCTACTTCGACAACGTCGGCGACACCCGCCGCACCGGCATGGAGCTGGGACTGAGCGGATTGTGGAATAGATTATCGTGGTTCGCCAACTACAGCTTCGTGCACGCGACCTTCGAGGACGCTTTCCTCTCCAGCACGCCGAATCATCCGCTGGCGAGTCCGGACGGTACTCTGCCGGTGGAGGAAGGCGACCGCATCCCCGGCATTCCGCAGCACAGTCTGAAGCTCGGCGCGGACTATCATCTCACGCAGGCGTTTTCCTTCGGTGGCGACCTGGTGTTCAACTCCGGGCAGTACCTGCGCGGTGACGAGGCCAACCTGCTCGACACCACGGATGCGTACGCGATCGTGAACATCCGCGGCGAGTACCGCTTCGGCAGGCACGTCTCCGCCTTCGCGGTCATCGAGAACCTGTTCGACACCGACTACGAGACCTTCGGTCTGCTGGGCGAGGCCAACGAGGTATTCCCCAACTTCACCGACAACCGCTTCTTCGGCCCGGGGGCGCCGATCGGCGGCTGGGTCGGCATCAGGATCTCGATGTAGCGGTCTGGGCCGCGAAGGAATTATCGGGAAAACCAAAGTTCTTTCGCAAAAGAGGAGGGCGCCGATGGCGCCCTCCGTATCTTCATCTGCCACCGCTACGCCCTCGCCGGCCTGCGGCCGTCCGTGCCGCCCGCGACATCACTGCCGGCAGCAGGGCTGGGAACCCGCTCAGTCGTCGACGACCACGCCCCACGGGGCCTTGCCGACCGCGATCGTGGCCACGACCTCGTTTTTCGCGGTATCGATCACGGAGACCTGATCGCTGCCGCCGTCGGTGGTGTAGAGACGGCTGCCGTCCTTGCTCAGCGCCAGACCCCACACGCGGTTGCCCACCGGGATGTTCCCCTTCGGCTCCATGCTCTGCGCATCGAAGAGGAAGATCTTGTTCGCGCGCCCGCCGGCCACGTAAAGCGTCTTCTCATCCTTGCTCAGCAGCACGTCCTTGGGCTTGGCATCCGCCTCGCCGATCGAGGTGACCTTGTCCACCTTGTACGTGGTCATGTCCACGCGCTTGACCTCACCGCCGATCTCCGCCGAGGCGTAGGCCCACTTGCCGTCGCTGGAGAAGGTCGCCGCGCGCGGCCGCGAGCCGACCAGGATGTTGGCGACGAGTTTGTGATCCGGCACGGAGATCACGTGCAGCATGTTGGTCGACTCGCTGGTGACTATGACCTTGCTGCCGTCCGGCGACACCGCCACGCCCTCCGGCTCCAGACCGACGTCCACCAGCGCGATCTGCTCGCCGGTCTTCGGGTTGTACACCGCCGCCTTGGCATCGTTCTCCATCGAGATGTAGATGTTGCCGTCGGGATGCACGCCGAACGCCTCCGGATCCGGCCCGGAGTCGAACTTGCGCGTGAGCTTCATCTCCTTCGGATCGATGACCGCGATCTTCCCCTCCTCGCCGAGCGCCACGTAGATCTCGCTCCCGTCGGGCGACTTGCCGATGCCGCGCGGCTGGTTGCCGACCTCGATGGTGCCGATCACGGTATCGGTCGCCGGGTCGATGACGGAGACGGAATTCCCTTTCTCGTTCGACACGAAGACCCGGCCCGTGGGCGCGCCCGCGGCTGCCGGCGCAGCGGCGGCCTGTGCTTCCGCCGCGGGCGTCTCCGGGGCGGCGGCAGGCACAGCGGCGGGAGCCGTCTGCGGCGTCGCTGCCGCCGTGGCCGACTCCGTTGCCGCGGGCGCGGCCTGCTGGGCCTCGGCCGGCTCGGTGGCCGCCGTTTCCGGTTGCTTCTTCTCGGAGCACGCCGAGAGCGCGGCGAGCATCAGGACTGCCAGGGTGAGTCTCTTCATCACTGTTGTACTCCTCGTTGACTGGATTTTTTGTTCGAAAGCGGCGCCGCGCCTAATCGCACTCGACGTTGCCGAGGCTGTCCAGGTCCTCGATGCCCTGCGCGACCCCGACCACAGGCGCCTCGCCGACCACCTTGTCGCCCTCCACGATCAGGATGGGCTGTCGCAGTTGGCCGTTCTTGCGGTAGCTCATGTCCGCGCCCTTCTGGCCGTCGAATTCCAGGTCGTTGCGCAGGAAATCGAGCAGCTTGCCCGGATCGCTGCTCTGCGTCCGGACCACCGTGTCGGACAGCATCTTCACCGCCGCCCAGCCGGCCCAGGCCTCGTCATCCATCGGCTTGCCGAAGGACTTCGTGTAGCGATCGTTCAACTGCACGCCCGAGTACTTCTTCGCGCTGCTGTGCCACGCGAGGGCGCGGGCGTCGGACTCCGGATGCTTGGTCTTCCACTGCGAGAGCGCGTCGCGCTTCATCGCCTGGCTCGGCAGGACGTGCAGGATGTTGCCGCCGCACTGCCGGCGGATCTCGTCATCGTCGAGGCTGACGTTGAACACGGGTACGCCGGGCAGCGTGCCGGCCACCTGGCGCAGCGTGGCGGCATCGCCGGCCACCACGACGGCGGCGGGATGCGATTCCTTGAGGATCTCCCCGGCCCCCGGGAGTTGGGTGAGCTTGAAGGTCTTGCCCAGGAACTTGCCCTGCAGGTTGGCCTCGGTCAGGCCCTGGGAGGCACCCTCCCAGGCGGAGCGGCCCTGATCGCCGACGAACAGGATCTCGACCTCGTCGGCATCCGCGGCGTGGGCGGCCGGGAGCCAGGCTGCCCACGCGGTCAGCCATGCCGAGAACAGCGCACCCACTGCCCGATTGTTTTTCCTCACCGTGCCCTCCTTTCCCGCTGAGACTGTCATGGTCACTGCCGCCCGCAGAGGCAGGGACTTTAATGGATCACCCAGAGCATATATAAGGTGGCGGGGCCAGTTCGGGATTTTTTCCCGCAGGTGCGGCACCGCCGCGTATTGCCATTAGAGGCAATACGGCCCGGTCCGTTCAGGTTGAATTCCCCACCCCGGTACCTCCTGGCCGGTATCTCGCGCCGTCGGCCCGTCCCCGCCGCTCGCGCCGCACCGAATTTTCGATCCGGGGAGTCGAGCCCCTGCGAATCCCGACCCCATGCCGACCCATCGCTGTCGTGCCAGGGCCGGGCTAGTTTTGGCCTTCATATGTGGCATCGCCGCAACTTTCAGCCCCATTCCAGCCTAAAATATGTTGCGCTAAAGCTTGCTTTCATCCGGCCGATGCACTAAATTCGCGGATGTCCTCACAAGGGATATGCGTATGAACCTCTAGCGGCTCGGGGGGAAGCCCGCGGGGCAGGTTAGGGGGAAGCGCTTAAAGCTTAAGCTTTAACGTTACTGGGTTAACTTCCGTTAGGAGGAACAACAATGAAATTTCGTATGAGCAAGATTGCAGCCGCTATCGCCGCTGCAACGATGGCGTCCTCGGCCGGGGCTGTCGTCGTTGTCGGTGGTGACAACGGTTGGGAAGTGAGCTTCGACGGTAACATCAATCTTTTCTACAACTACTACGACTTCGAGACCACCACCACGACCGCGGGTGGCGTCAGCACCACGGTGCCCGACAACGGCGCCAACGGCACCTCCTCGCACCTGCAGGAAGGCCTGTTGCCGGCGTTCTTCTCGACCAACATCAAGAGCCCGACGGTCAATGGTCTGACCGGCACGGCGCGCATCAGCTTCGCTCCGGACTCCTCCAGCGCGAAGAACACCTTCAACGACAAGGGCGGCTCCGCGATCGATATGCGTGAAGTCGTCGCCAACGTCGCTGGCAGCTTCGGTACCGTGAGCTTCGGCCGTACGCTGGGCCTCTTCGGCCGTCAGGCGATCCTGCACGACCAGACCCTGTTCGGTGTCGGTGACCCGCTGGGCGTCGACAACGGCGGCACGACCCTGGGCCGTATCGGTATCGGTTACGTCTATCCTGAGTTCCGTACGCGCTTCTCCTACGCCACGCCTAGCATCAACGGCTTCAAGGCGGAGGTCGGCCTGTTCGATCCTCAGGAGCCGACGGGCGGCACGGGCTTCGAGACCAGCACGCCGAAGTTCGAGGGTGAGGTCTCCTATGCCACCAGCTTCACCAACGGCAGCCTGCTGCTGTGGGGCGGCGGTACCTGGCAGGAAACCGACGACACCGTCACCAGCGACAGCTTCACCGCCTGGGGCGTGGACGTCGGCGGCGAGGTCGGCTACATGGGCTTCGCGCTGACCGGCTACTACTACACCGGTGAGGGCATCGGTATCGGCCTGAAGAATGCCGGAAACGGCCGTAGCGCCGGCGGCATTCTGTCCATGGGCGTCAATTGCGGTGCCATCGCCAATACCTGCGAAACCGCGGACAACGATGGCTTCTACGTCCAGGGTGCCTACAACTTCGGTCAGGGCACCAAGGTCGCCATGTCGTACGGCGAGTCCAGCCAGGATGGCCAGACCGACTCTACCGGTCTCGTCGACGTGTTCAACGACGTCACCAACGAGATGTGGACCGTCGGTGTGTATCACGACCTCACCTCGTGGCTGAAGCTGGTTGCCGAGTACAACAACATCGACAAGGAAGTGAACAGCCCGATCGCTGGCGACCAGAGCTCGACCGAAATCGAGGCCGATGCGTTCAGCGTTGGCGCGTTCATGACCTGGTAATGTCGTGACGGCCCGCAAGGGCTGAAACGAGCAGTAGAATTGAAAGGCGCATCCTCGGATGCGCCTTTCCTTTTGTCCGCCCTGCGCGTGCATGCCGGCGTCCGCTTGCGTAACACTTGCTGAGGTATCATTGCGGCATGCGTGCGCGAAACGCGGATATTCCCCGTCTCATGGCCACCGCCCTGCAATACCAGCAGGCCGGACGACCGCAGCAGGCCGAGCCCCTCTACCGAACCGTGCTAAAGGCGTTTCCCGACCTTCCGGACGCCCTGCACTTTCTCGGCCTCGCTCTGCATCAGATGGGCAGGACCGCCGAGGGCATCCGCTTCCTGCGCAAGGCGGTGGCGCGTCAACCGGGCAATGCCGTCTTCCACAACAATCTCGGGTTCGTCCTGATGTCGGCGGGTCTACTCGAGCAATCGGAGGCACATTGTCGCGACGCGACGCGCCTGCAGCCAGATTTCGCCGAGGCGTGGTACAACCTTGGAATCGTACTTGAGGAACGCGGCAGGCTGCAGGACGCGGCAGCAAGCTATACGCAGGCCGCCACCCTGCGACCCGAACATTACAAGACGCTGGTCAATCTTGCCGGTGCCTTTGTCGAGCTCGGGAGATACGGCGATGCGGTGGGCGCGTGCGAATCCGCGTTGAAACTGCAGCCGAACATATCGCAGGCCAACCTCATACTCGGACGCGCACTCACCGAAATGGGCGAACCGGATCGGGCGGAACTCACGTTGCGGGAGGCATTGCAGCGCACTCCGGACGATCCGCAGCTGCTGCTCGCACTGGCCAATGCGTTGACCGCACTGGGCCGCCTGGATGAGGCCAGAACCGTCTGCGACCAGTTGCTGCAGCGCAGTCCGGCGGATCCCGACGTCTGTTTCGGCATGGGTACCGTGGCCCAGGCCGCGGGCGATCACTCGGGAGCCATGAATCATTTCAGGCAGGCGCTCGAACTCGATCCCGCATTCGCCCCTGCCGTGCTCGGCCTTTCCGCTGCACGCAAGTTCACAGGCGACGACAGTGAGGAGATCGACCGATTCGAACAGCTGCTTCGGCGTGCTCACATTCCGCCGCGCGACAGCATCAAACTGCATTTTGCGCTGGGCAAGATTCATGACGACTGCCGGCTGTACGATCGCGCCTTCGGCCATTATGCCGCGGCAAACGCGCTCAGGAAGGAGCAGGTGCAGTTCGACCGCGAACAGCACATCCGTTACGTGGACAGCCTCATAGACACATTTTCGCGAGGGCTCATCGAGAAGAAGGTCCGCGAGGTATCCATGGATGAAGAACTGCCGATATTCATAGTCGGAATGCCGCGTTCCGGGACCACCCTGGTCGAGCAGATCATCGCCAGCCATCCGTCGGTGAAGGCCGGTGGAGAGCTGCCTCTTCTGCGCCGGGCCGTCCGATCGCTCGCAGCACGGGCCGGGGACGACCGTTCCTATCCCGCCTGCGTCGAGACTTTGAATGCGGGTGCCGCGCATCGGCTTGCGCAGAGCTATCTCGAGAAGCTTCCGGCGCGGACGAACGGCGAGATCCGCGTCACCGACAAGATGCCGTCGAATTTCTTCCATGCCGGCCTGATTGCGATCCTGTTCAGCAAGGCTCGCATCATCCATTGCCGGCGCGACCCGATGGATGTGTGCCTCTCCATCTTCTTCCAGCCATTCTCCAGGGCGCACCCCTACGCGTTCGATCTCGGCAATCTCGGACACTACTACCGACAGTACGAACGCCTGATGGCGCACTGGCGCGCCGTCCTGGGAGACCGTTTGTTCGAGGTGCAATATTCGGAGCTCGTCGAAGATCCGGAGTCGGTCAGCCGCCGCCTTATCGATCACTGCGGCCTGGAGTGGGATGACCGATGTCTGCAGTTCGACCGAAACAGGGGCGCGGTCAGAACGGCCAGCCATTGGCAGGTGCGTCAGCCCATCTACAGGACGTCGCTGCAACGATGGAAGCACTACGAGCGGCACCTCTCTCCCCTGCTTGAAGCATTGCAGGGATAGACCCGCGACGCACCGGCACGGGTAGCCGGCAGCGGGAAGGCACGGCGCAGAATCGGCAGCCCGAGACAAGACGACACGACCCGACGCACCAGCCGCCCGCGGTCCGGTGGCCAGGCAAACACGATACATGTCCAAGAAGAGGCGAGATCGAAACAACCCGGGAGCTTCGGCACTCTCGCCGTCCGGGCCGACGGCCGGGGCGGGAGCTTCACACCTGGAGCGCGCGGTGTTGGCGCACCGGCAGGGCGCGCTGCAGCCGGCGCTGAAGGCCTATCTCGAGCATCTGAAGTCGCATCCCGCCGATGCGGAGGCCTCGCACACCGTCGCCGGCGTATACCTGCAACTGGGCGATCTCGCCTCGGCGCAGCGCTACTTCGCCAGGGCCGCCAGTCTCGTGCCGGGCAATGCCGACTATCAGAACGACCTCGGCGGCATGCACCTCGCGAGCGGCAACCTCGCCGCCGCGGAGCGATGCTTCCGCAAGGCGCTGGAGCTGGCGCCGGCCTACGCGCAGGTGTGGGCCAATCTCGGTCAGGTCCTGTTCCGGGCGGGGAGGTCCGAGGAGGCACTGCACGCCCTTCGGGAGGCCGTGCGGCTCGCGCCCGATTTCGGCGATGCCCATTACAACCTCGGCATCGTGCTGCGCGCCGTGGGCGCGCTGGAACAGGCATCCATCGCCTTCGAGAACGCCCTGCGCATCAGGCCCGACCTGGCGATGGGCCACCTGATGCTGGGCCAGGTTCGGCTGGCGCTGGAGCGCAACGAGGCGGCCGTCGCCAGTTTTCGCCGCGCCCTTGACCTTGCACCGGAATATCCCGACGCCAAGCTCGGGCTGGCCACTGCCCTCGTGGACACCTGGCAGGCCGAGGCGGCCATACCTCTGTTGCGCGAGCTGACGTCGATCCCGGCCCACAGCACCGCGGCACACCTGCTCCTCGGGCGCGCGCTCGAGGTGGCGGGCCGGCTCGAAGACGCCGAGGCCACCTACAGGACCCTGTTGAAGACACATCCGGACTCAGCGGGCGCCTGGTACGGACTGAGCTCGGCGAAGAAATTCCGCGAGAACGATACGCAGGACATCGCCGCCATGGAGCGCCTGGCGGCGTGCGAGGGCCTCGACGATGCGGCCAGGTCCGCGCTGCACTTCTCGCTGGGAAAGGCCTATGACGACTGCCGCCGATATGACGAGGCGTTCCGCCACTACCACCTCGGCAACGAGATCCGCCGGCGTACGCTGACCGGCAGCGTGCCCGACCTGGCGGCGCTGACCGACGACATCATCGGCTTCTTCACCCGGCGCTATTTCGACACCCACCGGGACCTCGGCTCGGACTCCGATGTGCCCGTCTTCATCGTCGGCATGCCGCGCTCGGGCACCACGCTGACCGAGCAGATCATCTCCAGCCACCCCGCGGTGCACGGGGCTGGCGAGCTCGCGTACTTCGCCCGCATTGCGCACGGCCTGCACGCGCTGCTGAAGACGCCGGAGCGCTTTCCCCGCTGTTGCGCGGCGATCGACAGGAGCAATGCCGGCCTGCTCGTGGATCCGTATCTGCAGCTGCTGCGCTGGCACTCCGCGACGGCGCCGCGGATCACCGACAAGATGCCGACCAACTATCGCTATCTCGGCCTCATCGCCACGCTGTTCCCCCGTGCCACCGTCATCCACTGCACGCGCGATGCCATGGATACCTGCCTGTCGATCTACTTCCAGTCCTTCGAGAAGGGGCATGAGTACTCCTACGACCTGCGGGAGATCGGCGAGACGTACAACCGGTACCTGCGCCTGATGCAGCACTGGGACCGCGTATTGCCGGGCAGGATATACACCAGCAACTACGAAGAGCTGGTGGCCAGCCCCGGGGAGAAGGCGCGCGCACTCGTCGCCGCCTGTGGCCTGCCCTGGGACGAGCGCTGCCTCGCCTTCCACCAGCAGAAGCGCGACGTGCGTACGGCCAGCATCGCGCAGGTGCGGCAGCCCATCTACACCCGCTCGGCGCAGCGGTGGAGGAACTACGAGCGGCACCTGCGGCCGCTGCGGGAGACCCTGGGGATCGAATAGGCGCGGCGGTCAGCGTCATGGCCGCGCGCGCAGCGAAAGGGTGAAATCTCTCCCACGGTGCCCTCCGGCGTCCCGGCGGCCGGGTGGATCGGCGAAAAAGTCCCAGGGAATCCAGGAACTTGATGGGCCACCGCCACACTAACTCCCGGGGGGATTTGAGGTTTATAATCCGCAACCCATAACCGTTCACCTCCGGGGAACTGTAAATAAATGACCCGAGTTTCAAGCATTCGTAAGTGGTACAGCAGTCCCGTCGCCGCCGTGGCCCTGTTCGCCGCGTTCCTCGGCCACCCGGCGCCCAGCCATGGCATCGATCTCCTGCCCGACCTGTTCGGAGGCGAGGAGCCGGAGGGCACTTACCTCTTCCAGGGCGGCAAGCAGTACGTGAAGCTGGTCAAGCGCGAGCAGGAGGACGGCGCCGCCAGGGACGCCGTCAACGAACACCCGGTCGAGCTCGGTGCGGACCAGGTTGCGACCGTCCTGGGAACGATCACCATGCAGCACACCGGCGGCGTCATCGTCGAGAAGACCGAGGCATTGCCGGTGTTCAGCGAGCGCGAGATCCAGACGCTCGCCCCCCATATCTCGCGTGGACTGGCGCGTGCGCAGCCCGACGAGGAGATCATCTTCATGGTGGCCGGCCGGCATCCCGGCGCAATCACCAAGGAGGTAATGGGCAGCACGGGCCGGGTGTTCTACGCCGACGGCAAGCTCAATCTGATCCTGGGCGAGGTGCACAAGCCGCTGGTAGACAAACAGCAGAAGGAGCGGGCCCTCGCCGCCGGCTGCGGTGACTGTCCCATGGACGAACGCGTGATCTATTTCCGCCCCGCATCGCGCAACAAGACCGGCAAGCTGCCGGAACCCATTTCCACCATCGCGGGCATCGACTTCAAGAAACAGGGCAACAAGGTTCGTGGCGACTGGCTGGTTCTCGACGTGCCGACCATCATCGCCAACGTCGAGAGGCAGAAGAACCGGCTGCCGCCGGCACTGGAAAAGGAGCGGCGCGCGGCGAAGCTCGAGGCAGCGCGCGCCGCCGCTGAGCGCCGCCAGATGCGCGAGGAGATGGCGCGCATGCGCAAGGAACTGGAGGCCGGTGGCGGCACCGCGAGCGCGTCCGTCGAAGATCGCCTGGCCACGCTGGACGATCTGAAGAAGAAGGGACTGATATCCCCGGAGGAATACGAATCCCGCCGCCAGGATATCCTCAAGGACATCTGAACACCTGACACCCGCAGCGAGCGGGGCCTCCTGCCCGCTGTGGTCACACTGCCATCCCCGCTTCGCCGAGATCGCCGGCTGCATCGCAATGCTACGAGTCCCCGGCACCAACGCCGTTGGAACCGCGCGGTGCGCGCGACAGGCGTGTCAGCGTCCGATGACGCTGCCGCTCAGTGCGAGTACTCCACCATGAACGCACCAGTGAACCGCGAGAGGTCCGCGGCCGGCAGATCGGCGATGCCCGCGGCGATCTCCGCCCCGCCGCCGCCGAATCGGCGGCAGAAGGCATCCGCGCTGGTGTGGCGCGGCCGGTCCATCCGGGTGCGCACGCTCACCGCGTACCCACCGCGGCAGTTCGGCGCCAGCACCGCGTGCGCCCGATGCGGATGCTCGCGCGTGAGATCGCGGGCCTTGTCGCCGCGTACGCGCCGGCTGCCGGGCGTGTCCGGCAGCACGTACACCGCCGCGTCATCCGTGACCGCCTGAGGCGTGAGGTCGGCAACCGCGCGCACGTCCGCCTCGCGCGCCTCCCGGATCTGCCTGTACACGGGTTCGCGGGCGGCGAAACGCAGGGGATCGAAGTAATTGCGCAGCAGGGCGTACATCTCGGCCGGGTGGACAATCGTGTCCTCCGCCCGCTCCCCGTAGGCGTTATAGCTCAGGCACAGGCCCAGATCGCGCAGCTCCCCGAGCATGGAGTCTTTCAGGCCCAGCGGCGTTGCCAGTTGCCTGGCCAGGTGATCGCGGCCGACGCCGAAGGCGCCGACGACCGCCCAGGCCCGATGCTGCCCACCCAGGAAGCGATCGACGAGCGCACTGGTGCAGGTGCTCGGATCGCCGTTGACCATGGCCTGCAGTCCCGGCTGCTTGCTCTCCACACCGACGTAGTGATGGTCGAAGTACCGGATCGTCGCGCCGAGTCGCAGCAGATGCGTCAGCGCCGCGCGGTTCTCACCCATGGGCAGGTTGAAAACGGTGATGGCGTCGCCGTAGCCGGCCTCGACACGGTCGAGGAGGTGCGTGTCGCGCCGCACGCCGGTCACCGGCCGGGCATCGGCGGGATAGACCATGCGCAGTTGATGTGCCGCGCAAAGCCCGTCCGCGCCGCCGGGAAAGACATCGAAGCACCTCGTGGTCATGTCGCCTCCTCTCGCGGATGCTCCGCCTCCGCCGATCGCTGTGCCTAGACATTGCGACACTCCGCTCTCACGAAAGTTTCTTTGAGACGACTACCTGCTCGCCTGCATGCGCTACATCGAGCTCAACCCGGTGACCGCCGGCATGGCGGCATGGCCGGACCTGTACCGAAGGTCGTCATATCGGGTGAATGCCTGCGGTGAACCGAGCCGTGTGCTGACATCGCACGGCATCTGCCTGGGTTTGGGAACTTCGGCGACGGACCGGCAGGCGGCTTACCGGGGGGCTGTTTCACTCGCAGCTTTCCACGGAGGCTGCGCAGCAGACCCGCAACTGCCCCGACTACAATCGTCCGCTGGGGAACGACCGGTTCCGGCAGGAGATCGAGCAGGTGCTGGGACGGAAAGTCGGCATGCAGCGGCACGGCAGACCAGTCCCGGGCACGGATGCACCAAAATAATTCACTCCGACCCCCTGGAAAACTTGCCCCAGCGGAGCAGCACGGTCGGCAGGATCAGCAGGTTCAGGATCGTCGAGGAGACCAGGCCGCCGATGATGATGGCGGCCATCGGGCCCATGATCTCGCGGCCCGGGTTGTCGCTGTCGAAGGCGATGGGCAGCATGGCGAGCGCGGTCACGAGCGCGGTCATCAGGATCGAGGGCAGGCGTTCCTGGGCGCCGCGGATCGCGGTCTGTAGTCCCCAGGTCTGCCCTTCCATCTCGACCAGATGGCGGTAGTGCGACACCAGCATGATGGAGTTGCGCACGGTGATGCCGAACAGCGTCACGAAACCCACCATCGACCCCACCGAGAGTGACGCGCCGGCCATGACGGCCGCGGCCACGCCGCCGAGCAGCGAGAACGGCAAATTCAGGAGCACGATCAGCATGTGCCGGAAGCTCGCGATCGCCACGTACACCAGCACCAGCACGCCCACACCGGCGAACAGGGAGTGCAGGATCAGATCCTCGCGCGCCGCCGCCTGCTCCACCGCCGAACCGGTGAATTCAGGATAGGTCTCCGCGTCGAACTTCACCTCCGCCAGTATGCGCGCGCGCAGCTCCGCGGTGAAACCCTCGTAGTCGCGCCCGGTGGCGCTGCAGGTCACCGTCTGCAGGCGCTGCGCATTACGATGCAGGATGTTGTAGCGGCCGCCGGTCTGCCGGATGTCGGCCACCTGCTCGAGCGTCACCACCATGCCGTCGGGCGTGCGCAGCGGCATGTGCGCGATGTCCTCCGGGTCGTCGCGCGCCTCGCGATCGAGGATCACCGTGATCTCGTAGGAGCGGTTGCCCTCGTAGACGCGGCCGACGACACGGCCCTCGAAGGCCGTCTGCATCGCCTCGATCACCTGCAGCGGCTGCAGGCCCCAATTGGCGAGCTCGTCCAGCCGCAGGCGCACCTGCAGCGCCGGCATGCCCGCGGGCGAGCGGATCTGCACGTCGGCCGCGCCCGGGATCCCGCGCATGATCGCGGCCACCTCCTCGGCCTTGCCGTCGAGCACGTCGAGGTCCTTGCCGAAGAGGTTCACCACCACCGGCGAGGTGTAGCCGGAGACCGTCTCGTCCACGCGCTCGGTGAGAAAGGTGTTCACCTCGAACAGGATGCCGGGGAAGGAGGCGAGGATCGCGCGCAGCCGATCGAGCACGTGCTGCTGCTGCGTACCGGAAAGCGGCTTCAGATCCACCTCGTACTCCGCGTAGTGGCTGCCGAAGGTGTCGGCGCTGCGCTCGGCGCGACCCGCGAACTGCGACACCGACACCACGCCGTCGACCTCGCGGAAACGGCGCTGCAGCTCGTTGCCCAGGCGTATGGTCTCGTGCAGCGCGGTGCCCGGCATGCTGGTGGTGTGGACGATGTAGTGGCCCTCGCGCAGCTCCGGCAGGAAGCGCCCGCCCAGCGCCGGCAGCATCATCACGCCGAGCACGCACACGCCCAGGCTCGCGAGCAGGGTCAGCAGCGGGATCCTCGCCAGCACGCGCAGGATGAGCCCGTAAGCCGGCTTCAGCCAGCGTATGAGCGGCGGGTCCTCGCTGTGCAGGCGCGCGTGGCCGAGCATGACGTAGCACAGCGCCGGCGTGACGGTGAGCGCGGTGGCGAGCGAGGCGAGGATGGCGAGGATGTAGGAGATGCCGAGCGGCGCGAACAGCCTGCCGGCCACGCCGCCCAGGGTGAGCAGCGGCACGAACACCAGCGCGACGATGAAGCTCGCGTAGACCACCGAGCCGCGCACCTCCATGGAGGCCTCGTAGACCACCTCGCCGATCGGCCGCGGCGCCGGCAGCGAGCGGTTTTCGCGCAGGCGCCGGAAGATGTTCTCGGTGTCGATGATGGCGTCGTCCACCACCTCGCCGAGTGCGATGGCCAGCCCGCCGAGCACCATGATGTTCAGGTTCACGCCGTAGCGGCGCAGGATGATCACCGCCGTCAGCAGCGACAGCGGGATCGCCACCGTGGAGATGAACGCGGTGCGCAGGTTGAACAGGAACAGGAACAGCACGATGACCACGAACGCGCCGCCCACCAGCAGGTGGCCGGAGAGATTGTGCACCGAGGTCTCTATGTAGTTCGCCGGCCGGAACATGGCCGGGTAGAGCTGCACGTCGTCCTGCGCCAGCGTGTGGCCGATCTCCCTTAGCGCCTGCTCCACGCGCCGAGAGACCGTGAGCGTGTTGGCGCCGAACTGGCCGATCACCATCATCACGATGCCGGGCTCGCCGTCGACCGCCGCCATGCCGATCGGCGGCGCCGGGCCGTACTGCACGGTGGCCACGTCGCCGAGGGTGACGTTGTAGCCGGACTGCCGCCGCAGCACCACCTTGCGCAGATCCTCGACCGTGGCCGGCTGACCGACGGTGCGCAGGGTCAGGCGCTGGTTCTCGTTCTCGATGAAGCCGCCGCCGCCGATGCCGGTGGCCTGCTGCGCGGCCTGCGCCACGTCCTCGAGCCCCACACCGTAGCGGCGCAGATCCTCCGGCCGCACCTGGATCTGCAGCTCCTTCTCCTCGCCGCCGAAGACGTTGACATCGGCCACGCCGGGCACGCTCATCACGCGCGGCACGATGGTGTAGTCGACGATGGCGCGCAGGTCCATGAGGCTGCGGCTGGGCGAGGTCACGCCCATGGTCAGGATGGTGGCCGAGGAGGAGGCGAGCGGCACCACCACCGGCGGACCGGCGCCCGGCGGCAGCCTGCCGGTGATGGCGGCGAGGCGCTCGGCCACCTGCTGGCGACTGAGGTAGCGATCCGTGTCGTCGTCGAAGATCGCCGTGACCACGGAGAGGCCCTGGATGGACTCGGACCGCACGTAATTCAGTCCGACCAGGCCACTGGCGGCATTCTCGACCGGCTGCGTCACCAGGATCTCCACCTGCTCGGCGGACAGACCCGGCGCCTCGGTCTGGATGATGACCAGCTTCGGCGAGAACTCCGGGAAGATGTCGAGGCCGGCGCGCGAGAGGTCGTAGGCGCCGTACCCCATGAGCAGCACGGCGAGGCTCAGCACCACGCCGTGAAAGCGCACCGAGAACCGCACCAGCGCCGCTAGCATGGCCGGGTACCAGCGGCGCCCATCGACGTCTGCGGTTCTGGCCTCATTCGCGCGCTTCGTCTTCGCTGGGGATGGCCGAGCGGAACTCCTCCGAGAACAGCATCTGCGCGCCGCTCACCACCACCGCCTCGCCAGCGACCACCCCATCGGTCACGAACCAGCCGTCGCGGGTCTCCTCGTACTCGCGCAGCGGCCGGCGCACGAACAGGTCCTCGCCGTCACGCGCATAGACCCAGAGCTTGTTGGCATACCAGATGACGGCGGCGCCGGGCACCTCCACGCCCTCGCGCGCCGGCCCCGGCCGCGGGATCCATGCGTCCATGTGCATGCCGATGCGCAGCTTGCTGCCGTGGGTGCGGAAGAAATAGGTCTCTCCCTGCGCCGCCGGGTCGGTCTGCAGGGCCGGCGAGACCAGGTAGGCCTTGCGCGCGCGAGTGCGCTCACCGGTCGGTCCGACGTAGATGAAGCTGGTCGCATCCGGCAGTTCCTCTCCCGGGCGCAGCGTCACCAGCACCAGCACGTCCTGATGCGCGACGAGTTGATCGAACAGCGCCGAGGTCTCGGCCAGCGCCATTTCCACCAGCGTCGGGCCCCATTGCACGGTGGCCTGGTTGCGGATGTCCTGCAGCCTGCGGTCCGCCGCCGTGAGGCGCGCGTTGTCCGAGGCCGCCAGCGCGACGGCCTCCTGCAACTGCCGGTCGGAGACGTTACCGTCCTCGCGGTTCAGCACGCGCATGCGCTCGGCGGCCCGCGCGGAGGCTGCGACGGCGGCCCGTGCGATCTCCTGCTCGCCGCGCGCCGCGTTGAACTCAGCCCGCAGGTTCACCAGCGGCTGGATGTCCAGCACGCGTCCGGAGGCGAGCGTCTCGGACTGGTAGGTCGTCGCGGTGAGCGCCAGTACCCGCACCCCCGTTTGTCGCTGCTCCTCGGCGGACATGCGCACGGCGTTCAGTCCCCCGACCTTCACGACGCGCGAGGGGACGACGACGTCGTCATCCTCCGCACCCTCGCCCGCCGCCGGCCCGGCCCCGCCGCTTGCCGCGGCCGGTCCGCCATCGCCCGTCCCGGCGATGCGCGCGCGCAGCTCGCCCGTCCACGCGCGCCAGGTCGCCGGCGGGATACTGAGCGCGATCGCGGCCAGCGCCGCAAGGAAGACCAGGGTGAGGCCCCACCTGAAGGTCGATCTCACGGCACGTGCTCCTCGCCGGTCCGGGGCAGATCGCCGCGCAGCGAGCTCTGTACGGCGTCCTCGAGTCTGAACAGGCCGCGCCAGGTCTCCGTCAGCAGCTCCTCGCGCAGCACACGTGCGCTCATGGTCTCGATGTGGGCGCGGACCACCGCCAGCCGGTCGATCTCGCCGGCCTCGAACTGCCTCTGCACCCGCGCCTCCTGCTGCTCCAGGCCCTGGATGATCCTGGCCGAGTCGAGCGCGGACTGCCTGAGCGCCGTGTAGCCGGCGTGGGCGGTGGCGACCTCGCCGATGATCGCGGCCTGGGTCGCCTCCACGGCACGCGCCGCGAGCTCGCGGGTGGCGGCGGCCTCGGCGATCGGCCCCTCGTTGCGGTTGAGCAGCGGCAGCACCAGCGCCGCGCCCAGGCTCCAGATGTTGTCGCCCTGGTCGAAGAAATAGCCCGGCGAGAGCGTGAGGTCCGGATACTGCCGTGCGATCTGCTCGCGCAGCCCGGCCTCGGCGATCGCGTAATCCTGCAGGGCGCGGCGTATGTCCGCGCGCCCGGTGAGAGCCTGCCGCTGCAGCATTCCGGCCGGCGGCGCGGCGACGGGCAGGCCTTCCGCAGGCGATCCCGGGGACTCGATTTTCACGTTCCGCATGGCCACGGCCGGAATTCCGATGGCGGCCGCCAGGGCCGCCGCCGCCGTTTCGAGCTTCGCCTCGGCCGTGCTGCGCGCGAGCCCGGTCCGCTGCGCGTCGATGCGCATCGCGCTCACCTCGAAGCTGCTGGTGAGTCCCACCTCTTCCCGGCGCGCCAGGAGCTGCACGCCCTCCTGCAGCGGCTCGGACTGCGCGATCAGCAGGTCCCGCTGCCGACGGGCCGCGAGGTAGTCGAGCGCCCGGTCGCGCGCGCCGCGCCGCGCCTCCCAGATCGCCGCGTCCAGATCGATCTCCGTGGCGGCGGTGCGCGCCACGGCGCCTTCGATCCGCGCGCGGCGCCGGGACGGCTGCTCGATGGTGAATTCGAACCTGGGGCCGATGCTCCACGGCGTGCGCCCCTCGGAGGTGTCGCTGTGGTGCTCGAGGTCGACGCCGAGCTGCGGATTCGGCCGCTGCCCGGCGCTGATCTCCGCGGACTTCGCGACCTCGATCCGCGCCCGCGCCCGCGCCAGCGCCGGGTTGAAATAGAGCGCGGCGCACTCCAGCCCCGCCACGTCCCAACGCTCCCGCGGCCAGGGCAGATCCGGCAGGCCGCACTGCACCATGAACGCGCGCAGGCCCGGCGCGGCCAGGTCCCGCTGTTCGTACGCGCTGACGAAGACCTGCGGCTCGATCGGCTTGGGCTTGTACTCCTGGAACATGCAGCCGCCCAGCAGCAGCGCCGGCAACAGCCACGGGACCCGTGAGGAGTAGACGCGCGCCGACATGACCGTGTTATTCGAACCCGACCTGCCAGCGCTCCTGATCGACCTCGATGATCTCGCCGTTCGCCGCGTTCACCTCCACCTTGGTCTGCTCCCCGTTCGTGCCGGCGACGTCGAACTCGTAGGTGGCCCCGCCATCCTCCTCGATCTCGTATTCGATCTCCTGGATCTCCCCGGGATAGGTCGCTGCCACCGTGGCCCTTGCCTCGGCCTCGGTGACCTTCACCTGGGCCGCGAACTGCGGGTCGGCGGCACTCTCGACCTCGCGTTCCACGCCGATGACCGCGCCGGTGTCCGCGTCGCATTCGAGATCCCAGCTGCGCCCGTCCGCACCCTGGATGTCGAACTCGTAGACACTGCTGCCGGCCGCGGTGTGCTTGAACTCCACCTTCACTACGCGCCCCGGCTGGCGCGACAGCGATGCGCCGAGGCAATCCTCGAAGGGCCTGGCACCGCGAGCGAACTCGGCGGCGGCAATCGGCCGGACGCCGGCGATGAGGGCGACAACAAAGATCGATTTCCTGATCACGATGGGATGACTCCGTTGGGCGGTATCCCGCTTCTTGTGCGGTGGCGGCGGGAAGTCCGTGATTCTACGGGCAGACCGCTGCCGCGTCAGCACCGGCGTGCGCCGGCCGGGGACGTATACTGGCCGGCATGCCACGCCTGCTGCTCGCCGCCCTGATGCTGTCGACGGCATGCCTGAACGCCGTGGCGGTGCCTGCCGTCACCAGCCAGTGCCCACGCGGGCCCGAGGAGCCTGCGGGCGGAGCGACCGGGGAGTCCCCCCGCATCCCGTACGGGCAGGGGTTGCTGTACCGCATCGAGCGGCCGGGCGCGGCGGCCAGCCATGTCTTCGGCACCCTGCATCTGGACGATCCGCATCTGCACCGCCTGCCCCCGCAGGTGAACCTGGCGCTGCTGCAGGGGAGCCGGCTGGTGCTCGAGACGCTCATCGACGAGGCGGCGCAGGCGACCTTCACACGCCTGATGATCCTGCCTGAGGGACGGTCGCTGGCAGACTGGCTGGGCGGCGACGTCCTCGCCCGCTACGATCGGCTGGCCGTGCACTACGGGATCCCGGTGTCGCAGGCACGCAGGCTGAAACCCTGGGCCGCCACGGGCGTGGTCGACCGGCCTCGTCCCGGCAGCGGCCGGACGATGGAGGACGTGCTGCGCGAGACCGCGCAGCAGATGGGCCGGCCGGTGTACGGCCTGGAGACCATCGAGGAGTTGATCGCCGCGCAGGAGGAACAACCCGTCGGGGAGCAGGTCGCAGTGCTCGTGGACACCGTCTGCAACCACGCCCGCATCATGGCGGACACCGTGACGCTCATGGAGTTGTACGGGCGCGGCGATCTCGCGGCCATCGCGCACCGGAACGAGAGCGGCCACGAGAGCGACCCGCTGTTCCAGCGGATGAACGAGCGGATGCTGTACGAGCGCAGCGAGCAGATGGTGGCGCGGATGCAGGAGCATCTGCAGGCCGGCGGCGCTCTGATCGCAGTGGGTGCGCTGCACCTGGCCGGTGAGCGCGGGATCCTGCGGCTGCTGGAAAAACAGGGCTACACCATCACCCGCGTGTTCTGAATGCGCGCTGGCCAGTGTCAGTACGGTCGTCACGCGCGGTTGGCCGATCCTCGCGCGGCGCGCCTCGGCGGCGAGCGCAGCAGGACAGCGAGCACGACGCCGCGGTAGCAAGCGGTACAGGATGTACCGCGCAGCGGTAGCCGCGCGAGGATCGGCCGACCACGCTGCTTCGGCGGCTGTACCGGTCCATCGACCCGGGCACCTCTCCGCGGGCGGTATCAATGGCCGGCGGGGTGGCTGTGCGCGTAGGCGGCCTTCTGCTCCGCCGTCGCCTCCGTCTGGTACCTGGCCTTCCACTCCGCGTAGGGCATGCCGTAGATGATCTCCTTCGCCGCATCCGCACTCATGGCGATGCCGCGCTCCTCGGCGGCCGCCTGGTACCACTTCGAGAGGCAGTTGCGGCAGAAGCCGGCGAGGTTCATCAGATCGATGTTCTGCACGTCGGTCCGCGCGCGCAGGTGATCCGCCAGGGCGCGGAACGCCGCGGCCTCCAGTTCGATACGCGTGTTCTCGTCCATGGTCCTTCCTGTCGTATTGGGTTATCGGGCGCTGGTTCGGTATGATCACCGTTTTTGGATTCGCCTTCCACCGGACCGATCGAGCAACGAACACGGCATGAGCGCTACCCCCCGACCACACCGGATATTCGTCATCGGCGGCGGTGCCGGCGGCTTCGAACTCGTCACCCGGCTCGGCAAGCGGCTGGGCAAACCCGGCCTCGCCGAGGTCGTGCTCGTCGACTTGATGCTCTCGCACATCTGGAAGCCGCTGCTGCACGAGATCGCCGCCGGCACCATGAACGCGCACGAGGACGAGCTCAATTACCTCTATTACGCCTCCGAGAACCATTTCAAGTTCCGCCTCGGGGCGCTCGAGGCCGTCGATCGCAGGAACAGGACGCTGACGGTCTCGCCCTCGCTGGACGATCGGGGCGTGGAATTCATTCCGCGCCGCACCTTCGCCTACGACACGCTGGTCATCTGCATCGGCAGCGTCGCCAACGACTTCGGCGTGCCGGGTGTTCGCCGGGAATGCGCATTTCTCGACACCCGTGAGCAGGCCGACCAGTTCCATCGCGACCTGCTGCGCGACATGTATGCGGCCAACGTCCAGTCCGAACCCCTGCGGGAGGGCCAACTGCACATCGCGATCGCCGGCGCCGGCGCCACCGGTGTCGAGCTCGCGGCCGAGCTGCACGCGGCGCTGTACACCATGAAGGCCTACGGTCTGGACAAGGTGGATCCTGAGCGCGACGTGAAGATCTACCTCATCGACAGCGCCGATCGGATACTGCCCGGCCTGTCGCCGGAGATCTCGGAGCGCACGGCGCGCGTGCTCGAGCGCATCGACGTGCAGATCATCACCGGTGAGCGCATCACGGAGGCGACGCCGACGGCCTTCCTGACCCAGTCCGGCCGCGCCATCCCGGCGGAGATCAAGGTCTGGGCGGCCGGCATCAAGGCCCCGGACCTGCTGCGCAGCCTGGACGGGCTGGAGGTCAACCCCATCAACCAGCTGCTGGTACGGCCAACGCTCCAGACCACCGTCGACGACAGCATCTTCGCCTTCGGCGATTGCGCCGCCTGCCCGATGCCCGACGGCCGGAGCTACGTGCCCCCGCGCGCCCAGGCCGCGCACCAGCAGGCCGACCTGCTGGTGACCGCCATGGAGAAGCGCGTGCGCGGCAATGCCAACCTGCCGCTGTACGTCTACAGGGATTTCGGATCGCTCATCAACCTGAGCGACCACAGCACCGTTGGCAGCCTGATGGGCAACCTGATGGGCCGGCAGACCGGCATGGTGTTCATGGAGGGATTCTTCGCGCGCATGGCCTACCTGTCGCTCTACAAGATGCACCTGCTGGCGATCCAGGGCTGGTGGCGCGTGGCACTGACCACCTTTGCGAACCTGCTCACCCGCGGCATCAAGCCGCGGCTGAAGCTGCACTGAGGTCAGCCGCCGAGGTTGTACTTCTTCATGCGATAGCGCATGACCATGCGCGTCACGCCGAGCTGGCGCGCGGCCTCCGAGACGTTGTTGTCGGTGCGCTTCAGCGCGCGCTCGATCAGGAGCTTCTCGACCTGGTCGAGCGTCATCTCGTCGAGCGGGGCCAGCCCGTCGCTCGCGGACGATGCAGCCTGCGGGGTCGTCAGCATCAGCGCATCGGCCGTGATCGGGCCGCCCCCGGAGAGCAGCACCACCCGCTCGATGACGTGGCGCAGCTCGCGCACGTTCCCCGGCCAGGGATAGCGGCGCAGCGCCGCGATGCCGCCGCTGTCGAACTGCGGCGGCATCTGCCCGTAGCGGTTCGCCACCTGGCGCGCGAACTCCTGCGCCAGCAGCACGATGTCCTCGCCCCGATCCCTGAGCGGCGGCGTGCGCACCGTGAGCACGTTCAGGCGGAAGTAAAGGTCCGGGCGCAGCCGGCCCTCCTTGACCATCTGCTCCATGCCGCGATTGGTCGCGGCGATGAACCAGCAGCGCACCGGCCGCTCCTGGCTGCTGCCGATGCGCCGCAGCGTGCGCCGCTCGAGCACCGCCAGCAGCTTGGCCTGCAGCTCCAGGGGCAGCTCGCCGATCTCGTCCAGGAACAGCGTGCCGTCCTCGGCGGCCTCGATGAGGCCGGTGCGCTCGACGTGGGCACTGGTGAACGCACCCTTCTCGTGACCGAAGAGCTCCGCCTCTATCAGATCCTTCGGCAGCGCGGCGCAGTCCACGTGCACGAAAGGGCGTTCGCGGCGGGCACTGACGCCGTGCATCAGGCGCGCGGTCACGTCCTTGCCGGTGCCCGTCTCGCCGAGGATGAGCACCGTCGGCGGCACCACGTCGGGGGCAGTCACCAGCCGGCCGATGCGCTCGGCCTGCTCGCGTATGGCGCGCACGGCCTCGCACTGGCCCAGCATCTGCACGCCTTCGACCTTGGCGCTGCGCTGCTCGCGCTTGCGCGAATACGCGAGGCTGCGCGCCAGCTCCGCCTTGGCGAGCACCTTCTCGACGTTGATCAGCAACTCCTCGAGATCGAAGGGCTTTTTAAGGTAGTCCGCCGCGTTGAGCTTCATCGCGCTGACCGCGTCCTCGAGCTCGCCGTAGGCCGACATGACCAGCACCGGGATGTCCGCGCCCGCACCGCCGCGCAGCCTGGCGAGAAAGTCCAGTCCCGAGCCGTCCGGCAGCCGCATGTCGAGCAGGACGAGATCGGGGGTCAGCTCGCGCAGGGATTGCTCGGCCCTGGCGAGCGTGGTCGCATGCTGGCAGTGATAGCCGGCCTTGGTGAGTCGCTTGGCCAGCGCCTTGCCGAACAGTTCCTCGTCCTCGACGATGAGCACCATCAGCGTGCGCTGGGGTGCGACGGCCTCGCCGCCGGATATCGTGCTGCTCTCAGGCATGGCTCTTCTCGCTTTCCTCGTCCTCTTCCTCTACGTGCAGGGGCGCGGTGACGGTCACCCGCGTGCCGCCGCGTTCGCTCCGGCCGAACTGCAGTTTCCAGCCGTGCGCCTTGCACACCTTGAATGCCACGGGGATGCCCAGGCCGGTGCCGAAGCGCTTCGTCGTCGGCCCGGGCGTGAATCCCGAGGATGGCTGGGGCTCGAACGGCATACCGGGACCCTCGTCATCGATGGTGATCCGCAACGCATCGCCCTCGCGCACAGCGGACAACGTCAGGCTCGCGCCCGGCGGCGAGGCGTCCACGGCGTTCGACAGCAGTCCGTAGACAGCCTGCTCCATCAGATCCGGGTCGACCAGCGCCACGGCGTCGGCGTCCCACTGCGGGTGCGCGACGGCAATCCTCCGCTCCCGCAGGCGGTTGTCGAGCAGCTTGACCGCGGCGTCGACGATCACCGTTGGACTGCGCGGCACGGGATGAGGTTTCAGCGGGTGCAGGTAGGAGACCAGGGCGCTGACCCAGCGTCCGAGCCGATCGACGGTGTCGATGATGGCGTTCTTGATCTCGGGGATCTCGGCCTTGTCGTCGACATGGTCGAGCAGTTGCGCGCTGGCGCGGATGCTGGCCAGCGGGTTGCGGATGTTGTGCGCGACCACCGGCACCAGGGCGCCGAGCGCTCCGCTCTTCTCGCTCTCCACCAGCGCATCGCGCGAGCGCGAGAGATCGACGGCCATCTGGTTGATCGCGCGAGAAAGTTCGGTCATCTCCGTCACGCCGGTCTGCGGGATCACGTACCCGACGTCGCCGATGCTGATGAGGCGCGCGCCCTGTGTAATCTCCTTCATCGGCTCGAGGAATCCGCGCTTCAGCCAGCGCCGCGCCATGACGATGAGTCCGATCGCCACGACGATGGGCAACGGCAGGATGAGCGGCGCGTAGCGGGTCCAGGTCGCCAGCGTGGCGTCCAGGTTCTGCTGCTTGTCGCGCAGGAGCTGTTCGAACTGGCTCTGTGACTTCTCGAAATCCCCCACCATGATCTGCTCGTATTGCAGATCCAGGATCTTGATCGGCACCACGCGGCTAATGAAGTAGGGGTCGGAGAAGATATTGTTCATGTCGTTCTGCAACACCCGATAGCTGCGCTGCATGCCCTGGACCGCCGCGTCCTCCTCCGCGGACTCCGAGAGCTGTCGCAGCATGTTGAAGTGCTTGTCGATCCGGCGGGAGTACTCGCCGTACAAGGTCAGGGCGTTGGCATTGCCGGAAAGCCGCGCGTAGGTGACCTCCTTGATCTGGCGGAACAGCTCGCTGCGTATCTGCAGCGAGGAATAGGTGAGCTGGTTGATCCGCACCGACTCCGCGGAGGTCTTCTGCCAGAAATACGCCCACGCACCGCCCAGTGCCCCGGTCACGATGACCAGAAACAGGAAGGCGAGCTCATGGGCGAGAAGCAGGCTGCGCAGGGAACGCAATCGGGCGAGCGGCATGTGTGCCAGTATAAACCCGCGTTTCGCAAGCGATTGCGCCCGGGAGTCGGAGCGCACCGCGGCGCCGCCAGCAGCCGCGCGGCCGGCCGACATCAGCCACCGGTGCGGCCCGGTGCCCTCACTGCGTGCCCGCAGACCGCGTCATCTGGCCATCAACTCCTTGTTTTTGCGGCATACTGGCCGGCCGGCTCCTGCGTCATTTCGGCGCTGCCACGTGCGCGTCAGTTCAGGTTGGTGATGTACTGCGCGAGCTTGACGATGTCCTCGTCGCTGAGCCCGCGCGCGACGCTGGTCATGTTGCCGGCGTCGTTGGTACGCCGCTTCTCGCGAAAGTCCGTGAGCTGCTTGACGATGTACTCGTAGTGCTGGCCGGCCACGCGCGGGACCTCGTTCTGTCCGGAGAAGCCGCCGAGATGGCACATGGTGCACAGCGCGGCATCCGCGATCGCCTTGCCCTCGTTGACCTTCGTCGCGTCCACGCTGTAGGTGCTGGGCGCCTGCTTCTGCGCTGCGAAATAGTCGGCAAGCGCGTGCATGTCCTCCTTCGAGAGGTTGGCCGCCATCGGCGACATCTGCGGATCGCTGCGCCGGCCCTCCTTGAAATCCTTCAGCTGCAGATACAGGTAGCGGGCGGTCTGCCCGGCGAGCTTCGGATACTGCGGGTTCGTGGAGTTGCCATCCGGGCCGTGGCACGCGGCGCAGACGGCCGCCTTGTCCGGCCCCGCGGTGGTGCCCGCCTGCGCGTTGAAGGCCAGCAGACTCAGGCCGGCCGCTGCCAGCATGGTGAATCTCGTCATCAGAAAAACCCTCTCCCCGACGCAGAAAAGCCACGCCGGGTAAGACCCACCCGGCGTGGCGCGGTTCCGGAACGGACTACAGTATCTCAGGGCAGAGCGAAGACGAACACGCTGTTGCCGCGCTTGAAGTCGAGCTGGGTGTTGCCGCCCGCCGCGACTGCGATGTACTGCTTGCCGTCCGCCGTGTAGGACACCGCCGGGGCGTTCACGCCCGCGCCGCACTGGAACTTCCACAGCTCGGTGCCGTTGCTCGCGTCGAAGGCCTTGAACCAGCCGTTGCCCTCGCCGTTGAACACCAGGTTGCCACCCGTGGCCAGCACACCGCCCATCAGCGGCTGCGGCGTCTTGACCTTCCAGGCCACCTTGCCGGTGTCGAGATTCACGGCGACCAGGTACCCGGCCTGCTCCTCGCCCGGGATGACCTTGAAGGCGCCGCCCAGCCACAGCTTGCCGCCGGGATACTCGGAGGCCTCCACGTGGTAGGTCATCGGCTGATGCAGGTTGGCCGCGTATGCCATCCGCAGCTTGGGGTTGATCGCCAGCGGATTCCACTCCACGCCGCCGTTGGCGCCTGGCAGCATGCGCGCGCCCTCCGGCGTCGGCAGCACCCACATGTTCTCCTGCGGCACCATCGCCTCGGAGAATCGCACCAGGCTGAGATCATTGCGGTTGTGCACGTAGATGTGACCCGTCTTGCCGCCATGGATGGCGACCGGGACCATCTTGCCGTCCTTGTCCGCCGCCTCGGTGAGGATGACCGGGCTCACCGCGTCGAGATCCCAGACGTCGTGCGCGATGTACTGGAAGTGGGCCTTGTAGGCGCCGGTCTCGAGATCGACCGCGACGATGGAGTCGGTGTAGAGATTGTCGCCCGGACGGATCTCGCCGTAGAGATCGGGCGAGGGATTGCCGACCACGAAATAGACCGTCTTGGTGGCGCGATCCACCGCCGGGGTCATCCACACGCCGCCGCCCAGGGTCTTGTAGAAATCTCCGCCCTTGGCCGCGAGATCCGCCTTCTCCTTCTCGATGTTGCGCAGCATGTCGCGGCCGGTGGCATCGTTCTTGGCCCACACGCCCTCCTGCCCCTTCTCGGGTATGGTGTGGAAGGTCCACAGCTCCTTGCCGTCGGCGGCGTTGAAGGCCTTCACGAATCCGCGTATTCCGTATTCGCCGCCGTTGGTGCCGATGAGCACCTTGCCGTCGGCGACCACCGGCGCCATGGTCTCGGAATAACCGAGCTCGGGATCGGCGATCTGGGTCTCCCACAGCGGCTTGCCGGTCTTGGCATCGAGCGCGACCAGCTTCGCGTCCAGGGTACCCATGTACAGCGTCCCGCCGGAGACCGCCACGCCGCGGTTGTTCGGGCCGCAGCAGAAGGTGGTGACCGGGCCCATCTTGTGCTTGTAGTGCCAGTACTCCTCGCCCGTCGTCGCGTTGACCGCATACACGTGGTTGAACGAGGTGGTCAGGAACATGACGCCGTCGACGACGATCGGCGAGGTCTCCATGGACTCCAGGACCGCCGTCTGGAAGACGAACGCGGGCTTCAGCTGCGCGACGTTGCCGGTATTGATCTGATCGGCCGGATAGTAGCGGCTGTTGGCGTAGGACATGTTCGAGTGGATCCAGTTGCTGGAATCCGCGTCCGCCTTGTCGAGCATGTCCTGTGAAATGTTGATGTCCTTGGGCACCGGCTGCGTCACGCGCGTGGCAGCCTCGGTTTCCGCACCGCCGGCATAGGCGGCTCCCATGCCGCCCGTCAGCAGCGCCGTCAGGATTGCCAATCGCATTTTCTTGTATTGCATAAGACCTCCGCTCGAGTTTATGGGTGTCTGACTGCGTATGGCCTGTAGCGCCGCGTCAGCGAAACTGTGAAAATTTCACTACAGGGCGGCGCTCTTGTCATACTAGTACAAGGGAAGACTTCCTGGCAGACTTGTTAAGAGATTCCTATCGGTCGTGAGATCCCGCAAGTGCTGCACCGCATCGTGAAAATGCCGTGAGGAGAGCCTTGCCAAGCCGCCTGCTGCTGCTGTCGATCCTGGCGGCCGCGTTGCCGTCGGGCGGGACCGCCCAGGTCTCGGAAAAGACGCTGAACGCGCAGCTGCTCGACTATGCCCGCCAGGGCGATGGCGAGCGGGTACAACTGCTGGTGAACAACGGCGCCAGTCCGAACTCGCGCAACCGCGTCGGCAGGACGCCGCTGCACATGTTCGCCGCGGCCGGCAATGCCCCGGTGGTCGAATTCCTGGTCGAGAAGGGCGCCGACGTGAATCTCGCCGCCCTCGACAAGACCACGCCGCTGATGGCGGCCTGTTACGGGGCGAAGGCCGAGATCGTCGAATACCTGCTCGCCCACGGCGCGGATCCGGCGGCGCGGGATCAGCTCGAGAAGACCGCGATGGTGTACGCGGCCGGCGAGGGATGCACGGAGTGCGTGCGTTCGCTGCTTGACCACGGCGTCGAGGTGAACGCCCGCGGCCGGCACGACCTCACGGCGCTGATGTGGGCCGCCGGCCAGGGCCAGGCCGCAACCGCCGGGCTGCTGCTGAACCGCGGCGCGGACCCGGCGCTGCGCGACGATCGCGGCAAGACCGCCGCCGACATCGCCACCGATGCGGCGCATCCCGAGGTGGCGGAACTCCTGCGACCCACCCGGCCCTAGCGGCGCAGCGGGGGGATCCTCAGCGGACTCGGACGGGCATGCCGCCCCTCACCAGGGCAACATGCGCCGGGCAAGCCGGTCGCCCTTCTTCAGCAGATGCGAGATGGCGCCGGCCAGATGGCAGATGACGAGGATGAGCAGCAGGATACCGGTCACCTCGTGGCATTCGGTGAAGAACTCGTTGATCGCCTGATCCTTCCAGCCCCAGTTGTACAGCGGAATGCCGAAGAACTTGGTGCCGTAGCCGGCGAACTCGGCCGAGAGGTATCCGAAGGACGGATGCACGAAGAGCATCACGTAGAACGACCGGTGCACGATGCGCACCAGACGCTGCTGCCAGGCGGGAATCCGCGCGGGCAGCGACGGCGCAGGATGGTGCAGACGCCAGTACAGGCGGCCTATGGTCAGCAGGAACACCAGGATCCCCACCGACTTGTGCAGCGCGAAATTCGCGCCCCGCTCCGGGCCCTTCGGCAGGTCGACCATGTACCACCCCAGGCCGAAAAGAAAGAGGACGAGCACGGCCGTGACCCAGTGCAGCAGCATCGCAGGGGCGGTGTAGCGGACCAGGACTTCCGCGTCCTCGCTGCGGGGGATCCCGCGATCAATCCGGGTTTGCATCCTTGGAACTCCGCTTGCTAGAGGATTTCAGGGCGACCATGGGCCGGTGCGCGAGGGGGCTTCGTCGCGTTCTTTTTTTGCGATAATATGCCGCCAGGCACACAGTTAACGCTGCATTTTAAGATTTCAAATCACCACAATCGCATGCCGGACCGGACCTCCACACACCTAACCGCCGCGCTGCTGGCCATCGCTCTGGCCGTCCTGATGCCGGCGCCGATCCGGGCCGTCGCCGCCGCCCCGCGCGACGCCTACGAGATCCAGGTCATCAAGTCGCAGCGCCTGCTGCTCATCAAGCACGACGGCAAGGTCGAGAAGCAGTTTCGCGTCGCCTCCGGCAAGGGCGGCAAGGGCGACAAGAGAATGATGGGCGACCGCAAGACGCCGGTGGGAATCTACCGGATCGTCGAGTTGAAGGACAGCGAGAAGTTTCACCGCTTCCTGCGGCTGAGCTATCCGAACATCAAGGACGCCTTCTACGGCCTGAAGCACAAGATCATCACCCGCGCGGAGTTCGACGCGATCGTGGCGGCCGCCAACAGCGGCCAGATCCCGCCGCAGGACACCCCGTTGGGCGGGGCCATCGGCATCCATGGGCTGGGCGACGAGAGCGGGGATCGGCTCTACCTGCACCTCGGCAGCGACTGGACGGAGGGCTGCATCGCGCTCACCAACGAACAGGTCGAGGAGGTCATGCGGTACGTGGACGTGGGCACCCGGGTCGTCATCAGCGAGTAACCCGCGCCCGCGCCCGCGCCCATGCGCCTCGCGCTGCTCGTGCTGCTGCTCCTGCTGGGGGCGGCATGCTCCAAGTCTCCGCCCGCGGGCGCTGCGGAGAGCACCGGCACGGTGGTCCGTTATGTCACGGACAAGCCCTTTGCCGATGTGGTCGAGGAGCTGGAGTTCGCGATCACCGAGCGCAATTTCCGCATCACCGGGTACAACAAGGTCGGTTCCGCGATGCGTGAGCGCGGCTACGAGAACTTCCCGGACATGGAGGTCATCCACTTCTGCAGCCTCGCGGTGGCCCGCGAGGTGCTGGAGTACGACCCCGGCTACATCGCCATGATGCCCTGCCGCATAACCGTCCACGCCGGCGCCGGCCAGACCGTCATCAGCGTCATTCTTCTGCCCGAAAATCATCCGGATGCGCGCGTGGTGGCCTTCGCGCGACGAATGAACTCGACACTGCGGGAGATCGCCGCCTTCGCGCTGGAGAAAGACGCCCCCGTGACGGCGGTGCCGGCGACCGCACCCGCGCCGTAGCCGGCCGGCCCGTAGCGCCCCGGGACGCCGGGCACGGGCCCCGGCCGGGCGCCGGAGTCCGACTTGCGGCGTACCGTAACTGTGCGTGTATACTCCGCAGCCGACCCCGTCGCGAACCGTAAGTCCAGCCCCGATGCGCTGGCGACATCGAACAGTCCAGAAGAGCCGGACGCACCATGTACAAGACCGAACATTTCCTGTTTCTCGTGTGGTTGCTG
Organism: Gammaproteobacteria bacterium; assembly: GCA_022072255.1. Lineage (GTDB taxonomy): Bacteria > Pseudomonadota > Gammaproteobacteria > JAJPIJ01 > JAJPIJ01 > JAJVHZ01. The sequence goes on along the minus strand of JAJVHZ010000108.1, from coordinate 5,673 downwards.
ACCACCGGCCTGATTGCCTTCGGCATCGTCGTCAGTTGGGACAACGGCCTGATACAGGAGATGGTCGAGAACGATCACAGCTTCATCTGCGTCGCCGTCATCGCCATCTACGCCGTAGGCGTGATCCACTCCATGTGGCGCACCTGGATACTGTCGGGTGAGCTCAATCTGCTCGCACGGTCGCGCCAGGTGCTGGACAGCCAGAGCGCCGAGGCCCCGGTCAGCGTCGCGCACGGACGCGTGCAGATCGGCGGCGGCATTCTGCCAGACGGCTTCATCTCGCGCTATCTGCTCGACCTGGTGCGCACCAAGCAGCTGAGCGCGGAGGCCGGCAAGCCCGCGGAGTCGCGCAACGACATCCTCGAGGCCTATGCCTCCAAGATCCGGGGCGCCAACGAGTTCGGCTGGTTCCTGATCGATTTCAACCTGAAGGTCGGGTTCCTGGGCACCCTGATCGGCTTCATCTGGATGCTGGGCTCGGTGTCGCAGCAGGAGCTGCTCGACGCCAGCATGATGCAGCGGGTGCTCAAGCAGATGAGTCACGGCATGAGCACCGCGCTGAACACGACGCTGGTCAGCCTGGTGTGCGGCATTCTGCTCTCGGTGCCGTACTACCTCCTCGGCCGCGGGCTGGATGAACTTCTTGAAAACACCATCGACCTGACTGAAGTGCGCCTCTGGCCACGGCTGAAAGCAGATTCGTAGTACCCGCGTCGCCCTGCGATATGCCGCTCCGCCTCAGCTCCAAGTCGAAGTTTCAGCAGCCGTTCGACCCGATAACGGCGGTGCTGTTCAAGATCATCCAGGCGCTGACCTTCTTCTTCATCCTCTCGGTCATCTTCATGAACCCGGTGGCGAAGAAGGGCATCATCGACCCGAAGGCCGAGTACATCATCACGGTGCAGTGGCCGGACAACAATCCGAACGACATCGACACCTGGGTGGAGGAGCCCGACGGCAACCTGGTCTGGTTCCAGAGCAAGGAGGCCGGGCTGATCCACCTGGACCGCGACGATCGCGGCAACGTCAACGACACGCTGACGATCAACGGGCAGACGGTGCAGAATCCGCTGAACCAGGAGGTGGTGACCATACGCGGAACCGTCGTGGGCGAGTACGTCGTCAACATCTTTTACTACGGTTCCGAGGACAACAAGCCCGTGGACGTCAACGTCCGCGTCGACAAGGTGAATCCGCAGCTCGAGGTGATCTACTACGGCACCATCAAGCTCGAGAAGCCGGGCGACGAGAAGACCGCCGTGCGCTTCACCATCGATCAGGACGGGAAACTGTCGAACATCAACCGCATCGAGAAGTCGCTCACCACCCGCATCTTCCACAGGAGCTGAGGCCGGCATGACTCTGGGAATAGCGCAACTGATAGCCGCATACGTCGTGCTGACGGCGGTGCTCGCCGGGCTCAACATCTTCTCCACGCTGTCCTGGCTGATGAAGGCCCTGCTCCTCGTGGCCGCCTCCGCGGCCTACCTTGTGCTCTACTTCGCCTTTCCGCCGCTGCTCGGATGGCCCTCCAGCGACGATCTGCCGAAGCGCTTCGGTCTCATCGCGCTCTACGTGCAGGAGCCCGACAGGATCACCGGCGCCAGGGGCAACGTCTTCTTCTGGGTGACGGACAAGACCGGCAACAGCGTCGTGCCGCGCGCCTACCGGCTCGATTACGAGCCGGAGCTGCACGCCCGTGCCAAGGAGGCGCGCGCCAAGCTGCAGAAGAACGTGCCACAGGTCGGCGAGGCGGTCTCGGGGGACGAGCTGGATCTGAAGAAGATGGGCAAACCCGGTGAGGAGCGCCAGGGCGCGAAGTCGCACAAGTACACGGTGAAGTTCTTCGACGCCGCGCCCGAGGCGCCGCCGTCGAAGACCGCCGAGATGCCGGCGCCCACGGGTGACGACGCTCCGCCGCCGCCGGCGCCCTAGGATCGGCCGGAGAACGACGAGACGACCTGCCGCGCGCGCAAACGCTTTCACGGGAAGACACCAAACCATGAACTGGGGAATGACCGGGATCATCTTCGCCTACCTCGTGCTCGCACTGCTGCTCCTCGTGCTGCTGACGCGCACGCGCTGGAACTGGACGATCAAGGGGCTGGCGATCGTCGGCGTCGCGGCGCTCACGTATTCGACCGCCATCTCCTACTCGCCGCTCATCGGCTGGCCGACCGGGATCCGGCTGCCGAAGCGTTTCAACCTGATCGGCATCCACGTCGATGAGCCGAACAAGAACACGCAGGCCAAGGGCATAATCTATCTCTGGCTGACCGACATGGAGCAGCAGATCGGCAAGAACATTCCCCGCGCGTACAAGGTCCCCTACACGCCGGCTCTGCACAACAAGCTCAACGAGGCAAGCAAGAAGCTGCGCAAGAATCTGCCGCAGCTCGGGGAGACGGATTTCGTCCGCAACGTGGTAACGGGCAGGCTCGAGGTCGATCTGCAGTTTTTCGACATGCCTGACCCGCTGTTCCCGGAGAAGTAGCGGGTCGCGGAAGGGCTGCGGGTCCGGCCGCGCGGCAGACGCCGTCGCGCGGCGCGCCGTCTCTGTTATGCTTGGCGTCGGAGTTTTCAGCGATGATATCAACGCATTACCGCCTCACCCGGCAGTTCGCGCCCGCCGCCGCGCTGGCAGCGGTGGCGCTCGCGACCGTGGGATGGGCCGGGGACATGGGCACGGGCCCGGCCTCCGGCGCGGCCGAGGGAGTCTGGTATGCCATCCCGGCTGCCTTCCTGCTGGGGGTACTGGCGGCGCTGATCATCTACAGCCGGCTGCAGCGCCGCCGCCGCGGCTCGGCGCCGCTGAATGCCGCGGCAGCCGTGGCGATACCCGGCGCCCCGACGGTCTCCAGCCACGTCTATCTGCTGCAACAGGGCGGCGATGGAATCCGTCACGAGATCCTGCATACCCCCTGCCGCATCGGACGCGGCACCGAGCGCAACGAGGTCGTCCTGAAGCATCCATCGATCTCGCGCCGGCATGCCCAGATCACCCTGCGCAAGGATGGCCTGTACGAGATCACGGACATGGAGTCGCTGAATGGCGTGTTCGTCAACGATCGCAAGGTCAAGAACGCGCCGCTCGCCGATGGCGACATCATCGACGTCGGCGATCTGACCTTCAAATTCACCACCCGCGGCGAATAGCCGCCCTTCACGGCGGCGCGTGCGCCGCGTTCCAGGCCCACTCCAGCTCCCAGCCCTCCGCGCCTGGCCCCGCCTGGAATTCCGCGGCAATCGCCCGGTCGGCCACCGCCGCCAGCGCATCCTCGAGGTACAGCAGCGGCAGCCGATCGCGCAGCCACGGCGGGACCCGCCACTCCTGCAGCAGCAGCTTCAGCGGCCGCGCCGGCCCTGCGGCGCGCAGCCGCAGCCTCTCCCCCCCGGCGCGGTAGCGTACCGAGGTCCGCCGCCCCGCCAGCGCCGACTGGGCCAGTCCTCCACCGCGGCGCCGGCTGGCGGTCAGCGTGCCGGCGGGAAGCCACAGGCCCTGCTCGCCCGGGCGCCAGGGGATGGGACCGCCCGGCGTGAAGCGCGGCAGGGGCGACATCGCGATGAGCTCGTCGTGGAAGCGCCGCAGCTCCACGCCGCGCCAGCGCGTGCAGCCGGCGCCATCGCGGCGCGCGGCAAGCATGCGGTCGACCTCCCGCAACTGCGCCGCCGAAGGCAGCGGCAAGGCCAGCCCCTTCAGCCAGCCACGCAGCAGATTGTGGCGCCGGGACGCCGGCAATGCCGTCAGCGCCTCCAGCCTCAGGCGGTGCGGCGTGGCGCCGGCGGCGGCGGCGAGATCGACCCCGGCGAGCGTGTGCAGCAGGTCCGCGGCCTCCGCCTGCCAGGTCGCGGCACGCGCCACCGTCGCGGCCGCGCGCGGCCATCGTTCCTCCAGCACCGGCAGGACGCGGCGGCGCACGAAGTTGCGGTCATAGCGGGTCTCCGCGTTGCTGGGATCCTCGACCCAGGTGAGGCGTCGCTCGCCGGCGTAATCGGCGATCAGGCTCGCCGGCGCGTCGATCAGCGGCCGCAGGTGAGGACGCCCGCCCAATCCCGTCAGCCGCGGCATCGCGGACAGGCCCGCCGGCCCGGCCCCGCGCACGAGCTGCAGCAACAGCGTCTCGGCCTGATCCTGCTGGTGATGGGCGGTGAGCAACGCCTCCCCCTGCCTCAACGCCGCGCCCAGGGCCTCGTAGCGGGCACGGCGCGCCCACGCCTCCGGGCTCTCCCCGCGCGGCGGGCGCGCGTCGATGCGCAGCAGCTCGAGAGGAATATTCCACTCCGCGCACTGTCGGGCGCAGAGATCCGCCCAGCGCTCGGCCAGGGGATGGAGGTTGTGGTGGACGTGGATTGCGCGGATGGTGCCGGGTGCGGCGATCTCCCGCAGGACGTGCAGCAGCACGGTGGAGTCCCGCCCACCGCTGTAGGCCACGGCCAGGGCCGAGTGGCAGGGGGGCGGCAGGCTGGCGAGCGCCTCGCGAACCAGGCTGCACAGCGACACGCTCGCGTCCTGTGCGGGCACGTCCCCGGGCCTTAACCGCGGCCGAACTGCCCGTACCGCATCAGGCGGGCGTAGCGCTGCTCGACGAGTTGCTGCGCCGGGATCCCCTGCAGCGCGGCGATGTTCTCGAGCAGGGCCGCCTTCAGCCGCGACGCGGTATCGTCGACATCGCGATGCGCACCGCCGAGCGGCTCGGGGATCACCTGGTCGACCAGCCGCAGCTCGAGCAGCCGGGAAGACGTCAGTCCGAGGGCGTCGGCGGCCTCGCCGGCCTTCTCCGCGCTCTTCCACAGGATGGCGGCGCAGCCCTCCGGCGAGATCACCGAATAGGTGCTGTACTCCAGCATGATGAGGCGATCGGCGACCCCGATGGCCAGCGCGCCGCCAGAGCCGCCCTCGCCGATCACGCACGCGATGATCGGCATGCGCAGTCCCGACATTTCATAGAGATTGCGGGCGATGGCCTCGCTCTGCCCCCGCTCCTCGGCGTCGATGCCGGGATAGGCGCCCGGGGTGTCGATGAGCGTCACGAGCGGCAACCCGAAGCGCTCGGCGAGCTTCATCACGCGCAGCGCCTTGCGGTAGCCCTCGGGCTTCGCCATGCCGTAGTTGCGCTGGATGTTCTCCTGGGTGTTGCGGCCCTTCTGGTGGCCGATGACCGCCACCGGCATGCCCTCCAGACGCGCCAGGCCGCAGACGATCGCGGGGTCGTCTCCGAAGGCGCGGTCGCCGTGCAGTTCCTCGAACTCCGTGAGCACCCGCTGCACGTAGTCGAGCGTGTAGGGACGCTGCGGATGCCGCGCCAGCCGCGAGATCTGGTGGGCGTTCAGGCTGGCGAAGATGGTGCGCGTGAGTTCCTGCGAGCGCGCCCGCAGCCGGGTGATCTCGTCGGTGATGTTGAGGTCGGCGTCGTTGCCGATGTAGCGCAACTCCTCGATCTTGGCCTCAAGTTCGGCGATCGGCTGTTCAAAATCCAGGAAGTTAAGGTTCATCCGGCACCGGTTCGGACGTGGTGGGGTGGATAAGGTACTGGCTGCCAACGATCTGCACAAGACATCTGCAAGGCATTGGACGGACAGCGGATTTGGTGCGCGCCACCGCCCGCTGCACGGGCCCCGGCTCGCGCCGGCGCGAGGGCGCCGCCGGCAGTCCGCGCGCGATGAGGCATGACG
>JAJVHZ010000121.1 GCA_022072255.1 Gammaproteobacteria bacterium | reverse complement strand
CGATCAGCGACTGCGGCGGCGGGGCCAGGGCCGCAGAGCGGCACCCTGCGGCTGCGCGGGCAGCCGGTGGCGCCGGCGCCGGCGCCGCACGCCGAGTCCATAGAGATCGTCTCCAGGGGACGGGTACAGCTCGGAGCGGCGCGCGCCGCGGCGGGCGCGGTGGATGTGTCGATCCGCCAGGACGATGTGGCCTGCCTGGAGTACTCCAACGGCTTCCGGCAGTGGCTGCGGGTGGACGATCTGCATCGCGAGTTCGGCACACGTGCCAGTCGCGGCGGCGACGAGGAGGGCATCTGGGAGGTCGATCCCTCGGTCAGGGCGGAAGCCGGGGACGGGGCGGTGCAGCGCGGCGTCGGCGGGCTGGTGGTCGAGGCGCTGGAGGTGTTCGGCGTCGACCTGAAACGGAAGACCGCCGTCGGCCTTTCGCAATGGTTCGAGCGCCGACAGCTGCACGGCAACGCGCCCGGCATCTACCGGGTCGGCCTCGGGGACGCCCTGAGCCTGGAAGCCGTGACCGGGCGCCTGCCGGCGACCGGGCCTGGACAGCCGCTGCTGCTGCTCGTGCACGGGACCGCCTCGAGTGCCGCGGGCAGCTTCGCGTCGCTGTGGAACCCCAGCAACAAGGCCGGCGCGGCCCTGCGCAAGGCGTTGCAGGGGCGCTACGGCCGCCACGTGTACGCCTTCGAGCACCGGTCCCTCACGGTCAGCCCGATCGACAACGCCGCCGAGCTGGTCGAGAAATTCCTGCCCGAGGATGCCGAACTGCATCTGGTCACGCATTCCCGCGGTGGCTTGATCGCGGATCTGCTCTGCCTCGCGCAGCGCGTACAGGGACGCAACGACCCGCTGCAGCCCGGCGCGCTCGATCGGCTGTTCGGGCGCGACCGGACGCTGGGCGCCATGCTCGGCCTCGGGCGGCGCGACAGCGCCGAGGCCGCCAAGGCCTACGCGGTCGAGCGGGCGCGCCTGCTCGAACTCATCGAGGCGCTTAAGCGCCGGCGACCGCGCGTGACGCGCCTGGTGCGCGTGGCCTGCCCTGCGCGCGGCACTACGCTCGCCTCCGGGCGGCTGGACCGCTGGCTCTCGGTCATCCAGCACTTCGCGTCCGAGATGATCGGCGACGCGCTCGACTTCCTGCTGGCGGTGGTGCAGGAACGCACCGACCCGCGCAGTCTTCCCGGGCTGGAGGCGATGATGCCGGGCTCGGCGCTCATCCGGCTGCTCAACCATCCCGACCTGCGCACGGCCGCCGATCTGAGCGTCATCGCGGGGGACATCGAGGGTGATTCCTTCTGGGGCAAGCTGAAGCTGGTGATGGCCGACTGGTTCTACGCCAGCGACCACGACCTGGTCGTGAATACCGGCTCGATGTACGGCGGATTGCAGCGCACCCCTGGCGCGGGGCGATTCTTCCTCGACCAGGGACGCGAAGTCTCGCACTTTCATTACTTCGCCAACGAACGTACCGTGCGCATGCTCCAGGAGGGGCTGCTGCGCGCCGACGGCGCCCTCGCGGGCTTCCGTCCGATCGCGGAGGCCAGGCCCGAGACCCCCGCCTGGCGCGAGGCCGTCGCCCGCAGCGCCCAGCGCGGTCCTCGCCCGGTGGTCATCGTGCTGCCGGGGACCATGGGCAGCGAGCTGCTGCTCGGCAGCGACTGCAAGTGGCTGGACTATCTCGACCTGGCGCGCGGCGGCCTGGAGGATATCGGCATCGAGGCGCGGCGCGTCGTACCGGGTAACCTGCTCGATGATTTCTACGGCGAGTTCCTGGCGTACCTGACCGGCACCCATGAGGTGGTGCCGTTCGCCTACGACTGGCGCCTGAGCGTGGCAACGCTCGCCGATCAACTGGCGCCGCTCGTGGAGGCGCGCCTGACCCAGTGCGAGGGCCACCGGCAGCCGCTGCGGATCGCCGCGCACTCCATGGGCGGACTGGTCACCCGCATGATGCTGGCGCGTCACCGGCGCCTCTGGGAGCGTCTGCGCGCGCTGCCCGGCAGCCGCTTCGTCATGTTCGGCACGCCGAACGCCGGCTCCTACGAGGCCGTGCGCTGGATCACCGGCCGCAATCCCACGCTCGGCAAGCTCGCGCTGCTCGATATCACTCACGACCGCGACGAGCTGCTGCAGATCGTCACCCGCTTTCCGGGCATGCTGGAGCTGCTGCCGGAGCCGGGCGCCGGGCGCGACTTCGGCGACGTACGGTTCTGGCAGCGGCTGAAGGCGGAGGTGGACGAGCACTGGCCGGTGCCGCCGGCCGCGGAGCTGCGCGCCGTCGACGCGGCGAGGCGACAGCTGGCGCAGTGCCCCGTCGATCCGGCGGTGATGATCTACGTGGCCGGATGCGCGCGTCACACGGTGTGCGACTACCGCGTCGTGCCGGCAGTGCGGCGTCCGCTGCTGGGAGACATCCCCGCCAACGTGCAGTTCCTCTCCACGCGGCAGGGTGACGGCACCGTCACCTGGGCCTCCGGCCGCCTCGCGGGCGTGCCGACCTGGTACGTGGAGGACACGCAGCACGACGAGCTGCTCGCCAGCCCCGCAGCGTTCCCCGCCTACGCCGAGCTGCTGAGCACGGGCAGCACCTCGCGGCTGCCCGCCGCCCCGCCGCGCGCGCGCGGCGTGACCGATGCCGAGGGCCTGGAAGTCTTGCCCGCCGATCTGCCCGACAGCGTGCCGGATCCGCAGACGGACCCGGCGATGGCCCTGGGACCGAGCCGCAGGCGTCGCCGCCGTGCCGAGTCGGTGCGTCTGCCGCGGGTGAAGGTAAGCGTGCGCCACGGCGATCTCGCCTATGCGCGCAACCCGGTGTGCGTGGGCCACTACCTCGGCGACAGCATCGTCAGCGCCGAGGCGGCGCTCGACAAGCGCCTGGACGGCGCGCTCACCAATCGCGTGCGGCTGGGCCTGTACCCCGGCCGGCTCGGCACGCACGAGATCTTCCTCGACACCTCGCCCGCCGCGAAACCCGGTGGCGCGGTGGTCATCGGGCTCGGGCAGGTGGGCGAGCTCACCCCCGGCGCGCTCGAGGCGGGCATGGCGCAGGCCATGCTCGACTATGCGCTGCACGTGGCCGATTGCCCCGATGATCGTTTCGGCGCGCACCCGGCGCCGCGTTCCGCGCGCGCGTGCGCCCTGCTCATCGGCACCGGTTTCAGCAACATGAGCGTGCGCGACTCGGTGGCCGCGATGCTCTGGGGCGTGCACGCGGCCAATCACCGTCTGCTGGAGACCGGCTTCAGCAGCCGGGTGCTCATCGACGAGATCGAGTTCCTGGAGCTCTACCAGGACATCGCGATCCAGGCGGTGCGCGCGCTCGCCGAGGTCCTCACCGACGGGGAGCTCGTGCAGCACGTGGACTGGTCGGCCGACCAGGGCGTGGTGATCGAGGGTCAGGGCGGGCGCCGGCGGGCGACCTTCGAGGAGGGCGCGGAATGGTGGCGCAGGCTGGAGATCGGCTACGACCGCGACAACAACACGCTGCGCTTCACGCACTACGGCGATCGGGCACGCGCCGAGCAGACGCTGGTCTCCGGGCAGATCCGGCTCGCGGAGGATTTCATCGCCACCGCCTGCGGCAGCACCGCCAACAGTCGCGAGATATCCCGCACGCTGTTCGAGATGCTGATGCCGAACGGCCTGAAGGAGCTCGCGCCGGCGCAGCACGACATGGTCTACCTGGTCGACGAACGCTCCGCGGCGTTTCCGTGGGAGCTGATGGAGAACCGCTGGGGCACGAACACCCGGCCCCTGGCCGTGGCCGCCGGCATGCTGCGGCAGTTGAAGACGCAGGAATTCCGGCCGGCGCCGGCGTACACCTTCGAGCGCAGCGCCTACATCGTCGGCAATCCGCAATTGCCGGCGGGCGGCCAGTCGCAGCTGCATTTCGCCGATCTTCCGGGCGCGGAGAAGGAGGCCCAGCAGGTTGGCGAGGTGCTGGCGGCATCCGGCTTCCGGGCCACGGTGAAGGTACGTGATTCGGCGGAGAACATCCTGATGGGACTGCACGCCGATGCCTATCAGATCCTTCATCTGGCCGGCCACGGCGTGCATGACGCAGAGGTGGTGGCGCCCGAGCCCGGCGCCCGCACCGAGCGGGTCTCCGGCATGGTCATCGGCGACAACGTCTATCTCACGCCCGGTGACATCAGGCAGATGCGCTGGGTGCCCGAGCTCGTGTTCATCAACTGCTGTCACCTCGGCCGCACCGACGGTCCCGCGGAATCCTCGCCGCACTACAACCTGCTCGCGGCCAGCGTGGCGGTGGAGTTCATCAAGATGGGCGTGAAGGCCGTGATCGCCGCCGGCTGGGCGGTCGACGACGCCGCCGGCCGGCAGTTCGCCGTCTCCTTCTACCGGCACATGCTGGGGGGCGCCGGTTTCGGACACGCGGTGCGCGCGGCGCGCGAGGAGGTCTACACGCGCTTTCCGCAGGTGAACACCTGGGGAGCCTATCAGTGCTACGGCGATCAGGACCTGCACCTGGTCGGGGGACAGGCCGACGCCTCGGGCCGCCCCACGCCGATCACGGCGGTCAGCGAACTGGTGGCGAAGCTCGACAACTGCATCGGCGACGTGCGCATGTCCGGCGGTGAGGCGGCCAGGTATCGACCGAAGGTGGAGGCCTTGCTGGCGCGCGTTCCGCCCGGCGCGCGCGATGGATGGCTCGCCCGTCCCGACGTCTGCGCCTCCCTCGGCGTCCTGTTCGGCGAGGCCGGGGACTACGAGCAGGCGCTCGAGTACCTCGATCGACTCACGACCGCCGACAGGGCGGAGTTTCCGGTGCGGGCGCTCGAGCATCGGGCGAACATCCGCGTGAAGCGCGCCTTTCAGCGCTGGCGCGAGGCGCGTGGCGAGCGGGGCGGTTCGGCGGCGGAGCGCCAGCGCCTGATCGCCGCCTGCCGGCAGGAGGTCGCCGGTGCGGTTGCCGAGATCGAATCCCTGATGCGCTTCGGCGCGAGCGCCGAGCGCCGGGCGCTGCTGGGCAGCGCTCATAAGCGCATGGCCGCGCTGCAGACCGACGTCAAGGCCCGGGTGCAGGCATTGCGGGACATGGCGCGCGCGTATCGCGAGGCCTTTGTGGCCGTCACGCCCGTCGCCGCAGAAGAACAACCGCCGCCGAGAGGCGCACCGGGCGCCGCCGAACCCGCCGTCGTCCCGGCGCCGGGCCGCGGGCGCGATCTGCACGCCTATTCATTGACGAACTGGGTCACGGCGAACCTGGTGCTGCAATGGTATCGGGCGCCGACCGACGAGGGTTGGCAGCGGGCACTGCATGCGTACTGTCCGATCGCCGTCGAGCAGGCCGCGGCCCGCGAGCGCACCGACCCCAGCTACTGGAACAGCGTCGTAGTGCCCGACTGCCGGCTGGTCGCGGCGCTCGCCGGCGGCGTTATCGAAGACGCCGAGGTGGCGGAGATCGCCGCCGGCTACCGCGCCGCACTGGAGCGCGGTTCCTCGCGACGGGAATTCGGTTCGGTGCTCGATCACGTCGAGTTCGTGATCGAGATGGCCAGGGGCGCCGGCCAGAAGCAGGCCGTCTTGTGCGAGCAACTGGAGCGGCTGGCCAAGGCGCTCACGGACTGACGGGCGCGCCCATGCCCGGCAGCGCAGACAGGCCGCGCGCGACGACCATGGCGCGCGGGGTCCTCGGCCCCCCGCCGCGACGGGCATCATCCGCCCTGGCAAGACGATGAGCGGAATATTCATCAGCTATCGGCGCAGCGACAGCGCAGGACACACCGGGAGGCTGTTCGATCGCCTGCGCGCAACCTTCGGCGAGCGCCGCGTGTTCATCGACGTCTGCGACATCGACGCGGGCTCCGACTTCGCCAGGACCATCGAGCGGCGCATCGGGGCCTGCGACGTGCTGTTGGCGATCATCGGGCGGGAGTGGCTGGACAGTCGCAACGCCGGCGGCGGGCGGCGCCTCGAGGAGGCGGGGGATTTCGTGCGCCAGGAGATCGCCGCGGCGCTGCGCCGCGGCCTGGTCGTCATCCCGGTGCTGGTGGAGCAGGCGCGGATGCCGGCGGCGGCGGAGCTGCCCGCCGCGTTGCGCGAACTGGCCGGCCGCAACGCCTTTGCGCTGCGCGACGAGCGCTGGGACGGGGACGTAGAGCAGCTCATCGGCCAGATCCGCAAGCAGATCCCCTCCCGGCGGCTGCTCGGCTGGCGGCTCGCGCGGTGGACGCCGCGCATCGCCCGACTCGCCTACGCCACCGCGCTGGGCTTGGCGCTCGTCTTCAGCGCCCGACTGGCCTGGCAGCGCTGGTGGCCGTCAGGCATCGCCGAGGTTCCCGACATCGCGCGGCTGGAGATCGGCGCGGCGCGATCCGTGCTCGAGCGTGCGGGCCTGCGACTCGGGGCACAGGACCACGAGTACCGGCAGGGCGTCCGCGCCGACCTCGTCATCGGACAGGATCCTGACCCCGGGCTGGTGGTGAAGCGGGGGCGCGCCGTGGACGTGGTGCTCGCCAGCGCGGCCGGCGAGGTGCCCGCCCTGTCGGGCAGGACCCGCGAGGATGCCGCGGCGCTGCTGCAGGAGCAGGGCCTGACCCTCGGGCGCGTCGCGGAGCGGGAGACCAGCCAGGTCCCGCCGGGGCAGGTGCTGGCGCAATCGCCACCGCCCGGCACGGTGCCCGCCGGCAGGGGGCCTTACGCGGTCGATATCGTCATCGCCAAGGCGCCCCCGGGGCCGCTACCGATCGGGGCGTTCGGGTCCGGGCCGATCCGCGAGGCGCCGCCGGTGGAAGAACGACCGGTGCCTGCCGGGCCGTCCATCCGTGTGCCGGACGTGAGCGGACTGTCCCTGGAGGCGGCGAAGGCGGTGATCGCGGAAGCCGGCCTGACGCTGGGCGCGGTGCGCAGACAGCAGCTCACCGAGGCGGCACCCGGCAGCGTGCTGTCGCAGTCGCCGCTCGCAGGCAGCGAGGCGGCGCGGGGCGCGCGCATCGATCTCACGGTCGCGCAGCGCGACGAGGCCGCCGATCTCGTGCACGTTCGCCGCGTGGTGGGAATGGAGGTCGGATCGGCGAAAGAGGCGCTCGCACGTCAAGGTCTGGTCGCGAGCGCGGCCATCGGTGCGGCACCGGCCGGTGCGGCGCCGGGCACGGTGCTGAGCCAGAGTCCGGCTCCGGGCAGGGCGGTGCACCGGGGCGCCACCATCGCCCTCCTCTACGCGCCGGAGGCACCCGCCGCAGCCGTGCCGGCGCTCGTGGGCCTCACGCTGGCCGCGGCCGAGCGCAGGATCCTGGACGCCGGCATGACGCCAGGCGAACGGTTCTACCGCGCGGTCGACGATCGTCCCGAAGGCACGGTCATCGCTCAGGACCCGCTGCCCGGCGCCGCGGCCGTCCGCCCGGGAGCACCGATCGCGCTGACCGTTGCGCGGCGCGGGCCCGAGCTCCCGCCGCCACCGCCGAGCCGCGGAACGTTGACGCTCAGGCTGGGTGCAGCCGCGGACATCGACGCCGGCAGGATGACGGCGAGCGGCGCCGATGATCTGGCCTACAAGCCCGCCGGCGGGGGCGGGCCCTACGTGAGCGGCACCAACCTGGAGCCGGTCAACGGCGCCGCCTACGCGGTGGTGGGTGTGGCGGACGCCGAACGCTGCCGGCAGGCGACATACTCCACGCAGGCGCGCAGCGCGGCCAACCTGGTGCGCAAGCAGCTCTGCCTGCGCACGAACGAGGGAAGTTACGTCGCCATCACGGTCGATCGGCTGGTGAGCGGCGCCGCGGAAACACTGGAGATCTCCTTCAGCCGCCTGTAGGGGTCGTGGAATGCGCTGGGTCCGGAGCGCCCCCTGTCGCGTCGAGCAGCGGGCGTATGTCGATCCAGTGGATGCGGCCGCCGCGGCGCCGCACCGCCTCGACCATGTGCGCCGTGCCGCCGGCCATGTCGCTGTCGATGCCGTCCCACAGGCAGATGAGCTCGAGCGCACCGCTGCCGTGGCCGATGGCCGCCTCGATCATGCGCAGATTGCAGCGCACGTAGGGTTCTGCGCCCGCGTCCGGGCCGCTGGCGGCGTCCATTTCCACGCAGCGCACCGAGGGGTGGGCGAGCACGCGGAAGAAGCGCTGCGACCAGCGGTCCGGAACCGCGGAAGGGATCTTCGGGTAGCCAACGGAGGTGCGCAGGAATCGCTGCCGCCCGAACGGCAGGTACAGTTCCACGGGCGCGCCGCGCGCCAGCATGGACTCGGTGAAGAGGAGGTCGCCGCCGCAGGCGCCCTCGGTGATCCCCAGGGTTTCCGCTCCGATCCCCAGCCTGTTCAGCATCGCGTCGATCGCGAGCGCCGCCCCGGGTTCGATCTCGGGCGGAAAGCGCGGCCGGGATCGATCCACCGCGTCGATCATGTGGCCGCTGAAGACGATTGTGCGATTGTGGCATTCGTGAGTCATCGCCGCCGGTACTCCTCGCGCCGCATCAGTCTATCCGCTTGGCGCATCGCGGGCACGCGCACCGGCGGCGATCGATGCTTCGAAGATGAATGCGTTTGTGCGACGAGTTGCGCTGAAAGCGCGCGCCGGAGATGGTGAACTTGAAGCCGCGGCCGCGCGTTGCTTAACTTCAGATCAGCGTGGTGCGACTGTTCAGGAGGGGGAGATGCCACGACGACACAGGGAATGCAGCATCCGCGTTTTGTGCTCAGCGAATTCCGGTCGCACCTGCGGTTGCGCGGCGCCCGGGGCAAGGCCGCCACGCCAGCCGCCCCGACCAGACCGCAATCGCAGCCCTGTCAGCGATGCCTCTCCACGCCTGTGCACGGCGCAACCCCGCATGAACCGACGAGGCTCGGGGCGATGCCTGGTCCGGGCGGTCCGCGGCGCCGGCCGCTGAGCCTGCCGCGAGTCTGCACGCACGGCGGCCAGTCGCAGACGCAGGCGGCGGGGATTGGATGAATGTCTACGCGTAACCGGGGTGAAACTTCGTCATGAGCGGGGCACCACCTGACCTCCTGCCCGCCTTCGTGGCGTTCTGCCTGGTCACGGCTGCGCTGCTGGCCGTGCCGCTGTCGATGCTGATCCTGTTCCTCTACAAGCGTGCGGTGTTGCGGCGCATGCGCGCCACGAGCCAGGCCGTTTCGGCCGACGACACCGAGAGCGCGGCGTACGAGCGGGCCTCCCCGTCGCTGCTGCCGGCCCGGTCGCGGCCGCTCGAGGTGGTGATGGAGGACGCCGAGGAGATGAGCGCGGTCGGCAACTGCGACGCGCAACTCGTGCGCGGCGCGCTGAACGGCCCATGGCGCAATGGCACCGTCTACGGCCTGGGCGGACTGGCCTTCGCGGCGGTCATGACCGGCGCCGTCATGCTGGCCGATTCTGCCGAGCCGCTGCCATACACGAAGATTGCCGTGCTCCTGTGGACATACCTGTGGCCGGTGGTGATCGTGCTGGTGCTCACCGCCGCCTGCAGCCGCGCGCAGCGCGCATGGATGGCGGCCGGGTACTTTGCCGTGATCGCCGTGCTCACCGTGATCGCGCCGGCGCACGACGCGGAGGCAGGAACCCGGGATCTGCTGCTGTTCTGGGGGCTGAAGGGCGGCATCCCGACGCTGCTTGCGATCGCCTTCCTGCTGCGTGCCGTGCGCTCCGTGGGTACCCTCGTCGCGACACTGATGCTCGCCAGCGCCGTCGGCGCCCTGCTGTGCGTCGGCTGGGTCGCTGCCGGCGAGGAGCGTATGCTCGCTGCCGCGAGCGCCGGCAGCGTGCCGGGCATCGGGGGCCGTGGCATGCTCCTGGGACTCGTTCTGGGCGATTTCCTCCTCGCAATTATCGGCGGCTGGTTGCTGGCGCGCTGGCTCAGCAGACGCTACGACCGCAAGCTGCTGGGCGAGCAGGCCCTCGTCGTCGATTCGGTGTGGCTGCTGTTCGCGGTCGCGCACTGCGTCGATCTGATGCTCTACGGCCGGGGATGGGCGCTGTTACCGCTGTTCGCGTTCATCGCCTACAAGCTGGTGGTGCATGCCGGATTCACGCTGCTGTCGGCGATCGCGATGCCCGCGCTGCCGCGCCATGTGTTGCTGTTGCGCGTGTTCGGGCTCGGCGGGCGCAGCGAAAACTTCTTCGACGACTTCCGCATCCTCTGGCAGCATGTCGGAAGCGTCTCCATGGTCGCCGGCCCGGATCTCATCACCCGCATGATCGAACCGGGCGAGTTGCTGGAGTTCCTGACCGGACGGCTCTCGCGCCGGTTCGTCGCCGGCCGCGCGGGCCTCGAGGAACGGCTGCAGGCGCTCGACTACCGGCAGGATCCCGACGGGCGCTACCGCTACAGCGGGCTGTTCTGTCACGACACCGTCTGGCAGATGACGGTCAGAACGCTGGCGATGATGAGCGATGCGGTGCTCATGGATCTGCGCGGCTTCGACGCCCGCAACCTCGGCTGCACCTTCGAGATCGGGGCGCTGCTCGGCAATGTGAGCCTCTCCAGGGTGGTGTTCCTGACCGACGCGAGCACCGATCACGCGTTGCTGGAGAAGGTATTGCAGGACCAGTGGAGCAAGCGTTCCGCGCGCGGACCGCTGGTGCCCGTGGGCTCCACGGCGAGGATCCTGCGCATGTCGACGGGCACCGCCGGCAGCATGCGGCGCCTGCTCGAGCTCCTGTTGCCGGAGTGGGCGCCGCGCGCGGATCGGTACGCCGACAGTCAGCGCTCCGCCGGCATCGCGGCGTGAGCCGCGAGCGGCGGTGCAGGTACTGCCCGACGCCAGGGGCGGGCGGCCCTCTGCACGATCGCACCGAGGTGCTACGATGCGGCGGTGATGCCGCTTCGTCCAAGACCCCCCGCGCGCGTGTCAGGCGCGGTGTTCGCGACCGTGATGATGCTCGCCGGTTGCGGCGGTCCTCCCGAGACGTTTTTCCCGCTCGACGCGGGCCGGTCGTGGGACTATGTCGTGACGACGACGGTGCTCGACGAGACGGTCCGCTCCACGATGCAGGTGCGTTCACTGGGCACGATCGATGATGAAGACGGGCCGGTCGGCGTGATCGAGTACACCGGCAATTCCCGCGGCTACTACGTGAGCGACGCCGACGGCGTGCGCCGCGTGGCCACGCGGCGCGGCATCGACGGCCGGGTGCGCAGGGACGGCCCGGCGCACTTCATACTGCGCGCGCCCTACGTCGCCGGCACCAAGTGGTCGCTCACCAGCCGGTTGACGCTCATCGAGAGCATCTTCTACGACGCCGGCGAGCGCATCCGCGACCGTGAGGTACCGGTTACGCTCGGGTATTCCATCGCATCGGCCGGGGAGACGGTTGCCGTGCCGGCCGGCACGTTCGGCGGCTGTCTGAAAGTGACGGCATCCGGCAGCGCGATCGTGCGGGTGAATCAGGGCGCGAACTTCGGCCACGTCGACGTCGAGCACACCGACTGGTACGCCCCGGGGGTAGGGCTGGTGCGATCGGAGCGCCGCGAGACCTCCGCCAGCCCCTATCTGAAGGCCGGTACCTACGTGCAGGAGCTTGCCGGCTACCGCTGAGCGTGCGGCCCCGTCTCAGGCCTCGGCACGCAGGCGGGAGAGCAGGGCGTTGCGGGTCTCCTCGTAGGCGTCCTGCGCCGAGTAGGTCGCGTTGATGATCCAGCCGCCCGGCCGCTCCTTCGCGACTGCCGCCGCGGCCGGCAGGCGGGGATCGTTGATCGCGGTGTTGGCCGCGACCCTCGCATCCGGCGCGCCGCCGGCGGCGTCGATGCGCGCCGAGGGGGTCCACTGGTAGGGGTCGCGCCCGCCGTAGGCCATGTTGACCATCCAGCCCCCGGGCCGGATCTCCGGCGCGGTCTGCACCACCGCTTGCGCCGGTGGTTCGGCTGCGGTCGCCGCGGCTTCCGGCGCGTCATCCTTGCGGAAGACCTTCTCCGCGAGCACGCTGGCGAAGGCGATGCCCGCGCCGATCGGCCCGCCGATCAGGCCGCCACCGGCGATGCGCAGGATGTCCATGAAGGAAACGCCCTTGCCGCCAAACAGCTTCGCGCCGGCGGAAGTGCTGCCCTGTGCGCTGGCGGTGGCGGCGGCATCGGCCCCCGCGATGGTTGCGACTGCCATGTGTGCGTGGCTCCGTACTGGATGCCAGGCTTGAGAGCAACTCGCGTTCCAATCACACAACCCGCTGATAATTCTGAAGGCAGCGCGGACTGCCGGCCCGGAATCGGCAGGAACGTGCAGGGCGGCCAGGGCCGGTTCATGCCGCCAGGGGGAAACGGTTTGCCGCGTTCGAGGTTCCGTCGGCCGTCGCTGGGAGGGACGATCAGCGGACCCAGACCGTCTTCACGTTGGTGAATTCGCGGATGCCGTGATGCGAGCACTCGCGGCCGAAGCCGGAGGCCTTCACGCCCCCGAACGGCAGGCGCGGGTCGCTCTTGACCAGCCCGTTGACGAAGGCCATCCCGCTCTCCAGCAGGCGCGCCACGCGCTCGCCGCGCGCGGCGTCACGGGTCCACACGCTGGCGCCGAGGCCGTAGCGCGAACCGTTGGCCACGCGCACCGCCTCGGACTCGTCGCCAACGCGGATGACGATCGCCACCGGTCCGAACAACTCCTCCTCGTAAGCGCGCACGCCCGGCGTGACACGATCGAGGATGGACGGTGCGTAGTACCAGCCCGGTCCGGCGATCGGCTCGCAGCCGGTCACCGCGAGCGCGCCCTTCGCCAGGCTGTCGCGCACCTGCGCGTGCAGGCCGTCGCGCAGGTCGGCGCGCGCCATCGGCGCGAGCGTGGTCGACTCCTGCATCGGATCACCGGGGCGCAGGTTCTCCACCCCCGCCTTGAAGCGGACGAGGAACTCATCGGCGATGCCCCGGGTGAGGATGAAGCGTTTGGCCGCGATGCAGCTCTGCCCGGCGTTCATGTAGCGCGCGGCCACGGCGGTGGACGCGGCGAGATCGAGATCGGCATCCTCCAGCACGATGAACGGATCCGAGCCGCCGAGCTCGAGCACCGCCTTCTTCAGCGCCGCGCCCGCGCGTTGTGCCACCTTCCGTCCCGCGGCCTCGCTGCCGGTGAGCGTGACCGCGTGCACGCGCGGATCGTCGATCACGCGCGCGGCCTGATCGGTGTCGATGAACAGCGTGCGGAAGACCCCGCGCGGGAAGCCCGCCTGCGTGAACACCTCCTCGATGGCGAGCGCGCAGCGCGGCACGTTGGGGGCGTGCTTGAGGATCCCGCAATTGCCCGCCATGACCCCGGGGGCGGCGAAACGGAAGGCCTGCCAGAACGGGAAATTCCACGGCATGACCGCCAGCACCACGCCGAGCGGCTGGTAGGCGACGTAGCTGTGGCCGGCGTCGGTGACGACCGGCTCGTCCGCGAGCATGCGGGCGGCCTCCTCGGCGTAGTACTCGCACACCCACGCGCATTTCTCGACCTCCGCGCGCGCCTCCCTGATGAGCTTGCCCATCTCCGTGCAGATGATCGCCGCGAACTCATCGCGGCGCGCGCGCAGCACTTCCCCGGCGCGGCGCATCGGCGCGGCGCGCTCGGCGATCGGCGTGGCGCGCCAGTCCGCGGCGGCGGCGCCGACCGCCGCGAGTGCGTCCTGGAGTTCGCCCTCGTCCAGGAACGGGTAGGATTGCAGGTGCTCGCCGGTGGCGGGGTTGACGGTCTCGAACTTCATCTCGGGTGCTCCCGGGTCGGTGATGTGGCGTCGGCAGGGCCGCTGTCAGCCCTGTTCCCACGGCAGGCCGCGAAAACGCCAGCCGTTGATCGTGCTGCGATGATTCCCGGCATCCTTCTCGCCCTCGAATCCCTCCTCGACGTTGTAGACGCGGCGAAAGCCCTGCCGCACCAGTTCTTCGCCGGCCGCCAGCGAACGCGCGCCGCTGCGGCACAGGAGATAGACCGGCCTGCCCTCCGGCGCCACCCCGCCGTCCGCGCGCAGCAGTTCGCGCACCGCATCGGCGAATCCGGGATTGACCTTCCATTCCGGGAACTCTTTCCAGGGCACGTGCCGCGCTCCGACCGGATGCCCGACGTAGTCGAACTCCACGCGGCTGCGCACGTCGATCAGCACCGCCATCGGGTCGGCGGCGATCTGCGCGTGCGCATGCGGCGGATCGACCCTGTTGACGCTGGTCATTCGCGAGATTCCTCGGCATCGGCGCGGGCAGGTGCGGACCGAACCAATGTAGAGCGGCCAGACGCGGGTGTAAAGCGAGAGCCGCGGCGCATGGGCTTCGTAGTTTGCCGATATAATCCGCCGCCATGGGGAACGCATCTCAGTGTGCCGCGGCGGTCGACCTCGGTTCCAACAGCTTTCACATGATCGTCGCGGAGGTCGATGAGTCGCGCTTGATGGTCATCGACAAGATGCGCGAGATGGTACGACTGGCCGGCGGTCTGGACGAGACGAATCGCCTGAGCGAGGAGGTGATGCAGCGCGCGGTGGAATGCCTGCGCCGCTTCGGACAGCGGCTGCACGCCGTTCCGAAAGGGCGGGTGCGCGCGGTGGGCACCAACACGCTGCGCAAGGCGCGCAACAACGCCGAGTTCACTGCCCGCGCCGAGGAGGCGCTCGGCCACCCGATCGACATCATCGCCGGCTACGAGGAGGCGCGCCTCATCTACCTGGGCGTATCCCACAGCCTGGAGGACGACGGGCGGCGCAGGCTGGTCGTAGACATCGGCGGCGGCAGCACCGAGATCATCCTCGGGCGCAAGTTCGAGCCCAGGCGCATGGAGAGCCTGCACATGGGCTGCGTCGGTTCGAGCCTGCGCTATTTTCCCGATGGCCGGATCACCGCCGATCGGATGCGCGCCGCGGAGATCGCCGCGCTGCAGGAGCTCGAGCCCATCGCGACGGTATACCGGCAGATCGGCTGGGAGAGTTCGATCGGCGCCTCCGGCACCGTGCTGGCCATCGCCGAGGCGGCGCACGACGCCGGCTGGTGCAAGGACGGCATCAGCGCAGCGGCCTTGAAGAAGCTGTCCCGGGCGCTGGTGGCGGCCGGCAATGTCGCGCAGGTGAAGTTGGCGGGCGTCCCGGCCGAGCGCGCGCCGGTCTTCCCGGGCGGGGTGGCCATCCTCGCGGCCATCTTCGAGGCGCTGGAGATCGAGCAGATGAGCTGCGCCAGCGGCGCGCTGCGCGAGGGACTGATCTACGATCTCCTCGGCCGCCTGCAGCAGGACGACATCCGCGAGCGCACCGTGGCCGAGCTCGCCGAGCGCTACCGCATCGACGGCGCGCAGGCGGACCGGGTAAAGCGCACGGCGGTGGCGCTGTGGGAGACGGTGCGTGCGCAGTGGCAGCTCGACACGGAGGAGCACCAGCGGCTGCTCGGCTGGGCGGCATGCCTGCACGAGATCGGGCTGTCGGTTTCGCACAGTCAGTATCACAAGCACAGCGCCTACCTGCTGAACAACCTCGACATGCCGGGATTCGCGCGCGGCGAGCAGCAGCGGATGGCCTTCCTCGTGCGCGCGCATCGCCGCAAGTTTCCGCAGACCGAGCTGCAGGCGCTGCCGGACGACGACGTGCAGCCCGTGCGGCGGCTGTGCGTGCTGCTGCGCCTGGCGGTGCTGCTGCATCGGGCGCGCTCCGGTGTGGAGATGCCGCGCATCGAGGCGGAGATCGACGGCGACGCGCTGAAGCTGCGCTTTCCGGACAACTGGCTGCAGGCGTACCCGTTGACCGCCGCGGACCTGGAGCTCGAGGCCGACTACCTGAAGGCGGCCGGGTTCAAGCTCAAGAGCCGCTGAATGCGATCGCCGCGCGCGTTTGCCGTCACGGGGATCCCCTCCTCTCGCGGCGCGGCGAGGGCGACTTGCAGCGCGCCCGCATACATCATTTAATGCCGTGAATATCTCTTGGGTCAGCCACGTATGACGGAATCGTCGGTCTCCCCGGACAAGCAGATCATCGATGCCAAGGTCGTGCCGGCCGGCGGCGGGTCGAATCGCTGGGCGCTGCTGGCCGTGGTCGTGGCGTTCGCTGCAGCGGTGCTGGCGGCGAGCGCACTCATATGGACGCAGCGAGCGGTGCAGGCGGTGCGCAGCGGGCAGGCCTCGGGACAGGCAGCCCTGAACGAGAGATTCGAAAGTCTCGGCGGCCGACTCGAGGCGGCCACTGCCGCCAGCGAGCGGAACGATCGCCGCCTCGAGGAACTTGCCTCGACGCAGGCGACGTTGCAGGAGGAGACCTCGAGGGAACTCGCCGCGATCAGGCAGGCGCAGAGCGCCGGCGCCGGGCAGTCCGACGCGATCTGGGTCCTGCGCGAGGTGCATTATCTGCTGACCGTCGCGGAGCAGCGATTGCGGCTGGAGCGCGACGTCGCCACGGCCACGGCGGCCCTGGAGAGCGCCGATCGCCGGCTGGCCGATCGCGACGATCCATCGCTCATCCCGGTGCGCGAAAAGGTGATCGCGGATCTCAATGCGCTGCGCGCGGTGGCGCCGGTGGACACCTCGGGATTGACGCTGACGCTCGCAGACCTGCTGACGCGGGTGGAG
Source organism: Gammaproteobacteria bacterium (assembly GCA_022072255.1). Taxonomy (GTDB): domain Bacteria; phylum Pseudomonadota; class Gammaproteobacteria; order JAJPIJ01; family JAJPIJ01; genus JAJVHZ01. Next base: position 21,628 of record JAJVHZ010000121.1, on the reverse strand, counting down.
AAGCTGCCGCTGAAGGCGGGCGACGTCGAGCCCCCGGCGACCGCCGCGGCCGAAGGAGGCGAGGGCACGGCGGCCGGCGGGCTGCAGGCCGCCGGGTGGCGGCAGGCGCTCGAGCGCATCTGGACAGATCTGGTGCGCCTGGTCGACATCAAGAGCATGGCCGTGCCCGATGACGTCATCTTCGACCCCGGCAAACGCTATCTGCTGCAGCAGAATCTCCGGCTGGAACTGGCTTCCGCGCGGCTGGAGGTCCTGCGCGGAGACACCGCCAATTTCCGTGCGACGCTGGCACGCGTGGACGAACTGCTCGAACGCTACTACGACACGCAGAGCCCGGAGATTGCGGGCATGCGCGCGACGCTCGCGCCGATGGCGAGCCTGGAACTTTCGCCCGAGCTGCCCAGCCTGCAGGACGCGCTGGAGCTCGTCCGCCGGCAGTTGAGCGCCGCGGGCCAGCCGGCCGGGAACGTAAACGTCGAGGCGGCACCGGCCGCGCCCTGAAATTCCCGTCATGCGCTTCGTCATCCTCTCCCTGGTGCTCCTGGTGGCCGCGGTACTGCTCGGCGGCGTGCTGCTCAAGGACACCGGCTTCGTGGTCATCGGTGTGCACGGACAGGTGATACGCACGAGCTTCGCGTTCTTCGTCGTGCTGCTGCTGGTGGCTATCCTCGCCGTCTGGTGGACGTTGAAGACGCTGGTGCGCCTGTGGCACGCACCGCGCGATCTGCAGCACTGGTCGCGCCGGCGTCGCGAGACCAGGGCGATGAAGGGTCTCTCCGAGGGATTTCTCGCCCTCGTGGAAGGGGACTGGCGCGAGGCCGAGCGGTCCTTGAGCGACGGCGCGCGGCGCAGCAACGCGCCGCTGCTGCACTACCTGGGCGCGGCACGCGCCGCGCAGGCGCAGCAGGCCCCGGATCGCCAGGCCTTCTACCTGCAGATGGCCAGGGAGCTGGGCGAGGGTGCCCAGTTGCCGGTGCGTCTGGGCGAAATGGAGCAGGCCTTGCACGAGCACCGGCTGGATGATGCCCGTGCGCTGCTGGCCGAGCTCAGGCAGATCGACAGCCGCCACCACCAGGTGCTGCGCATGGAGGCGGCCTATTGCCGGGCGGCGGGCGAGTGGGCCGCGCTGCTCGACCTGCTGCCCAGGCTGGCAAGACGGGATCTCCTGCCGGCTGCGCAACGGGCGACGATGGAGCAGGAGGCGATGGACGGACTGATGCTGGACGCGGAGCGCCGCGGCGACCCGCGCGCCATCAAGTCGGCGTGGGAGCGTGTGGCGCGGGCGCGGCGTTACCTGCCGGAGATCACGGCGCGATACGCGCGCGCGCTCGCGGCCTGCGGCGAGCAGGAGGAGGCCCACAACCTGGTGCTCGGCGCCTTGCGCAAGCAGTGGGACGCCGGGCTGGTGCGCCTGTACGGAGAGCTGCAGTCGGCGGATGCGCTCAGGCAACTGAAGAATGCCGAGGGCTGGCTGGATGAGCATGGCGAGGAGCCGGGCCTGCTGCTGGCGCTGGGGCGACTGGCGCTACGCAGCGGCTTGTGGGGCAAGGCCCGCAGCTACCTCGAGGATCTGATCGCGAAGACCCCCACGCCGGAGGCCTATCGCCTGCTGGCCGAGGCCCAGGAGCAGCTCGGCGATCGCGACGCCGCGTTGCGCTGTCACCGGCAGGGGCTGGCGCTCGCCACCGGCCAGCCGGTCACTCCGTTGCTGCCGCACCGCGGCGGCTGAGCGCGCGGCGCCCGTCGGCTTCACTTCGCCGCAAATTCGAAGGCGTCGGAGTAGATGCGCTCCGCCGGCGCGCCGTGCCTGATCGCGACCTCCGCCACCGCCCGCGTCATCACCGGCGGTCCGCAGGTGTAGATGTCGTACCCGGAGAGATCGGGCTGCTGGGCGGCCAGCGTCTCGTGGACCAGGCCGCGGCAGCCGTCCCAATCATCGCCGGGCATCGGCTCGGAGAGGACCGGCACCCAGGAAAAGTTCGCATGCTCGGCGGCCCAATGCCGGGGAAGCGGCGAGTAAAGGTCGCGCGCGGCGCGCACCCCCCAGTAGAACTCGAGCGACTGCGGCACGCCCTTGGCGAAGGCATGTTCCAGCACGGCCTTGATCGGGGCGAAGCCGGTGCCGCCGGCGACGAAGAGCGCCGGTCGCGCGGAGTCCTCGCGCAGGAAGAAACTGCCGTACGGGCCGCGGATGCGCAGCAGCTCCCTCGCCCTGAGCGCGTGAAACGCATACTCGGCGAACACGCCGCCGGGGTAGTGGCGCACGTGCAGCTGCAGGAACTCGTCGTCGTGCGGTGCATTGGCGAGCGAGTAGGCCCGCTGCCTGCCGTCGCGCATCAGGATCTCGATGTACTGACCGGCGCGGAAGACCAGGCGCTCGCTGCTCGGCAGCTGCAGCCAGATGCCCATCACGTCGTGGGAGAGCCGTTCCAGGCGCGCCACGCGCGCCGGCAGCGTCCGCGCCTCCGGCACCGCTGCCGCCGCCGCTTCGCGGACGTGCAGGGTCAGATCAGTGCGCGCGTGCGCCTGGCAGCACAGGCACCAGCCCTGCTGCCTTTCGGCCTCGGTCAATGCCGCGGTCTGCGCCCCGTCCGGGTAGTCGACCTCGCCGGCGAGGACCTGCGCCTTGCAGGCGCCGCACTGGCCGTTGCGGCAGCCGTACGGCAGCGGCACCCCCTGGCGAAGCGCGGCGTTGAGTATGGTTTCCCCGGTCGCGGCGTCGAAGGCGCTCCCGCTGGTGTTCAGCGTTATACGGTGCATCGGGCGGCCTTCACCCCTCAGCCGCCGCTGCTGTCGCGAACCATGCGCTCGACGACAGGCCCGATCAGCAGCTCGAAAGCGAAGCTCTTCTTGCCGGCCGGCGCCACGATGGTGTCCGGCCGGGACATGAACGAACCGGAGAGCATCTCCAGGAGATAGCGGTAGTCCGGTTGTATCTTGCGGCGGTTGGCGATGTGGATGACGACGAGACTCTCGTCATCGCTCGGCACCTCCGTCTCGGTGAACGGATTGGAGGTGTCGACCATCGGCACGCGCTGGAAGTTGATGTCGGTGAGCGCGAACTGCGGGACGATGTAGTGCACGTAGTCGTGCATGCGGTGGAGGATCATCTGTGTGGCGGCCTGGGCGGAATACCCGCGCACCGCCTTGTCGCGATGGATCTTCTGCATCCACTCCAGATTGATGATGGGTACCACGCCGATGAGCAGATCGACGTGCTGCGCGATGTTCACCTTGTCCGTGATCATGCCGCCGTGCAGGCCTTCGTAGAAGAGCACGTCGGTGTTGCGCGGCAACGGCTCCCAGTCCGTGAACGTGCCGGGAGGCCGGTTGAACTGCAGTGCCTCCTCGGAGGTGTGCACGTAGTGCCGGCGCCGGCCTGAGCCGTTTTCACCATAGCCGCTGAACAGCGCGGCCAGCTCGTCGAAGAGATTGCCCTCGGGACCGAAATGGGTGACGCGCTCGCCGGCGGCGCGAAACTTCTCCATCTCGGCGCGATCGTAGCGGTGGAAGCTGTCGCCCTCCACGACCGCGGCCAGGGTGCCCTCCCGGCGGAATATGTGCTCGGAGGCAACCTTGACGCTGGAGGTGCCCGCCCCGGAGGAACCGGTGACGGCGATGATCGGATGTGCCTTGGACATGTCTGCGCGGGGCTTCGACTATGGGTGCGGATGGCGCGGATATAGGATAATCGAAATCCGGCCCTGACGCCGCGCGTCGACAACGACCCATGGTCCCCTGCAAGAGCAGCCGCGTCCTCTACCGGCGATTACTCGCCTACGTGCGTCCCTACTGGCGGGTGTTCGGGCTGTGCGTGCTGTCGATGCTGCTGTACGCCGCCACCGATCCGGTCATGCCGGCGCTGCTGAAGCCCTTTCTCGACGGGAATTTCCTCACGGCGAGGAGCTGGCAGGCGCGCTATTTTCCGCTGCTCATCATCATCCTGTTCCTGGTTCGCGGCGCGCTGAATTTCACCAGCACCGTATCGCTCACCTGGGTGGCGCAACGGGTGATGATGGATCTGCGCGGCGAGATGTTCCGGCGGCTCGTCCACCTGCCCGCCAGCTATTACGAAGCCGCGAGCTCCGGCGAACTGCTCTCGCGCCTGACCTACAACGTGACCCAGGTCGAGCAGGCGGTGACGCGCGTGCTGATGGTGCTCGTGAAGGACACGCTCTCGGTCGTGGCGCTGCTCGCCTACATGTCCTGGCTGGACTGGCGCCTGACCCTCGTGGTGCTGGTGCTGGCGCCGCCCATCACCTGGTCGGTGAGCCGCATCAGCGCGCGGCTGCGCGAAATGAGCCGCCGCCTGCAGCAGTCCATGGGTACGATCAACCACGTCGCCGAGGAGGCGATCGGCGGCCAGAAGGTGGTGAAGGTGTTCGGCGGCCACGACTATGAGATCGGGCGTTTTCAGCAGGCCATCGACCGCGCTCGCAAGTACGCCATGAAGGTCATCATGGCGGCCGCCGCCAACGAGCCGGTCGTCATGCTCATCATCGCCTGCGGCATCGCGGCCACGATCTACGCCGCGCGCGGCATCGCCGCCTCGCAGGCGCTCACGACCGGCGAATTCGTCTCCTTCTTCGCCGCCATGCTCATACTGCAGGCGCCGGTCCGGCGGCTGACCGGCGTCAACGAGCCGCTGCAGCGCGGACTGGCCGCGGCCGAGAGCATATTCGCGCTGATCGACGCGGAGGCGGAGGCGGACACCGGACGGCGCGATCTCGGCCGCGCGCGCGGCGGGATCGAGCTGCGCGCGGTGAGCTTCACCTATCCCGGCGGCACGCAGCCGGCCCTGCGCCAGGTGTCCCTGGCAGTCGCGGCGGGCGAGACCGTCGCGCTCGTCGGCGCCTCCGGCAGCGGCAAGACCACGCTCGCCGGCATGATCCCGCGCTTTCATCGGCCGCAGCACGGCGAGATCCGCATCGACGGCATCGACATCGGGGAGATCACGCTGCAGTCATTGCGACACAATATCGCGCTGGTGAGCCAGGACGTGGTGCTGTTCAACGACACCATCCGCAACAACATCGCCTACGGCGCGCTGCGCGATGCGCCCGCGGAGCGGGTGCTCGCGGCCGCGGAGGCGGCGCGCGTCATGGAATTCGTTCGCGACCTGCCCGAGGGCCTGGACACGGCGATCGGCGAGCGGGGATTGCGGCTGTCGGGCGGACAGCGGCAGCGGCTGGCCATCGCGCGCGCTCTGCTCAAGGACGCCCCGGTCCTGATCCTCGACGAGGCGACCTCCGCGCTCGACACCGCCTCGGAGCGTCACATCCAGGCGGCGCTCGACACCGTGCGCGCCGGGCGCACCTCGCTGGTGATCGCGCACCGTCTGAGCACCGTCGAGAACGCCGACCGCATCGTCGTCCTGCAGCACGGCCGGATCGTCGAGACCGGCACCCATGCCGAGCTGTTGCGCGCCGGGGGCGCCTACGCGCGGCTGCATCACGCGCACGCGTTCGAAACCTCCCTGGCGGACTGATCGGCGGCGGCGGACGTTCAGGGGGCGAACCGGCGCACGGCGCTGCGCAGTGCCTGCGCATCCGCACCCGATGACCCCGGCCCGTAACGGGCGCGGGCATACAGCCCCGTGATCCTGGCGATGTCCGCGGCGGCCGCCGGCAGCGCCGCTCCGACCCTGCGCGCGTAGTCCATCGGGCCCTCGTGCGGCGCGCGCGGGTGGCCGCGCCTGGCGAGCTTCGTGCAAAAGCGCCGGTAGGCCCGGGCGATGGCGTCGCCATGCACGCGTCGGCCCCGCAGCGACCAGGCCACGAGCAGCGTGCCGGCCAGCAGCAGAGCGGCGCCGAGCAGCAGGGCCAGGGCGCGCCAGTCCGCACGCAGCCCGAACTCGTCGAACATCGCGGACTGGCGGCGGGCGTTGTAGCTGATCACCCAATGGTTCCAGCGGTTGTTGAGCGCGTCGTAGGCATAACGCAGCTCGCGCCAGGCGGCGAAATCGACCGCGAGATCGGCGGCGGCTTCGCCAACCGTGGCACCGAGTCCCGGGAGCGCCTGGTCGATCCCGCGCTGCACCCGCGCCGGGGCAACCGCTGCGGTCGGATCCACGCGCACCCAGCCGCGATGGCCCAGCCAGACCTCCACCCATGCGTGCGCGTCGCGCTGGCGCACGATGTAGTAATCCCCGACGGGGTTGTACTCGCCCCCCTGGTAGCCGGTGACGATGCGCGCGGGGATCTGCGCGGCGCGCATCAGCACCGTGAACGCCGAGGCGTAGTGCTCGCAGAATCCCTGGCGGGTGCCGAACAGGAAGCCGTCGACGGGATCGCCGTGGATCTCCCGTGGCGACAGCGTGTAGACGAACGGCTCGTCGCGGAAGCGCTGCAGCGCGCGCCGCACCACGCCCTCGTCGCTGCGGTCCTCGCGCCGCCATTGCCTCGCCAGCGCCTGGGCCCTGGGATGGGCGTCCGGCGGAAGCTGCAGCGCCGCGCGCAGCTCCTCGCTGTCGGCCTCGGCCACCCAGGCCTGGGTGTAGGACTCCGCGCTGTAGCGAATGCGATCGGTGATCGGCCGCCCGGACAGCACGCGCAGGTCGCGGCTCAACCGGGTGCCGCGCGGCAGCGAGGACGGATGCTCGAGCGCGTATATCCACGGCCTGTCGGTCGGCTCGAGGGTGATGCTGTAGCTGTAGCGCACGCCCTGCGCGGTGATGGCCGGCGCGGGTCGGTCGCTCGGTTCGCCCGGCGTCCAGGTCCGGCCGTCGGTTTTCACGAGCACCGGGCCGCGCCAGTACATCTCGGCGACCGAGGGTCGGTTGGTGGAGAACGCGGCGCGGAATGCGACGGCGTCCGACATGGTCAGCCTGGTGAGCTCGCCCGGCGACATCTCCTCGCTCAATCCCGAGACGGCGTGGCGCGCGTCCTTCGGCAGCGTCCACAGTGGCGAGCCCGGGCGCGGGAACAGCACGAAGGCGATCAGCATCAGCGGCGCGGCCTGCAGCATCAGCGTCCCGGCGAGCCGCAGGTTAGCGCCCACCGCGCGCGCGCGCGCCGGCAGCGCCATGGCCACCATGCTGCCGAGCAGCGCCGCCACGCAGGCGAGCGCGTACACGGCCACCGGAATGCTCTGGGAGTAGAAGAAGGCGGTCACCAGAAGAAAGAATCCCAGCAGCGCGACGAGCACGAATTCGCGTTGGCTTTTCATCTCGAGGAGTTTCAGGCCGATGAGCAATATGAGCAGGCTGATGCCCGCGTCGCGCCCGATGACACCGCCGAAGCGGCGGTACACGACCCAGAAGATGCCGATGGCGAGCGCGTGCTTGAGCAGCCACAGCATGCGATGGTCGCGGGTGGGCAGCGGCACGCCCCGCCAGGCGTGCAGGATCCGCCACAGCACCAGGGCCAGGAAACCGCCGCAGACCCACAGCGGCTGCTGGCGGGCGTGCAACAGCACGACCATCAGCAGCGACACCGCCAGCCAGGCGACGACCGGCCGCGTCAATTCGATCCTGCGCGTTGCGGTCACGACGGTGGCCCGTAATGCGCCAGGGCCTGCAGGCAGAACTCGCGGTGCGCCTCACCGACGCCGGCGGGCAGCAGCACATGATCGAGGTCGAGGGAATAGGATATGCCGGCGCGCTCGGCGTCCATGACCCAGCGCGCCAGCTGCGAGAGTTGCGTCTCCGGATCGCCGATGAATCGCAGGTCGCGCAGCCGCAGCTCGACCTGCGCGGCTACGCCGCCCGCGAAGCGCTTGACGTGCAGCCCGCGCTCGCGCGCCAGCGCCTTCCACGCGATCTGGCGCAGCGAATCGCCGGTGCGGTAGGCGCGCAGCCCGGCGAAATCCGTATCGCCCGACAATGCGTAGCCGGCGGCGGCGGCGGCCGGGTCGTCGGTCTCCGGCAGCGGCAGGGCGCCGGCCGGGTGCGGATAGACCGTGGCGCTGGCCTCGCCGCGCCACCCGATGCGCGCGGTGCCGATGGCCAGCGGAAAGCCCGAGGCGATGGTGACCGGCGGCAGCGGCAGCACCCCCCGGCGCTGCGCGGGGAAGGACAGCCGCGCGGTATGCGAGTCCCCGGCCGCGACCTCGAACATGTCGGTGGTGACCATGCCCGCCGAGATGGCGAGCCCGTGGCTGGCGCGCGCGCTGCTGTTGCACACGAAGACCTCGAACACGGCCTCCTCGCCCACGAACACCGGCGTGGCGCGGGCGCCGAGCACCTCGATGCCGCGCAGGTTGCGGTAGCCGTGCACGTGGGCCATCACCCACACGCCCATCAGCAGGAAGGTCAGGGCGTAGCCGAGATTGTTGTTGTAGTTGATCGACCCGAGCAGCATCACGCCGAGGACCAGCAGCATCAGCCAACCGTAGCGGTTCGGAAGCACGCGCACCGCGATGCGCGGAGGCGGCGACACCTCCGCCCGGCCCCTGACGCCGGCTGCGGTGGCGGATGCCATGGCCTAGGGTATGGCGACCTCGCGCAGCAGGCGCGCCGCGATGTCTTCGGGCGCGGCCTCGTGGGCGCGATCCCGCACGCGCAGCCGATGCCCGACCACGGCCGGCAGCACCGCCTGCACGTCCTCGGGCAGGACGTGCGAGCGGCCGGCCAGCATCGCCCACGCCTGCGCGGCGCTGCGCAGGCTCAAGCCCGCGCGTGGCGAGAGCCCGGCGAGGAATCCCGGCGCGCGCCGGCTGTGATTGAGCAGCTCCTGCAGATAGTCGATGAGCGCGTCGCTGACGTGGATCTCGCTCACGCGCTGCTGCATCTCGAACAGCGCCTTGGGCTGGAGTATCGGTTCGATCTCCGCGACCATCTCGCGCCGGTCGCGGCCCTTGAGCAGTGTGCGCTCGGCGGAGACGTCCGGGTAGCCGAGTTCTATGCGCATCAGGAATCGATCCAGCTGCGACTCCGGCAGCGGAAATGTGCCGATCTGGTGCGAGGGGTTCTGGGTCGCGACCACGAAGAACGGCACGGGCAGCGTATGGGTGCGGCCCTCGACGGTGACCTGCTGCTCCTCCATCGCCTCCAGCAACGCGCTCTGCGTGCGCGGGGTGGCGCGATTGACCTCGTCGGCCAGCACCAGTTGCGCGAAGATCGGCCCCGGGTGGAAGCTGAACCTGCCGGTGTCCTTCTCGTAGACCGATACGCCGAGGATATCCCCCGGCAGCAGATCGCTGGTGAACTGCACGCGCTGGAAGCTCAGCCCCAGCACCCGCGCCAGCACGTGCGCCAGGGTCGTCTTGCCCACACCCGGGAGGTCCTCGATGAGCAGGTGGCCGCGCGCGAGCAGGCAGGCGAAGGCGAGCTTGATCTCGTGCTGCTTGCCGACCACCACCTCGCCCGCGGTGGCTATCACCGTGTCGAGTATGGTCTTGTCGTTCAGCAGGTTGGGGGAGGACAGGATGGTCATGAATGCAAGCGTTCCGCGAAGCTCATTTCAGGAGGATAGCCGCTTTGACCGACGCTGACGAGGCGATCGGCCAGGCAATGCTCGAGGGGCGCGACAGGTTTGTCCGTCGCTGGCCGCGGACCGGCATCACTTGCCGGCGATGGTCATCCGCTCGATCAGCACCGAGCCGGTCCTGATCGCCGCGTTCATCTCGAGATCGCCGCCGATCGCGACGATGCCCCCGAACATGTCCTTGAGATTGGAGGCGATCGTGACCTCCTCGACCGGATGCCGGATCTCGCCCTCGTCCACCCAGTAGCCGCTCGCGCCGCGCGAATAGTCGCCGGTGACACTGTTGACGCCGAAACCCATCAGCTCGGTGACCAGCAGCCCGCGGTGCATGCGACGGGTGAGTTCGCTCAAATCCTCCCCGCCGTGGCTGAGGCGCCAGTTGGTGATGCCGCCGGCGTTGCCCGTGGGCTTCATGCCGAGCTTGCGCGCGGAGTAGCCGCCGAGCAGATAGCTCTTCAGGATGCCGTTCTCGACGATGTGCCGCGGCTGCGGCACCACGCCGTCGTCGTCGAAGGGGCGACTGCCCAGCTCACGGGGCAGGAACGGCTCCTCGCGGACCTGCAGCCACGGCGGAAACACCTGACGTTGCAGGTGATCGACCAGGAAGGAGCTGCGGCGATACAGGCTGCCGCCGGAGATCGCACCGGCGAAATGGCCGAACAGCGAGGTGGCGATCCGCGATTCGAAGATGACCGGTACCGTGGTGGTCGGGATCTTGCGCGCGCCGAGCCGGCGCACGGCGCGTTGCGCCGCGCGCCGGCCGATCTCCTCGGCCGCACGCAGCTCCTGCCAGCGGCGCGCGACGCTGTGATCGTAGTCCTGCTGCATACCGCCCTCGTCGCTGGCGATGACGGCGCAGCTCAGGCGCTGTGCGCTGGCACGCCAGGCTCCGCAGAACCCGTTGCTGTTGCCGTAGGCATGCACGCCGCTGCTGGCGCGCACGCTCGCGCCCTCGGAGTTGGTGATGCGCCGATCGAAGGCACGTGCCGCCTGCTCGCATCGGCGCGCGATCTCGATGGCCTGCTCAGGACTCAGGTCCCAGGGATGGAACAGATCGAGCTGCGGCTGTTCGCGTGCCAGCAGCTCCGGTTCCACCAGCCCGGCACATGGGTCCTCGCCGCCGTGGCGGGCGATGGCGTGCGCGGCCTCCACGGTCTTGCGCAGCGCCTCGGTGCGCAGATCGGTGGTGCTGGCCGAGCCCTTGCGGTGGCCCAGGTAGACCGTGACCTGCAGCGACTTGTCGCGCTGGTGCTGCAGGGTCTCCAGCTCGGCCATGCGCACGGTGACCGAGAGGCCTGCGCTCTGGCCGTAGGCAGCCTCGGCGGCGGTCGCGCCCGCCGTGCGTGCCAGCGCGAGGGTCTGCTGAATGACGTCGAGGGCGTGCTGCTCGCTGAATGCCGGATCGTCGTTGCTCATCGCCCGGGATTGTATCAGGCCGCAGGTGCGCCCCGGCGCGCCCCGGAAGTGCGCGGCGCATTCGGGTAGAATCCGGCCATGGATGTTTCCCCGATCCTCGATCCTCTGAACGACGCGCAACGCGCGGCGGTCAGCGCCGAGCCGACCAATCTTCTGGTACTGGCCGGTGCCGGCAGCGGCAAGACGCGCGTGCTCGTGCATCGGGTCGCCTGGTACATCGCCACCGCGCAGGCGAGCCCCCAGGGCATACTCGCCGTCACCTTCACCAACAAGGCCGCCGCCGAGATGCGCGGGCGCATCGAGCAACTGCTGGCGATGCCCGCCTCCGGGATGTGGGTGGGCACGTTTCACGGCATCGCACACCGGCTGCTGCGCGCGCACTCCCGCGAGGCGGGACTGCCGGAGAACTTCCAGATCCTCGACAGCGACGATCAGCTGCGGACCATACGCCGCGTCATCAAGGGCATGGGGCTGGACGACAGCCGCTGGCCCGCGCGCGAGGCGCAGTGGTTCATCAACGCGCGCAAGGAGGAGGGGCTGCGCGCCGGGAAGATCCCGGATCACGGTGACGAGACGCTGGCGCAGCTGGCGCGCATCTACCGCGTCTACGAGGAGACCTGCGAGCGCACCGGCGTGGTCGACTTCACCGAGCTGCTGCTGCGATCGCTGGAGCTGTGGCGCGACAGCGAGGGGCTCCTGCAGCACTACCGGCAGCGTTTCCGTCACGTACTGGTCGATGAGTTCCAGGACACCAATTCCATCCAGTACGCCTGGCTGCGCTACCTGGGCGGCTCGCTCGGCCGGCCGGCGGACGTCAACCACAGCCTGTTCGTGGTCGGCGACGATGATCAGTCCATCTACAGCTGGCGGGGCGCGCAGGTCGAGCACATGGAGCGCTTCTCGCGGGACTTCCCGAACGTGCGCCTCGTCCGGCTGGAGCAGAACTACCGGTCCACCGGCACCATCCTGAAGGCCGCCAACGCGCTCATACGGCACAACGCGGGCCGGCTGGGCAAGGAATTGTGGACCGAGCAGACCGGCGGCGAGCCCGTACGGCTCTATAGCGCCTTCAACGATCGCGAGGAGGCGCGTTACTGCGTCGATCAGATCGCGCAGTGGCACGCGCGCGGCCGCCAGCTGCGCGAGGCGGCCATCCTGTATCGAACCAGCGCGCAGTCGCGCCTGTTCGAAGACGCCCTGCGCGATCAGCGCCTCCCCTACCGCGTCTACGGCGGCTTCCGCTTCTACGAGCGCGCCGAGGTCAAGGACGCGCTCGCCTACCTGCGGCTGGCGGCCAGCCGCGAGGACGATGCCGCCTTCGAGCGCGTCATCAACACGCCGATGCGCGGGATTGGCGACCGCACCATGGACGCCGTCCGCGCCGCCGCGCGCAGCGAGGCGATCCCGCTGTGGCGCGCCGCGCAGCGCCTGATGGCGACCAGGGAGCTGCCGTCGCGCGCGCTCGGCGCCCTGGGCGAGTTCATGCGGCTCATCGACTCGGCGGCGTACGAGACCGCGGCCCTGCCGCTCGGCGAGGCGATGGACGTGGTCATACGCCGCAGCCGGCTGCCGGAGCATTATCGCAAGGAGAAGGACGGACGCGGCGAGGAGCGCATCGAGAACCTCGATGAGTTGATCACCGCCGCGCGCGAGTTCGAGATCGGCGATCCGGAATTCGAGGGCATGACGCCGGTGCAGGCGTTCCTCGCGCGCGCCGCACTGGAGTCCGGCGAGGGCCAGGCCGAGGCGCATGAGGACTGCGTGCAGCTCATGACGCTGCATTCGGCCAAGGGGCTGGAGTTCCCGCTCGTTTTCATGGTCGGTATGGAGGAAGGCCTGTTTCCGCACCAGCGCTCCAGCGAGGAGCCCGCGCAGCTCGAGGAGGAACGGCGCCTGTGCTACGTGGGCATCACCCGTGCGCGCGAGCGGTTGGTCATGACGCACGCGGAAAGCCGCCGCCTGCACGGCACCGATCTCTACCCGCGGCCGTCGCGGTTCATCTCCGAGCTGCCGGCCGAGCTGGTCAGCGAAGTGCGCATGGGCGGCAGCATCGGCGTGCCGCGCTACGACGGCCGCCGCGGCACGGAGGAGGATCGCGGCGCCCTGCTCAGGCTCGGCCAGCGGGTGCGGCATGCGAGCTTCGGCGATGGCGTCGTGCTCAACGTCGAGGGCCAGGGTGCGCACATGGTCGTGCAGGTCAATTTCGAGGCGAGCGGCACCAAGCGCCTGCTCGCCGCCCAGGCCAATCTCGTCTCCGTCTGACCCGCCGCGCGCAGCGCGGCCGCGCCCGTCCATGGCGCGCCCGCGGAGAATTCGCGCTATCCGGGCGCTATCCCGCAACCGCTCCCGCCGCCGCGTCGCGTAACTGGCGGCGCCGGAATACGTCCGACCAGTCCAGCCGCGCGGTGGCATGCATCAACGCCGCCAGGGTCAGGATCGAGCCGATGGTGACCGTGAGTCCCGTCATTCCCTTCAGAAAAAACGAGTAGGAGAACAGCACGAGGTAGACGCATTGGCCGGCTGCCGCGAGCCGCCAGGGAAAGCGCGGTCCGAGCGCGGTGCGCAGGTAGCTCGTCACCAGCCCGACCGAGGTGACGGTCGCAGCGAGGAATGCCGCGTGCACGTTGATCAGATCCACGAGGTAGGCGAACAGCAGGTGGAAGGCGAAGAAGCCCGCGGTGACGAACAGGTAGTGCATGGGATGTATGTCCACACGGCGCAGCAGTGCGATCGCGGAGACGACGACGAAGAAGAACAGCAGGCACACCGGCGCGAAGTAGCTCATGCGGGCCGCCAGCGGGCCGGGATTGAGCCGCTGCGGGGTGAGGATGCCGATGTCCTGGCGGGTGATGAGCTGCTCGGCCTGCCACTCGCCGCGCCAGCCGCCGTCCTGCCGTTCCCGGCCAGTGGGCGAGAGGCTGCCCTCGGCGAAATCGATGTCGTCGAAATTGGTCCGCACCGTGGCGCGCAGGCCCCTGACCTCGCCGCTTTCGCCGCTCAGCCGGTAGCGCCACTCGTTCAGTCCGCGCGTGGCGTAATGCACGCCGAACCGGCGGCGCCCGCCGGGCGCGAGGGTGACGAGCTCGTGCAGGTCGAGGGCGTTGCCGGAATCCGCGGCGCCCGGGAGCGGCTCGCCGTCGAGCGTGGCCTGCAGGCGTTCGTAGGTTGCGGTCTTCGAGGGCAGCGGAAAGTGCACGCGCACCGTCTGCGCGACGTGCTCGCTGTTGCTCAGCGTGTACTGCGCGTCGAAGTCCACCGCATAGGTGGAATACCACAACAGGCCCTTGCGGCGATGCTCGAGATCGATGGTCACGGCGATGCGGTTCTCCACCGGGGCGATCGCACGCTGCCGCCGGGTGCCGGGCACGGTTACGGTGAAGGTCGGCGCGGGCTGCACGATGGGCGCGCCCCAGAGGTTCTGCACCGCCCCGGTCAGCGTGGATTCCTGCGACCAGGAACGCATGCTGCTCGCGCTGCCGAGGATGTTCCAGCCGGACGCGCCGAGCAGGTAGATGCCGATGAGTGCGAAGATGCGTCGGACGCTCATGCCGGCATCCTCACTGGCCGACGACAACGGCGGCGGGTTCGCGGTACGCGAGCGCAACCGGGATCGCCTCGCCGCGATAGAACGAGCGCGTGAACAGATAGGAGGATCCCCTGAAGTATTCCGGGTGCGGCAGCCGCGCCGGGTCCTCGGGTGCCAGGTCGCTGTCCATGGACGCGAGCTCCAGGCGCTTCGGCAGGGCCAGTCCGAAGTACAGGACGCGTGCGCTCAGACCGGTCTCCGGCAGGGTGAGATTCAGGTTGCCGCGCAATGCCGGCCGGTCGTGCCGCGCGAGCAGGGCGATCTCGACCTCCGCGGCGGACTTGCCGTCGAGCGGCACGACCCAGGCGCGCTCGTCCTCGATGAGCATCTCGCGACGCGCGCCGTCGACCGTCACCGACCACACCTCCACGCCGGGCACCGGCTTCAGCCGCAGGCGGGTGCCGGCGGTGGCAGGCACTGCCATCCGCAGCGTGGTGAGCACCTGGCCATCCTCGCCGTAGGCGGCGAAAAATGTCACTGCGTCCAGCACGAGTTCCGGCGTGCCGACCGCCGGCAGCGGCTCGAGGGCGATCGCGACCGGCTCCTCGCCGGCATGTTCGAAATGCACGAGCGCCGGCCAGCGCTCGCGGATCGCCCCGGACAGCTGCTCCGCGGGCAGATTCCCGGCCAGCCCGGCGCCCTGCACCGAGACCCGCGTGTGCACGGGTTCGCGCACCGTGAAGTTGCCCTCCGCTCCGATGTTCTCGCGTATCCGCGGCAGCATGACCTGCAGCGGCTGCGACGCCGGCGCGTCGAGATCGGCGACGATCTCCAGGGCACGATCGAGATCGGCGGGCAGGTCGATGCGGTAGCACCCATCGTTCCGCAGTCGCCACCAGTCATCCTGCAGGGTGGAGCTGATGATGCGAGCCCCGGCCGGCAACTGCAGGTCGAAGGGACGCGCGAGCGGCTGCCCGGGGACGAGCAGGGTGGTGAGGCGAAGGCGATGCTGGTGCACGGCGATCTCGGTGAAGATGTCGATGGCGGGCGGCATGGCGGCGGCCTCCTCTTTGCTGATATAGCGGATGGTCTGGACCCGGCCTGCGGCGAGGTAGTGGCGGCCGTCCGATCCGGGGACCCCTGGCGTGCCGGTCAGACGCGCGCCGGGCGGAAGATCGATCCGCAGCGCATTGGTGATCGCGGCGGGCCCCGGCACGTCGAAGCTGCGCGCCTCGCGTTCGCGCGCCACGGGCAGGACGACATCGAGCGTCACCTGAAACGGGCCGGTGGTATCGCTGCGAAAGGCCACCGCATCCGCCGTGCGCAGCACCTGCCCGCCCTTCTCGCCGCGCACGCCCGCGACGAGCGTCGTCTCGCGGATCAGCGGGACGACCACGGGCGGCGGCAACAGCGTTGCACCGGTGAATGCGATCTCGCCGGTGACCGTATCGCCGTCGGCGCGGAGCGCCATCTCGGCACGGCGCAGCGTGTAGCCGGGCGGCGCGCCCGCCTTGCCGTCCTCGTCCTTGCGCCGCGTGTTCTCGATGTGCTCGGCATACAGTTCCTTGAACTCGCTCCACGGCACGGTCGCGCTGTCCGCGTCCGCCTGCGTGCATGCGAGCGCGAGGACGAGCAGGGAATAACCGCGTTTGAACATGCTGCACTCCTTCGTCCGTCAGGGGCTGACGGGCAAACGATAGTGCGCGGGCGGGGAGGCAGTACGAAGGGGTGGTGAAGAGACTGTGAAACGCGTGGCGCGGTTCACGACGTCGGGCGCCAGGAAAGAGGAAGGGCGGCACGCGGCCGCCCTTCGTCCGCATGAGGCCCCTCGAATTATTTGGCGGCGCTCACCATGTAGTCGACGGCCGCCATTACGTCTGCGTCGGGCAGGTCGGCGCGGCCGCCCTTCGGTGGCATCATGCCCGTCTTGCCCGTGTATCCCTTGATCGAGTGCTCGTGCAGCAGGTCCATGCCCTGGGCGATGCGAGGCTCCCACGCGGCCTTGTCGCCGAACTTCGGCGCGCCGGCGATGCCGGCGGCATGGCAGGCCATGCAGACGGAGTCGTAGATCTGCTTGCCCTTCTCGTTCGCGGCGGTCGCGGCGGGTGCACCTTCCGCGGCCGGGGCAGCGGCCTCGGCGGCGGGTGCCGCAGCCTCCGCAGCAGGAGCTTCCGCCGGTGCAGCCGCCGTCTCCGCGGCAGGGGCCGCCTCGGCAGGAGCAGCCGGAGCCTCGGCGGCCGGTGCAGCCGCCGATTCGGCGGGCGCGGGCGCCGCCGCCTCTTCCTTCTTTCCGCAACCACCCAATGTCAAAGCGGCGGCAATGGCGGCAATCCACAGTGTACGTACGTTGTTTTGCATGGCTGTTTACTCCAGACAGTTGGGAAGAATTACTTGGCGGCACCTACCATGTAGTCGACGGCCGCCTTGACGTCGTCATCGGGAAGATCGGCGCGGCCACCCTTCGGCGGCATCATGCCCGCTGCACCCATGAATCCCTTGAGCGAATGCTCATACAGCAGGTCCATGCCCTGGGAGATGCGCGGCTCCCAGGCGGCCTTGTCGGCAAACTTCGGAGCGCCGGCGGCGCCGGTGGTGTGGCAGACCATGCAGACGGTGTCGTAGACCTGCTTGCCCTTCTCGCTCGCGCCGCCGGCAACGGCCTCGGGGGCCCCGGCTGCAGGTGCGGCCGCTGCGGGAGCCGAGGCCTCGGCAGGCTGCGCAGCGGTTGCCTCCGCGGGAGCGGGAGCTTCGGCAGCCGGAGCAGCCGGAGCAGCCGGAGCAGCCGGAGCAGCCGGAGCAGCCGGAGCAGCCGGAGCAGCCGGAGCAGCCGGAGCAGCCGGAGCAGCCGGAGCAGTGGCGGCCTCCGCGGCCGCGGGCGCGGCGCGCGCCGGCCCGCCGCTCTCGGCAAGGATGTAATCCACGGCCGCCTTGACGGCGTCGTCGGAGAGGTCCGTCCTCCCGCCCCTGGCCGGCATCACGCCGGTGCTGCCCTGAAAGCCCTCGATCGCGTGCTTGTGCAGCAGGTCCATGCCCTGGGCGATACGCGGCTCCCAGGCGCCCTTGTCACCGAACTTCGGTGCCCCGGCCACGCCGGCGCCATGGCAGGCCATGCAGACGGTATCGTATGTCTGCTTGCCGACGTCGCCGGTGGCGCCGGCGGCAGCGACCGCGGGAGGCGCCTCGTTGACGACCGTGGGGGGCGGACTGTCTTCCGTGTAAACCGCGCCGACCGGCGCCACGCGCTCGGCGATCACCTCGGCGCCGCTGTCCTGGGGCACCAGCGTGGCGATCTGACGTCCCATGAAGGAGGCGAAGACGCCGAAGAGCGCCAGCCCGAGGAGGGTGAGCGAGAAATTACGGAAGAACTGGCGGTCTTGCTGATCACTCATGCGTTGTATCCGTTGCCGCGGGCGGTTGCTCTGCCACCGACCCCTCGGTCTGTGCCGGGTTCCCGAAACGCCGGCCCATGATCGCGGCGAAGATGCCGAAGACCGTGAGCACAGTGGGAACGATGGTGAAGGTTCTGAGGAAAATCGCGTCTTGTTCTTGGCTCATGATTCCCCCAGCGGATTGTTGATCTTGTCGACTCCCGCGCTGACCCGCCAGGCCACGAGCGGGCGGCTTCCCCTGCCTGGGGCAATTATATATGTAAATCATGGCCGCTCGCCGGCCTGTCGCGTTTCGATATGACTGACCCGGCGGGCTTGACAGGCGATTGGACGTCAGGGCCGGCAGGCGTTAACCTTTTTGCTCTTGAATGCCGCCGTGCGGCGGCCGGTATCGCCACTCCCGGAAGGGGTGCGGGCCAGGGAGTCGCCGGGTTGCCAGCAGCGCGGCCGTGACACGATCGAACGGGTGCCGCGGTCCGTGGACACGGGTCATGCGCGCGGCGGGCCCCTCGGCTAGAATTCGTTTCTGCCGCAAACGCGCTCGTAGCTCAGATGGATAGAGTACAGCCCTCCGAAGGCTGGGGTCGTGGGTTCGAATCCCGCCGAGCGCGCCATCTTCCACCGGGTATTTTCAGACACCCGCCCGTGGGCCGGGGCGCGGAGCCCCTGGCCGCCGTCAGCGCAACGCATCCTCCCGCCACAGGGTGCGCTTCATCTCCAGGAACTCGCCCGAGTCCGGCTGCGTAATGGGGTCGGGGGGGCGGCCGGCGAGCAGTTCCTGCAGGGCCTCGATGCGGTGTTTGTACTGGAAGTGGGCAGGGCTGCCGCTGCGCGCGACACGCATGGCGAGCTCGAGCGCATGATGCGGATCGTAGCCGGCGCGTTCGAGCACGACGGTGGCAATGCGGTCGGCCTCCCGCTCCTTCTGCGGATCCACGACCGCGGTCAGGGTGCCCACGCGGCTGCGGGTGGCGCCTTCACCTTCGTGGCCGCCGAACAATCCGCCCACGAACCCGCGTTTGCGCGCGGTGGTACAGAAGTGTCCGGCGAGGTGGTGCCCGAATTCGTGCGCGATGACGGCCGCCAGCTCGCCCTCGTTGGCGACGAAGCGGAGCATCCCCTCGGTGAGAAAGATGTGGCCGTCGCCGATCGAGAAGGCGTTGAGCTTGGTGTCGCGCACGACGTGCACGCGCCACTGCCTGCCGGACGAGGTCTCGTTGCGCCCCAGGCGTGCGGCGACGTACTGCGCTCCCTGCTCGACGCGATCGCCGGTCGGTCGCAGCGGCCATTGGCGGTAGATCTGGCCGAGCGTGGCGGCGGCGCGCCGCACCTCGGCCTCGCAGCGCGTCGCCTGCGTCCACGCCGGCGGGAGCAGACAGAGCCACAGCAGCGCCGCGGCGAGCAGGCGTCTCATCGCAGGACTGTCCGGATCAATCGTTCGCGGGCGGGAAGGCTTCCCGGCGCCGGCGGCCCGCAAACGAAACGGGCGGCGGGGACATCGCTGTCCACGCCGCCCTCGGGGCCGACACCGTGAAATCCGCGGGGATCAGGACTTGACGACGAAGGTCGATTGCGCGCTGTCGTAGGTGCTGCCGGCCGAGACGTTGTGCTCGATGACGTACGTGCCCGGGGCGGCCTCTGCCGGGATGTTGATCGGCAGCTTGATCGTATATCCGCCGGAGGCCTTCGGCACCGGCTTGCCCTTGAACTCCATGACCTTCTCGCCGTCCTTCATCAGCACGCTGGTGGCCATCACGTTCGCCTGCGACATGCTCTGCGGCAGTGCCAGCGAATAATCGGTGACCACGTCCACGACACCGCCCGGGGCGACCACCTGCGGCGAGGAGGTCGCGGAGTTGATGTTCACGAACACGCTGTCGGAGGGGGCGGAGTAGCCGTACAACTGTTGGTCCTGCACCGTGCTGCGGGACGAGATCTCCTGAGCCTCGATCGCCTTGCCGGTGACCCAGCCCAGGGCCGCGCCGCTCGCCGCGCCAATGGCAGCCCATTCCCAGCCGCCCAGCAGGCCGCCGACCAGCGCGCCGACGGCGGCGCCGCCGACCGTGGAGGTCTCGGTGGTCGAGTAGCTGCCACCGGTGCAACCCGTCAGCACGACACAGGAAAGGGTGACGCCGACTACTGCTGCCTTCGAACGAGTCTTCATGATGGTCTCCTTACGATGTGAGCTTCAAGCGGTTGGTGCCCAGGCTTCGCGGTTCTGATTTCACTGCACCACTGCCGGCGGCGCGGGCAGCGGTGGTTGGGTAGCGGGTTCCGGGACGGCGGCGGCGCCGCCCGCGGCGCCGAAATGCGGATTGCCGTCGGGGAGCGGCGGCAGCATCGCGTTGAGCGCCTCCATCCGCTCTCTGATGCCCGTCACCGGCGGCGGTTCGATGGCCTCGAAGCTGCCGGAGTCGTAGGTGAACTTGCCGCTGCCGGTGGGGTACTCGACGCCGAGCTTCAGCGCGTGAGACTCGCCGTCCACCGGCAGGTAGGAGCGAAAGGTGACGACGTAGTCGCTCTGCACGATGTTCTGGATCTCTTCCACGATCGACTGCATGCGATCCACCGTCTCCCCGACATTGTAGTAATTGCCGAAGGAATTTTTCGACAGCGCCTCCAGATTCTTGAAGTGTTCGTCGGAACGCTTCGAATAGGCCAGCGAGTAGATCGGCACCGGCACCGGCATGTTGGTGATGCGTCCCATCAGCTCCTCGCGTGCCAGTGCACTGCCCTCGTCGAGGCCGTCGGAGAACACGACGATCGAGCAGGAGACGATGTAGTTCTCGATGCCCGGATCGAGCGAACCCTGTCCGCTCAGGCCGCACATCTGCATGGCGGCGCCGACGCTGTCGTAGATGCGGCTCTGCATGCCGTCGACCTGCACGTCGGCCAGGCGGCGGGCGACCGCCAGTGGGTCGCGCTCGAACTGGGAGACGAGCTGGTAGCCTTCCTTCTCGTCGCGGATCGCGAGCACCGCGATCTCGTCCTGCGGCCGCTTGGTGTCGACGTAGCGCGCGGCGGCGCGCAGGGCGGCCTCGAACGGCGCGCCGGCCATCGACTTGCTGGCGTCCAGTACCAGCACGGTGCGCGTGCCGACCTGCATCTGCCGTACCGACTCGATACGGTACTGCCGCTTCATCGGGTCGTAGGCGCGCCCCTTCACCATCAGGCCTATGTTCAGCTCGTTCAGATTCACCAGCGGCTGCTTGTTCTCGTCAAAGGTTCGGAAGTACACCTGCACGAACGGATACAGGCTGTAGTCGACCCGGTAGATCTTGTGTCCGTATGTCCCCGGCAGCGCCCCGCCGGCGTGAGCCGGGGCCACCGCCATGATCGTCACCGCTGCGAGGATTACGCTGCGAAACGCAGCCTGACATGCCCTGGATAAACCGGAATTGAATGCGCGTGCAGCCGTGTATCGCCTCATGCCGAGCTCCTTGGGGTCAGTTGCCTTCGATGAACTGGGTGTCCTGGTTCGCCTTCTGCCAGGCATTCGCGGCGCCGCCGGCAGCAGGGGGCGGGTCGGGCGGCGGCGGCGCCGGCGCGGGTTCCACCGGCCTGGGTTTCTGCTGCTTGCGCTTCACCGGCTTGGGCACCGGTTCGGCGGTCGCCGTGGCGGTCGGCGGCGGTTCGGGGGCGGGTTCGGCGACGCTGTCGCTCGCCTGCCGGCGTTTCAGCAACTCCTCCATGGCCGAGGACCCTGAGGATGCGGGCGGCGCCGCAGGCGGGGTCGGCGCCGGGGCCACGCTTGCGGGTGCCGGCGGCGGGGAATATGCCGGTGGCGCGGTCGCCACGTTCTCTGGCGGCGGTACCGGCGCAGCGGGCGGTACGGCCGGTGTCGGGGTCGGCGCCGCGGCCGGCGGGGCCGA
>JAJVHZ010000019.1 GCA_022072255.1 Gammaproteobacteria bacterium | reverse complement strand
GCGAAGGCCGCGTGGACGCCGCTCACCAGGCCTTCGCGGGCCTGCTCGAGCAGGACGGCGGCGTCGAAGCCCCGGTCGCGCGCAAGGCTCATGAGCAGGTCCTGGTCCGGCGCCCGCAGCAGCAACTGTGGACTGTCGAACAGGCGCGAGATCGCCGGGCCGCCGATACCCTCCTTCGCGAGCATGCCCGCCGCCGTGCGGCTGAAGCTCAGGCTGACGAGGAGCCCGGCAAGGCTCGCGCCGAACATGCTTCCCAGCGTGCGCAATGTCTGAATCAGGGCCGACGCCGCTCCCTGGTCCTCCCGGCCGACTGCGGCCTGCGTCTGCAGGGTCAGGTTCGACGTCTGAAAGCCGAAGCCCAAACCGCAGAGGGCGAACACGCCGAGCATGAACGGCAGGGGCGAATCGGCGGAAATGACGCACAGCAGGCACAGCCCGACGACGAGCAGCAGTGCGCCCAGGGAGAACAATCGCTCCGGGCGCGCCACGCGGGAGACAAGCCGCCCGTTCGCGATGCTGCCCAGGGTGATGCAGACCAGGACGGGCGTGATCACCAGACCTGCCTGCCTCGGCGACATGGTGAAGCCGCCCTGCAGGAGCAGCGGCGCGTAGAAGAGCAGCACGAACAGGTTGAAGCCGGTGAGCGTGCCCAGCAGCCCGAGGCGGCGCACGGTCGGATCGGCGACCAGTTGCGGCGGGATCACCGGCGCCGGCGTGCGGCGTTGATGCCGCATGAAGAGACCGCCGAGCACAACGGCCAGGATCACCAATCCCCAGAATTGCGCGCTGGCGAATCCAAGGCGGTCACCGAGTTCCGTCGTCAGCAGCAGCGTGCCGATGGCCAGTGAAAGAAGCAGCACGCCGATCCAGTCGACAGCCTTGCTGACCCCCTGCTGCCGATGGACCACCCACGGCAGGTAGCGCCAAACGATGGGCAGGGCGAGGAGGCCGACCGGCAGATTGACGTAGAAGACGCTCCGCCATCCGAAGTGCTCCGTCATCCAGCCGCCGAGCATCGGCCCAAGCGCGGCGGCGGCGCCGAAGGCTGCTGACAGCATCACCTGCCAGCGCACCCGTTCCATGGTCTCGGGGAAAAGGTCGCTGACCGAGGCGAACGCGGAGCCGATCAACATCCCACCCCCGATGCCCTGCAGTCCGCGCGCCAGTACCAGCTGGATCATGTTCTCCGCGAGACCGCACAATGCCGATGCCAGCGTGAACAGGACGATGGAGGCCAGGAGAAATGGCTTGCGCCCGTGAAGGTCGCCGAGCCGGCCGGTTACCGGAATGAGGATGGCGTTCGTCAGCAGGTAGGCGGCGGCCACCCAGGGATAAAGCTGGAACCCCTTCAGCTCCGCCACCATACGCGGCAGAGCGGTCCCCACGACCGTCTGGTCGAGCGCAATGAGGATCATCACGACGGAGATGCCCGCGAGGGCAGCGACAGGACGCGACATCGAGCTACCCGGGATTGCGAGCTGGAATTCTATGATGAAGACCCTTCGCCAGTCTCTCTTTGTCCTAATACAGGAACGAGAGCTGCAGTCGCAGCTGCCAGTCGGGGCCCGTCTCGGGCGACACCACGTGATAATAGGATTCCAGCAGCGCACTCATGCGTTGCCCGCCGATGGAAAAGACCCTGCCGACACCACCGCCGATCGGGACCAGCCAGCGGTTGGAGCTGTCCGCCTGCCAGTTTGCGGCGATGCTGGGGCTGCTGCTCAGGTACCAGCCGCCGGGCAGGTTGTAGTTGACGAGCGGCCGCAGCGTCATCGCGTTGACATCCTGCCGGTCATGCTCGCCGGCAAACGACCACACGTTCTGTACGATGGCCCCGATCACCCACGGACCGTCGAGATACACGCCCGCAACCGCCGGGCCCACCGACCATTTTCCGGTACCGATCATCGCGTCGGTGGCCGTGGGCAGGAGCAGCGTCGGCCCTATGCCCCAAATGAACTTCCCGGCCCGGGCCGGCGTCACGAACATCGTCAGGACAATATCGCTCAACCCGTCCGTCGAATCCGGCCAGGGTTGATGAACGACAGGGATGATGGGCCGGATCAGGAGGCTCCAGTTCTCGTTCAGGTCGAGGGGTACGATTGGCTGTATCCGGAAGAAATTCAGGACGTCGTTTTCCGGACCGAATCCGAACTGGGTGTTGTCTTCGAACCGCAAGATGTACAGGCGGGTGACGGGGTTCTGGTCCTGCCGCGCCAGGTCGACCGAATCGCCGCTCCCGCCTCGCTGGTCTTCCGCAAGCGTTGCACTGACGCCAGCGGCCGTAAGGAGAGCTACGCAGGTCAGCAGTTTGCAGCGGCGGGGCATCGGGGGGATCTCGTGCCAAGACGAACGAGGGAAACCAGGCGGAACACCGTGCTCGCCTCATCCCGCGACACCGCATCGATTTCCATCACCAGCGAGAGGATAAAGCGTCGACGACGAGTAGTCGATCCAATTCCGGGCCCGGGTCATTCGCCGCTGCGCACGAGCCATTTTCGCAGCTCCTCGATCGTCAGCATTGCGAAGGCGAATACCATGGCGAGGAGCCAGACGTGCGCCGGCAACGGTGCGGTGCCGAAGGCCGCCTGGCCGATAGGCGTGTAGACGATCGCCAGGATGAGCGCGAGCTCTACCGCGATCCCCAGCCACAGCAGGCGATTGCTCCGCAGGGAGAACGCAAATGCCGAGCGGCGTGGATGCCGGCACAGGAAGACGTTTGCCACCTGCATCACGATGATGGTGGCCAGGCATGCCGTGGTTGCCTGCAGGTAGGAGGGGTCGGTGGGCGCGGGCAGCTCGCCGTAATTCCAGCCGCCCTCGTTGAGCACGAAGAAGAACGCGGCCATCGCCGCCGTCGCCTCGAGCACGCCGAGAAAGAGATAGGCCCGCGCGATGAGCGGCCAGTGCATCAGCCGCTCGTCGCGTGGCCGCGGCGGGCGCTGCATGACGGCCGGATCCGGGCGCTCGGCCCCGAGCGCCAGCGCCGGCACCATGTCGGTGCCGAGATCGACGGCCAGGATCTGGACGATCGTCAGCGGCAGCGGAATGCGCAGCAGCACGAAGGCGAGATAGGGCACCAGCTCCGGGATGTTCGAGGTGAGGATGTAGGTCAGGAACTTGCGGATGTTGTCGTAGACCGAGCGGCCTTCCTCGATGGCGTTGACGATGCTGGCGAAGTTGTCGTCCAGCAGGACGATGTCTGCCGCCTCCTTGGCAACGTCGGTGCCGGCGATGCCCATCGCGATGCCTATGTCCGCCGTCTTCAGCGCCGGGGCGTCGTTCACCCCGTCGCCGGTCACGGCCACGGTCTCGCCCTTCTGCTTCATGGCCTCGACGATGCGCATCTTCTGGTCGGCGGTCACCCGCGCGAACAGGATCTCGGGCGCGTCGAGCGCGAGTTGCAGCTGCGCCGGCGATACGTGGCGGAGCTGCTCGCCGGTGATGACGGTAGGGGCCGTACCGCGCACCAGGTCGATCTCCCGGGCGATGGCGAGCGCCGTGCGCGGATGATCCCCGGTCACCATAACGACGCGGATGCCGGCCTGCCGGCACGAGGCGATGGCGGGCGTGACCTCGGCCCGCGGCGGGTCCTCGAGACCGACCAGTCCGCACAGGGTCAGATCGGCTTCGGTAGTGACCTTCTGGGCCGCGCGCAGCGTGGATGCTGCGATGGCGAGCACCCGCAGACCGGCCTCGGCCATCCGGCGTTCCGCCTCCACGTACTCCGTCCGCACCTGGTCGGTGATCGGCTGCAGGGCCTCTCCACTGCGCGCGGCGCCGCAGGTTGGCAGAACGGTCTCCAGCGCGCCCTTGCACAGCACCCGGCGTTCGGCACCGACGTCGACGATCACCGACATGCGCTTGCGATCCGTGTCGAACGGGATCTCATCGACACGCCGGACCGCAGGCAGCGCCGCCGGGGCTCGATCCGCGAATTCCGCCAGCGCCACCTCCATCGGATCGCCCAGCCACTCGTGCCTGCCATTGCGCTCCACGGCATGGAGGTTGTGGCAGTGGCGCAGCGTCAGGAACAGATCCGGGGATGCAGCGACGGGCCCGGACTGCCCGGCCAGCGCCTCCGGCTCGAGTGCGCGGCCGTCGAGGTAGAGCGCTCGCACGCTCATCAGGTTCTTCGTCAGCGTGCCGGTCTTGTCGCAGCAGATGACGGTGGTGGATCCCAGGGCCTCCACCGCAGGCAGGTGCCGCACGAGCGCCTGGCGCCGCGCCATGCGCTGCGTGGCCATCGCGAGCGCAAGGGTCACCGTCGGCAACAGGCCTTCGGGAACGTTGGCGACGATGATGCCGATGGCAAACAGCAGGTTCTCCCAGAGCGGTTGCCCCAGCATCTGGCCAATGAGAAAGAAGATCACGCCAAGCGATGTCGCGAGCACGGCCACCAGCCGGCTCACCCGGGCGATCTCGCGTTGCAGGGGCGAGACGGTCTCGCCCGCGGTCTGTGTCAGGTGCGCGATGCGTCCGAACTCAGTCCGCATGCCGGTGGCATAGACGACCGCTCTGGCCTCGCCCGACACTACGGTGGTGCCGGCGTGCAGCAGATTGCGTGCAAGAAGCGGCGCGGCGTCCGTGTCCGCCGATGCCGTTCGCGCCTCGGGCCGTGATTCCCCGGTGATGGCGGCGGTGTTTACCCGCAGACCGAAGGCGTCGATTATCCGGCAGTCGGCGGGAACGTTGTCGCCCTCCTTGAGCAGGACCACGTCGCCCGGCACGAGGGCCGAGGCGGCGACCGAGGCCGGTTCGCCCGCGCGTAAAGCCATGACGCTGGGCGGCAGCAATTGCCGCAGCGCCGCCACCGCGCGCTCGGCGCGGTACTCCTGCCAGAACGAGAATGCGCCGTTGATGAGGATGACGCCGAGGATTGCGTAGCCGAGCACCGCCATGCCCTGCCCGGCCCGGTACCACTCGGCGATGAAACACAGCGCGGCGGCGACCCACAGGATGACGGCGAAGAAGTGCGTGAACTCGCGCCCGAACCGCCACCACAGCGACCTGCGGCCGAGCTCTTCGATCTCGTTGGCGCCGAACTCGGCGAGCCGCCGCGCGGCCTCAACGGCGCTCAAGCCGTTGGGCCCGCTCTTCAGGCTGGCGAGCGCCTCTTCGGGCG
This sequence comes from Gammaproteobacteria bacterium, assembly GCA_022072255.1. GTDB lineage: Bacteria > Pseudomonadota > Gammaproteobacteria > JAJPIJ01 > JAJPIJ01 > JAJVHZ01. Next base: position 33,682 of record JAJVHZ010000019.1, on the reverse strand, counting down.
TCAGGTGGGTCAGTCTCAAGGTCGCGCGCTCCCGGAGCAGAGCCGGGAATGGCTGCAGACTACGCGCGGACGCACGCCGGGGGTTTGCCGCCGATCAAGCCCTGCGAGGATGTGGCGCGGGGCCGTGCGCGAGGCTGGGGACGGTCCCTCGTCCTCCAGCGTCGTCAGAACTACGGCTGGAGCGGGCGCGCCTTGCCGTCCACCCTGGCCGTGAGCGGGATGCCCATCGCCTTCAGGATCGTCGGCATGACGTCCGCGGTCTGAAACGGTCCGTGACTGGCGTGTCCGCCGCGCCTGGCGAGGCTACGGGACCAGAAGACCATCGGGACCCGCTGGACGCTCTCCTGGGCGCCGCCGTGATCGCCGTATGCACCGTAACTGACCTTGTCGTGCAGCAGGCCGACGACGTCCGGCCCGCTGGGCGCTGCCATCGTGTCGAGGATCTCCTGGCCGTGCTTCTTCCACCATTTCCTCTCCGAACCGGTCATGGCGTTGGTGGCATACAGGCGGAAGCGATCGCCCTGACGCCAGTACGTGGCCGTGACGCCCGGCAGGGTGAGCATCGCCGCCGCCGCTTCCTTCATCTTCGGCACCGATCGATCGATCAGCCACGCCTCGATCGCCGTGGACTGATACGAGAACTGCAGATTGCCCGTCACCCCGTCGGTCTGCTTGAGATCAATCAGCGGCTGCAGCGCCGGCGATGGATTGGTGTAGGTGACGGTGTCTATGGCGGTCGCGCCGGAGCCTGCGTCCCAGACGCCGAACGGCGCGAAATACCAGTTGCTGTTGCTGGCATCGGGCGTGGTCTTTCCGTGGAAATTCTCGGCATGCGTCGCGCCGTGATCGGCAGTGAGCACCACGAGGGTCTCGCCGCCGCGCGCGGCGTCGACCCGCCGCACCTGGGCGAGCAGTCTGCCGAGCTGCGCATCGGCGATCTCGGCGGCGCAGCGAACGTGGGTTTGCGCGGCACCGATCTCGGCGTCCGTCCCGACGTAGCAGTTCCCGTTGAAGGTGGCGGCATCGTACTGCGCACCCCACATGTGAGCCGCCTTGTCGATCCCGCCCAGGGTCACGAACATGCCCGACCAGTTCTCGTTGACCATCATCGCGATCGCGGCATCGGCGACCCACACATCGCCGCCGACGTGACCTGCCCGCGACGCAGGGCTGGTGCCGGGGAAGAGCCGATCACCGTCCTCCGGGTAGATCCAGGAGGGAAACGCGTCGGTCGTGCCGTAGCTGTTGCCAGCGTCGGAGTTGATGTACCAGCGGCCGCAGAAGGGCTCGGTAAGATAGATGGGGACGTTCTTGCCCGCGGGGAAGCGGTAACGCCCGCCCAGGATGACGTCGCGACATTCGTTGTGCAGCGAGCTGGAGGAGCGGCTGGACATGCGAACGGCGATGTCCCCGGAGGGCGCGGTCGCGGACTCCACGGCGTACCCCTTCTCGCCGACGGTGATGAACTTGGTGCCCGGACGGGCGTCATGCAGGTAGTCGGCGAGCTTCCGGTATCCCGCGGCATTCACGATGGTATCGAAATCCGCGAGGCTGAGATCGCCGGTGATGTGCATGGCCGGCGGCTCTCCGGGCGTGTTCTTGCCGAAATAGTTGTTCACGTCCCGGTACGCTTCATCCACCCATCCCATGTTCTTCGGGTGTTTTCCCGAGACGATGACGTTATGGGCAATCACCGTCTCCGAGGCCATGTAGCCCAGGTATGCTTCCCTGAAATTGCGCCCGGAATCCCGCAGACGCCGAAAGTTCGGCATGTGGAAGATGTCCGCGTACGTCGGGACCATCTGATCGAGCAGGACGATGAGAACCCGTTGCGGCGGCGCGGCGCTCTTCTGCCTGTCTCCGGCGCTGGCGCCGTTGAGACCTGCTGACAGGGTCAGGGCAGCGGCCGCGGCCAGCCCGAACATCCTCCGCGTGATCTTCTTCATGATCCCCCCCACTTTTTGGTATTGAGGAAACAAGGATGCTCGATTGATCAGAACTTAGTTCACGCATGGATGGCAATCAAGGATGGGCCGTTGCAGCAATGGATGTTGCGATGCGTTCGGAGGGCAGTCCCGGCGCGGCGCGCAGCGAGGCCGGTTTCGCGCACGCCGACGCGGGCTGGCGAATGCAGTCAATCGGCCAGTGCGACGAGCGTGGCCGCGAGCACCCGCGCGCCGGCGGCGGCCTGGGCGGCGGTGATGTTCTCCGCCGGGTCGTGGCTGATGCCGCGCTCGCAGGGAATGAAGATCATCCCGGTCGGACAGAGGTCGTTGAGGAACAGCGCGTCGTGAAACGCGCCCGAAGGCATGCGCAGGCTGGGGATCCGCAACAGGCGTGCCGCGGTCTCGATGGTGTCGATCACCTGGCGGTCGAAGGTCGCCGGCGCCTTGGTGAAGACCTCGCGGACGCAGACCTCGCAATGTCTGGCCGCCCCGGCCGCGATCGCGGCAATCCGGTCACCCTTCTCCCGCAGGACGCCCGCATCGGGATGCCGCAGATCGATGCCCAGGCGTGCCCGGGCCGGCACGGTGTTGCGTGAATTCGGAGTGACCTCGACGTGTCCGACCGTGAAGCGCAGTACATCGCCCGGGTCCGACGTCCACTCGTTCAGGGCGTTGACGATGCGCAGCGCGTCCTGGAACGCATCGCGGCGCCGCGCCAGCGGGGTCGTGCCGGCATGCGCGCCGCTGCCGACGACGTCGACGTCGAACCAGCGCACACCCTGTATGCCCTCGACGACGCCGATCGGAATGCCCTTCGCCTCGAGCTCCGGGCCCTGCTCGATGTGCGCCTCGACGTACGCGGCGATCGGTCGAACTGTCTGGCGGAACGTCGCCTGCGGCGTTGCCGCCAGCGCCGAGGCAAGCGCGCCCGACAGGGGGACGCCATCGCTTCCGCGCCGCCCGGCGATATCGCTCAGTGCCAGCGCACCGCTGAACACCATGGAGCCCATCGCGCCGGGAGTGAAACGCACGCCCTCCTCGTTGGTCCAGGCGACGACTTCGATCGGGCGGCGGGTCTGCACCGCCGCCTCGTCCAGCGCCGCGAGCGCCTCGAGTCCGGCGATCACGCCGTAGGCGCCGTCGAATCGCCCGCCTTGCGGCTGGGTGTCGATGTGGCTGCCGGTGATCACGGGCGCGGCCGCAGGATCGGTGCCTTCGCGACGAACGAACAGGTTGGCGACGGCATCGACGAACACTCGATGGCCCCGCGAGTGCGCCCAGCCCGCGATGTATCGCCGTGCGGCGAGTTCCTCGTCGCTGAGCGCCAGCCGGCACACGCCCCCGCCGCCGATAGCGCCGATCTCGCCGAACTCGACGAGACGCGACCACAGGCGCGCCTCGTCGACCGCGGCCGCCGCGGCGATACGGTCAGGATTGCAGTGTGTCGCCATCACCAGCGCGCCGGTGCGGGATGCATGAATTCAGTACTCCGGTTACGGTGCGGGGGCACTCACCCCGCGCGCTGGCGCCGGCGCAGACGCGGCAACGAGGTCTCGCCGCGGAACCGCCACTGCCTGGCGAGTGGCCCGTTGTTGGCGCTGGTGCGCTCGGCATCGAGGTCGCGCAGGAAGGCCTGCAACAGGATGCCATCCTCGGCGCCGCGGCGATAGGCCGCGAAGAACGGCGAGTGGTAGCGGAAGCGCTTCGGCATCAGCGTGCGCATCTGGCCGGCGCCGACCCAGGTCTGCGCGTAGTGCGATGGCAGATAGCCGACGTAGCGGCCGGTCAGGATCAACGTCGCCTGCGCCTCCATGCACTGCACCGTCGCGGCCGCCTTGCTGTAGCCGAGCCGTTCCATTTCCAGCCGGTGCACATAGCTGCGCGCGACGAACGGGGAGGCGCGCACCCGATCCACCGTCACCTCGCGACTGGCGACCGCGAACAGCGGATGACCGGGGCCGCAGTACAGCTCCTGCTCCTCGGCGTACAGCGGTTCGTAGTTCAGGCCCGTGGCCTGCTGGTAGAAGACACCGATGCCGATGTCGCGCTGCCCGTTGAGCAGTTGCTGCTCGAGCTCGACGGGGTCCGCGACCACGACATCCAGCAACACCTCCGGGGCGTGCGCGCCAAAGCGCCGGATGATTGCCTGCAGCGGCAGGTACGGGTTGCCGACGGTGGCATCGACGATGCCGATGCGCAGCGTCCCGGCGATCGAGCCCTGCAGCGAGGCCGTCCGCGCGCGGAAGTGCTCGGCCGCGCTCAGCAGCTCCTTCGCGGCGTCGTACACCACCTGTCCGGCCTCCGTCAGCCGGAAGCCGCCGCGACCGCGATGACAGAGACGCACGCCCATGCACCGCTCCAATGCAGCCAGGTGGGTCGAAACCGTCGACTGGCTGAGGTTCAGCGCCAGTTGCGCACCGGCAATCCCGCCGGCGCGCACGATCGTGGCGAAGACGCGCAGATTGCGCAGTTCCGATCCCGGGATCAGGCTCATGGGCGGCGGCCGTCACATCGAAAGGAGGCGATGTGAGCATCATAAAGTTGGCGATTGATCGCTGCAATATTGCGCCTATACTAGGCCACGGCGCGGACCATTCGGTTTGCGAAGTGCCCCTGGTGCGCCGGAGGTGCGATGCGAGTCGGGATGGTGGCCACGGCCACCTGGGTCGTTCACAACGGTCCGTACTGCCAGCGCATGACAACAGCCACCGAGTTCCCCCAACCGGTCGATGCGGCGCTCATGCCGCGCTTTGGCGCGATCCCGACGTTCATGCGCCTGCCCTGCATCTGCGATCCCGCGCAGCTCGACATAGCGCTCATCGGCGTGCCGTGGGATGGCGGCACGACCAACCGCGCCGGCGCCCGCCACGGGCCGCGCGAGATCCGCAACATGTCGAGCCTCATGCGCAGTACGCATCACGTCAGCCGGATCTCGCCGTACCGGCTTGCCCGATGCGCGGACATGGGCGACGCGCCGGTGAATCCGATCAACCTGATGGAGTCGCTGGCGATAATCGAGCGGTTCTATCAGCCGGTGCGCGCGGCCGGCTGTCTGCCCCTGTCCGCCGGCGGCGATCACCTGATCACGCTGCCCATCTTCCGCGCGATTGCCCGCGGGCGCCCGGTCGGGATGATCCACTTCGACGCGCACTCCGATACCTGGGATCGCTATTTCGGCGACAACCGCTACACGCATGGCACGCCGTTCCGCCGCGCGGTCGAGGAGGGGCTGCTCGATCCGGGCCGGACCGTGCAGATCGGGATCCGGGGGTCGCTGTACGGCCCCGAGGACATGGCCTTCGCCGAGCGGAGCGGGATGCGGGTCATCTACATGGAGGAGTTCACCCGCCTGGGCGTGGAGGGCACGATCGCCGAGGCGCGTCGCGTCGCCGGCGACGGCCCTACCTACATCAGCTTCGATGTCGACGGCCTCGACCCGGCGTTCGCTCCGGGCACGGGCACGCCGGAGATCGGCGGCATCACCACCCGCGAGGCGCAGGCGGTGCTGCGCGGACTCCGGGGCCTGAATCTGATCGGCGCCGACGTCGTCGAGGTGGCGCCGCCGTTCGACCCGAGCGGCAGCACGGCCCTGGTCGGCGCGACCCTGATGTTCGAACTGCTGTGCCTGCTCGCCGATGCGGTCGACCGCCGCCGGCGGGCACGCACGGACTGAAGGTCCCCGGATGCGGCGGAACTGGAGGCGCGATGGCACAAGTTAGCGACCTGAGCTGGCCCGAGTACGCCGAGCGCGTCGTCCGCGATCCGGTGGTCATGGTGCCGTGCGGCGCGCTGGAGCAGCACGGTCCGCACCTGCCGCTGGGCACGGACGCCATCCTCGCGAGCGCGGTGTCCACCGGTATCGCCGAGGGGGTCGGCGGCCTGGTGCTGCCGGCGCTCGCATACGGCTACAAGTCGATGCCGAAGAGCGGCGGCGGGGCGCACTTCCCCGGCACGACCAATCTCGACGGCGGCACGGTCGCCTCCCTGGTCCGCGACATCATTCGCGAGCAGGTCCGCCACGGGGTGCGCAAGCTGTGCTTCCTCGTCGGGCATTACGAGAATCAGTGGTTCGTCACCGAGGGCATCGACCTCGCGATGCGCGAGGTCGGGCACACGGGCGTGCGCATCATGCGCCTGGAGTATTGGGATTTCATCGAACCGCGGACGATAGAGCGGGTTTTCCCGGACGGCTATCCCGGCGCCGCGCTGGAACACGCCGCCGTCATCGAGACCTCCCTGATGCTGCATTATCAGCCGCATCACGTTCGTCTCGATCGGCTCCCGGATCACCCCTCCGCGGACTTCCCGCCTTATGACATGTTCCCGCCGCATCGTCGCTGGGTGCCATCCTCCGGCGCGCTGACCTCGGCGAAGGCGGCGACCGCGGAGAAGGGGCGGATCATGGCTGAGCAGTTCCGCGACAGTATCGTCGCGGCCGTCAGAAAGGAATTCTGAAATCACCACAAAGCAACCGGGAGGACGAGCCCATGCAAGGCACAATGAGGTCGAGGTTGGTCGCGGCGGCGGTGCTGTCCGCAACGATAATGATGTGCACGAACGTGTTCGCGGCGGACAAGATCAAGTGCGCCTATCCGTTCTGGCCCGGCTTCGCGCCGGTGCACCTCGCGCAGGAGCTTGGTTATTTCAAGGAGGAGGGCCTGGAGGTCGAGGAGGTGTTCGACGACGATCGCGGCAACGTGCTGCCGGCGCTCGAACGCGGCGACATCCAGTGCGACATGCGCACCGTGGGCGAGCACCAGGGGCGCCCGAGGACAGCGGAGACCCAGGGCACGATCATCGGCACCATCGACGTCTCCCTCGGCGGTGACGGCGTCGTCGCCGACGGCGCGACGAAGAGCTCCGCCGATCTGAAAGGCAAGGTCGTGGCGGTGGAGCCTAACGTGCCGGCGCGCCTGATCCTGCAGATGGATCTCAAGAAGCACGGGCTTTCGCTGGCGGACGTGCAGGTCAAGGACATCGCCTCCGCCGACGCGATCGCGGTGTTCGCCGACCCGGAGGTGGCCGCGGCCGGCACCTATGAGCCGACCCTGTCGCAGGCGATCAAGGCCAGCCAGAAGGAGGGCGCCCACATTCTCGTATCGTCGAAGGACTATCCGGGCCTGATCACCGACGTCATCGTCGCCCGCACCGAGAACCTGCGCGCCAACCCCGAGATGTACCGCAAGTTCCTGCGCGGCATCTATCGTGCGATCGACTATTTCGGCAAGAACCGCGCCGAGGCGGTCGCGATCATGGCGCCGCACTTCAAGCTCACGCCGGAGGAGTTCGAGGAGACGCTGGCGAATCTCGCCTACACCCCCTACGAGGAGGCAGTCGACTATCTCGGCGCCGCGGGCAGCCGCGGCAAGCTGCACGACCTTTTCGACGAGGTCATGGCATTGAACCTCGAGAACGGCGCGGCGGATGCAAAGCTCGATTCGAATCAGCAGATCGACAACTCCATCGTGACCGATCTCTTCAAGGACAAGAAGCGCTGATGCGGTCGCGAGGCCCCGCCCTTGACGGAGCAGCGTGACCCCCACGGCAGCGAGGGTTCCGGCCCGGACGGTCCGGCGAGCGGCGCCGCGCCGCCGGTGCCGGAACCCACGGTGTGGCAGCAGCTCACCGGCTTTCGCGGCAGCACGACGCGCGGGACGGATATCGCGCTCGGGGTCATCGGGTTCGCGCTGCTGCTGGCGATCTGGTCGGGGCTGGTCGCGTTCGAGGTGGTGCCGAAACAGTATCTCGCCTCGCCGCAGGCGGTCGTCGTCCGCCTCTGGGAGCTGCTGACGAGGTACGAGTTCCTGGACGATATCGGGATCAGCGTCTACCGCGTCTGGCTCGCCTTCCTGCTCTCGGCGATCGTGGCCATACCGCTCGGGATCCTGATGAGCTCGTTCCGCATCGTCAACGGGCTCACCGAGCCCATCATCGATTTCATTCGTTACCTGCCGGTGCCGGCGCTGGTGCCGCTGACGGTGATCTGGCTGGGCATCGGCGAGGCATCGAAGATCGCCCTGCTGTGGATGGGCACGTTCTTCCAGCTCGTGCTGCTCATCGCCGACGATGCCCGCCGCGTGCCGCGCGAATACGTCGAGGTCGGCATGACCGTCGGAGCCAGGCCGTCGCAGGTGCTGCGCCACATCATCCTGCCGGCGATGCTGCCGAGCATGGTCGACAACCTGCGCATCACGCTCGGCTGGTGCTGGACCTATCTCATCATTGCCGAGATCGTCGCCTCCGACTCGGGCATCGGGTACGTGATCTGGTCGGCGCGGCGGTACGTGAAGACCCCGGAAGTCATGGCCGGAATCCTCGCGATCGGGGTCATCGGATTCCTGACCGACCAGTTCATCCGCTGGCTGCACCGGCGTGCCTTCGCCTACCTTCGCTGAGCGGGGCGACATGGGCAACGACGGCTTCATCCTCATCGATCGCGTCAGCAAGGAGTTCGCCGCACACGGCAAGTCCGCCGCCGTACGGGTGATCGAGAACGTCTCGATGACGATCGCCAGGGGCGAGTTCATCATCTTCCTGGGGCCTTCCGGCTGCGGCAAGACGACGTTGATGCGCATCGTCGGCGGACTCGAGACGGCGAGTTGCGGCCAGGTGCTGCTCGACGGTGCCACGGTGATCGGACCGGATCGCAAGAAGGGCATGGTATTCCAGTCCTACTCGTCGTTCCCCTGGCTGGACGTCATCGACAACATCCGTTTCGGGATGAGATTCCGCGACGACATATCGGCCGCAGAGAAGGAGCGCCTGGCGCAATACTACCTGGAGCTGGTGGGCCTGCGCGGCTTCGAGACCTACAGGGTCAACCGGATCTCCGGCGGCATGCGCCAGCGGCTCGCCATCGCGCGCACGCTCGCCGCCGGGCCGGACGTGCTCCTGATGGACGAGCCGTTCGGCGCGCTGGACGCCCAGAATCGCGAGTTCCTGCAGGAGCAGCTGGTCGGCATCCAGAAGTCCGAGCAGAAGACCGTCATCTTCGTCACCCACGATGTCGAGGAGGCGATCTTTCTCGCCGACCGCATCATGCTGTTCTCGGCGCGCCCTGCGCGGGTGCTCCAGGAGATCCGCGTCGGCGACCATATCGGCACCGAGCGGCCGCTGGCGGTGAAGTCGACACAGGCGTTCTTCGCGCTGCGCAACTCGATACTCGACGTCACCCGCAAGCTGGCCCTGCAGACCGAGAAGATCATGCTGCAGGGCGGAATGTCCCCGGCGTGAGCACGTTCGACTTCAGCGGCAGGCAGGTGCTCGTGACCGGCGCGAGCCGCGGCATCGGTCTCGGCATCGCCCGCGCCTTCGCCGCCGCGGGGGCGGAGATGACCATACTCGCCGATGATCGCGGCATCCTCGAGGTTGGCGGGCAGCTCCGGAGCGAGTTCGGAAGTCCGGTGCGGTCGATCCAGTGCGACATTACCAGCCGCCAGGCCGTTCGTGACGCGTTCGTGCCGCTCGATCGGATCGACGTCCTCGTCAACAACGCCGGCCTGGAGTTGATCACGCCGATGCTCGAGCCGGGCGAGGAGGTCGAAGACACTTTCCGCCGCATCATCGAGATCAATGTCGTGGGAACCTATTACGTGACCCGCGAGGCGGTGGCGCGCATGCCGGCGGGCGGCCGCATCGTCTTCACGGCCTCGGTGTGGGGAAAGACCGCCGAGGCGCAGTTCGGCGCCTACTGCGCCAGCAAGCACGCCAACATCGGCTTCATGCGCACACTGGCGAAGGAACTCGGCCCGCGCGGCATCAACGTCAATGCCGTGTGCCCGGGCTGGGTCCGGACCCAGGCCTCGATGCGATCGCTCGCGGAGATGTCGCGGCGATCCGGCATCGGCGAGCAGGCGCTGCTGGAGGAGATCACCGGCGCGCAGGCGCTGCCGGGGTTGATGACGCCGGAGGACGTGAGCGCCCTGTACCTGTTCCTGGCCTCGGACCTCGCGCGCAACATCACCGGCCAGGCCTACAGCGTCGACCGCGGCGAGTTGATGGCATGAGCGGGCAGCTTGCCGGACAGAAGGCCATCGTCACCGGCGCGGCCAGCGGCATCGGGCGCGGCATCGCCTGCGCGCTGGCGGGCGAGGGCATGCAGGTCGCGATCGTGGACCGTGCGGCGCGGGAGGTGACGGCGGCGGTCGTCGCGAGCATCCGGGCCGCCGGCGGCGAGGCGTTCGCGGTGCAGGCCGATGTGTCCGACGAGGCATCGGCGGTTGCGGCGGTGACCGGCGCGGCCCGGCGCATGGGTGGGCTCGATCTCCTCGTCAACAGCGCCGGGGTGATCGCCGACGGTCCGCTGCTCGACACCCCGCTCGCGGTGTTCGACCGGATCATGGCCGTGAATGCGCGCGGCACGTTCATCGTCGGGCGCGAGGCGCTGCGCGTCATGGCGGCTCAGAGGCACGGGCGCGTAATCAACATCGCCTCGGAGCTGGCGCTGCTCGGCCGCGAGCAGTTCTCGCCATATTGCGCATCGAAGGGAGCGGTGCTGTCGATGACCCGATCCTGGGCGCGCGAGTTCGCGCCGCACATCCTGGTGAACGCCATCGCGCCGGGGCCGACCGACACACCGATGCTCGACATCGGGCACATGAGCCTCGAGTGGAGGAAGAAGGAGGAGAACAACCCGCTGGGGCGCATCGCGAAGGTCGAGGAGATAGCGGCTGTCGCGGTGTTCCTCGCCGGTCCCGGTGCGACGTTCATGACCGGGCAATGCATCAGTCCGAACGGCGGGGCGGCGATGTATTAGCGACTATCCGAGGAGACCCCAACCATGAGTGAACTCGTCACCATCCCGGCCCGGCATGGCAAGGCCGCGCGCCTGGCACTGGGCCAGAGCATCCGCATCGTCAACACGCACGGCAACCAGGTCGTCGACACCTGGGCCTTCAATGCCGCCGACCTGCAGGAGTTCATGTCGATGGAGCACGCGCGCGCGTACATCGATCGGATCCGCCCCCGGGTCGGAGATCCAATCGCCAGCAATCACCGCCGGCCGATCCTCACGCTGACGGAGGACACCTCGCCGGGCGCGCACGACACGCTGATCGCGGCCTGCGACATCTGGCGCTACCAGGGACTGGGGTGCAGGGAGTATCACCGCAACTGCACCGACAACCTCCGCGAGGCGATGGCGGAGCTCGGTCTTGCGCCGCCGGAATGCCCGTCGCCGTTGAACCTCTGGATGAACATCCCGGTCGTGGAAAACGACGGCATTCAGTGGCTGCCGCCGGCGTCCAAACCCGGCGACTACGTCGTGCTGCGCGCCGAGATCGACTGCATCGTCGCGATGTCGGCCTGCCCGCAGGACATGATCCCGATCAACGGCTTCAATCCGGTCGAGGCGCATTTCATCGTCACCTGAGCAGCCCCTGCACCCGACCGGCCGCCAGTAACCATGGTCTGCACCTTGCCGCGATAGAGCCGGTGCAGGCGCATGGGCTCCTGCGCGGGCCTGTTCGCCGCGGCCAGCGGACAGTTCGGCGGCTACGCCTCGCTGTCCGCCAGACCGGTGCTGTTGGCATCACCAGACCCGATATGTTTGCCCGGTCTGCTGACCCTCGACACTCTTGCGGTAGGCCAGTACAACCTTCTCGCCGGGAACGGGGTCGGTACCCGGCACTCCCGCACCATAGGTGCCCCAGGATTCCTTGAGCACATTGGGGCTCACCGAATTGATGCGGCGACCATGCTCCAGTTCGATGGCGGCGCCGCGAACGAAGCCGTCGATGGCAGAGTTCACGGTGGTAAAGCTCGCGCCCCCCACGTACGGATCGTGACTCAGGCTACCGCTGGTAAGGGTGATGGAGCCGCCGTCGTTCAGGAAGTGCCGGCCAATGAGCGTCAGATTGACCTGCCCCATCAACTTCTCGCGCAGGCCGAGCTCGAATTGCTCAGCCGTCATTTCCTTCAGCGGCCCCCAATGCACGTTACCGGCGACGGCAATGATGGCGTCGACCTTGCCGACCTGGTTGAAGAGCTGGCGGATGCTCTCCTCGCTGGTGATGTCTGCCCGATGCCGTCCCTGGTTCTTGCCCACTTCGATGATCTCGTGACGCGGGGCGAACTCCTTGATGACGAGCCTTCCGATAGTGCCGGATGCGCCTACGACCAGGACTTTCATGATGCCTCCATTGAGCCAGGTTGACTTACGGAACGGAGGCCATTCTGTGCCGACAATTAAGCACGAAAAAGAGCATAATGTTTAAAACACCATTAACCATTGGTAATTAATATGGACCGCCTGCTCAGTATGGAGATATTCGTGGCAACGGTGAACCTGGGCAGTTTCACCGCCGCCGCGAACGCATTCAGGATTACCCCGGCCATGGTGAGCAAACACATTGCCGGCCTGGAGAAACGACTCGGCTCGCCTCTGCTGACGAGGACGACCCGGCGTCAGCGTCTCACCGAGATCGGGGAAAAGTATTGCCAGAACTGCAGACAGATCCTGGAGCAGGTTGCCTCGGCGGAGGCGGGAGCGGAAGCCATGGGCAGCAGACCCAAAGGCCTGTTACGGGTGAACGCTTCCATATGGTTCGGATCCCTGACGCTCGCGCCCGTCATCTGTGATTACCTCAAGCAGTATCCGGAAGTGAATGTCCAGCTGTCGTTGACCGATCGCTATGTAGACCTCGTGGAGGAGGGCATCGACGTTGCGATAAGAATCGGGGAGCTGGCCGACTCATCCCTCATCGCAAGAAAGCTGTCGATGTTCGAAGTGGCGATCTGCGCGTCTCCCGAATACCTGGCTGCGGCAGGGGTGCCCAGGAAGCCCTCTGATTTGCCGAAACATCAATGCCTCGGATTCACCAACTGGCAACGTCAGGGCGGGTGGAAGCTCATGCAGGGAAAGGTGGGGTCGGAGATCGGTCAGTCGCCAAGGTTCGAGTCCGACAATGCCCAGGCCCTGCTCGCAGCAGCAGTCAAGGGCATCGGCATCATCATGATGCCCAGAGAGCTGCTGAGACCGGATATCGAAGCGGGGCGCTTGACGGAGTTGATGAAGGGTCACGTACCGCCCGCGCGTCCGATCCACGCCGTGTACCCGGGCGCCCGGCAGTCACTACCCAAACTCACTACTTTCGTCGCGTTCCTGGTCGCAAGACTACGGAGATAAGAGAACCGGCGCTTGAATCGCCGCATCTCGCCGGTTGGCGGTAATCGCTTCTCGACCCGCGCCTGATCCTCAGGGAAAGAACGCCAGCACGAGAAACGCGCCGAACACGACCAGATGCACCGCTCCATGAAGGATCGTCGCGCGGCCACTGGCCAGGGTAATCGCTGACAGCAGCATGGTCAGTGCCACCAGTACGATCTGCGTCGGCCCGAGACCGAGCTCCAATGGCAGCCCGAGCAAGACGGAGAGCACGACCACCGACGGGATGGTGAGCCCGATGCTGGCGAGCGCGGACCCGAGCGCCAGGTTGAGGCTGGTCTGCATGCGATTGCGTGCCGCGGCGCGCAGTGCGGCCACCGATTCCGGCGCGAGCACGACGAGGGCGATGATCAAACCGACCGTGGTCGGCGGTGCGGCGATCGCCCGTACCGCCTCCTCGATCACGGGCGCAAGCTGCTTTGCCAGCCCGACGACCGCAACGAGACAAAGCAGCAGCAATGCCATGCTCGCCAGGGCGGCCCGGCCGGAAGGCGGCGCAGCATGCTGCTCTTCGTCCTGGGCCAGTACAGGAAGAAAGTAATCCCGATGGCGAACGGTCTGCGCAAACACGAACACGCCGTAGAGGACCAGCGACGAAATGCCGGCAAACACGAGCTGGGGGATCGAGTACCAGGGCCCAGGGGTGGTCGTCGTGAAATTCGGCAGTATCAGCGTCAGCGTCACGAGAGGCGCGAGGGCGGCGAGTTCATGGCCCGCGCCCTGCGCCCGGAACTCCAGTACGTGGTGCCGGATGGCGCCCACGGCAAGGCAACTTCCGACCACACCGTTGCACACGATCATCACCGTGGCGAACAAGGTGTCGCGCGCCAGGGTGCTGGCACCGGTACCACCGGCGAGCATGATGGAGCCTATGAGGCCCAACTCGATCACGGTAACCGCCAGCGCGAGAACGAGCGTTCCGAATGGCTCGCCGACCCGATGGGCCACGATCTCGGCGTGGTGAACCCCGAGCAGCACCGCTGCCACGAGCCCCGCAGCGACCAGGAGTAAGAGAGTCCACCCCAGGGGCCGTCCCCAGACCGCCGCAAGCAGCGCGCACGCGACGACGGGCACGACGACGGTCCAGTCCCATGCCAGCCGGTATCTGCTGCTCACCCGGAGATCCCCCTGGGCGGCTTCCAGCATGATTCGGAAGACACGCATCCGGAGGATGAAACGGCAGGCTGCACGAGGAAATCGGACCCGTGTTCGGTACAGGATAGCTGATACGCCATGACAAGCCCGTCGATAACGCGACCTGCCGGCAGTATTCAATGAAACGACATACCGGACAAGCCGCGGCCATTCGCTACAGCCGGCCAATCGCGAGCCCGACCATCAGGCGACAGTATCGCACCGCGGCGCGGCTGCACGCGGATTGACGCGAATCAAAACGGATTTCTCCTGGTCGAAGAGACTGTCGATCCTGCCACGGGGGTGCCCATGAACACATCGGACATACACACGGTAGCGCGCCACATGTACGACACGCACGGACCCAGGGCGATCGCCGAGGCGGCGCAGAAGGCCGCGTCGTGCGAGAAAGCCGGCGACGAGGCGCAGGCGAAGTTCTGGCGGCGCGTCGAGAGCGCGCTGCTCGAGATGCGCGGGCCGCGGGAGAGCTAGGCGGGCTGCATCCGGAGGCGCGTCTCGCAACGCTGCTTGACCGTCCGGCAGGTGGAGGGCGGTACACTGCCCTGCGGTTCATCTCGGCCCCACTTCGTCCGCAGGAGACCATCCGATGTCGTGCGTAGTTCCCTGGAAACCGGCGCGGTCTCCTATGACGCCCGCTATGCCTGGTGCGCCCACACGCTGCTCAGCAGGGCCGCCCGACAGATCGATCTGACGTGATGCTTCTGCCCGCCGGCGTTACGCCCGACGCGCGACTACTGCTGATCAGCCGCGCCCTGCGCGCCCTCACCGATGGCTACGTTGCAATCCTGCTGCCGGTCTATCTGCTTGCCCTGGGCTTCGGCACGTTGGACGTGGGGCTGATCAGCACCGCGACGCTCCTCGGGTCCGCGCTGGCGACACTGGCGGTCGGGCGGTGGGGCCACCGCTTCCGGCAGCGCCGGCTGCTGCTTGCGGCTGCCTGGCTCATGGCCGCGACCGGCCTCTTGCTGGCCGGGCTTGACGACTTCTGGCCGCTGCTTCTCGTCGCCTTCGTCGGCACGATGAATCCCAGTTCCGGGGACGTCAGCGTCTTCCTGCCGTTGGAACATGCACAGCTTGCCGAGACGGCGCAAGGGGAGGCGCGGACATTCCTCTTTGCGCGCTACACTTTCATCGGTGCCCTCTGTGCCGCAGTCGGTTCGCTGGCGACGGCCATCCCGGAAGTTCTGACGCACGGCGGCATGGCCCGGATTGACGCGCTGCGCGTCATGTTCGTCGTCTACGGATTGACCGGCATCGGGATCTTCTTCCTGTATCGCATCTTGCCGGACGATCGGCCGAATGAGCAGACGGCGCCTGGCCCGCTCGGGCCTTCGCGCGGAATCGTGATCAAACTGGCCGCGCTGTTCTCGGTGGACGCCTTCGCCGGCGGGCTGCTGGTGAACACGCTGCTCGCGCTCTGGCTGTTCGAACGTTTCGAGGTATCGCTCGTGGCCGCCGGTCATTTCTTCTTCTGGGCCGGTCTGCTGTCGGCCGGTTCGCAGCTCGCCGCTCCTTGGGTGGCGCGCCGCATCGGACTGATCAACACGATGGTGTTCACGCACATTCCGTCGAGCATCTGCCTGATGCTGGCCGCCTTTGCCGACAGTCTGCCGCTCACGCTGGCGCTGCTGCTGATGCGCAGTGCCTTGTCGCAGATGGACGTACCAACGCGCTCGGCCTTTGTGATGGCGGTCGTTACGCCGGCGGAACGCGCTGCCGCGGCGAGCTTCACCACCGTGCCGAGGAGTCTGGCCGCTGCGGTCAGCCCCTCGCTGGGCGGCGCGCTGTTCGCCGCCGGCTGGCTCGCCGCACCGCTGGTGGCCTGCGGCCTGCTCAAGATCGCGTATGACCTGGCACTCTGGCGCGCTTTTCGGCAGCACGAGGAAAGATCCTCGTGAGCCCGGTATCCCGTGGCGTCCGAGGCTGCTTGGTGTCAATCAGCTTCCCGAGGAGATCGAGTTCCGTCAGTGCGCCGAAGCCCGAGCCTTGGAGGCGATCACACCGGTAGGCTCCTGGTAGTACCTGCCCGAATCGCAGCTCTTCCATGCGGATTCAACCGGCAACTCGCGCCACGGTCTCTTCCGGAATGATGATGGCGTAGGCGGGTGCGGCAGCAGCGTCAGAAGCGTGCATGCCTGTCAACGTCTCCTCCTTCGGCGAACGCTCCGCATGATCGCGCGCCCGGAAGCGTTGCGACGAGAGTCCCCGGGGAGCGCGGTTCATGGGCGCTCCGGTCGATGCGCTTGCCGGGCATCATGTCGCCAGCCCTCCGCCGCTTCAAGGCCGCGACCGGCCGCCCGCGAGGGCTCCGTCGTCGCACGGACGCCCGGGTGCTACTTCCCGCGGACGCCTTCGATGTGCAGGTCGAACTCCATGGACTCGGCCGTGGGGCCGAGATCGTAGCCGACACCGAAATCGGCGCGGCGCAGCGTGGCCGTGCCGTCGAAACCGGCGCGATAGTCGCCCCACGGATCGTGCCCCTCGCCGACGCGCCTGATCTCGATGCCGAGCGTGCGGGTTACGCCGTGCAGCGTCAGCTCGCCGAGCAGCTGCCCGCCGTTGGCGTCGCCCTTGTAGGAGGTGCTCCTGAACGTGGCTTCCGGATAGGCATCGACGCCGAGGTAGCGCGGCTCGCGCAGATGCTTGTCGCGTTCCGCCCAGTTGGTGTCGATGCTCGAGGCGTCTATGGTGATCTCCACCGAAGCGCTCTGCGGATGCGCGTCGTCCCATTCGAAGTGTCCGGCGAACTTGTTGAAGCGGCCGGTCATCGTGCTGAAGCCGAGATGCGAGATCCGGAACTGGACGGATGCATGGCTGGGATCGATGTCGTAGCGGGCGGCTTCCGCACCACGGCTGCACAGCAGTGCCAGGCCGAGCGACACGGCTGAAATACCTCTTGCATTCATGCGATCGACTCCATGTTCAGTGCGCCGATCTTCCGGCGGGCAGGCGCCGCGCCCGCGCCTCTTGGGCCGATGCCATTTTCCTGGTCGAGCACGGGAAGCACGGGCCACGGCATCCCCGATCGACGCAGTGTTCGACCGGCGTCCGCATGGGGAGTTCAGGTCCTGAGGCTGCAGGCACGGCGGGGGCTCAGCTCGCGCGCAGTGCATCGACGATGTCGAGCCGGGCGGCGCGCACCGCCGGCAGGAAGCCGCCGGCCAGACCCATGATCAGAGCGAACAGCAGGCCCTGAACGACGACGCCGGCGTTCATGGTGAAGCTGAAGGCCAGTTCGGCGAAGGTCTGCCAGTTCATGGTCGAGACGGTGAAGGCCTGCATGAAGGACGCCATCACCAGGCCGAGGGCCCCGCCCAGGAGGCTCAGCAGCAGCGACTCCGCGAGAAAGGCCGTGAGTATGTCGTGCCGGCGGAAGCCGAGCGCCCGCAGCGTGCCGATCTCCGCGGTGCGGTTGGCCACCGCCGCGTACATGGTGATCATCGCGCCGATGATGGCGCCGATGGAGAAGATGGTGCTCAGGATGGTGCCGAGCACGTTGAGGAAGTTCGCCATGAGCTCGGACTGCCGCGCATAGAATTGCGGCTCGCGCTCGGCCTCCACGGTCAGGCGCCGGTCGTCCTCGAGGCGCTCCTTCACGCGCGCGAAGCTCCCCGGGTCGGACAACCGGAAGATCACCGAGGAATAGCTGTCCCGGCGGAAGGCCTGCATCATCTGGTCGGCATCGCCCCAGATCTCCGAGGCGAAGCCGGTCTTGCCGGCGTCGAAGAGCCCGACGACCTTCCACTCCTGGATGCCGAGCTTGATGGTCTCACCGAGCCCCGCACCCTGGAAGCCCTCGGCGATCTTCGTGCCGGCGATGATCTCGGAGGTCCCCGGACGGAACATGCGGCCCTCCACCAGGCGCACCTGCGGCCGCAGTGCCGGGCCCATCTCCGAGAGGCCGCGTATGGTGACGTTCGACGGGCTGCCGGTGCCGCGCTTGGGAAGCACCATCAGCACCAGTACCTCCCGGGAGACCATGCGCGCGCCGCCGGGTCCGTTGGCGATCTCGGGGATGCTGGCCACCAGGCTCGCCTGGTCGCGGTACACGCTGCTCTGCACCTCGGTCTCCGCCGAGCGGCGGATGATGACCACGTTCTCGGGGCTGCCGGTGGCGACCAGGGTCTTCTTCAGTCCCTCCGAGAGCATGAGCACGGCGGCGAAGACGAACACCACCAGTGCCATGCCGCCCGCCGTCAGCAGGGTGGTGATCTTGCGCACCCACAGGTTGCGGACGATGTAGGAGTAGGGGATGCCCATCCTTGCTCAGCCCGCCGCGCGGAAGCCTTCGCTCACCGTCCTGGTGCTCGCCTGCAGCGCCGGCCCGGCGGCGGCGACCAGGCCCACCAGCAGCGTCGCGAGCATGGCCATGACTACCGTGTCGTCCGAGACGTTGAAGATCGGAAAGATGGTCCCGTATTTTCGTCCGACGTAGGCCGCGGCGGGATGGATTAGCCATGCCCCGAGCGCACCGGCGGCGCAGGTGATGAACAGCGATTCGCCGATGATGAGCGCGGCGATGAACCGGACCGGGAAGCCCAGCGCCTTCAGGGTGGCGTACTCGCGGCGGCGCTCGCGGGCGGTCATCGCCATGGTGTTGGCCATCACCGCCATGATGATGGCGATCACCAGGAACGAAACCGCCTGGATGACGAGCAGGATCGCCTCGGTCATGGCGACGAAACTGAGCTGAAACGCCTTCTCGGTCTCCGTCAACGTTTCGGCACGCGAGTTGCGGAACTGCGCGTCGATGCGCTGCGCGACCAGCGGCGCCTCGCGCGCGTTCTTCAGCCCCACGAGGAAGATGCCGACCTGGTTGGCGGAGTCCGGGGCGACCTTCTTCAGGGTCTCGTTGAGATTGTCCCAGTGCAGGAAGAATTGCGTCTCGTCGGTCCTGGAGTTCGCGCCGGTGTAGACGCCGCGCAGCACGAAGCTCCAGGTGCCGGGATAGATCGTGCCGATGAGCGGGATCTGGTCGCCCAGCTTCCAGCCGAACTTCTCGACGATCTTGCGCCCGGCGATCGCGCCGCGCCGGTCGAGCAGGAACGCCTTCATCTGTTCCGGCGGAATGACGAACTCGGGATACAGCGCGAAGTAGGTGCGCGGGTCGACGGCGAACTGCGGAAAGAAGTTCTTCTTGTCGACGTAGATGCCGGCGAACCACTGCGCCGCGCTCACCGAGTCCACGCCCTCGATGCCGCGGATCTTGGCACCGTAGTACAGGGGCAGGGGGAAGGTCAGCGAGTTCTTGTTGCGGACGATGAGCCGCGAGGCCGAGGAGGCCTCGGCGCCCGCGTACCACGCATCCACGGTCGTGCGCAGCAGCCCGAAGGCGGTGATGGCCACGACGATGCCGAGCACCGTGAGCAGGGTGCGCAGCGGATGCCTCAGGGTGTTGCGCGCGATGAGCCTGAAGAGGTAGATCATCGCGGCTGCCTCAGGCCTGCGCGCGCTCGCGCGGATACTCGATCTTGTCCGTCAGCACGCCTTTCTCGAGATGGCGCACGATGTGGGCGCACTCCGCGGCGGCCTGGTCGTGGGTGACCATGATGATGGTCCTGCGCAGCGAGTCGTTCAGCGATTCGAGCAGGTCGAGGATCTCGCGCGCCGAGACGCGATCGAGATCGCCCGTGGGCTCGTCGGCGACGATGATGGTGGGATCCGTCACCAGCGCCCGCGCGATCGCCACGCGTTGCTGCTGGCCGCCGGAGAGCTGCGAGGGATAGTGATCGGCGCGATCGGAGAGGTTCACCAGATCGAGCGCCAGCCGCGCGTGCTCGCAGCGCTGACGGCGCGACAGATGCGTCAGCGTCAGCGGCAGCTCGACGTTCTCGTAGGCCGTCAGCACCGGCATCAGGTTGTAGAACTGGAAGATGAAGCCGACGTGCTCGGCGCGCCATTGCGCGAGCTCCGACTCGCGCAGACCGGTGATGTCCACGCCGGCGACCCGCAGCAGGCCGCTGTCCGGCGCGTCGATGCCCGCGATGAGGTTGAGCAGCGTGGACTTGCCGGAGCCCGACGGTCCCATGAGCGCCACGAAGTCGCCGGTCTGCAGGGTCAGCGTGATGTCCTGCAGCACCGGCACCACCTGGCCGCCGCGCTGGTAGGCCTTGCTGAGGTGCTCGATCTCGACGACGGCTGTCATGCTCACCGCTTCCGGACCGGCGCGGCGGCGCGCTCAGGGTTGCGCCAGGCGCACGCGGGCGCCGTCGCGCAGATCCGCCGGCGGGTTGAGCACGACCCTCTCGCCGGGCTTCAGTTCGCCGTTGACGACGACCGCATCGCCCGCCTTCTCCCCGGGCGTGACGGCGAGCTCCCGCACGTGCTCGCCGTCCAGGCGAAAGACCGCCGCGCGCGCGCCGTCGCCGCGGATGGCCGCCGGCGGGACCACGACCAGCGGTCTCTGCTCGCCCGGGTCGATGGCGCGCGACAGGAAGGCCACCCGCGCGCTCATGTCCGGCAGGATGCGTTTGTCGGTATCGATGAACCGCACCTTCGCGAGCACGGTGGCCTTGGTGCGGTCGACCGTCGGCACGATCATGTGCACCTCGCCGCGCAGCCGCACGTCCGGTAGCGCATCGAGCTCGATCTCGCACGGCTGGCCGACCGTCACGCCGACCAGATTGGATTCCGAGATGTCGGTCTCCACCTGCAGGGTGCCGAGGTCGGCCATGGTGACGACCGCGCCCTTGGAGGAGGTCGTGGCGGCGAACGGCGCCACCACGTCGCCGATGTCGGCCTGCTTGGAGAGGATGACGCCGTCGAACGGCGCGCGGATGAGCGTGTATTCCACCGCCACCCTGGCCTCCTCGAGCGCGGCGCGGGCGGCGGCCAACTGTGCCCTGGCGCTCGCCTCGCCGGCATTGGCGGCGGCGACGCCGGCCTCGGCGCTGGCGATGCCCGCGGCGGCGCGATCGTGCCGGGCCAGTGCGGCGTCGTAGACCTCCTGGGTGACGTAGTTCCTGCCCACCATCGCCTTGGCGCGCTCGAGCGAGCGTTGCGCATCGCGGTACTCGGCCTGCGCCTCGGCGGTGCGCGCCCGGGCCTCGGCCTGGCGGGCACGCGCCTCGGCGACCGCCGCCTCGGCGGCCACTACATTGGCCTCGGTCCGGCGCATGGCAGCCGTCACGTCCTCGCTCTCCAGGCGCGCGAGCACCTCGCCCTTGGTGACCACGCTGCCTTCCTCCACCTCCAGGGACTCCAGCCGGCCGGTGGCCTTCGAGGCCACGTCGGCCTTGGTCTGCGGCACCACGTAGCCGGTGGCATTGAACAGCGTCACGGCCTGCGACGGCCAGGCGGTGGCGACCACCCCGACCTCGACGGCCGGCGGCGGGCGCAGTCCGCCGCGTTGCTGCACCCACCACGCGGCCGCGGCGATCACGAGCGCCGCGGCCACGTAACGCCATGGCCTGCGCCGCCGCCGCAGCGGGCGGTTCACGGACTGGCCTTCGCGATCGATGGTGAGCTTGGCGAGGTCGTTCATCGGCGGCGTGCGCGGCTACGCGGCGGGGAACCGGTGGTGCACTGCATCGGACATGGCCGGCATTGTAATGGTTCGGCGCCGGAAACTGGCCCGCGCGCGTGCCGGCCCGCCGGGCCGGATGACGGGCAGGCCGCTCGCGGTTCGGCCGGTCAGGACGGGGGCGCGGCGCCTCTGCGCGCCGCGATGATCGCCTCCATCAGCGCCGGTGGCATGCGCGGACCGGCCGGAGGGGCCGCGGGCTCGGCGCAGGCGCGGGCCAGTTCGACGGTGCGCCGGTAGGCGGCGAGGAAATCCTTGCAGCAGATGCAGTTCTCGAGGTGATTCTCGAAGCGCTCGCGGACCTCCGGATCGAGGCGGTACTCCAGGTAGTCGACCATGAACCGATCGGCCTCCCCGCAGGTGAGCATGCCGTGGGTGACCTTGATGACCCAGTAGGTGAGGAACCGCTGGATGCGGGCGAGGACGTTCATATGGCCTTGGCGCGATACAGGGGCTCGAGCTGACGTTTCAGGGCGGTGCGGGCGCGGTGCAGCCTGACCTTCACGTTGCCCTCGGTATCGTCCAACATCTGTGCGACTTCACGCGTGTCATAGCCTTCGATGTCCCGCAGCACGATGAGGATACGGTACTGCTCGGGCAGCCGGTCGATGGCCTCGTTGACCGCCCGCCGCACGCCGTCGCGGGCTGCCTGGGTCTCCACCGACTCGGTGAAGTTCCATTCCGGCTGCGGCTCACGCTCGAGGTCCACCTCGGGGGCCAGATCCTCGATGCTCACCTCGGCCTTGCGTTCCACGGCGCGGCGGCGCATGAGCGCCGCGTTCACGACCAGCCGGTGCAGCCAGGTGCGCAGCGCCGAGCGCGACTCGAACCTGGCGATGCCGCGGAAGGTGCTGATGAAGGCCTCCTGCACCGCCTCGCCCGCCTCCGTCTCGTTGCGGGTCACCCGCAAGGCGACACGGTAGAGGTAATCGCCATAGCGCTGTACGAGGGTGACGAAGGCGGCATCCTCGCCGCGCTTCAGAGCTGCGATGAGTGCAGCCTCTTCGGCAGGGGATTCGTGGGTGGCGGCGGCGTCCATGTTGGCGGCGGTAGCATACTCCAATCAGGCTCCGTCTCCCCCCTTGCCGGCGCGCGCGGGAGGACGGGCTGCCGCGCTCGGGTAGGCGATTGCGGCGCGAGGCATTAAACTGCCCAACTCTTTCTTCGCGATCCCCGTCCGTCCCATGAAGCCCATCGAAGACGACGAATCAGCCCGCAGCGACGACCCGAGCTGGGATGTTCCTCTCTCCATCACGGTGACGCCGGCCGGCCTGCTGAACACCGTGTTCGCCACCGCGCAGAGCGTGCACACGGCCTGGCGCACCTGTGTGGACGACAGCCTCGTGCTGGCCGAGACCACCGTCGTCTCGGAGTTCGGCGGCAATCACTGCCGGTTCCTGGAGATGGAATACGCCGACGAGGAGGTGGCCGAGGAGACCTGGCACGACTGGACGGTGGAGATGCGGGTCGGGGAGGTCTTCCTGCTCGCGCACTGGCGCACGCGCGTCAACGACAGCCCCTCGGACTGGGACTGGTGCGCGCGCGAGGCCGAGAACGCCTTCATGCAGGCCGCCGCGCTGCTCGGGCGGCGCGTCCGTCGCGGACTCGCCATCGAGCAGCCGCCGGAACTCACGCGTACCCCCAGCACCCGTCATTGAAGGGGCCGGAGTGAATTGTCCTGGTGCATGCACCAGGACAATTCACTCCGGCCCCCAGCCAATATGCGCGTAGCCGAAGATGCCGAGCGCACGACGGTGACCGTCGAGCACAAGGTGCGCGCCGATGACCCGCCGCGCGCACTGCAGTGCCTCGCTCGCCTGACGACACTGTCCAACCAGCGCCTGAAGGACGCCATGAACAAGGGCGCGGTGTGGCTCACGCGCCGCGGGCGGCGGCCGCAGCGCCTGCGTCGTGTCACCGCCGAACTCATCCCCGGGGATCGGATCGCGCTGTATTACGATGCCGCCGTCCTCGCCATGCAGCCCCTGAAGCCGACGCCCGTCGCGGACTTCAGGCGCTACAGCGCCTGGTTCAAGCCCGCCGGCCTGCTCGTCGACGGCTCGCGTTACGGCGATCACTGCACGCTCGAACGTCAGGTCGAGCAGTATTTCGGCGGCAACCGCCAGGTGTTCCTGGTGCACCGCCTGGATCGCGAGGCGGCGGGGGTCATGCTGGTCGCGCATTCCTCGCAGGCGGCCGCGAGACTCGGCGCCCTGTTCCATGATCGCAAGGTCGGGAAGTACTACCGGATCGAGGTGCGAGGCCGGCTCGCCCCCGCCGGCGCCACCGGCCGGATCGACGAACCGCTCGACGGCAAGGCCTCGCACACGGACTACACGGTGCTCGCGGTCGATGCCGACCGCGACGTCAGCCGCCTGGAGGTGCGCATCCACACCGGCCGCTATCACCAGATCCGGCGGCATTTCGCGGCCATCGGTCACCCGGTGATGGGCGACCCGCGATATGGGGAGTGCAACGCCGACCCGCGCGGCATGCAGCTGGTCGCATCGAGGCTGTCATTCGTATGCCCGTGGAGCGGGCAGGCCGTCGCGGTCAGCGCCCCCGCCGGGCAATCGCCCGGCTAGGGGACGTTCCGCGCCGGGGCGGCGGACGCGGCAGGCCCGCCGCGCGGCATCAGACCGGTTCCAGATGCCGCGGCGCCAGCCGTGCAGGACCGCCCGGATCAGTGGGATGCTGCCGCGAATCGAGGCCGGCGCGGCAATGGCTTCGCGCCATTGGTCACAGACCTGTAATATTGCCCGCGTGCGAGTGGGAGGTTTCGCCCAGGGGTCACCAGCATGGAGGCGGGGAGACGCGCGTTCGCGCGTCACGAACAACAAACAAGGTGGACGGCCATGCAATTATTCTCCGCACTGATGCCTCGCGAGGGGCAGTTCTTCGATCTGTTCAATCAGCACGCGAAGTTCGTCAACGAGGGCGGCCAGGCGCTGACCGAACTGCTCGACAACTATGCCGACGAGGCGGGACGTGCCGGGCGCATCAACCGCATCATCGAAATCGAACGTGGCGCCGACAGGGTGACGCACGAGACCATGGCGTTGCTGCACAAGACCTTCGTGACGCCCTTCGATCGCAACGACATACATCGGCTCAGCTCGCGTCTGGACGACATCCTCGATCTCGTCCGGGATTCCACGGAGACCATGACCCTGTACGACGTGCACGCGCTGACGCCCGAGGCGCTGCATCTCGGCAATCTCATCCGCATCTGCTGCGAACGCGTGCAGTCCGCGGTCAATCTGCTGCACTCCATGGGCAATGCCCAGACCATACTCGGCCTGTGCCACGAGCTGAGCAAGCTCGAATCCGATGCCGACAAGGTGCTGCGCGCCGGCGTGTCGAAGCTGTTCCGGGACGAGAGCGACGTGCGGCAGGTCATCAAGATCAAGGCCATCTACGAACTGCTGGAGTCGGCAACCGACAAGTGCCGTGACGTCGCCGACGTCATCGAAGGCGTCGTGCTCGAAAACGCCTGATCATGGAGGCCGATCTCGCGTTTTCCACGCTGGTGCTGCTGGTGGCGCTGGCGCTGGCGTTCGATTTCATGAACGGCTTCCACGATGCCGCCAACTCCATCGCCACGGTGGTGTCCACGGGGGTGCTGAAGCCGCATCAGGCGGTGGCCTGGGCGGCCTTCTTCAATTTTCTCGCGGTGGCCATCTTTCATCTCAAGGTGGCGGCGACCGTGGGCAAGGGGATCGTCCAGCCCGAGTTCGTGGATCAATACGTCATCTTCGGCGCGCTGATCGGCGCCATCGCCTGGAACGTCATCACCTGGCACTACGGCATCCCCTCGAGCTCGTCGCATGCGCTGATCGGCGGCATGATCGGCGCCGCGCTGGCCAAGGCGGGTTTCGAGCCGTTGCTCCTGCCCGGCATCCTGAAGACCGCGATCTTCATCGTCGTCTCCCCGGTGCTGGGCCTGCTGCTCGGGGCGCTGATCACGATCGCGGTTTCGTGGATCTGTTTCCGCAGCTCGCCCGCCCGCGTGGATCGATGGTTCCGGCGCCTGCAGCTCGTGTCCTCGGCGCTCTACAGCCTCGGCCACGGCAGCAACGATGCGCAGAAGACGATGGGCATCATCTGGCTGCTGCTGATCTCCGCGAACGTCACGACGAAGGATCACCTGCCGAGCTGGGTGATCGTCAGCTGTTACGTCGCCATCGCCATGGGGACGCTGTTCGGCGGCTGGCGCATCGTCAAGACGATGGGGCAGCGCATCACCAAGCTGCGTCCCGTCGGTGGCTTCGCCGCCGAGACCGGTGGTGCGATCTCGCTGTTCCTCGCCTCGAGCTTCGGCATTCCGGTGTCGACGACACACACGATCACCGGCTCGATCGTCGGCGTCGGTGCGGTGCAGCGTGCCTCGGCCGTGCATTGGGGCGTGGCCGGCAACATCGTCATCGCCTGGATGGTCACGATTCCGGCCTCCGCGCTGATCGCCGCTTTGGCCTATCGGATCACCGACATGTTGGCAGGCGGAGTGATTTGAGCATGAACGCCGCCTGCTGGGGCGAGCAGTCATGAAATTCGTGGGGATCCTTCAGGCTCCGACCCCTCGCAACTCGCGGCCGCAGGCACGGCAGTGGTAGATCATGCCGCTACGGATGCGCCGAACCCGGATGCTGGTCAGAGACCAGCGTCGGCAGCCGCAGGCATAGTCGTAGCGCTGCAGGCGGCGCGCGGGCTGCGCGGCGAAACCATGGCACCGCTCGCCAGTGCCGCCGAGCGCAAGGCAGACCGAGCGCCACTCCGGGCCGTGCGGGCGGATGCCGTGGCCGTGCCGCAGATGGCAGACGATGTGCGCCACCTCGTGGGGGACCGTGGTCGAGAGGAACGTCCCCGGCGCCTGCGCGGCGATCGCCAGGTTGTAGCGCAGCCGCCGCGTGCGAAACTGCACCTGGCCGGCTGCCATGCCTTTCAGATCGAGGCATACGCGCCAGCCGAGGAGGTCCACGTCGTAGAGTCGAGCCGCCGTCTCCATGACCACATCGGTGCGCATGCGCAGCGCCGCTGCCAGCAGCGCGGTATCCGCGCGCGCCGCGCCCGCGGCGACGGGATGACTTGCCGTCCTCATGCGGCGCCGAGCAGCGGCAGCACGTCGTGCTCGATGCGCTCCGGTGTGACCGCGGGCGCGTAGCGTTCGAGCACGGTACCGTCGCGGCCGACCAGGAACTTGGTGAAATTCCACTTGATGGCCTCCGTGCCGAGCACGCCCTTCCGTGCGGACTTCAGGAACCTGTACAGCGGGTGGGAATTCCCGCCGTTGACCTCGATCTTCGCGAACATCGGGAAGGTGACCTCGTAGGTCGTGCTGCAGAAGCCCCTGATCTCCTCCTCGCCGCCGGGCTCCTGGTGTCCGAACTGATCGCAGGGGAAACCGAGCACGCGCAGCCCGCGGTCCTTGTGCCGGCGGTACAGCGCCTCCAAGCCCGCATACTGCGTGGTGAACCCGCATTTGCTGGCGACGTTCACGATGAGGAGGATCTGGTCGCGGAACTCGCTCATCGACATCTCCCGCCCGTCGATCGTTCGCACGTCGAACTCGTATATGTTCATGCGATCATCTCACCCGGGCCGGTCCACCGCCTTTTTGCCGGCGTGCCTCGACCCTGCGCCGGCGTTCTGCGGTCACGCCTTGCCGAGATAATCGGCCTTGCCGAGGTCCACGCCGCAATGGCGGAGGATCGCGTAGGTCGTGGTGATGTGAAAGAAGACGTTCGGCAGCACGAAGTTCAACAGGTACGGCAGGCCCCGGAACGACAGCGCCTGTCCGCCGACGGTCAGGTGGATGTCCTTGTTCTCCGTGCCGTCGATCTGCGCGGCCGGGTAACCCTTGAGCAGATCGATGGTCTTGCGCACCCACTGCTGGAGCTCCTCCAGCGTGGCCTCGTTGTCCTCGTACCGGGCCGGCTCCTCGCCCGCGAGCCGCGCCGCGCAGCCCTTGGCGATGTCGGTGGCGATCTGCACCTGCCGCGACAGCGGCAGCATGTCGGGGTGCAGGCGGTAGTTCACGAGCACGGCCGGATCGATCTTCCTGTCGCGGGCGTAGGCTGCGCCCTTCTCGAGGATGTGGATCAGGTTCTCGAACATCCGGATGAACACGGGGATGCTGGCCGCGTACATGGAAATCGTCATGAAGTCTCTCCGGTGGAGGAATCGTTCCGGTGCGGGCAATGCGGCATGGCATCGACATTGTATGCCGCGGCAGGGCGAGGATCGACAACGGTCGGGCAGAGCCGGGCGCGATCGCATGGAGCGCGCCGGAACATGTCACGGCGTATGCGGCGCGGTCGGCGCGGAGATGACGGGGATTGGTCCGCCTACCGGGATCCGGGTGTGGTCGCCATGACCCGATTCAGAGTCCCGGCAGGCGGTAGAGGCAGATTAGTCGGCGGCGGGGCGGAAGTCCGTGTCGAATTTCACAGACTCCCGTGACGCGCCGCACATCGCCGGGGAGTCACGACGCGTGCCGCACACGGGTGGCGCGCGGTCACTCGCCGAGCGCGCGCGAGTTGGCCTCCGCCCACCCGATCGCCTCGAGACAGGTGCTGCTCAGGACCTGCTCCGCGAGACCCAGCCGCGAGGCGGCCTCCCAGTCGCCGCGCTCGCAGGCGAGAGCGCACTGCAGCACCTCGCCGATCCGTCCACGGCCCTCGAGCAGCGCCGAGGCGATCTCGGAGTTGAGAGGGAGTGAGCTCAATATCTCCGCCAGCGGCTGATCGAGCAGCGCGTCCAGCGTCGAGAACAGACCTGCGGTCGCGCAGGTCTCCGGCGAGGCGAGTGCGAGCCGCTTGCTGAGCAGCTCGCAGAGCCGCGCGCGCACCAGCGCGATGCGTATCAGCTCCGTGGGCTTGTCGTCGAGCTTCGAGAGCATGATGAGGCTGACCCAGGTGCGGATCTGGGACAGACCGGTCATTACGATCGCGCGCCGGATGTTGTCGATCTGCCGGCCGGTCGCGAACTGCACCGAGTTGACGAAGCGCAGGATGCGGTAGGACAGCGACACGTCGGTGCTGATCAGCCTCTCCAGATCGCCGATGCCGGTGTTCGGTTCCTGCAGCTTCGCGAGGATCTGCAGCACGGCCAGCTTGTTCGCCGGCAGACGTTTGCGCGCGAGCGTCACCGGCCTGCTCAGGAAGAAGCCCTGGAAGTAATCGATGCCCAGGGATTTGCAGAGTTCGAACTGCTCGTGGGTCTCCACCTTTTCCGCCAGCAGCCGCAGCCCGTACGGTCGCAGGCGCTCCACGTGCGTGGGCAGGGCCTCGATGCCGATCTGCGGCAGGTCGAGCTTGATGATCTGCGCCGATCGGACCAGCGGCAGCAGTTCCTCGCGGTAGGTGAAATCGTCCAGCGCGATGGTGTAGCCGCGCGCAGCGAGTTGCTGCAGCGCGGCGAGGATCTCCGCGTCCGGGCTGATGTCCTCCAGGACCTCGAGCACCAGCCGCGTCTGCATCGCCGGCAGCCTGCCCTGATCCAGCAGGAAGCCGCGTGTCAGGTTGACGAAGGCGAGCCGGTTGCCGACCACCTGCTCGAGGCCGAAATCCATGATGCCATTGACCAGCGTCTGTGCGGTGGCCTGATCGCCGTCGAGGACCTCGGCGCTGTTGGCCTTCCCGTCGCGAAACAGCAGTTCGTAGCCGTAGACCTGCAGATCACGATCGAAGATCGGTTGTCTGCCGATGAAGATCTGGCGGGCGGAAACACCGGGCGTGGGGGCCGCGGCGCAGGGATTCTCGTTACGGGCCGGTTGCATCATCTGCGGGACGCTCTTCTCGCGGGTCGATTCCCTGCCCGCCCTCTGTGTGACACGTCCTGATCCCGGCGTGCACCGTGTCTCCCTGTAGCGGACTGCACCACGAAAACTTTAGGAGTTCATCCTAAGGCGTAGCGGGTGCGGACCGGTTCAACGGCCGCCGCGGTGCTCATCGATACCCGGCCGCTCGATGCGGGCGGTCGCGGAAGTCGCGCCGTCGCGGGTGCCTCCCGAGGTACTGCCCCTTGCCAGTGTCGCTGGCAGTCGTGAAACAATGTCGGGCAGTCCTGGGGCGGGAGCGTCACGACGGTGGCCGAGCTGTTGCGGGTTTCCCTGCTGTTCGCGGTGACGGCGCTGGCCGAGATCCTCGGCTGTTATCTGCCGTGGCTGGTGTTGCGGGAGGGGCGATCGCCGCTGCTGCTCATACCCGCGGCGCTGTCGCTCGCGCTGTTCGCCTGGCTGCTCGCCCTGCACCCGACGGCGGCGGGCCGCACGTATGCGGCGTATGGTGGCGTCTACGTGGCCGCTGCGCTGCTGTGGCTCTGGCTGGTGGACGATGTGACCCCCACGGGCTGGGACCTGGCGGGGGCAGGCGTGGCGCTCGCCGGCATGGCCATCATCGTTCTGCAGCCGCTGCCGAGATGAGCCCGAGCGATGCCGGCGTCCCGGGTGTCCGCTGCTGCCCGCAGCCGCGGATGAACTCGGCGCAGGCCTCGGCCGACAGCGGCCGGCTGATGAAATATCCCTGTGCCTCCTCGCAGCCGCTCGCCTGAAGAAACTGCAGGATCTCCCCGGACTCCACGCCTTCGGCGACCACCGCGAGCTGCAGCTGGCGCGCCATGGCGAGTATGGTCTGCGCGATGGCGACATCGTCGACATCGCCGGGGATGTCGCGGATGAAGGAGCGGTCGATCTTCAGGCGGTTGATCGGCAGGCGCTTCAGATAGGCGAGGCTGGAGTAGCCCGTTCCGAAGTCGTCAACGGCGATGCTCACGCCCATTTCCTGGATCTCACGCAGGATGCTGGCGCTGCGATCGGGATTCGCCATGATTCCGGACTCCGTGACCTCCACCTCGAGCAGCTCGGGCCTCACGCCGGTCTCGGTGAGTATCCCGGCTATCGTTCCGGGAAATGACGGCTCCTTGAGCTGACGGACCGAGACGTTGACGGCGATCCGCAGCGGCGGCAGTCCCGCGGCCTGCCACGCCCTGGCCTGCCTGCAGGCCGTGCGCAGCACCCATTCGCCGATGGGGACGATGAGGCCGGTGTCCTCGGCGATGGCGATGAACTCCGCCGGCGGCATCAGGCCGCTGCCCCGATGCTGCCACCGCAGCAGGGCCTCCACGCCGACGACCGCACGGGTGTGCAGATCGATCTGGGGCTGGTAGTGCAGCAGCAGTTCGTTGCGCGTGAGCGCCTGGCGCAGGCCGTTTTCCAGCAGCAGTCGTTCGTGCGCCTGCGCGTTCATGGCCGCGTCGAACAGCTTGTAGGTGTTGCGACCCTGTTCCTTGGCCTTGTAGAGCGCTACGTCGGCGTGCTTCTGCAGCGTCTCGGCGTCGCGGCCGTCGCGCGGATAGATGCTCACGCCGATGCTGGCAGTGACGTGCAGCGTGTGGCCGTGAATCTCGCAGGGCGTGGCGAGCGCGGCCAGTATTCTCCGGGCCAGCCGTGTCACCTCCTCGCTCGCGCGCAGCTCCGGCATCATGATCAGGAACTCGTCCCCGCCCAGGCGAGCGACGGTGTCGTGCTTGCCGATGGCAGCGCTGAGGCGCCTGCCGACCTCGCGCAGCATCTGATCGCCGGCGGCGTGGCCGAGCGTGTCGTTGATCGACTTGATGCGATCGAGGTCGACGAACAGCACGCCGATCTCGAGTCCGTGCTGCTCGGCGCGCGCCAGCGCGCGCTCCAGCCGGCCGCGGAACAGCGTGCGGTTCGGCAGACCGGTGAGCGTGTCGAACAGCGCGAGCTGTTGAATGCGCGCCTCGGCCTCCTTGCGCTCGGTGATCTCCACGGCGTGGCCCATGTAGCCGGCGAACGCGCCATCCGGCGTGTAGCGCGGCATGCCGTTGTCGAGCAGCCAGTGGTAGCGGCCATCGCTCCCGCGTATCCGGTACTCCACCGAGAACGCGGTGCGCGTCGCCAGTCCGCTGCGGTAGCCGCGCATGCAGGCCTCGCGATCCCCGGGATGCACGTCCTGCACCCAGTTGTGAGCCAGCTCCTGGCTGAGCACGCGTCCGGTGAACCTGCACCAGCTGCGATTGAGATAGGTACAGCGCAGGTCGGCATCCGTCAGCCAGACCATGAATGGCGTGGCGTCGCACATCGTCCGGAAGCGCTCCTCGGTCTCCTTCAGCTCGGAGTTCAGTCGCCGCTCCTCCAGGCTGATCTGCCACTCACGCCAGGCGCGTATGAGCCCGAAGGCCAGCGCGATGAGCATCGTCATCCCGAGCACGTCGGAACTGATCGTCTCGCGCAGGACGAAGATGGCGATCACGCACACGCAGACGAGGGCTGCCGGGAAGACGGCTTCCAGGTGGCGGAATCGGTGTTCGAAAGGTGCCAGCGTGCGGCTCCCCCCGGTGCCCTGCTCGAATGCCGCCCAGTACTGCAGGGCGAAGGCGATGAGCCAGCTGATGTTGAGGTAATGCGTCGCGCCGTACGTGTTTCCGACCTGCGCCTGGGCGTAGAGGATGTCGGCCGCGGCGTGTATGCCGACGGCAGCGGCCATCATGGCCAGGGGGATGCGCACGGCCCGCTCCCGGAATATCCACAGGCATCCGAGCAACAGCACGCACGCGGCCGCGTAGACGGCCGGCATGACGATGGAGAAGACCAGAAACTCCGCCCCGATGGAGATACGGCTGAAGGGCGCATGGAAGACGATGATCGACAGCGCCAGCAACCCCAGGACGAGCATGGCGAGGTTGGCGGCCTGGCGCCTGGCAAGCGCATGCATCGGCGCCTTCGCCACGAGGCTGACGGTGCCTGCCAGGAAAAAGACGCTCAGTGCGTCATAGAAATAGTCCGCCAGCGTCGGGAACGGGGCGTCGGTACCCAGCACCAGTTCCAGGTAATCCCACCACAGCATGCCGAGGAACCAGGAGAACGCGCCCGCCGCGAACAGGTGCCAGGAGCGTCTGATGTACCGATCCGTTTCACCGCGTGCGGTGATGATGCAGCGCCACGCCGCGAGCAGGGCAGCCAGGGTCCAGGCCGCGTCGGAGACCACGTTCGCCGCGCGTCCCGTCGCCCACTGCCCGTGGATGAGCAGGGCGTAGAGTCCGAGCAATGCGGCTGCGGTCAGCAGCATCCGCCAGCGGGCGGTGACGCGTGGCCCGTGGTCAACGGCTGCCGGAGTGGTCGCAGCGCCCGGGTCGCCCAGGCCGGCATGCATGCGAATTGATGTCATCGAGTGCCGCCATTGACTCAGGGCTGCGCGCCGACTACGGATCGGACGGTTGTTGGATTCCGGTTCCTGAGGCAAAGACCGGGCCACCGCGAGCGCTGTCGGCGCAGGACGGTCGCAGCAGGTCTGCCCGCGCTGATGTGGCGGCCGCGGCTACGCATGGGCCGCGGCGCGCGCCCGCGGGTGCGTGGAGATGGTCATGCGAATTCCAAATCGCGCTATGCTCGTTCGCGCGGGGCACGCTGCACCCGCGGTGCGGCCGTCACCTGCCATGGACCTGGCGCGGGCCGAAGCCCGGGGGCTGACGCAAGGTTCGCCAACACGCATACGAGAGGCTGGCATGAGCAAGGGCTGCATCCTGATCGCCGATGACGACCGGCTTGTCCTGGGCACGCTGTCGGAGGGACTGCGCCACGCCGGATACGAAGTGCTCGGCGCGGGCTCAGGCGAGGAGGCACTGATGCTCCTCGCCCAGCGGACGCCCGACATCGCGTTGCTGGACATCCGCATGGAGGGCATGTCGGGTATCGAGCTCGGCCGCATACTGTTGCAGCGCTTCGCCGTCCCGTTCCTGTTCCTGTCCGCATTCGGCGATGAGGAGGTCGTCAGGCAGGCCGCGGAGCACGGCGCCCTGGGATTCCTCGTCAAACCGCTGCAGATCACGCAGATCGTCCCGGCGATCGAGGCGGCCCGCAGCCGCGCCTCGGAGCTC
>JAJVHZ010000067.1 GCA_022072255.1 Gammaproteobacteria bacterium | reverse complement strand
GACGTTCGCATCGCGACCAGTCCGGCGCCGATCACTTCTTGCGCTGTTCGTCGAGATGCCTGATGTCGATGCCGTAGATCCACTCCTTGTCGTGCCCGTAATGGGTGATCATGGCGATCAGCGATGCGGTGTTGTACCCGACGATGAGAATGGCGGAGATTATCAGGGCCAGTGCAACGCCGCTGTTCTCGACGAGGTGTCGCACGGAGAAGTACACCAATCCGACCGCGAGCCAGAGTCCGACGATGAAACAGATGGCCCACAGGCGATCGCCCGCGTACATTTTGTCGATGCGTTGCTGCAGTGAATCAGGCATGAGGTTACCTCCATCGCGGGCAAGCTTGCGTGCCCGATCAAATTTTAAATTTTATGTGTGTCCGGCGGGGAGCTCTCCGCCGGCGCTGGTTCCACGAGTGCCGATGCAGGTCACGATCGCCCCGGCGCGGCGATCCAAGCATCATATCTGCAGCCGCGCTTGTCAAGCAGCAGTTAACTTTGATTCTCCGCAGGAAACTTGTGCGGCGCGGCAAAACCCCCGCCAACGCCGCACCATGGTTTCTTGCCGTGCACTAATTATTCTCGTTGATAAACGCCAGCGCTTGGCACACAATTACCTTCGGCAGGAGGATTCGCGCCGTTGTGCGACCGCAGCACGTCCGGCGCGACGACGCCATTGGCATACAGAGTTTATGCGCGCCGCCGGCAACGGCCTGGACGGCGTCCGGCGGCGCAGACGCCCGGCAGGACACGAAACAAGATCAATACCGAATACCGCACGGGAGGGGAGCGATGACACCGAGTGAGGCCAAGAAGTTTCTGAAGGACAACAAGGTAAGGTTCATCCTTGCGCAGTTCGTCGACATACACGGGTCCGCCAAGACCAAGGTGGTGCCGACCTCGCATCTCGACGCCGTCCTGACCGACGGCGCCGGTTTCGCCGGCTTCGCGATCTGGGGTATGGGCATGGGTCCGCACGGCCCGGACTACATGGGCAGGGGCGACCTCTCCACGCTCTCGCTCATCCCGTGGATGCCGGGCTACGCACGCCTGGTCTGTGTCGGCCACGTGCACGGCAAACCCTACGCCTTCGATTCGCGCTACATCCTGATGAAGCAGATCGATCGGCTCCGGGCTCGCGACTGGACGATGTACACCGGCGTCGAGCCCGAGTTCATGCTTCTGCGCCGCAACGAGGACGGCAGCGTCAGTCCGTTCGACAGGAGCGACTCGCTCGAGAAACCCTGCTACGACTACAAGGGCCTCTCGCGCAGCGCGGTCTTCCTCGAGCGGCTCTTCGAGTCCCTTGCCGCTGTGGGCATGGAGCCGTTTCAGATCGATCATGAAGATGGCAATGCCCAGTTCGAGATCAACTACAACTACAGCGACTGTCTGAAAAGCGCGGATCAGTATATCTATTTCAAGATGGCGGCCAGCGAGATCGCCAACCAGCTCGGCATGATCTGCACCTTCATGCCCAAGCCGTTCGCCAACCGCACCGGCACGGGCACGCACTTCCACATGTCCATCGGCGACAAGAAGACCAAGAACCTCTTCTTCGACCCCAAGGACAAGAGGAATTTGGGTCTGTCGCAGGTCGCCTACCACTTTCTCGGCGGCCTGCTGGCGCACGCGCGCGGCCTCACCGCCGTGCTGGCCCCCACCGTCAACTCGTACAAGCGATTGGTGGTGGGACGGGCGCTCTCCGGCTCGACCTGGGCCCCGGCCTACATCTCCTATGGCGACAACAACCGGACCTGCATGGCGCGCATCCCCTACGGCCGCATCGAGCTGCGCCTTGCCGACGGTGGGGCCAACCCTTACCTGGCCACCGCCGTGATCATCGCCGCGGGATTGGACGGCGTTGAGCGCAAGCTCGATCCGGGCGAGCCGGTCAACGAGAACATCTACGAGTTCACGGCGCAGGATCTGAAAAGGCGCAAGATTGGGATACTGCCGCAGAACCTCAACGAGGCGCTCGAAGAGCTCGAAAAGGACAGCGTGCTCTGCAATGCGCTGGGCAATGACGTCGCGCAGGAATTCATCCGGCTCAAACGCATGGAGTGGGTGGAGTACCAGCGCCACGTCTCACAGTGGGAAATCGATCGCTACCTGGAGTTCTTCTAATGTGCGGAATAATCGGATTACTGGTCAAGAGGCCCGACTTGCGCAGCCAGTTGGGCGATTGGATGGTGCCCATCCTCATCGGCATGACGGAACGCGGTCCGGATTCGGCCGGCCTGGCGGCATTCACCGACCGCGCCAAGGGCGAGAACCTGAAGTACAGCCTTTATGCCGACGACCCTGACTTCGACTGGAAGAGGCTCGAGGCCAGCTTCAAGAAGAACCTGGGCTCCAAGGTCAAGCTCGCCGTGCAGGACAATCACGCGTTGCTGTCGACGCATCTGGAGCCCGAAGAGGTGCGCGCCTGGCTCCACGAGCACTTCCCGGGCGTGCACGTGCTCTCCGTTGGCAAGGTGATGGAGGTCTACAAGGACATCGGCACGCCCACGGCGATCGCCGAGAAGTACGACTTCCAGGACCTGGAAGGCTCGCACGTGGTGGCGCACACGCGCATGGCGACGGAATCCGCGGTTACGCCCGACCGGGCCCACCCCTTCACGGCCGGCCGGGATTTCTGCCTGGTGCACAACGGCACGGTCTCCAATCCATACAGCATCCGCCGCATGCTGGAGCCGCGCGGGATCCACTTCGATACGGACAACGACACCGAGGCGGTCTGCCGTTTCCTGGAGTGGCGCATGCGTGAGGGCGACAGCCTGGAGAAGGCGCTGCAGCACGGCTTTGCGGAGCTCGACGGGTTTTACACCCTGCTCATGGGCACCAAGGACAAGCTCGCGCTGGTTCGCGATGCCTTCGCCTGCAAGCCGGCCGTGGTCGCGGAAACGGACGATTACGTCGCCATCGCCTCGGAGTTCCACGCCCTGGCGCACCTGCCCAACGTCAACAAGGCCCGGATCTTCGAGCCCCAGCCGGAGCAGATTTACGTATGGAACGCATAGACCTCGCGAAAACTCCGCTGCGCGATCTGAACCAGTTCCTGCACCACGAGGTCAGGAAGAAGAAGATCAAGCAGGTCGAGATCATCAACCCCGACGGCGCCCACAGCATCGCTGTCGGCGTCGACGCGCCGGTGAAGATCGACGTGCGCGGACATACCGGTTACTACTGTGCCGGCATGAACAAGCAGGCGGAGATCACCGTGCACGGCAATGCCGGTCCTGGCGTGGCCGAGAACATGATGTCCGGCGTCGTGCACGTGAAGGGGTTCGCGTCGGTCTCGGCCGGCGCCTCGGGGCATGGCGGCACGCTCATCATCGACGGCGACGCCTCGCTGCGCTGCGGCATCTCCATGAAGGGCATAGACATCGTCGTCGGCGGCAACGTCGGCAATTTCTCCGCCTTCATGGCGCAGGCCGGCACGCTGGTCGTCTGCGGCGACGCCGGCGACCATCTCGGCGATTCGCTGTACGAGGCGGTCATCTATCTGCGCGGCAAGGTGAAGTCCTTCGGCGCCGACGCGCGCGAGGAACCGATGACCAAGGCCGACGAGAAGAAACTCGCCGAGCTGCTGGACAGGGCGGGCCTGAAATACAAGCCGAAGGAGTTCAAGCGCATCGCCTCGGCGAAGACGCTCTACAACTGGAACGCCGACGCGGACCAGGAATACTGATCTCGCAGAGGACACAAACCGTGAGCCATCGACGCATACAGAAGGAAGATCATTACACTTTCGATCGGTCGACCATCGACTACATCCAGCGTGCCGCGGCGACCGGACTTTACGAGATCCGCGGGCTGGGCGCCAAGCGCAAGGTGGCGCATTTCGACGATCTGGTGTTTCTCGCCGGGTCGATCACACGTTATCCGCTGGAGGGCTACCGCGAGAAGTGTGCGACCAAGACCGTGCTGGGCACCCGCTACGCGAAAAAGCCGATCGAGCTCGATATCCCGATCACCATCGCCGGGATGAGCTTCGGGTCGCTGTCGGCCAACGTGAAGGAGGCCCTCGGCCGCGCCGCGACCGAATGCGGAACGTCGACCACGACGGGCGACGGCGGCATGACGCCCGAGGAACGGCAGTCATCGAAGACGCTCGTGTACCAGTGCCTGCCCTCGCGCTACGGCTTCAATCCCGACGACGTGCGCAAGGCCAACGCCATCGAGGTCGTCATCGGCCAGGGGGCCAAGCCCGGCGGCGGCGGCATGCTGCTCGGTCAGAAGGTCAACAAACGCGTTGCCGGCATGCGCACGCTACCCGAAGGCGTGGATCAGCGCTCCGCCTGCCGCCATCCCGACTGGACCGGCCCGGACGATCTCACGATCAAGATCAAGGAACTGCGCGAGATCACCGACTGGGAGGTTCCCATTTACGCGAAGGTCGGCGCCACGCGCACCTTCCACGACGTAAAGCTCTGCGTGCACGCCGGTGCGGACGTGGTGGTCGTCGACGGCATGCAGGGCGGCACCGCCGCCACGCAGACCGTGTTCATCGAGCACATCGGCATCCCGACGCTGGCCGCGGTCCGCCTGGCGGTCGATGCGCTGGAAGACATGAACATGAAGGGCAAGGTTCAGCTCATCGTTTCCGGCGGCATCCGCACCGGGGCCGATGCGGCCAAGGCACTGGCGATGGGGGCCGATGCGGTCTCCGTCGGCCAGGGTATCCTCTTCGCTCTGGGCTGCAACAACGAGACCTATCTGCAGCGCGGCGAGCATCACTCGGCGGTTGCCGACTACGAGACCCTGGGAACGGCCCCGGGCTACTGCCACCACTGCCACACCGGCCTCTGCCCGGTCGGCATCACGACGCAGGACGAGGTGCTGGAGCAGCGTCTCACCCCCGAGACCGGCGCCAAGCACGTAAAGAACTACCTGAAGACGATGAACATGGAGCTCACCACCATCGCTCGGGCATGCGGCAAGTCCGACGTGCACCACCTCGAGCGTGAGGACCTGGTCGCACTGACGGTCGAGGCCGCCGCCATGGCTCGCGTTCCGCTCGCCGGCACGCGCTGGATCCCCGGGCACAGCGGCTGAAGCAAACCGGCGGCGCGGCGGGGGGGCGTGGATGAAATCACGCAAGGACGTGCGTGCGCGCGGCTCGAAGAAGAAGGGCGCCGGCAGGACGGGCGAGCGCTCGCTCGATGCGTTTCTCGGCAGGGCGATACACGAGCTGCGTCGGCACGACCATCTGACCATTGCCGAGGTGGCGCAGCAGGCCGGCATCAGCCGCGGCATGCTGTCGAAGATCGAGAACGGCCAGGTCTCCTGCAGCCTGGACACGCTCAACAAGATTGCCGGCGCCCTGGGCGTTTCGCTCTCGCACCTGTTCCGGTACTACGATGTACCGGCGGGAAGCGCACAGCTTGTCAGGAGCGGCGCCGGCATGGAGGTGGTGCGCCGCGGCACCAGGCGCGGCCACACTTACCATCTGCTCGCCTACGATCAGGGCCCACAGACACTCTTCGAACCCTTCCTGGTGACCATGGACGACGCGAGCGAGGTCTATCCCGCCTTCGAACACCCCGGCACGGAGTTCATCTATGTGCTGAAGGGCAAGATCCAGTATCGCCACGGCTCCGAGTTGTATCTGCTCAATCCCGGCGATTCCCTCAGCTTTCGCGGCGAGGTCCCGCACGGTCCCGCGAAGCTCATCAAGACGCCGATCATGATGCTTTCGGTCATCATGTACGGTGGCAACCCGGACTGACTCGAGCGCGAGTCACCGCATCGTCGGCGGTCACACTGAAAAAAAACGGGCGCCCGAGGGCGCCCGCAAGGTGGCTGGAGACGTCAGGGGGATCACATGTGATAGGCCGGCTCGCCGTGCTCGGCGACGTCGAGACCCTCGCGCTCGACATCCTCGGGCACACGCAGCCCGACCACCATCCTGACGATGAGCAGCGCAATTGCCGCCACCGCGGCAGACCAGAGGATCGCCACCACCACGGCGGTGAGCTGCGTCGTGAACTGGCCGGAGATGCTGAATTCGCCGGCGGCGTTCGCCACGTAGTCGTACCAGCTCTGGCCGCCCAGGGACGGCGCCCCGAAGATGCCGGTGCCCAGCGCGCCGACGATACCACCGATGGCGTGCACGCCGAAGACGTCCAGGGAGTCGTCGTAGCGGAACATGGCCTTGACCTTGGAGACGAACAGGTAACAGACGGGC
Source organism: Gammaproteobacteria bacterium (assembly GCA_022072255.1). Lineage (GTDB taxonomy): Bacteria > Pseudomonadota > Gammaproteobacteria > JAJPIJ01 > JAJPIJ01 > JAJVHZ01. Next base: position 32,696 of record JAJVHZ010000067.1, on the reverse strand, counting down.
GACACCACGAGGCCGAGGATGATCGCGCCGACGGGACCGACGAATCCGCACGCCGGGGTAATCGCCACCAGGCCGGCGATCGCGCCGGACGCGACGCCCAACATGCTGGGTTTGCCGCGGAAGATCCATTCCACGAACATCCAGGAGATGGCCGCCATCGCGGTCGCCACGAAGGTATTGATGAAGGCCAGCGCCGCAAGACCGGTCGATTCGAGATTGGAGCCGACGTTGAACCCGAACCATCCGCACCAAAGCAGCGAGGCGCCGATCATGGTCATGGTCATGCTGTGCGGCATGAACGCCTCGCGGCCGTAGCCGACCCGGCGCCCGAGGACGATCGCGGCCACCAGGCCGGCGATGCCGGCGTTGATGTGCACCACCGTGCCGCCGGCGAAGTCCATCGCACCCTTCTGGAACAGCCAGCCCGCCGTCGCAGTCGCCGCTTCGGCAGCCGCGGCATCGGTATAGGCATCCGGACCGGCCCAGTACCACACCATGTGGGCCATCGGCAGGTACGAGAAGGTGAACCACAACACCATGAACAGCAGCACGGCGGAGAACTTCATGCGCTCGGCGAACGCGCCGATGATGAGACACGGCGTGATGCCCGCGAAGGTTGCCTGGAAGGCCACATAGATATACTCGGGGATATAGACGCCCTTGCTCCAGGTCGCCGCCGCGGTGCTGATGTCTATACCCCTGAGGAACATCTTGCTCAACCCGCCGAAGAAGGCGTTGCCTTCGGTGAACGCGACGCTGTAGCCGTACACCACCCAGAGCACGACCAGCAGCGAGAAGGTGGCGAAGACCTGCATCAGGACCGACAGCATGTTCTTGGCGCGCACCATGCCGCCGTAGAACAGGGCCAGACCGGGGACTGTCATCATGATCACGAGCACCGTGGCGGTGATCATCCAGGCGGTGTCGCCCTTGTCGATTGCGGGCGCGGGAGCCGCCTCGGCCGGATCGGCCGCGACCTCCGCGGCGGGTTCCGGGGAGGCAACGTCCTGCGCGAGTGCGGTGCCGCCCATGCCCAGCGCGAGCACGAGCAAAACGTAACGAATCAGGGATTTCATGACATTCTCCAGGGTTCGATGATTCAGGACGGTTATCAGAGTGCCGCGGCGCCCGTCTCGCCCGTGCGTATGCGGATCGCCTGCTCGACGTCGAAGACGAAGATCTTTCCGTCGCCGATCTTGCCGGTCTTGGTGGCGTTGATGATGGCCTCGATGACTCCGTCGAGCTGGTTGTCCTGTATGGCCACCTCGAGCTTCACCTTCGGCAGAAAATCCACGACGTACTCGGCCCCGCGGTAGAGCTCGGTGTGTCCCCTCTGACGGCCGAACCCCTTCACTTCGGTAACCGTGATGCCCTGAACCCCGACGCCCGACAACGCCTCGCGGACGTCATCGAGCTTGAAGGGCTTGATGATTGCTGTGACCAATTTCATTGCCTGGTTCCTCTCTTGTCCCGACGCTGGTGATCGCGAGCGGCCGTTGTCTTCCCTCCTGCCCCGCTGCCGCCGCCCGCGAGCTGATCGACGCGTAGAGCCGCGCTACTCCTGCTTGTCACCCCGCCACTTCATGAATCGGCTCGTGTGGGTCCCAAGGGTGCACGCATCACCATCAGCACCTGCCATGCCAGGCAGATAAAATATGAATCGCCAACAGGTTACGATGATTGAGTCCAAACTGGCCCCGGCTCGACGCACCACTACGGTGCTGACTGATACACGGGGCACCATCCTGGGGCGCCCACTCGCCGGTATTGACGGCAGACCGGGCATGCCGGAGAGTTGCAGCCAGAGTGATCGAGGCTCATATGCCGTGACCGACAGTCTCCGACTGGACAACCTGATCGAGCGCATCGCGGGGCTGCTGCCGCGGATGAGCGGCCCTGCCGCCGTCGAACTGCGCAAGAACCTGCGGGCCATGCTCACCAGCGCGCTCGCCAGCATGGATCTGGTCACTCGCGAGGAGTTCGATGTACAGACCACCGTGCTCGCGCGCACCCGCGCCCGGCTCGAGGAACTGGAGAGGCAGGTCGCTGCGCTCGAACAGGCGCTTGGCCGACCGCCCGCACCACCCGGCGGCTAGAACCGCGCCATGGTCCTCAGGGATGAGTATCGCAACCGTACACAGCAGGACTCAGCAAGGTATCGACGCGCCGCCCGTCAGCGTCGAAGTCCATCTGTCCAATGGCCTGCCCAGCCTGTCAATCGTGGGTCTGCCCGAAACCGCCGTGAGGGAGAGCAAGGATCGGGTTCGTAGCGCGCTGCTGAACAGCCGCTTCGAGTTCCCCTATCGGCGCCTCACCATCAATCTCGCACCGGCCGACCTGCCCAAGCACAGCGGCCGCTTCGACCTCCCGATTGCACTGGGGATACTGGCGGCATCGGGCCAGATCCGCAGCGAACGGCTGGCTGAGTGCGAGTTCATCGGCGAACTCGCGCTGACGGGTGAGTTACGCCCGGTCCCGGGTGTCCTTCCCATCAGTATCGCTGCGGCGAAGACGCAGCGGGCACTGATCGTGCCGACGTCCAACGCGACGGAGGCCGCCCTGGTGCGAGGTCTGAAGGTCCTTCCGGCCGGCCACCTGCTCGACGTCTGCGCGCACCTGAACGGCGAGCAGCCGCTGACGCCGCATCGTGCGCAGCCCGAGGAAGCCGCCGCACACTGTCACGGGCCGGATCTCTGCGACATACGCGGCCAGGCCCATGCCAAGCGCGCCCTCGAGGTCGCCGCGGCCGGCGCCCACAACATGCTCATGATCGGGCCTCCGGGATCAGGCAAGACGATGCTGGCCACGCGCCTGCCGGCCCTGTTGCCGCCGATGACCGACGCGGAGGCTGTCGAGTCGGCGGCGGTGGCGTCCGTAAGCCACTCCGGTTTCGACACCCGACAATGGCGGCAGCGGCCGTTCCGCCAGCCACATCACACCGCCTCGGCGGTGGCACTGGTCGGAGGCGGCGGCGACCCGCGGCCCGGTGAGATCTCCCTGGCGCACCACGGCGTGCTGTTCCTGGACGAGCTGCCCGAGTTCGAACGGCACGTACTGGAGGTGCTCCGGGAACCGCTGGAGAGCGGCCGTATCACGATTTCACGCGCCGCGCGCCAGGCGAGCTTTCCGGCACGGGTGCAACTGATCGCAGCGATGAATCCCTGCCCGTGCGGCTACCTCGGCGATCCGCACGGGCGATGCCGCTGCACGCCCGGCGAGGTCGCGCGCTACCGCTCGCGCATATCCGGGCCCCTGCTCGATCGCATCGACATCCAGGTCGAGGTGCCGGGTATCGAACATGCACAGCTGTTTGCCGGCTCGCCGGCCGGTGAACACAGCGCCACCGTGCGTGCGCGCGTGGAAGTGGCGCGATTGCGGCAGATCGAAAGGATCGGCACGGCCAATGCCTGCATGTCCAACAGGGAAGCCGAGCGCCTGTGCGTGCTCGGGCAGGTCGAGCAGGGCCTGCTCCATACCGCCGTGGACCGACTGGGGTTGTCGGCGCGTTCGGTCCACCGGGTGTTGAAGGTGGCCCGCACCATTGCCGATCTCGCCGCGGAGGACCGCATCCTCACCTCCCACCTCGCCGAGGCGATCTCCTATCGGCGCGCCGACGCGCGATCCGACTGAGGCCTGACGGCAGTGAATGGACAGCATGCCCGCCAGCCGTCGCCCGCCGAGCACCGGCAGATGACGTATACGACGCTCGGTCATCAGCGCCATGAGATGACCAGCAATCCCACGCGCAGCACCAGCATTTCGCGCAGCACCCCGTTCAGCGGCGCATGCGCGGGAGCCGCGTGGGCCTTCCCGCCGCTGATCTCCAGGATGGCGCTTGTTTTCATCGTGGATTCCGCCGGAGCTGACGGTCCGCCGATAGTGATTTTTCGCCGGCCGCAGCGTCAATGACCGTCTTGCCCGCCGGACCCCGGCCCTTTGAGCAGGGCGGCCGCTATGCTAACTTGCACCGATGAATCCACGGGCAGTCCGAGACGTCTTTCGCCAGCCGCCGACAGGCGGATCCGAGAGGGGAAATTACGCGATGCGCGCCCTGAAGCTGCTTCCCGTCATCATCGTTGTGCTCCTGCTGCTGAACTCCTACGTCATCGTCGGACCCGGTCAGCGCGGCGTGGTGGTGCGGCTGGGAGCGGTTTCCGATCGCGTGCTGGGCGAGGGCATACACCTGCGCATCCCGTTCGTGGAGTCCGTGGTCAAGATGGACGTGCGCATCCAGAAGGAACAGACGGAAACGGCCGCGTCCTCGAAGGACCTGCAGGACACCCACAGTACCGTGGCGCTCAACTATCACATCGACCCGGCCAGGACGAACTGGGTGTATCAGAACCTGAAGGACGAGTATACGCAGCGCGTCATCGATCCCACCGTGCAGGAGGTGGTCAAGGCGGTGACTGCCCGGTACACGGCGGTCGAGCTCATCACCCAGCGCGAGAAGGTGCGCGAGGAGATCCGCGACATCCTGCACACGCGCCTGATGCAGTACAACGTGGTCGTCGACGACTTCGCCATCGTCAATTTCCGCTTCTCCGAGCAGTTCACCGCGGCGATCGAGGGCAAGCAGGCGGCCGAGCAGCTGGCGCTGAAGGCGCAGCGCGACCTCGAGCGCATCAAGGTCGAGGCCGAACAGAAGCTCACTCAGGCGCGCGCCGAAGCCGAGTCGCTGAGACTGCAGAAGGAGAACGTCACGCCGGAGCTCGTGGAGTTGCGGCGCATCGAGGCGCAGCTCAAGGCGATAGAGAAATGGAACGGCTACATGCCTCAGGTCACGGGCGGCGCAATGCCCCTCATCAACCTGTCGCAGCCCGGACAGTAGGCGCCGACACCGGCCCATGAGAGATGCGCACGCATTGTCGGTCACGGTGGAGACCACCTACGTCGAGGACCAGTCCTCGCCGGAGGACGGGCGGTACGTATTCGCCTATACCATCACCATTCGCAATACCGGAACCGTGCGGGCGCGCCTGCAGTCGCGGCACTGGGTCATCACGGACGCCAACGGCCGGATCGAAGAGGTCCGCGGGCCGGGCGTGGTAGGGCAACACCCGCATCTCGCGCCCGGTGAGGCATTCCGATACACGAGCGCGGCGGCCATAGGGACGCCGGTCGGGACCATGCACGGCAGCTACCAGATGGTCGGCGACGACGGCGTGGCGTTCGACGCCCCGATCGCTCCGTTCCGGCTGGCCGCGTCCCAGGTCTTCCACTAGGCCGCAAGGCCATGCCTCGGGGCCAAGCGTGGCGACCTATGCCATCGGGGACGTGCAGGGCTGCTTCGAGGAGCTGCAGCGGCTGCTCGCGGCGGTGCACTTCGATCCGGCCGTGGATACGCTCTGGTTCGCTGGCGATCTCGTCAATCGCGGCCCCGATTCACTCGCGGTGCTGCGGTTCGTGCATTCGCTGGACGATCGCGTCGTCACCGTCCTGGGCAATCACGATCTGCACCTGCTGGCGTGTGCATGGGGCGGCCGCAAACCGCACCGCCACGATACCTTGGCCGAGATCCTGAACGCGGCGGATCGCGAACCGCTCCTGCAATGGCTGCGGCATCGCCCCCTGCTGCACCACGACGCCGCCCGCAACACCCTGCTCGTTCATGCCGGCCTGCCGCCGCAATGGAGCGTGCATGACGCGCTCGCCAGGGCAGCGGAGCTGGAGCAGGCTCTGCGGGGGGGACGCTGCGCGGAGTTCCTACGCGACATGTACGGCAATGAACCCGATAAATGGTCGAGCGATCTCGCCGGAAACGACCGCTTGCGATTCATTACCAATAGCCTCACGCGCATGCGCTATTGCACCCAGCGCGGGCGCGTGGATCTCAAGCCCAAAGGTCCGCCCGGCACGCAGGCGGGAAAGCTGCTGCCCTGGTACGCCGTGCCCGGTCGCGCCAGCCGTGGCACGCGCGTATTGTTCGGTCATTGGGCCACCTTGCACCTTGCGCCGGCGCGAACCGGTGAGCACAACGTGGTCGGCCTGGATACCGGCTGTGTGTGGGGTGGTCAATTGACGGCATTGCGCCTGGATGATGGCCGGCTGTTCTGCGTCGCCAGCAACACGCAGGCGACGAACGGCGACTGAAGTGCGCCGCATACGCAATCGTAGACGAGGACCGGGAAGCCCGGGTGCCAACCTGGGATCGTCGTACCCGACGTAAAGACGCCGGAAGAGGATGAGGGGGCACCCGAGCATCTTCAATCCTAGAGGATGGCCGGGCACGGCGCCAGCGGCACCTGCCGGCACCGCGGATCAATTCACAACGCCGTTGGCCGGCTGCGCGGGCGGCGGTTCGTTTATCGTCAGCCAGTAGCGGCCGAGCTGCGCGATGGTATCGGCAAATGCCACGAAGTCGATGGACTTGCGGATATAGCTGTTGGCCCCGAGCGCGTAGCTGCTCGTGATGTCGCGTTCCTCGTTGGAGGTCGTCAGCACCACCACCGGGATCAGCCTGGTCTGGGTGTCGGCACGCAGACGGCGCAGCACTTCCAGGCCACTCACCTTCGGAAGATTCAGATCGAGCAGGATGACTGCGGGGTAGATGCGCCGGTGGGACTCACGCGCCGTCAGCATCTCGAGCGCCTCCTCGCCGTCGTTGGCGACGACCATGGAATTGCTGATCTGCTTGCGGGCCAGCGCCCGCCGCGTCAGTTCCACGTCGCTGGGGTTGTCCTCGACCAGCAGGATCGTTCGTCCCGTGTTCACGTGCCGCTCGCGAGTGTGAAAAAGAATGTCGCCCCCTTGCCGGGCGCCGACTCGGCCCAGATCCTGCCGCCGTGACGACGCACTATCCTCTGCACCGTCGCGAGTCCTACGCCGGTCCCGGGAAACTCGCTCTGCCGGTGCAGGCGCCGGAACGGGCTGAACAGCTTGCCAGCGTAGTTCATGTCGAAACCGGCGCCGTTGTCCGCGACGAAATAGACGGTTTCATTCAGCGTCGCCCGGACACCGAGCTCCACGCGCGCCGGAGATCGCCCGGCGGTGAACTTCCAGGCGTTGTCGAGGATATTCTGCAGTACCACGCGCAGCAGTCCCGGGTCGCCGTGCGCCTTCAGATCGGCCGCGGAGGTGAATTCCACGTCCCTGTCCGGATACCGGCGGCACAATCCCTCGACAATTTGCGCCGCCATCGCGGCGAGATCGACAGGCTGGGTAGCGAGATCCACGCGCGTGACCCGCGACATCTCCAGCAGATCCTCGATGAGGCGTCCCATCTGCTGAACCTCTTCCCTCACCTGTCTCAGGTAGCCTTGCGCCTGCTCGGGCAGGTTTGGCCCGTAATCCTCGATGAGTGCAAGGCTCCAGCCGTCGATACCGCGCAGGGGGGCGCGCAGGTCGTGGGACACCGAGTAGCTGAAGCTCTCCAGCTCGCCGTTCGCCGCCTCGAGCTCCGCCGTACGCCGCCGAATGCGCTGCTCGAGTTCAGCGTTCAACGATACCAGCTCGGCCTCCGCCCGCTGGCGACGCTCATTGGCGCCGTATGCCCAGATCAGCGAGGCGCAGGTGTTCAATACCGCATCGAGCCGCCCCGGCAGGCGCGGACTGTATCCGGATGGCGCGTTGGCGAGCCCAATGACACCGCGGGCGCCATAGTCGTGCGCGAACGGGATCAGCATGTAGTTCCTCACCGGCGGATGGCCGGGAAGCAGGTCGCTCGTTCCGTTTGCCGCATCGGGCGTGTTGCAGATGAACGGCCCGTCCCTCAGCCCCAGCACGCCGGCCCACTCGCCGAGCGTGATCCGGCTTTGCTCGCGGCCGGCGTAATAGTCCCGGATCGGTGCATCCCACCCCGTGCCGGCGGTCGCACATAGCTGCAACTGCTCGGCCCGCTCAAAGACGCCGAGACGCTCGCCGATGAATCCGAACTCGCTGCCGGTGTAGCTGAGCAGGCACGTGAGCAGCTCGCCGAAGGTTTCCTGCCGGGAGCGGCCCGCAATCAGACGGGACTGGGCGCGCGTGATGCCGCGCAACAGCAGATTGTATCCGCGCAGCGCCTGGTCTGCCTGGCGTCGATCGGTGATGTCCTGCAGGATTCCAAAGATGCGTTCCGTACCATCGACCGGATCGCAGAAGACATGTGCCTGTTCGACGATATTGCGCAGAGCCCCGTCCGGCCGCAGCACGCGATACTCGGCCGTGTACGGACGCCGCTGGCGCCACGCGGGGTCGGCGATGGCGTCCCGGGCCATCATGTCTTCGGCGACGATCGAGCGGCGCAGTGCGCCACGCGACTGCAACTCCTCGGTAGGCTCGAATCCGAGCAGGCGGCAGGTCTCCATCGACCAGCGCATCGGCCAGGCATCGATGTCGCCGATGCCGTCGGGCACGACCTCCCAGGTGCCGATCCCGACCAGACGCAGCGCCAGAGCTGCTGCCGCCTCCCCGCGCGCAAGCAACGACGCCGCGGGGTCCGGGGTCGGCAGGATGGGCAATTGCGGCTGGGGCATGGCAGCGAGGTTACCGATTGGTCATCGAGGACTAGTGTATCAGCCTTGCCGGATGCCAAGCATCGTGGCCGACTTGCCACGCCCCGCAGTGGTCTGCCGCCGGCCGGTCCAATATTCTCGGCAAGCGGCGGCCGGCACTGCCGGCCACGGGCGACGATACGGCTCGTCTGTCCGCATCGCACGTCGGGTCCGGCGGGATCGGCCGACACCCGCGCCGCGGAAAATGGCGGAAGGAAACAAGCGCGGCGCCGGCAGCGAGTCCCGGGCCTCTGCACCGCAAGAGGACCCGCGCGGCATCACCGGCGCCGACATCCGTCCCGCCAGATCCCATACCACGATTGAACTATTTGATTTCAATAAAGAAAGAAAAACGATTGGCGGTCGTCCTGCCGCAGGTTGGGGACGGCGGTTGCTGCGCACCACGCGCGCATCCAGGCCGACGGCCTCAGCGCATCTCCGCGGCCGCGCTCCCATGGGCTCGGGAGTCGATGATCGCGGCCAGCAGGATGAGCACCCCACCTGCCCATTCCATTGCGGTCAGATCCACGCCGCCGAACATGGCGCCGGTCGCCGCCGCGATCGGCAGTTCGAGCGTCAGGAGCACCGCGGCACGGCCCGCCGCCATGTGGGCGACACCGTATTGGGTCAACCCGACCGCGGGGATCAGCCACACGACTCCGAAGACGACGCACGCCCACCAGCCGCCGGCGGCCGGGATCGCGCGCTCGGGGAACAGCCACAGGCACGGCACGGCGAGCACCACGGCCCCGACCAGCATGATGAAATTCTTGCTCACCACCGGCACGGACTCCGTGCTGCGATATGCAAGATTGTTCATCGCGTAGCCCAGCCCGGCGCTGATGGCCAGCAGATCGATCAGTCCCGGCGGGTTCTTGAGCAGTTCCGGGCCGCCCAGGATCAATAAAGCGCCAGCCACCGCGATCGCCACGGCAGCGACCCGCGCGGCATCGATACGCTCACCGAGAAAGACCTGCGCCCCGAGCAACGCCCAGATCGGCGCAAGATAGAACAGCATCATGACGCGCAGCGGATTGCCGCCGATCATCGCCGCGTTGTATGCGAGATTCGCATAGCCGCCGGCGAGCATGATCACCAGCAGTGCCGCATGGTGCGCCTGCCAGCGCGGGTGCTGCCGCAGCGCCCACGGCAGGAGCAGCAACGCGGCGGCCGCGCTGCTCACGATCGTGAGCCATGTCCCGCTGAGGCCAAGGTCGCGGAGCATGCGCATCGGCCACCACGTGAGTCCCCACATCGAAGCGCCTGCGAGCAGGGAGAAGACGGGCACCCGGTGGCTGCGCGTGATCGCGTTGAGGTCGAACAAGCGCGCAGTCCTCCCGTCCCGCCAGTCAGACGGTTCGCACCAGCTCGACGAAGCTGTGCGCATAAGCGTTGCGGTCGTCGGCCGGGTGAAATTCGCGCGCCACCTCGCACCAACGCGCACGATCGAAGCGCGGAAACCGCACGTCGCCGTGGGTGTCGGCGTGGACTTCCGTCAGGTAGATCCGGCTGGCCAGCGGCAGCGCCTCGCCAAAAAGCGCCGCCCCCCCGATGACGCACGCCATCGGCGCGTCTTCCGCCAGTTCCAGCGCCTCCTCCAGCGAATGCGCGATCAGGCATCCGGGGGCGACGTAGGACGGATTGCCGGTGACGACGAAGTTGTCGCGGCCGGGCAGCGGCCGGCCGATCGAGGCGTGAGTCCGCCGCCCCATGATGATCGGTCGCCCCATGGTCAGGCGTCTGAAATGCTGCAGATCGCGGGGCAGGTGCCAGGGCAGCCCGCCCTCGCGACCGATGACGTGGTTGCGGTCCATCGCCACCACTATCGCGATCTCGGGAGGCCTCATGCCTGATTCAAACCGCTATCGGCGCAGCGATGGCGGGGTGCGGATCGTAGTCACACAGCTCGAAATCCTCGTAGCGGAACTCGAAGATGGATTTCACCGCCCGGCGCAGACGCATGCTCGGCAGGGTACGCGGCTCGCGGCAGAGCTGCATGTCGACCTGCTCGAGGTGGTTGAGGTAGATATGCGCGTCGCCGAAGGTGTGAATGAATTCACCAGGTCGCAGACCGGTCACGTGCGCGACCATCAGCAGCAGCAGTGCATAGGAGGCGATATTGAACGGCACCCCGAGGAATATGTCCGCGCTGCGCTGGTAGAGCTGGCAGGACAGCATGCCCCCGGCAACGTAGAACTGGAAGAACGCATGGCATGGTGCCAGCGCCATACGGTCGATCTCCCCGGGATTCCACGCGCTGACGATGAGCCGCCTGGAGTCCGGATCATGCGTTATGCGCTCGATCACCTCGGCGATCTGGTCGATGACCCGCCCGTCGGCGGCCTCCCAGCGCCGCCACTGCTTGCCGTAGACCGGGCCGAGCTCGCCGTTCGCGTCGGCCCACTCGTCCCAGATCGTGACACCGCGCTCCTGCAGGTAGCGCACGTTGGTGTCTCCGCGCAGGAACCAGAGCTGCTCGTGAAGGATCGACTTCAGATGCAGCTTCTTGGTCGTGAGCAGCGGGAACCCGCGCGCGAGATCGATGCGCATCTGGTAGCCGAAGACGCTGAGCGTACCCGTGCCGGTGCGGTCGTGCTTTCGAACGCCATGTGTACGCACGTGGCGCAACAGGTCGAGATACTCCTTCACCGGCTCGCTCCGGGCGGCGCGTATCGATTCGCGCGCAGCATCAGCCAGAGCCCGAGCGCAATCATCGGCACCGAGAGGACCTGCCCCATCGTGAGCCAGTCGCCCGCGAGGTAGCCGATCTGCGCATCGGGCTCACGGACGAACTCCACCAGGGAGCGTGCGACGCCGTATCCGATCAGGAACAGACCGGTCACCGAACCCCTCGGGCGGCGGTGGCCGGAATACCACCAGATTATCGCGAACAGCACCACGCCCTCGAGTACCGCCTCGTAGAGCTGCGAGGGATGGCGCGGCATCGGTCCGCCACCGGGAAAGACCATACCCCACGGCAACTGCGTGGGAGCGCCCCAGAGTTCGCCGTTGATGAAGTTCGCCATCCGCCCGAAGAACAGTGCAAGGGGGCCGGCGGGCACGACGAAGTCGCACACCTCCAGGAACCCGCGCCGGGTCTTGCGAGCCCACCACCAGCTGGCGACGAACAGACCGATGAGACCTCCGTGGAAGGACATACCTCCCTGCCAGACCCGGAATATCGCCAGCGGGTCCTGCAGGTAGACACCAAAATTGTAGAAGAGTATGTAACCGACGCGGCCGCCCAGCACGGCGCCCAGCGCGAGATAGAAGACGAAATCCCCCACCTCACCGGCAGTCCATCCCGAGTCCGGCGCGCGGGCACGACGCCGCATGAGCCACCAGCCTACCGCGATGCCCACCAGATAGGAGATCCCGTACCACCGCACGGCCAGCGGGCCGATGTGAAAGGCGACGGGATCGATGTTCGGGAAGGGAAGCATGGCCTGCCCGGCATTGTAACAGGCCGATCAGGCCGGGGTGCCGGGCGCGGTGTCAGTCCCCGGACGCTGCGCAGGGTGCCACGGGGCCCTGCGGCGACGATGCCATCTCCACCACCTGCACGCAGGTTCTGCCGCGACCCGTGGCCGCGTAGAGGGTGCGGTTCGCGTGCTTCAGCAACTGCGTACGCAGATCGACCCGCGTACGCAGATCGACGCGCGGCGGCAACTCGAACGCGCCCGCACCGGTCGCGAGCGATCGCAGGATGGTGGCGACACCGATGCTGGCGGTCTGCGGCCGCCCGTCCGGCCGCTCGACCCCCGAGGTCACCTTCCGGCACTGTCGTGCCGACCTGACAACAGCTTGAATGCACGCGAGAAACCACTTTGCGCCGCACCGCCATCCGGCATCCGCCCACGGCTCCCGCCGGGAACTGCAGGGCCGGTGATCCGCCATGTTTTTGACACTGGCTTTTGCCGGCTCGATCACATTAGTTATTATCTCGTTCAATCGTATTTCGGGCGCATCCTTGCGGGTCTTGGCAACGGGCGTGCCCCGCTCCCTGGCGCGGGGCGCCCCACCAGATCGAGCGACACCGAACGCGCGAAGGAGAATAACAATGGAGACGAGCCGGGGCACCGGTGGGGGAATAGACTTCCGCAGGCTGCCCGACATAGAGCGCCTGCCTCCCCCTTACCAGGTGCAGCTGCTGAGCCAGGCTCGCGTGCAGCGTTGCGCCGACGGGCAGGTGCTGTTCAGCGCCGGCGACACCGATGACGCGCAGCTCTACCTCATCGACGGCATGGTGCTGCTGATCGGAAACGACGCGAGCGTGCAGGAAGTGCACAGCACCTCGCCGGAGGCGCGGCGCGCGCTGGACCCTTCGCAGCCGAGGCGCTGCTCGGCGCGCGCGGTCGGTTCCGCCACCGTGTTGCAGATCAAGCGTTCCCTGCTGGAGAAACTCACCTCGCTCGCCGAACTGCAGTCCGAGCCCAGCCCTGGAACGGCCGAGGCAACCCATGACGATCCGGGCAACTGGATGACCCGCATCGCACGGGCGCCCATCTTCGCGCGCCTGCCGCCGAGCAACCTGATGCTGCTGTTCGAGCACGGCACCACCGTGCACGCCGCCGCAGGCGAGGTCGTGGTCGCCGAAGGCAGCCAGCCCAATCACCTCTATGTCGTCCAGGAAGGCGAACTGGCAATGGCCCGCACGGCGCCGGACGGAATAGCCGCGATTGCCGTGGCCGAGCTGCGTCCCGGCGACTGTTTCGGCGCCGAGGCGCTGCTGACGGAGCGGCCGCTGGACGTGAGCGTGCGCGCACTGACCACCAGCTCGCTGGTGCGGATCACGCGCGAGGATTTCCTGCGCCTGATCGCTGAGCCCGCGATCCAGGCCATTCCGCTGCGGCAGGCAGGGGAGCTGGTCCGATCCCAGCGCGCGCGGTGGCTCGATGTACGCCCGGCACACCTGGCGGCCGACATCAAGGGCGACCATGCGCTGCACATTCCTCTGAACGAACTGCGTATCCGCCTGGATCGGCTGCCGCGCCAGGTGCCGTATATCGTCACTTCCGATAATGCCGCCACCAGCCGCGCGGGCGTGTTCATTCTGCTCGATGCCGGTCTGGACGGTCGCTATCTGACCGAGGTGGCCGCCGTGACTCCCGCCGAGACACCGCCGCCGACTGCCGAGACGACGACACCGCCGGCGCAGGCGCGACCCGTCGCTGCGTCCGATGAGATTCAGCCCAGCGCCGCAACGGAGGACGTCCAGGAAATGAGCCCCACACCCAGCGTCAACGTCGAGCCCGCGCATGCCGCACCGCCATCGCCGCTGGCACCTGCCACGCTCGCGCAGATCGCCGAGCGCATCCACCACGAGATCGACGCCCAGGTCGCGGCCCTCAAGCAGCGCGTGGACCTCGAACTGGCCGCCCAGCAACGCCTCATCGATCACGCCATGCAGGAGGAGTTGCGGCGACGCACCGTGGAGATCGAGACCCGCTACCAGCTCATGGTCACGCGCAGGGAGCAGACATTGCGCAAGTCCTACGAGCGCCTGCTCGCCATGGCCTCCAGCCTGAAGCAGCAGATCGATGAGGTCCACGCCGCGCAGCAGAGCTTTGCCGAGATGCTCGGGACCGGCCTGACCGTGGCGGAGGCTGATACGACCGTCATCGAGGGCGCCGGATAACTCCCGTGCCGCCGAGGGCACCTCCGGCGATCCCCCGCGCACTGCAATGAGCGGCAGCACGGCCGGCGATCCGGGGCGCAACGCGCTCGCGTCGGAAACCAGCCCCTACCTCCTGCAGCACGCGCGCAACCCCGTGCGGTGGTATCCGTGGGGCGCCGAGGCGCTGGAGCTCGCGCGCGACGCGGACAAGCCGATACTGCTGTCGATCGGCTATTCGGCCTGCCACTGGTGCCACGTCATGGCGCACGAGTCGTTCGAGGATCCCGAGACCGCCGCGCTCATGAACGAACTGTTCGTGAACATCAAGGTGGATCGCGAGGAACGCCCCGATCTCGACAAGATCTACCAGACCGCGCAGTACCTTCTGAATCAGCGCAGCGGCGGCTGGCCGCTGACGATGTTCCTCACCCATGACGATCACGTGCCGTTCGCCGGCGGAACCTATTTCCCGCGCGAACCCCGCTGGGGGATGCCAGCCTTCAAAGATCTGCTTCGGCACGTCGCACACGTCTATCGCGAGCGGCTTCCCGACATCCGCCGGCAGAACGTGAGCATGCGCGATGCGCTCGAGCGCCTCGCGGCTCCGGCGGGTGCGGAGCCGACGGCGATCGCCGATTCCGCCGCCCTGCTGACGGCGGTTGCCGAGATCGAGCAGTCATTCGATCCGGAGTTCGGCGGGTTCGGCGGCGCGCCGAAGTTCGCCCACCCCCCGATACTCGAGCGACTGCTGCGCCACTATGCCGCCACTCGCCGCGCCGGTGCCGCCGACGGGAACGTGCTGCACATGGCCACGCTGACAATGCGACGCATGGCCATGGGCGGCATCTACGATCACCTCGCCGGAGGATTCGCGCGGTACTCGGTCGACGCCGAGTGGATGATTCCGCATTTCGAAAAGATGCTTTACGACAATGGTCCGCTGCTCGGACTGTATGTGCAGGATTGGCAGATCGGCGGCGAGGAGGACTTCCGACGCACGGCAATCGAGACCGCGGAATGGGTGATGCGCGAGATGCAGTCGGTGGAGGGCGGCTATTACTCGGCACTCGATGCCGACTCCGAGGGCGAGGAAGGCAAGTATTACGTCTGGACGCCCGAGGAGGTGCGGCAGCACCTGAGCGATCGCGAGTATGCGGTTTTCGCCGCACACTTCGGTCTCGACCGTCCTCCCAACTTCGAGGGACGGTGGCACCTTCGCATCGCCGTGCCGCTGCCGCACGCCGCCGCGGCCCACGGCCTGTCGCCGGAACAGGCCCGGGACCTCCTCGACGGGGCGCGCCGCAAGCTGCTGGCGGTGCGTGCACGGCGCGTACCCCCGGGCCTGGACGACAAGATCCTTGCCTCGTGGAACGCCCTGATGATCCGGGGCATGGCGATCGCCGGTCGCACCGTGCAGCGTCCGGACATGCTCGAAAGCGCCCGCCGGGCGCTGGATTTCATCCGCACCCGCATGTGGGACGGCGAACAATTGCAGGCGAGTTTCCGCGCCGGCCGGGCCAGGCACGACGCCTACCTGGACGATTACGCGTTTCTGATCGAGGCCTGCCTCGAAATGCTGGAATCGTGCTGGCGCGATGAGGACCTCGCATTCGCCCGGCAACTGGCCGACACGCTGCTGGCTCAGTTCGAGGATCGCGCTGATGGCGGTTTCTATTTCACCTCACACTCCCACGAGCACCTCATCCAGCGCGTGAAGAGCTTTGCCGACGACGCAATGCCGGCCGGCAACGGGAGTGCGGCCCGCGGCCTCGCGCGGCTGGGACACCTGCTCGGCGAGCCCCGCTACCTCGCGGCCTCGGAACGCGCGCTGCGGGCGGCGGCCACGGTCATGCGCGATCAGCCTTCCGCCCACCTCACCATGCTGAGCGCCCTGGAGGAATGGCTGCAGCCGCCGGAGATCGTGATCATCCGGGCGGATGACACTGACACTCTCGCGCTCTGGCGCCGGAGCGCGCAACAGGAATTCCGCCCGACCCGGATGGTCTACGCCATTCCCGCCGGCGCCCGCCTCGATGGCCTGCTGGCCACCCGCTCCGCCCAGGGACGCGCGGTAGCCTACCTCTGCACGGGCGGGGAATGCCGGCTGCCCGTGCATTCCCTGGCTGAGCTCGTCGCAGCGTTGGCGCGCTGATTCAGCCGCTCTGCGGCGCGACCCGCCCGCCGCGGTCGTCGCCCGGCATCGGAGCGTCGTTGGATGGCGGCACCGTCCGGAAAAGGCGCGCCACCTCGAGGATCGCATGATCCGTGTCTGGCGGGGCGAGCACCTGTCCGTTCGCGGAATGATGCATCGTGATGGACTTGGACAGGTACCAGAACGACAGCACCGAGGGGGAGACGTGAAACGCGCTCGCGACCTCGCGGGTGGTCACGGGCAGGGGCGCCTTGCGTCGATCCATGCCCCTGAATCTCTCGAGATTGAAGCGCGCCCAGCCGATGAGCACCAGCCCGGTGGCAAGCACCACGACGGCATATGCGGCGAGCAGGCGATATACGCCCTCGACGTTTTGCAGCGTCGTCAGCTGCCGATGTATGAACCCGAACTCCAGGCCCCACGCTCCGAGCGTGGCCAGAGGCATCCACAGGTAGATGTAAGCGAGCCAGAGGACCAGTGTCGCCATCCCGTATCCATACCGCTGACGCAGCGTCTGCAGGTCGGGCCGGTGGATGACCAGTTCCATTTCGCTCATGGCGTGCCGGCCAGCGTTTCTGCCCGTATGCCGCGATCAGGACTGGTCCACACGGCGCGCCTGCCGCGCCCACGGGCCAGCACCCGAGGCACCGCGACGACCGTGGTGGCGGCGTTGATGACCCAGTACACGAGCGGGTACCACACCATCCAGTAGTAATACCGCCCGATCTCCTTCTCGTAGCGGCTGTCAATCATGAGGCTGACGAGAAATTGCAGCAGGCAGGTAAATCCCAGCAGCACGCCGGCCCAACCCGGGATCATCTCCGGCACCCGGACGCCCTCCGGCAGCGGGAAGAACTGGCTCACGCCCCAGACGGCGATCACGCAGGCCATCACGTAGGCCCAGAACATGCTCGCCAGCAACTCCAGATACACGCACCACATCCGGCGTTTGCGCCAGTGCAGCAGCGGCTTGAAATGCTTGAGCAGGACTTCCACACCGCCCTCCGCCCAGCGCAGACGCTGCCTCCAGAGCCCCTTCAGCGTCTCCGGCATCAATATCCAGCAGAGGCAATTCGGTTCGTAACGAATGTCCCAGTGATCGAGCTGCAGCTTCCAGCTCACGTCTATGTCCTCGGTAACCATGTCCGTATCCCAGTAGCCGATACGGTGCAGCGCTGTCTTGCGAAAGCCGCTGATCACGCCCGAGATGGTGAACACGCGGCCATAGATGCGCTGACAGCGCTTCAGCAATCCGATGATCGAGGAGAACTCGCCCACCTGGATCTTGCCGAGCAGCGTCGAGCGCGTGCGTATGCGCGGATTGCCGGTCACGGCCGCAACGCGCGGCCCCCCCACCAGGTGATACATGATCCAGGTCACCGCGCCCGGATCGAGGATGGCATCGCCATCGATCGTCACCACGAACTCGCATGGCGTGATCATCGCTCCCATGCGCAACGCCATCGCCTTGCCCTGGTTGTCCGCGAAATGCAGGACGCGCACCGAATCGTGGGTCCGGGCCAAATCATCGAGGATGGCCTGGGTATTGTCGGTACTGCCGTCGTTCACGAGGATGACCTCGAAGTCCGGGTAGCTCTGCTGCAGGAGTGAATCGACCGTCTCGCGTATGTTCGCCGCCTCGTTGTGGCAGGGAACGATGATGGCGACCTTGGGATAGGCGGGAAGCTCCGGAGGCGTGTCGTAATTGGGTTCGCGCCGCTCCCAGTGAAAATAGTAGTACGCACCCCCGATCATCCAGAGGTAGGCCATGAACAGGGGGTAGTACAGCGTGAAGTCCAGCAGCCGGTCGAAGATGAGTCCGGGCATGCGGCGACCTATCTGGCCCGCGTGGCGCACGATCCGTGCGGAGACCGGCCCGGCGCTGCGTGCAATGGCGATGAGAGTCGGTGAAATTCCGGAAGTTCAGACAGGAGACGGCGGCGCGCGGCGGCCTCCACGGGCGCAGCCCGGTCGCAGAGCACGCTACCTGTACCGCATTCGTTCGCCGCCATCCCGATGACACCAAGATCCAATAATCCAAGTGAATTATATACTATAATTCACTGTATTTTATATGGATTAAGGATGCGGTCCTGGGTCGAGATCCAGATCCCGCCAACGCCGTCACAAGCTGGCGACGGTGCTGAAGGGGGCGGGCGGGTTCAAAAGTCGGTGCCGAAGCTTTCGCGATAACGGACCCTGAACTCTTCGGCCGAGAACCGGTGTTTCTGGGTACCGGCGGATTCTATCTTGATGGCGCCCATGAGCGAGGCGATGCGGCCGGTGGTCTGCCAGTCCATCCCGTTGTGCAGGCCGTACAGCAGGCCCGCCCGGTATGCGTCCCCGCATCCCGTGGGATCCCGGACCGCGTGTGGGACGGCCACCGGAATGGCGACCTCGCCGCCGCGTGTCATGACGAGGGAACCGCTCGCTCCGCGCGTGACGATCAGCGCCTCGACGCGCTCCAGCACCTCGCGCACGCCCCAGCCGGTCTTCTCCTGCATCAACTGCCATTCGTAGTCGTTCACCGTGACCCACCGCGCCTGTTCGGTGAACTGCCGCAACAGCGCGCGATCGAACATCGGCATTCCCTGACCGGGGTCGAAAATGAACGGTATACCGGCCTCGACGAACTGCGCGGCGTGCTCGATCATGCCCTGCCTGCCGTCAGGCGCGAGGATGCCGATCCTCACTCCCGTGGCGTCGCTCACCCTGTTCTCGTGCGCGTGATTCATCGCCCCCGGATGGAATGCCGCGATCTGGTTGTCGTCCAGATCGGTGGTGATGAAGGCCTGCCCGGTGTAGGCTCCGCGGATCTCCTTGATGTGGGCGCGGGAGATTCCGCATTGATCCATCCACTGCGCGTACGGTCCGAAGTCGCTGCCCACCGTGCCCATGGGCAACGGCTCGCCGCCGAGCAGCTTCAGGTTGTAGGCGATGTTGCCCGCGCAGCCGCCGAACTCGCGCCGCATTTCGGGAACGAGGAATGAGACGTTCAGTATGTGGATCTTGTCGGGGAGGATGTGGTGCTTGAACCGGTCCTGGAACACCATGATGGTGTCGTACGCGAAAGAGCCGCAGATCAATGCTGTCATCGTTGTCTTTCTGCGATCGGAACCGGAGCGCGCTATTGTAACGGCAGGGAGAAATGATGCGAGCGGACGCGCATTCCGTGGCGAAGATAGAAACGGTGCGCGTCCTCACGCTGCATCCCGGAATCCAGCTCGAGATGGCTGCAGTCCTCGCGCCGGGCCAGATCGACGAGCCAGGCGAACAGGCGCTGCCCATGCCCGCGTGAGCGTTGCTCCGCGTCCGTGACCAGATCGTCCACGTACATGAACCGGCCGAGGAACAGGGTCTCCTTGAAGCGGTAACCCGCAACCGCCACCACCCTTCCTCCCGCCTCCAGCCACGCGATCCGGTAGCCGGCGGCCATCTGCCTGCGCACCCGCGTGAGGAACTGCGATTCCACGAGGTGCGGCCTGAGTTGCCGCATTACGGGAAAGCAGGCGAGGATCTCCTCGTCGCTCGACGCGAGGTGTATGTCCCCGGGGTGCGCGGGCGATGTCATGAGGCGGGTTCAGCGTGGTCCGTCATAGCTCACGCGCCAGATCGTACCGGAGCCGTCATCGGAGATGAGCAACGAACCGTCCGGCATCTGCAGCAGACCGACGGGCCGGCCCCAGACTTCCCGGCGCCCCTCGCCCAGCATCCAGCCGCTCAGGAAATCCTCCGGCCCGGCCATCGCACGACCATTCGCGAACGGCACGAAGACCACCTTGTATCCGGCCCTCCTGGCGCGATTCCACGAGCCGTGCAGTGCGATAAATGCGCCATTGCGATAGCGTTCGGGGAACTGTGTACCCGTGTAGAAGAGGACGTCCATCGCCCCGACGTGGCCGCCGAGCAGGACATCGGGATACAACGTGCTCGCAACGAGCGCCGGGGCCTCGCCTGCACGGCGGGGGTCCTCGTGCGGACCGATGTACGCGTACGGCCATCCGTAGAATCCACCCTCCCGCACGCGCGTGAAATAGTCGGGCACGAGGTCATCACCCAGGCCGTCGCGCTCCTGCGAACCCGCCCAGAGGTCTCCGGTCACGGGATTCCAGTCCATCCCGACGGCATTGCGTATTCCGGAGGCGAAGATGCTGTGGCCGCCCCCGTTGACGTCGTAGCGGCTGATCGCCGCGCGCATCGGCGGTTCGCCGGCGTCGACATTGGAGAACGATCCGACACTTACATACAGGTGTTCGCGCGCCGGGTCCATGAGAATCGCGCGGGTGACATGACCGCCGCCGACGGCTCGCAGGTCGATGATCGTCTCCGCCTCGCTTACGCTCATGCCTGCGGCATCGTAGCGGTAGCGCCTTACCGCGTCGATGTCCGAGACATACAATCGGTCCTCTTTCATCGCGAGTCCGAACGGCCCGTTCAGGCCTCGCAGCACGTCCTTGCGCTCGCCGTCGCGTATGACGGTAACGCTGCCGCCGCCCATTTGTGCGACGATCACCTCTCCGGCCGGTCCAAGGAGCATCTCGCGCGGGCCGCCGTGGAGCCCCGTCGCCCAGTCCTTGATAGCGAAGCCGGCGGGCAGGGAGAGCTCCGCGCCCGCGGGACGCGGGACGACCTGCGGCGGATTGCGTGCCGATGGGGTGGCGTAGGGCTCCGGCAGACCCTGCCAGTTCACGGGGAGATCCTGTGCGAGAACGACCCCAATAGCCAAGAGCGAGCAGGCGCCGCTCGCGATCTTCAGCGCAATGTTCATGGCTTCCTCCTCTTTCGGATTCGCACCGGTCCGACCATCAGGCGGCCGGTGATCTGGCCACGCGAAGTTGCAGCAGCGGGGCGAGGTACCGGCCCGTGTGCGAGCGCGGGTCGGCGGAGATCTCCTCCGGCGTGCCGCGGGCGATGATCTCGCCGCCGCGATGGCCACCCTCGGGCCCAAGATCGACCACCCAGTCCGCCGTCTTGATGACCTCGAGATTGTGTTCGATCACGATGATCGTATTGCCGTGATCGCGCAGCCGGTGCAGCACCTCGAGCAGCTTCTCGACGTCGAAAAAGTGCAGCCCCGTCGTCGGCTCGTCCAGGATGTAGAGCGTATGCCCGGTATCGCGCTTGGACAGCTCGCGCGCCAGCTTCACCCGTTGCGCCTCGCCTCCGGAGAGGGTGGTGGCGTTCTGACCCAGGCGGATGTAGGCGAGGCCCACGTCGATCAGCGTCTGCAGCCTGCCGGCCACCGCCGGCACCGCATCGAAGAACTCGCGCGCTTCCTCCACGGTCATGTCGAGTACGTCGTTGATGCTGCGCCCCTTGTAAATTACCTCCAGCGTCTCGCGATTGTAACGCCGGCCCCTGCACACCTCGCAGCGCACATAGACATCGGGCAGGAAATGCATCTCCACCTTGATGACGCCGTCGCCCTGGCACGCCTCGCAACGCCCGCCCTTGACGTTGAAACTGAAACGGCCCGGATTGTAGCCGCGCGCGCGCGCCTCCTGCGTGGTCGCGAACAGCTCGCGCAGCGGCGTGAACAGCCCCGTGTAGGTGGCGGGGTTCGAGCGCGGCGTCCGCCCGATCGGACTCTGATCGATATCCACGACCTTGTCGAACTGCTCCAGGCCGTCCATGGCGGTGAACGGGGCCGCCTCCTCGCCGGCATCGTTGAGCACCCGGGCGGCGTGCCGATACAGCGTGTCATTCACCAGCGTCGACTTGCCGGAACCCGATACCCCCGTGACACAGGTCATCAGGCCCACGGGAAACTCCACGTCAACGTCCTTGAGGTTGTTACCGCGCGCGCCGCGTATGCGCAGCAGCCTGCCGGGCTCGAAGGTGCGCCGCGCCGCCGGAACAGGGATCGCACGGCGGCCCGATAGATACTGACCGGTAATCGAATCCGGGCTCGCAGCAACATCGGACGGTCTGCCATGCACCAGCACGCGCCCGCCGTGCACGCCCGCGCCCGGCCCGATGTCGACGACATGATCGGCGGCCAGGATCGCATCCTGGTCGTGCTCCACGACGATCACGGTGTTGCCGAGGTCCCGCAACCGCGACAGCGTTTCGAGCAGCCGCTTGTTGTCGCGCTGGTGCAGCCCTATCGACGGCTCGTCGAGCACATACATGACTCCGACGAGGCCGGCGCCGATCTGGCTCGCCAGCCTGATCCGCTGGGCCTCCCCGCCGGAAAGGGTCTCCGCGCTACGCTCCAGCGTCAGGTAGTCCAGACCGACGTTGATGAGGAACTGCAGCCGCTCGCGGACCTCCTTGAGTATCTTTTCCGCGATCTCGCCGCGCTGCCCCGCGATCTGCAGCGAGGTGAAGAAGGCTTGCGTCTCGCTCACCGGCCAGGCAGTCACCTGCGGCAGAGTGTATGCGCCGAGAAACACGTTGCGTCCCGCCTCCCCCAGGCGCCCGCCGCCGCAGGCCGGACAGGCGCGCGTCGACATGAACTTTGCCAGTTCCTCGCGCAGCAGGTTGGATTCGGTCTCCTTGTAGCGCCGCCGTATGTTGGGCAGTACGCCCTCGAAGGGATGCTTCTTCCTGCGGTTGCCCTCGGAGTGAAAATACACGAACTCGATGACTTCCCGGCCGCTGCCGTGCAGGATGACATCCTGGACCTCGGATGCGAGGTCCCTGAAGGGTGTGTCGATGTCGAAATCGTAGTGCCGCGCGAGCGACTGGATGAGCTGGAAATAGTAGGCGTTCCGGCGGTCCCAGCCGCGTATGGCGCCGCCCGGCAGGCTCAACTCCGGGTGCTGCACGATCCTGGCGGGATCGAAGAACTGCTCCACGCCCAGTCCGTCGCAACTCGGACACGCGCCGTGCGGATTGTTGAAGGAGAACATGCGCGGTTCGAGTTCGGACAGGGCATAGCCGCAATGCGGGCAGGCGAATTTCGCCGAGAAGAGCGACTCCGCCCGCTGCGGCTCGTCCATGAACGCGATTCGCGCGACGCCCTCCGACATCGCCAGCGCCGTCTCGAAACTCTCGGCGAGCCGCTGCCTGATGTCGGCGCGGACCTTGAAGCGATCGATCACCACCTCGAGGTCGTGTTTGCGCTTCAGGTCGAGCGGTGGGGCGCCTTCCAGTTCGACGACCTCGCCGTTGACGCGCGCACGCAGGAACCCCTGTCGGCGCAGCTGATCGAAAACCTGCGCGTGCTCGCCCTTGCGGCCGCTAATGACCGGTGCCAGGAGCATCACGCGGGTACCCTCCGGTTCGGCAAGGACGGCATCGACCATCTGGCTGACCGTCTTGGCCGCGAGTGTGACGCCGTGAGCCGGGCAGCGCGGCTCGCCGACGCGCGCATACAGCAGCCGCAGGTAGTCGTAGATCTCGGTGATCGTACCCACCGTCGAGCGCGGGTTGTGGGACGTGGATTTCTGCTCGATCGATATGGCGGGGGAAAGCCCCTCGATGTGGTCGACATCCGGCTTTTCCATCACCGAGAGGAACTGCCGGGCATAGGCAGACAGCGATTCGACGTAACGCCTCTGTCCCTCAGCATAGATGGTGTCGAAGGCGAGTGAGGACTTGCCCGAACCGGAAAGGCCGGTGATGACGATCAGGCGATCACGCGGCAGGTCCAGATCGACATTCTTCAGGTTGTGCGTCCTCGCGCCACGTATGCGGATAAAATCCATGGATTCTCGCCTGCTGCATCGCAACGGCCGAAGGGCAAACTGGTACTATACGGGCTGCTCCATCCCCGACGCAAAACCCTGCCATGAACGAAATTCCTGCCGAGCGCCTGACCGCAGCCGAACTGCGGGCCGGCGCGTCGCTGGCAATGATTTTCTTCCTGCGCATGTCCGGACTGTTCATGATCACTCCGGTCTTCGTGCTCTATGCGGAGCACCTGCACGGCGCGACCGCCGGCCTGGTCGGGATCGCCATCGGCATCTACGGGCTCACCCAGGCCTTGTTCCAGATCCCGTTCGGCATGATCTCCGACCGCATCGGGCGCAAGAGGGTCATCGGCGCCGGCCTGCTCATCTTCGTGCTCGGCAGCGTCCTGGCCGCCCTCGGGCGCGACATCTACTGGGTGACCCTGGGACGCGCGCTGCAGGGAGCCGGCGCCGTGGGATCGGCGACGCTCGCGCTGGCGGCCGATCTCACGCGCGAGGACCATCGCTCCAAGGTGATGGCGATGATCGGCATCTCCATCGGACTCGCCTTTCCGATCGCTTTCGTTGTCGGTCCCGCCATCAGCGCGCATCTCGGCACGCCCTCGGTATTCTGGCTGGCCGCGTTGCTGGGACTGGCGTCGATCGCCGTCCTGCTGCTGTGGGTGCCGACCCCGGTGCGGACCACATTTCATCGCGACTGCGAGGTCATCCCGGCGCAGTTTCTGAATATCCTTTTCGACCGAGACCTGCTGCGCCTGGATTTCGGGGTGCTCACGCTGCACGCGATCATGACGGCGACCTTCGTAGTGATGCCCCTGGCGCTGCGCGATGCGGCCGGCCTGGAGCTGGCCAGGCACTGGCACGTCTACCTGCCGGTCCTGGCGCTGTCGGTGATTGCGCTGGCACCGCTGCTCAGGCTGTCCGCGGGCACCGGCACACGCGCCAAGCGCGTGTTCTGCGCCTCGGTATTCTCGCTGGTCGCCGCCGAGCTCGGCCTGCGCTACGGCCATGGCCACCTGCCGGCCCTGAGCGTCTCCATGTGGCTCTTCTTCACCGCCTTCAATTTTCTCGAGGCGAGCCTGCCGACTCTGATCTCGCGTGTCGCGCCCGCGGACCGGCGGGGAACCGCCATGGGCGTGTATTCGACGGCGCAGTTCCTGGGCATTTTCATCGGCGGCGCTGCCGGCGGGTGGCTGCACGGCCGCTACGGCATGCAGGCGGTTTTCCTCTTCGCCGCGGTCATTGCCGCGATCTGGGGTCTGCTGGCGCTAGGTATGGCCAGGCCCAGGCACCTGGTCAGCCGCATGCACAGCGTCGGTCCGGTCTCGCGGGCGGAGGCCGCCGCACTGGCGGCGCGTTACTGCGCCCTGCCCGGGGTGGCCGAGGCCGTGATCGTGGCCGAGGATGGCGTCGCTTACCTTAAGGTCGATCCGCAAATCTTTGACCCGGCTGCACTGCGCCCCGGCGCTGCCGCGACAGGGTAGAATCCGTCGGGCATGCCGTCGCCCGGAAGGCGTGCGGGAAAAGGAGTTCAATCAGGCACAAACAGGAAGTCAGAGGAGATTAAAGATGGCCAGAGGCATCAACAAGGTAATTCTGATCGGGAATCTCGGTGGCGATCCCGAGGTCAAGTACACGGCCGGCGGCAGCGCCGTGACCAACGTGACCATCGCCACATCCGAGAACTGGAAGGACAAGACCACCGGCGAGAACCAGGAGCGCACCGAATGGCACCGGGTCGTGTTCTTCGGAAAGCTTGCCGAGATCGCCGGGGAATACCTCAAGAAGGGTTCACAGGTGTACGTCGAGGGGCGGTTGCAGACCCGGAAATGGCAGGACAAAGAGGGTCAGGACCGTTATACGACGGAGATCGTCGCCAACGAGATGCAGATGCTGGGCGGGCGAGGCGGTGGCGCCGCCAGCGCCAGCATGGCCAGTGCCGGCATGGAAAGCAACCGCGCTGCCGCTGGCGAGGCGCCCGCACCGCGGGCAGCCCCCACGCGGGCCAGCGGCAGCAAGGCGACTGCGGCGGTCGAGGACTTCGACGACGATATTCCGTTCTAGCGGGGTGAGGCGCCCCGGCCTCCGCGCGGCTACCCCCTGCGGAACGGCCCTGCGCGCCCACCGCTGCCAAGAACGGCAACGGCGGCCCATGGCCGCCGTTGTATTACAGCTCTCTACCAAATCTTCCCGGCGGTTGAATACTCAGGCCGTCTGCGATTTCGACAGGGCCTGCTTGATGAGGCCGACGATCACCATCAGGACTAGTCCACCGACGCCGGATCCGGCGATGCTGCCGGCCATCCCGCCACCGCCCATGCCCAGTTGCGCGAGGATCTGGCCGCCGAGGCCGCCGCCGACGACACCCGCGAGGGTATTGCCGATGAGTCCGAGACTCAGTTTCCTGAACAGGGCCCCGGCGATGTTGCCGCCGATGCCGCCACTGATAAGGTTGATGATCAGATTGACGATTTGGCTCTCCATTAGCACGCCCCCCTCTTGGTCTGAATGGTCGTCTGTCGTTTGCCGCTTGCCTCCTGCGATGCGCGTACGCCCGCCCGAGGCGCAGACACTATATACCGAAACACCGCCACGGTCGTGGCTGGCACGGATGCTCGCCTTTGCGCACTCGTGATGCACCGCGACAATGCTTTCAAATCAACCTGAAGGCAGCGATCGCAACCAGCGTCGGGCCCAGTGCGGCAAGAAACAGGCCCACCGGATGTATCGTTTCTTCGTCGAAATGGCCCTTGAGTATCGACATTCCGGCGGGGTTTGGAGCGTTGGCGATCACGGTGAGGCCGCCGCCGGTGACCGCGCCGGCCACCAGCGCATACTTGAACTCCTCACTCAACCCCTCGACGAGCGAGCCTAGATAGGTCAACGCCGCATTGTCGGTGATCGCCGTCAGGGCGGTCGCGCCGGAATAAACCGTGTTGGCGTCCATGCTCATGAGCGCCGGCTGCAGCCACCAGCGCTGCTGCCCCCCCAGGACCACCAGGCCGGCGAGGAAGAACGCGACCATCAGGCCCTCGCGCAGAATGAGCCGATCCTGGTATTGCGAATAGGCCGCGGCAACTCCGAGAAAGAACAGGAAAAGACCGATGAACACGTGGGCGTAGTGCGCGAAATACACTACCCCGCCCAGGAACGCCAAATGCACGAGGATGATGGACATCGGAACGTCCGATCGCTGGCTCCCTCCCGTCATCGGCACCGTCTTCAGCTCTTTTCGGAACAGCAGGGTGCACAGCAGCGCGTTCACCACGGTCGCCAGCGCTGCCCGCCACCCGAAGTGCGTGAACATGAAGGACGTGTCCCAGTTCCATGTCGATGCCACCATGAGGACCGGCGGCGCGGCATAGGAAGTCAAGGTGCCGCCTATCGAAACGTTGACGAACAAAACGCCCACCGTCGCGTATTTCAGGCGTGTGGAAACCTTGCGCGAGAACAGCCTGTCGCTCAGCATCAGCGCCGCGAGCGTCATCGCCGCCGGCTCGGTGATGAGCGAGCCCAGCAGGGGTAGCAGCGACAACGCCGTGAAGTAGGACGCCATGGCCCGCGGCATCGGCAACAGCCTCGCGACCACCAGAACGGAGTCCCGCGCCAGCTGAAGCACCGGTTTGGTCCCGGCGATGACCATGATCACGAACACGAAAAGCGGCTCGGTGAAGTTGCGGCTTTGAATGTAATCCACCGCGAACTCCTTGCCCGCCCAGACCATCATGAATACGATCAGCACCATCGCCCACAGCCCGAATACGACCTCGACCTCGCCCAGCAGGTGCCAGAGCCCCGCGTGCCTCGGGTGCGTGTGCGCGAGATGCTCGAAGAACTTGGTGGAGAAGGTGTGAATCAGCGCGAGCGCGAACAGCACGGCGCCGACTATCTCGATCGTCGTCGGGTTCATCGTGGCGATGCTGCCATGAAACGGCCGCCGCGCGCCAGTGTGCAGCCGCGGCGGGACGCGCGTTACCTGATCACGCCATCCGGTCGTGGCGCAGCCGCAACAGGTCGCTCAACAGTTCCGTCGGGCTGCGCTGCGAATGCGGAACGGGCTCGGTGACGTCCAGGCGATCCCAGAGTTTCGCGCGCAGATCTGCGGGCAGAACGTTCTCGAGGTACTCGAGCGCGGTCCCGCGCTGGGCCGGATCGTCGCTGGTCACACCGTGCATCGCCAGCAGCAGCGCGTCGCGATCGAGCGCGAGGGACAACAGCGTGAAGACGTGCTGCAGCGACGGGATCAGCGCCTCCTCGCCGTCCCCATTGCCGGACATTCCTCCGCCGCCGTCGGTGACGTGGGTCTGCGCGCGCCACACACCGTCCTCCAGCAGCAATTCGCGCCCGGCGAGATCGTACACGCTCTCCTCGCTCAGGCGCAGCTCCGTGCTGCGCGAAGTCAATCGCACCAGCGCCCGCGCACTGCTGTAGCGCACCGAGAATTCCGCGTCGGTCAGGCCCAGCACGAGGGCGTCGCGGGCGCGAACGCTATGGACGACCTCCAGGACGCTGGGAATTCGGCTGCGCGCCAGCAGCGGCGTGTCGGGATCGAGCATGGCGTCGGAGAGCTGACCGATGATGCGCGGGGCCTGCCAGCGCAGCTCCGTGCGCACCTCCTCGGCGACCTCCTGCTGCGCGAGCAGCGGAATGAGATGAGGAACCATCGTGACGTCGAGCCCGGCGCTGTGCAGGGCATGGCGTATGCGCTCGATCTGCGTCGAATGCAGGTCGGCGATGATGTCTGGTCGCGCCTCGGCCGCCGCGGCGACCCCGGTCAGCCTCGACTGGCCCTCCAGGGCGCGGATCCGTGCCAGCAGCAGCTCCCGTTCCGCTGCTGCCGTGGTCTCGGCGAATATCCGGCGGGTGGTGGCATCGGGCACCGATGCGGCGTTCAGCGGGAATGCGCCGGCGCGCAGGTTGGCGGCGAGCCGCGACACGTAGCCGCGATAGAGCCTGGCCATGAGCCACAGCGAACTGGCCGCGACCAGGGCCGCCAGCACGACCACCCAGCGTGCCTGGATCTGCGGCAGCAGGAACAACACCAGCAGCAGCAGGCCGCCACCGAGCATGTCGCCGAGTCGATTTCCGCCGACGTCGATGATGGTCTTGGTGGGGCGCTTCTCGTCGGGTGCCAGCGGCGTGTACAGCACCTCGAAGCCGCTTCGGAACAGCGAATTCGCGAACACCGATTCGATCGCGCGCAGGCAGACGAATCCCCAGAACTCGTTGACGCCCGCCGCGACGGCACCGCCCAGGATCACGGAGCCGGGGAGCAGGAATATAGACCCGCCCAGCCCGAAACGATTGAGCAGCAGGGGCCCCAGGCTCACCTGCACCAGGAAGGTCGCCACGCCGACGGCCGCGTAGAAGGTCGCGAAGAATCCCAGCAGCTCCGGTTTGTCGGTGTAGCGCAGGAAGGTCTCCGCCTTCAGCGCGTAATCGAGCAGACCCGCTATGACCGACGACACCAGGATCAGGCTGGCCATCCGCAGCAGATATCGGTTGCGCGCGACCAGCGTCACGCCCCAGCGCATGGGCGCCATCCCGTCGCCCGCACTCGCGACAGGCCCGAGTGAGCCGATCCCGCGCACGCCGTACACGCAGATCGCGTGCATCGCCGACAGCACCAGCAGCATCACGCGCGGGTCGGCATATGAGGCGACACGCTCGGCAATGAGTCCCCCGAGTATGCCCCCCAG
This sequence comes from Gammaproteobacteria bacterium, assembly GCA_022072255.1. Taxonomy (GTDB): domain Bacteria; phylum Pseudomonadota; class Gammaproteobacteria; order JAJPIJ01; family JAJPIJ01; genus JAJVHZ01. Next base: position 3,117 of record JAJVHZ010000067.1, on the reverse strand, counting down.
GGTGGCCGCCGCGCCGATGCGGATGATCGTGCGCTTGGCGGTGTGCGGGTCGAAACGCTCGTTGATGACCGACCAGAAACCGCTGATGAGCAGGACGCCGACGATGCCCATGTGCAGGTAGAGCATGACCACCGCCGCGTGCGGCGCCCGGGCGAGCAGCCACCACTCGAGGAGGAACAGTCCCGCACTCACCGCGAACCCGCGCGGCACCAGCCGGCTCGGACCGTAAAGGGCGAGCAGCCGCGACATGAGGAGCACGCCGACCACCGACAACGCCGCCGAAACCACCATTAGCTTGGGCAGTTCACGCACGTCGAACTGCGAGAGGAACAGCGCGTCGCGGGTCGCCTTGCCGGCCACCTGCTGCGCGATCATCACCATGGCGGTGAGCAGCGAGAATCGCACTGCCAGGTGATCGCGCCGCTCCATGCCTGCGTGACTGCCGAACCGGCGACGGCTACTCGGCCTTGACGAGGACCGCCCTGTACTCCGGCGCCAGGGCGATGATGACGAACAGCCAGGCAGCGGACGCCGCGATGACGAAGTACCCGAGGTGCACCACGGTGATGCCGAGTGCGAACCACTGCGTCAACGCGAGGATCATCACCGAGCCGATGACCTTGAACAGGCGGTAGCCGAACATGTCGATCCACGCCTTCGCCTGGTACGTGCGAACCGGATCGATCGGTATGTAAAGGATCTCCTTCGAGGCGCGGTTTATCGAATAGGACATGCCGCGATCGGCGATCTTCAGCGTCGCGGCCATGCGCAGCGTCGGCCCGAGCATGTAGGCAATGGCGCCGAGCGTCACCAGCAGCGGCTGCACGAGCAGCCCGCTCATCACGCCCAGGTACTGATGCACCAGCGGTGTCACGACCAGGTTCACGCCGATGGCCACCCCGTTCAGGAGAAAGTAGAAATTTCCCTGAAACGCGGTCCGCTGATCCGTGTCGGGGTACGCAGCTTCGATGGCCTTGCTGAACTGGAAGTCGACCAGCGACTCCACGATCTGGCTCAGCAGCAGCAGCACGGCGATGAGCCGCAGATAGCGGTTGCCGATCAGATCGCGCCAGCCGGAGACATCGACCCGGCGATGCGCCGCGGGCTGCTCGGTGTACACGCCCTGCCTGGAGAGCATGAGGTTCAGAAGAAACAACAGGCCGAGCATGGCCGCCGAGACCAGCAGCAGATCCTCGGTGCGGAGCGGCGTCTTCGCCACCAGCTCTGCAGCCAGTTTGCCGCCCAGCATCCCGCCTACCGGACCGGCCATGGCGACGAAGCCGTACCATCTGCGCCCGGAGGCCGTGGTGTTGACCGAATTCGCCAGGCTCCAGAACTGCTCGACCAGGACGACGCTGAAGATGTCGACGAAGACATAAAAGACGACCGCGACCGCGGCGCCTCCAAGCGGGAACAACAGCCGAAATACGACCAGCGCCAGCGCAAAGGTGACGAGCGTGCCCAGCACCACCCGCAGACGGTCGTACCGCTCGACGATGCGATGGTACGCGCCGATGATGAGTCCCAGCACCGCCGCCGTCGTGATCCAGACATACGGAAGCATGTCGGCCGACCAGTAGGCGATGAACAGCGAGCGCGCCGCCGGCTTTATCTGGTAGTAGCCGAGGATGATGAGGACGAAATTGAAGAACAGCATTGCCGCGCGGCGGGTCTCACCAAGCGCGGGACTGGCGGCCGTGGGGCTGGGGTTCATGTCAAGACGCCGGCGGCAAGGTTTGCGGACGGGCGCTGGCTCGGGTTAAACTCCCGTCACATTCGGGGCGGCTACTTTCGCCGGCAGGCGTTATGTCCATGTTTTAAAGCGGATTTCCACGGCGCTTTCGAATCCCGAACACCCATCATCTGCGCAGCTTGGCATAGTATGTGCGGATTCGCGGAGGTCGCGCAACGCGGCTTTATTCTTCGACTCACGATGCGACGCCCGAACACGGACTACGAGGGGGGGATTGTCGCACGGCGATGGGAGGTACTGAATGACCGGAGTTCTCCGCGCACTGCTGCTTGCGAGCCTGACGTTCGCGTTCGGCGCGCACGCGACCCCCGAGGGGGCGGCAACGACTGACTATCCCGATCTGCGCGACAGCTATGATCGCGCCCTGCAGAAAGGCCTGGAACGAAGCCTGGAGCGCCTGGGCCTCACGGAGGCGGTGCGCGCCAGGCATCTGGCGGTATCGGTCGTCGATATCAGCGACTTGAAGCACCCGCGCGTCGCGGCCGTCAACGGCGACGATATGCTTTACGCGGCCAGCCTGCCGAAGATCGCCATACTGCTCGGCGCGTTCGTGGAGATCGAGCGTGGCCGCATGAAGCTCGACGCGGAGACCCGTGAGACGCTGACGCAGATGATACGCGTATCGTCCAATGAAGCGGCCACGGCAATGCTGCGGCGCGTCGGCAAGCAGAATCTCGAAAGCATACTCATCTCGGATCGATTCCGACTCTACGACCCGGCCTACAACGGCGGATTGTGGGTCGGAAAGGAGTACGGGGATGCGCCCGCGTATCATCGCGATCCGTTGCACAACCTCTCCCATGGCGCCACGGCGCTGCAGGTCGCGCGCTTCTACTACATGCTGGAAACCGGACAGCTCATGAAGCCGGAGCTCGCCCGGCAGATGAAGGAGATCCTCGGGAACCCCGGCATCCACCACAAGTTCGTGAAGGGTCTGGAGGACACCGGCAGCCGCATCTTCCGCAAGTCGGGCACCTGGGAGCAGTGGCACGCGGACAGCGCCATCGTCGAGCGCGACGGCCGGCGCTACATCATCGTCGGCCTGGCCGAGGATCGAAACGGCGGACAGTGGCTGTCCGAGCTGGTCAAACCTGTCGACGCGATGCTCATCCCGACCCGCCTGGCGGCTGCCGACAGCACTCTGGGCGGAACACGCCGGTCCGCCACCGATGCCGCCGCGGCGCTATCGCCGGTAACCCGCGTGGCTCAACCGATCGCCGAGCAGACCCGCCCTGCCCTGAATACCGCATCCACCCTGAAACTGACACGATCCGAAATGCGCCTGCTGATGGCCTGCGCCCGCGACACGCGCAGCGGCCCGGCGGCGGTGGTGCTCTGCCGCTGAGGGCGGCGGGGGTCCGGGC
>JAJVHZ010000088.1 GCA_022072255.1 Gammaproteobacteria bacterium | reverse complement strand
CTCCCGCTGCGCCGCCGGCGCCGGCCGCGTCCGCGCCCGTTGCGGCTGCGGCACCACCCCCGGTTGCGGCCGTCGCGGCGCCACCGAAGGAGGTGACGCCAGCCGCGCCGCCGACCGTGGCCGTGCAGGTCGTCGGGTTGGAGAAGGACTTCAAACGCCTGGGCCTGAGCGAGGAGGACATACGCGCGGCCGTCTCGCAGCGATTGCAGGCAGCGGGCTACCAGGCCGCCGCCAGCGGCGGCCTGACACTCGCGCTGGTGCTGAAATACAGTTACAGCGGCACCACCGGCATCTATTCGTATTCCACCACCATCAGCGCACGCGGCAGCGGCAAGGGCGGTGCCGCCGTGAACTGGTCCGGCGGGGAGACCGGCACTGCCCAGGACCGCGATCTCCGCAAGTTGAAGGATATCTTCCTGAAGCATGTCGACGCCTTCCTCGCGGCGCATCCGGCCGGCTGAAGCCCCGCCCCGCCGGCGCCGTGCGTGGTCGTACCTCGGGAGCCTGCTCCTGGCGCTGTCCGCGATCGCCGCACCGGCGCAGACGCCGCTGCGCTTCGGCGTGGCCCAGCCGCCCATCACCCTGGATCCGCGGCACGCCACCGATGCCGCCTCGGAGCGCATCTGCCGCCTGATCTACCGCGCCCTGGTCGGCTTCGACGATCGTTACCGGCCGGTGCCGCAACTGGCGCACTGGGAGAGGCTGTCGCCGACGCATTACCGGTTTACCCTCGGCAGCGAGGGCCGCGAGTTTCATGACGGCACGCGCCTGACGGCCGCCGACGTGAAGCGTACCTACGACTACGTGCTCGATGCGGCAAATGCCTCGCCGCACCGCGCCGCCCTGGAGTCGATCGCGCGGGTCGATGCCCCCGACCCCGAGCATGTCGATTTCCACCTCTCGCGACCGGACGCGCTCTTTCCCGGCCGCCTCACGATGGGCATCGTGCCGGCGTGGGCCGCGGCCGGGGTCTCCCTGGCGCGCAGACCCGTCGGCAGCGGCCCGTACCGGCTTGCGGACTGGCCGGAGGCGGGAACCCTGAGTCTGCGGCGGGTCGCCGATGGCGCGCCGCTTCAGTTCGTCGCCGTACAGAACCCCACCGTGCGTGCGCTCAAGCTGGTGAGCGGCGAGATCGATCTGCTCCAGGGCGACATGCCCCCCGAGCTTCTGTCCTGGCTGCGCGATCGGCCGGGCATGACGGTGCGTCGCGTGCCCGGCGATAGCGTGTCGTATCTGGGTTTCAGTCTTGCGGAGGGAGCCACGCGCGACCTGCGGGTACGCCGGGCCATCGCACACGCGATCGATCGCGCCGCAATCCTCGCGTACGTATTCGGCGGCAGCGGGCGGCTGGCCTCCAGCGTGCTGCGTCCCGGGCACTGGGCCGGGGCTGCGGGCCTGCCCGCGCTCGCATACGATCCGCAGCGCTCGCGCGAGCTGCTGAGTGCCGCCGGCTACGGGGAGAGCCGGCCGCTGCGGATCACCTACAAGACCTCCAGCGATCCCTACCGGGTCCGCATCGCGACCATCCTGCAGGGCCAGTTGCGGCAGGTCGGCATCGAGGTCGATCTGCGCAGCTATGACTGGGGAACTTTCTACGGCGACATCAAGGCCGGGCGATTTCAGATGTATTCTCTGTCGTGGGTGGGCCTGAAGCTGCCGGATATCTTCCGCTACGCGTTTCACAGCAGCTCTCTTCCCCCGGCCGGGGCCAATCGCGGCCGCTACCGCGACCCGATAACGGATCGCCTCATCGAGAGCGCCGAGGCCGAGCCGCGGCCGCAGAGGCAGGCGGAGCTGTACGGCCAGGTGCAGCAGCGTCTGCTGGACGCGTTGCCGATCGTTCCGCTGTGGAGCGAGGACGTCACCGTCGTGATGCGTGCCGGCGTGAGCGATTATGAGCCAGCGACAGATGGAAACTACGACAGTCTTGCCCATGCAAGGTGGTGAAATGAGCCCCGGCGACGGCGATCGGCTGGTCGTCATCAACCTCGCGCGCCAGCGCCTGGAGCTTCACGCGCACGGCGAGGTGGTGTTCGCGTGTTCCGTATCGACGGCGGCCAACGGCCCCGGCGAGACGATGGACAGCGAATGCACGCCGCGCGGCCTGCACGTCATCGAGGAGAAGATTGGCGCGGGTTGCGCGGCGAACACCGTATTTGTCGGGCGCCGCCCGACCGGCGAGGTGAGTACGCCGGCACTGTGCGCCACACGGCCGGGCCGCGACTGGATCGTGACCCGCATACTGTGGCTCGGCGGCCTCGAGCCGGGCCGCAACCGCGGCGGCAGCGTCGACACCAGGGCGCGATACATCTACATACATGGGACGCCGGAGCGCACGCCGATCGGCGTACCCGGATCGCGCGGCTGCGTGCGCATGCGCAATGGCGACGTGATGACGATCTTCGATCTGGTGGACGTCGGCACCCGCGTACGGATCGACGAGGCCTAGCACGGGCCTGCAACCCCGGCGGCGCGACCGGCGCGGCCGGGATCAGCTGCCGGATTTGCCGCCACGAACGGCTTCGCGGATCAGTTCGCGGGCGAAGCGTCGTATCTGCACGTCATAAAGCGCGAGCTCGCCGCCGGTCTTCATGGCCGCCATCGCCAGACGACCGACGAGCAGCAGCAACAGCATGACGATCGGCCAGGCGATGAAATAGGAGAGCCGCAGCGTGGAGGCGCGCTCCGGCCGGGCCGCGTCGGTGCCGGCGTCGGCGCGCTGCGATGGCGCGAGAACCATGTCGATGCGCGTCGCCTCGTCGATGGCGCGGGCCAGCGACTCCACGCGCGAGCTCTTGGGGTTCTGGTAAATGGACCACGCCTCGTTGATGACGCCCAGCGCGGCCCACAGGCCGACACCCAGCAGGACCAGCCCGGCGAGCCGGACCAGCCAGGACATCGTGGACTGCGCGACGGACGCGACTGTCATGTTGGCCTCGGAGTCGTCGTTATCGAATTGGTAGTAGGCCATGGCCCGGCACCCTCCCGCTCTGCGGCAGAATGTATCATAAGTCCGCGGGCATTCCTCGCCACGGGGAGCGCCGCCTTGCAGGCGATACCGCGGAGGGGCAGTGGTCGGATTCCTGTTGACGCGTCTCGTCAGCCTTGCAGCCGTCGTACTGGGCGTGGTGAGTCTGGTCTTCCTGCTCCTGCACCTCGTGCCCGGCGACCCCGTGGAGGTGATGCTCGGGGAGTCGGCGACGCCGGCCGATCGAGGTGAGTTGCGGCACTCGCTGGGACTCGATCGGCCGATCGCCGTCCAGTGGGCCCGATATCTCGGCAAACTGTCCCACGGTGAGCTCGGCGAGTCGTTGCACAGTCGCGAGCCGGTCGCGGAGCTGGTGGCTGGACGGGTGCACGCCACTGCCCAGCTCGGCGCGGCGGCACTGCTGGTCTCGATCGCGATTGGAGTGCCGTTTGGCATCGGTGCCGCGCTGCGCGACGGGCGCCGTCTCGATCGCGCCGCGCTGGCGCTCACCGCGCTCGCCATGTCCGTGCCATCCTTCTGGCTCGGGCCGATGTTGATCCTGCTGTTCTCGATCACGCTGGGATGGCTGCCTGTCAGCGGTCGCGCCGAGGCAGGGGCGATAATCCTGCCCGCGCTGACGCTCGGTATCCCGCTGGCGGCGGCGCTCACCCGCATGGTGCGAACCTCGATGCTGCAGGTGTTGAGCGAGGATTATCTGCGCACCGCCCGCGCCAAGGGACTTCCTCCAGCGCAGGTCACCGTCCGGCACGCGTTGCGTAACGCCGCGCTGCCGGTCGTGACCGTGCTGGGCCTGCAACTGGGCGGCGTGCTGGCGGGCGCGATCATCACCGAGACCATCTTCCAATGGCCAGGACTCGGACAATTGACGATCGAGTCCATACAGCGGCGCGACTATCCGGTGGTGCAGGCCTGCGTGCTGGTCATCAGCCTCACCTACGTCGTGGTCAACGCGGCGACGGATATCCTGTGCGGCTTGCTGGACCCGCGTGTGCGCATGGCATGAGCGCCGCTGCGCGCCTGTCGCTGATCGTGCTGATCGGGTGGGCGACACTGGCCGCCCTCGCCCCACTGTTGCGGCTCGCGCCGGACGCCATTTCGCTGCCGGAGATCATGCAGCCGCCTTCGTGGGCATCGTGGCTGGGACACGATGATCTCGGCCGCGCGCTGGCCGACCGGCTGATCTGTGCGCTGCGTACCTCGCTGCTCGTGGTGGTCGTCGTGGTGCCGTTGTCGGCGGCAATCGGCGCCGCCATCGGCATCGCGGCCGCATGGCACGGCGGTCTGTTCGACGCCTGCGTCGCGCGGCTGATGGACGTCTTTCTCGCGTTCCCCGGCACGCTGTTGGCAATCGCGATGGCGGGTCTGCTCGGCCCCGGCATCGGCAACGTCCTCGTCGCGCTTACGGCCGTGAGCTGGGTCGGCTACGCGCGCCTGGCGCGGGCGCAGGCCCACGCCGTGAAGGCCCGCGAGCACGTGCATGCCGCCCGGGTCCTGGGGACGCGAACCCCGGCGATACTCCTGCGCCATGTCCTGCCGCTGATCGCGGCGCCATTGCTGATGGAGGTCACCCTGGGAGTGGCAGGCGTGATCCTGGCGGAGGCCGGGCTGTCGTTCCTGGGCCTGGGGGTGCAACCGCCGTCAGCGTCGCTCGGCGCCATGCTGCGCGACGGTACCGCGTACATGCTGGTTGCGCCACACATGGTGATCGTCCCCGGGCTGGCGCTGCTCGCGCTCATGCTCGCCTGCAACACGCTCAGCGACACCCTGCAGCGCCGGCTCGACCCACGCCGATCGTTGTCATCGATACCGACCGCGTGACGAGTCGGCAAGGCGCGCCGGGGGAAGGCCGGATCGGAGGAGGATGAGCACGCCGGTGCCGCAGGAACGGGCCCGGCGGGGACGCGGTCGCGGCCCGCGGGCGGGGCGCCGGCGCGGGCTTCATCCGCGCTGCACCCGCAGGCACCCGCGTCCGGCCGGTGCGCGGGACCGGATTGCGCGGCGGGGGGTTCTCTCGTATGTTCGCGCTCGGCCGTCCCACCTTCACGACCAGGGATCCGCAGGCATGGCCTTGGGCCCGCTGATGATCGATGTCCAGGGCACCGCGCTCACGGGCGCGGAGCGCGCGCGACTGCGGCATCCGCTGGTAGGCGGCGTGATCCTGTTCACCCGCAACTACGTGGATCGCGATCAGCTGGCGTCGCTGACCGCCGAGCTGCACGCGCTGCGGTCGCCGACTCTGCTCATCGCCGTCGATCACGAAGGCGGGCGCGTACAGCGCTTTCGCGCCGGGTTCACTGCGCTGCCCGCCTGCGGTGTCTATGGCGCAGCCTACCGGCGTGACGCCGACTCCGGTACGGCCAGTGCCGAGGCGGGCGGATGGATCATGGCCAGCGAGCTGCGCTCGCTCGGCGTCGACTTCAGCTTTGCGCCCGTTCTCGACATCGACATCGGAGTGAGCACGGTGATCGGCGACCGGGCGTTCCACCGCGATCATCGCATCGTTGGCGCGCTGGCCTACGCATACATGAAGGGTATGCATGCCGCGGGCATGGCCGCGGTCGGCAAGCATTTCCCCGGCCATGGGTCGGTGGCTGCGGACTCCCATCACGCCCTGCCGGTGGATGAACGGCCATACAGCGCCATCGAATCGGCGGATCTTCCGCCCTTCGCGCACCTCATACGCAACGGCGTCGAAGGCATCATGCCGGCGCATGTGGTCTATTCCAGGGTCGATCCCCATCCCGCCGGGTTCTCCCGCCACTGGCTGCAGGAGATTCTGCGCCGCAGGCTCGGCTTCGACGGGGTGATCTTCAGCGACGACATCACCATGGCGGGTGCCGCTGTGGCAGGCGACGCGACACGGCGCGCGCGCGCCGCGCTCGATGCCGGCTGCGACATGGTGCTCATCTGCAATGATCCCGAGGCCGCCGACAAGGTCATCGCCGAATTGAACTCGCCCCAGGACCCGCTTTCGCGGGCGCGATTGATGCGCATGCATGGCCGCCCGCTGGCGGACGACGTCGGGCGGCGTGAGCAGGCGTTGCGGCTGCTCGCCGGACTGCACGACGTCCCCGAGCTCGACCTGAATGACGATCGGATGGTCTGAGCGGGCGAGACACGCCGCCGCCGGTGCCCGCCGCCGTCGCGGCGACATGCATACGCGGCGGGTCATACGCAGGCCAGGATGAAGTACCGGACCGATGAGAGTCATCGCACGAACGATCGTCGTCTTCGCGCTGCTCTGGGCCGGCACTCCGGAGAGCTCCCGCGCCGGGGAGCTGGTCTGCCCGCCAATCGCGCGCACGCAGACCGCGAGCGAACCGATAGCCTTCGGCGACGGCCTGCTGTGGAAGATCGAACGCAAGGGCGTGGCACCGAGCTACCTCTTCGGGACCATACACGTGAGCGATCCGCGCGTGCTCGATATTCCGGCGCCGGTGGAGTCCGCGCTGCGGGCAAGCCGCCTGTTCGTGATGGAGGCGCTCTTCGAGCCCGGCGCGGTCGCACGGTTCGCGGGCGCCATGTACTTTGACGATGGGACCCGGCTGGAGGATCTCGCGGGGCGGCCGCTCGCCGAACGCGCGCAGTTGTTGCTGCTGCGCTTCAACGTCCCGGCGGAGGCGGCGCGAAGCCTCAAGCCCTGGGCCGCATTCCTGACCCTCAATCAGCCGCAAGCCGACAATGGTCTTCCGCTCGACCTGCTGCTCATGCGGCGCGCGCAGGAGCATGGCCTGCAGGTGGAGGGCCTGGAGACGCTGGAGGAGCAGGCGGAGGTGTTCGCCGCATTCAGCGATGCCGAGCAGGTGGCGATGCTGCGCGATACCGTCTGCCATTTCGATCTCGTTCAGGCGCAGCTCGGCAGGCTGGTGGAGCTCTACCTGCGCGGTGACGTCGCGGCGATCATTCGCCTGACCGGGGAATACGCGGGCAGCGACCGGGAACTGGCCGCGCGCATGGAGAAACTGCTGATCGACGAGCGCAACGCGCGGATGGTCGAGCGGGTGCAGGGAGCGCTGCTGCGCGGTGGGGCATTTGTCGCGGTCGGTGCGCTGCACCTGCCTGGCAGCGGGGGGATTGCGGCCCGGCTCGAGCAGCGGGGTTACGCCCTGACCCGGGTGCATTGATCGTGCCCCGGCGTGCCGCCGGCGGCCGGGCCGCGCACAGCGCAGGCTCGGGTGGCCATGCACGGCGCCGCCCGCGGGTTCGCGCCCGGCCAGTCACCGCGCCAGTTTGTTTTCAATGTCCGCCGCTTCAGTTACGCTAGCGGCATGGAACTGTCATTCACCAAGATGCATGGACTCGGTAATGATTTCGTCCTGCTAAACGGGTTCCGGAAGCCCCTCAGTCTTACCCCCGAACACGTCAGACGCCTTGCCGACCGCCACTTCGGCGTCGGCTGCGATCAGGTCCTGGTGCTGGAACCGCCACGCGGCCAGGCCGACGTGCACTACCGCATCTTCAATGCCGACGGCGGCGAGGTCGAGCACTGCGGCAACGGCGTCCGGTGCGTGGCGCGCTATCTGCGCGACGAGGGCATCGTGGTCAAGGACGAGATCACGGTGGAGACGATGGAAGGCGGGTTGTCGAAGGTATTCATCGAGGCCGGCGGCCTGGTTCGCGTCAACATGGGCGCACCGCGATTCGAGCCGGGCGAAATTCCGATGCAGGCCCGCAGCCGCGCCAGCAGCTATCAGGTGGAGGTCGGTGGCGGGCACGTCAGCGTCGGCGCGGTCTCGATGGGCAATCCGCACGCGGTGATCAGGGTCGAGAATGTCGACACCGCACCGGTCAGCACGCTGGGACCGATGATCGAGCACCACCCGTTGTTTCCGCAGGGGGTGAACGTCGGGTTCATGCAGGTCGTGGATGCTGCCCACGTGAAGCTGCGCGTCTTCGAGCGTGGAACCGGCGAGACCCTGGCGTGCGGCACCGGCGCGTGCGCGGCGGTGGTCGTCGGACGCATGCACGGGCTGCTCAAGCCGATGGTGGACGTGCAGCTCCCCGGCGGACATCTATCCATAAGTTGGGCGGAACCCGGACAGGCCGTATGGATGACCGGGCCGGCCGCGCGCGTATTCGAGGGTCAGATAAGGCTATGAACACCGGCACGACACCCGACGGGGCAATGACGAGCGATTCCCCCGACGTCACCAGTTCGGTGGCCGAGTATCTGCGGAAGCATCGCGAATTCTTCGTCGAGCACCCGGAGTTGCTGACCGACCTGGTCATACCGCACGAGACCGGGAAGGCGGTTTCCCTGGTCGAGAAGCAGGTGATACTCCTGCGCGACGAGAACCGCCAGTTGAAGTCCCGCTTCCGGGAGCTGGTCAACATCGCGCGCGAGAACGAGGAGTTGTCGCGACGCATGCACAGGCTCACGCTGCGGCTGGTGGAGGCGGCAAGCTGCGCGCAGATCCTCGGCAGCCTCGTCAACAGCCTGCAGACGGATTTCGCCGCCGACGGCATCACGCTGCGCATGTTCGCCGAACCGGTGGCGGCCGATGACGTCGGTCGGCCGGAGTTCGCCGGCGTGAAATCGCCGCTGCGGACGATGTTCGCGGAGCAGCTCGCGCAGCGAAAGCCGTACTGCGGCCGCCTCAAGCACAATCAGCAGGAGGCGCTGTTCGGCATCCACCACGAGGAGGGCGCGGAGGAGTTCGGATCGGCGGCCGTCCTGCCCTTGTTCGGCAAACACTGGGAAGGGATCCTGGTGATCGCGAGCCGCGATCCGCGCCGCTACCACCCTGAGATGGGCATCGATCTGCTCGCTCACCTCGGCGACATCGTCAGTCTGATCCTCAACCCGTGGGTCGCCGCGCCCGCGACATAGGCGGGCGTCCGCGGGCGCCGGGGGACCGGACGCCGACCGCGGCGCGGGATCCGGACGTCCAATCGTATCTCGCGACGCTGTCCGCGCATTCCCCGCACACACAGGCGGCCTATCGCCGCGACCTCGCGAAGCTCGTCGCGTTCCGGGCCAGGCACGGCATGGAAGCGTGGTGCGAGGTGGGCGCGCAGCATGTGCGTGTCCTGATCGCCGAGGAGCATCGCGGCGGACTGAACGGACGAAGCCTGCAGCGGCTGCTGTCGGTGTTGCGGGCGTTCTTCCGGTATCTCGTGCGTGGCGGCAAGGCCACGCACAATCCGGCCGAACTGGTGCGCGCCCCCAGGGCGCCGCGCCGGCTGCCCAAGGCACTGGACGTGGACCAGGCGGCCAGGTTGGTGGAGATCGCCGATGGAACCGAGGAAGCGGGGATCGCCGCACGCGACCGCGCGATTCTGGAGCTCATGTATTCCTGCGGATTGCGCGTCTCCGAACTGGTGGGGCTGGACATGCGCGATGTCGACCTGCGCGAGGCCCAGGTCACGGTCCTGGGCAAGGGCCGCAAACAACGCAAGGTGCCGGTCGGCCGCCACGCGGTTCGCGCGCTACAGCACTGGATGCGCGTGCGGCCCTCCTGGACCGCAGCGGAGACGCAGGCGCTGTTTCTCGCGCGCCGCGGCGCGCGGCTGACCGCGCGTGCCGTCCAGCAGCGCGTGCGGCGCTGGGCGATCCGGCAGGGCCTGGACACGCACGTCCATCCGCACATGCTCCGTCACTCCTTTGCCAGCCATGTGCTGGAGTCCTGCGGCGATCTGCGCGCCGTGCAGGAACTGCTCGGCCATGCCGACATCAGTACGACGCAGATCTATACCCACCTGGACTTCCAGCATCTCGCCAGGGTGTACGACTCGGCCCATCCGCGGGCGAAGAAGCGCTGAGCAACGCTGCCAGGGGCAGGCATTGTTCCTGCCGCCGCGCAATTGCGGCCTTTCTCCGGATGCGGACCGTCGGCGGCGTCGGGCGCGACACGCCGAGACCCCGGTGCAGTCGCCTCGTTCGCGTCCGGCGCCGGATCGACCCACGAAACAGCCCGCGTATTGCGGCCGGGCAGGGGCGGGATTCGTGTAAGATCCTCCCTCGCACCGGCAGGCATCGGAATGGGGTCGAATCTTGGAGCAATTTCACGGCACCACCATACTTTGCGTCCGCCGCGACGGCATCGTGGTCATGGGCGGGGACGGCCAGGTCTCGCTCGGGCAGACCGTGCTGAAGGGCAACGCGCGCAAGGTGCGTCGCCTTCATGACGGCAAGGTCATCGCCGGGTTTGCCGGCGGCACCGCGGACGCCTTCACCCTGTTCGAGCGCTTCGAGGCGAAGCTGCAGAAGCACCAGGGGATACTGGCGCGTTCCGCGGTCGAACTCGCCAAGGACTGGCGTTCCGACCGGATGCTGCGCCGGCTGGAGGCGATGCTCACGGTGGCCGACGCCACGGCCTCGCTGATCATCTCCGGCAACGGCGATGTCGTGGAGCCGGAGGACGACGTCATGGGGATCGGCTCCGGGGGGTCGTTCGCGGTCGCGGCGGCGCGCGCGCTGATGAGGCACTCGGATCTGAGCGCGCGCGCGATCGTCGAGGCGGGCCTGAACATCGCCGCCGAAATCTGTGTCTACACGAACACGAACCTCACCATCGAAGAACTGGGTTGAGCGGGCAGTCTGCCGCCAGCGCCACCGAACGCCCTCTCATGACGCAACTGACGCCGCGGCAGATCGTCGCCGAACTGGACAAGCACATCGTCGGACAGAACGACGCCAAGCGTGCCGTAGCCATTGCCCTGCGCAATCGCTGGCGCCGTTCGCAGGTCGACCCCGAGCTTCGCAACGAGATCACGCCCAAGAACATCCTGATGATCGGGCCCACCGGCGTGGGCAAGACCGAGATTGCGCGGCGACTCGCGAAGCTCGCCAACGCGCCGTTCATCAAGGTCGAGGCGACCAAGTTCACAGAGGTCGGCTACGTGGGGCGCGATGTGGAGTCCATCGTTCGCGACCTGGTCGACGTCGCGATCAAGTTGACGCGCGAGGAGGCCATGAGCAGGGTGCGGAGCCGCGCCGAGGACACGGCGGAGGAACGCATCCTCGACGTGCTGCTGCCGAAGGCGCGCCCGGCCTTCGGAAGCGAGTTGATGACGGATGAGGAAAGCACGACTCGTCAGCGCTTTCGCAAGATGCTGCGGGAAGGCAAGCTCGACGACAAGGAGATCACCATCGATCTGAGCATGCCGCCGGTGGGCGTGGAGATCATGGCGCCGCCCGGGATGGAGGAGCTCACCAGCCAGCTGCAGGGCATGTTCCAGCATCTGGGCGCCGGACGCACCCGCAGCCGCAAGGTGACCGTGAAAGAGGCGCGCAAGCTGCTCACCGAGGAGGAGGCCGCCAAACTGGTGAACGAGGACGAGATCAAGGCACGGGCCCTGACCGCCGCCGAGCAGAACGGGATCGTCTTCCTCGACGAGATCGACAAGATCACGCGACGCGGCGAGACCGTCGGCGCAGACGTGTCGCGGGAAGGAGTGCAACGCGACCTCCTGCCGCTCGTGGAGGGGTGCACGGTGTCCACGAAGCACGGGATGGTCAAGACCGATCACGTGCTGTTCATCGCCTCCGGCGCCTTCCATCTCGCCAGACCCGCGGACCTAATCCCCGAGCTGCAGGGGCGTCTGCCCAATCGCGTCGAGTTGCACGCACTGACCGTGAGGGATTTCGTGCGCATACTCACGGAACCCGATGCATCGCTGACGCGGCAGTACGCCGCCCTGCTGGCGACAGAGGGCGTGACGGTCGACTTCACGCCGGATGGCATAGCGCGTATCGCCGAGATCGCCTGCCAGGTCAACGAGCGCACGGAGAATATCGGGGCACGGCGGCTGCATACCGTCATGGAGCGGCTCCTGGAGACGGTGTCGTTCCGCGCCGGCGACGAACCGGGACTCACGGTGCAGATCGACCGCGACTATGTCGACAGGCAGCTCGGCGAACTGGCAGGCGACGAGGACCTCGCCAAGTACATACTTTGAGCGGACCGCATATGCCGACCCCGACAGGCATTACCCTGCACCGGCAGTCGAGGATGCTGGAAGTCGCCTTCGATGACGGCAGGACCTTCAGGTTGCCCTGTGAGCTGTTGCGCGTTTATTCGCCCTCCGCGGACGTGCGCGGCCACGGCCCGGGGCAGTCGGTCCTGCAACTCGGCAAGGAGAATGTCGGGATCACCGCGATCGAGCCCGTCGGCAATTACGCCGTCAAGCTCGTCTTCGACGACGGACACCGGACCGGTATCTACTCCTGGGATTACTTGTACGAGCTCGGCAACCACCAGTCCGAGATGTGGCAGGAATACCTGGACGCGCTGAGGCGCGCTGGTCACGAGCGGCGGGGCGCCGAGGGGTCATGAGCGAGTCGACGACGCATTTCGGTTTCAGGGAGGTCCCGGCCGCCGAGAAGCAGAGGCTGGTCGGCGAGGTCTTCTCGTCGGTCGCGACGCGCTACGACCTGATGAACGACCTGATGTCGATGGGGATGCACCGCCTGTGGAAGCGTTTTGCCGTCGCGCACGCGGCGCTCAGGCAGGGGCAGAGCGTGCTGGACGTCGCGGGTGGCACCGGGGATCTCAGCGCGCGGCTGGCGTGCGCCGTCGGGCCGTCGGGCAGCGTCATCTGCGCGGACATCAACGGCGCCATGCTGGCCGTCGGCCGCGATCGCCTGCTCGATCGCGGGGTCGCGCAGAACGTGCAATTCGTGCAGGCCAATGCCGAGATGCTGCCGTTCGCCGATGGCAGCTTCGACGCGGTGACGATCGCATTCGGCCTGCGCAACGTCACCGACAAGCAACGGGCGCTCGCCGCGATGCAGCGGGTGCTGAGGCCCGGTGGCAGGCTGGTCGTGCTGGAGTTTTCGCAGGTGATACTGCCGCGGTTGCGGCGCCTTTACGACGCCTATTCCTTCGGCGTGCTGCCGAGGCTCGGGAAGATCGTTGCCGGCGACCGCGAGAGTTATCAGTATCTGGTCGAATCGATCCGGCGACACCCCTCGCAGGCGGAGCTTGCGCGCATGATGGAGACGGCGGGCCTGGAGCGCGTGGACTGGTGCAACCTGTCCGCTGGCGTCGTTGCCGTACACCGGGGTTATCGCCTGTGATTGCCGTCGACTCCGCGACCATCGAGACGCGGGTGCTCCCCGGGGTCGCTCGCGCCATCGCACGGCTGCTGGAGTTCGACACCGATACCCGTGACGCCCTCGGCCGCATGAGCGGCCGGGTCATTGCGGTCGACCTGGCGGGCTTCGAGCGCAGCGTATACCTGCTGCCCCAGGCCAATGGACTGGTCATCCGCCTGAGCCATGACGGCGAGGTTCACGTTCGCGTTCGAGGGTCGATCTCCGGGTTCGTCAGGCTCGCCCGCAGTCGCGCGCGCAACGAGCCCGTGCCCGCCGGCACCGTCGAGATCCTGGGTGATCTGAGCACTGCGCAGCAGGTGCAGTCGTTGATCGGGCGAATCGACGTGGACTGGGAGGAGATGGCCTCGAGGCTGATCGGCGACGCCGCCGCGCGCAAGCTGGGCGTGTTCCTCCACGGTGTGCGGCGCTGGGCGGGTGGCGGCGCCGAGTCCCTGGCCATGAATTTCTCCGAGTATGTGCGTTACGAGATCGAGACCGTGCCGGAAAGGGCGGCGGTAGAGGAATTCCTGCAGGGTGTCGACGCCCTGCGCGCGGACGCGGACCGGCTTGCCGAGCGCGTTCGACTCCTGCGGCATCGGCTGGCCGAGGGACGCTGAGGACGATGCGCATCATCACTCCAGCGCAGTTCGTCCGGTTGCTGTCGATACAGCGCACTTTCATACGCCACGGCGTCGATGAGATCGTTCTGGGGATCCCGCTGCTGCGCCCGTTCCGCTTTCTGCTTTATCTGCTGCCGTGGAACTGGCGGCGGCGGGATTTCGCGCCCACCGCGGTCCGCATCCGTCACGTTCTGGAAGAGCTCGGACCGATTTATGTCAAGTTCGGACAGATCCTTTCCACGCGGCGCGATCTGCTTCCTGACGATATCGCCGAGGAACTGGCGCGGCTTCAGGACCGGGTCCCGCCGTTCCCGGGCATCGAGGCGCGTGCGATAGTCGAGGAGGAGTACGGCAAGTCGGTGCAGGAGGTGTTCAGCGAGTTCGACGCGGAGCCGCTGGCCTCGGCATCGATTGCCCAGGTGCATGCCGCGCGCCTGAAGGACGGCCGCGAGGTCATCGTGAAGGTGGTGCGACCCGGAATACGCACCACCATAAGGCGCGATATCGGCCTCATGTATATCGTTGCGGAGGGGCTGGAACGGTATTGGTCCGAAGGCAGGCGCCTGCAGCCCACGGGCGTGGTCGCGGAGTTCGAGAAGACGCTGCTCGATGAACTCGACCTCATGCGCGAGGCGGCGAATGCCTCGCAGCTGCGCCGCAACTTCAGGGACGACCCTGCCATTCACGTCCCGGAAGTCATCTGGGAGCTGTGCCGTCGCAAGGTGATGGTGATGGAGCGGGTCTCCGGAATACGCGTGGACGACGTCGCCGCTCTGAAGCGGGCCGGAGTAGACATGCGGCGCCTTGCCGAGAAGGGCGTGGAGTTGTTCTTCACCCAGGTGTTCCGCGATCACTTCTTCCATGCGGACATGCACCCCGGCAACCTCTTCGTCGACCCGCGCGACGGCGGCCGGAACGCCCGCTTCATACCGGTCGATTTCGGCATCATGGGATCACTGAGCGATTTCGACCAGCGATATCTGGCCGAGAACTTTCTTGCCTTCATGAATCGCGACTATCGGCGGGTGGCCGAGCTGCACGTCGAGTCCGGATGGGTGCCGGTGGACACGCGCGTGGATGAGTTCGAATTCTCAATCCGCTCGGTGTGCGAGCCCATCTTCGACCGCCCCGTGAAGGAGGTGTCCGTGGGGCGCCTGCTGCTGCGTCTGTTTCAGACGGCCCAGCGCTTCCACATGAAGATCCTCCCGCAGCTGCTCCTGCTGCAGAAAACGCTCGTCAATGTCGAGGGCGTGGGCCGGCAGCTTTACCCGGACCTCGATCTCTGGGCGGCGGCGCGGCCGCCGCTGGAGCAATGGATGCGTCAGCGCGTGAGCGTCCGGGCGTTGGCAAGGTCCGCCCGTGAGCGTCTTCCGGCCATCGCCGAGAGACTGCCGGAGCTGCCGAAGATCGCCTTCGACGTCCTCGAGCGCGCGAAGACCGGCCAATTGAAGATGATCGCCCACGGAGACCAGCTCGACGATCTGAAGGCCGAGGTGCGGCGATCCGGACGGCGAACGTCGCTTGCGGTGCTCGCGGCCGCGCTCATCGTCAGCGGCGCCGTCCTGATCGCCATGGCAGGAAAGTCGCTGCAGACGTTCTGGGGAGTTCCGTGGCCGGTATGGATCCTCGGCGCACTGTCGGCGGGACTGGTCGCGGCGCTGGTCAGCGACGATTGACGGCCGACGGGGCGCGATCGCGCCCGCGCCTCAGGCCGCGCCGTGGCACTTCTTGAATTTCCTGCCGCTTCCGCACGGACAGGGATCGTTGCGACCGACGTCTCGCAGCGTGTTGCGGGCCGGCTCGGCCGCATGATGATGGTCGTGGTGTTCGTGCCGGCAACCCGGTCCATGGACGTGCTCTTCGCCGGCCCCGTGCGGTCTGCGATTCGTGCTCATCCTCGCCCCTCCGCCGCGACGGATGGCGCCGCAGCCTGCATCTCCTCGTAGCTCGGCCGCTCCAGGCCGCGCTCGACCTCCGCGCGCTTCTCTGCTCCCAAGAGCTGTTCTATCAACGTCAGCGCGAAGTCCATCGCCGTGCCCGGACCGCGGGATGTGATGATACCGCCGTCCACGGCCACGGGCTCGCCCGTTATGTGCATGCCCGGAACGTTCATGTTGTCCAGCACCCCCGGGTAGGCGGTTACGCGCCGGCCGATGAGCAGTCCCATGCTCGCGAACACCTTGGGTGCGGCGCAGATGGCGGCGACGGGGCGCCTGGCGTCGTTCGTCTTCTTGACGATCTCGCGGATACGCATGTCGCCGTTGAGGTGATCGGCCCCCGGCAGGCCGCCGGGGAGCACGACCATGTCGTATTGGTGATCGATGGCATCTCCGAGGGTGGTGTCAGGGATCAACACGACGCCGCGGCTGGCCTTGACCGGCTTCTCATCGAGGCCGGCGGTCACCACGGTGACGCCGGCGCGCCGCAGCAGGTCGACGATGGTGA
This sequence comes from Gammaproteobacteria bacterium, assembly GCA_022072255.1. Lineage (GTDB taxonomy): Bacteria > Pseudomonadota > Gammaproteobacteria > JAJPIJ01 > JAJPIJ01 > JAJVHZ01. The sequence continues at coordinate 22,825 of JAJVHZ010000088.1, read as the reverse complement.
CCGCTTCCAGTTCTTCGCAGCCCTGGGCTAATGGGACGAGGACAGTTGCCATGATGCGTGACTCCGTTGTTGCAGGGCGAGCAGATCGGGCAGGCGCACCAGCCTGACGCCCTGTAGTTCGAGGTGGGGCAGGGCCCCCTCCAGCACGCGCAGCGTGTCCTCGCGAGGATGGCCGATGGCGAGCGCGTGGCCGTCCCGACGGGCGCGCCTGACGAGCTCGTAGAACTGCCGTCGCGCGTAATCCTTCCCGTGCTCGTTGTCGAGAAAGACATCCCGGCTGAGGAATGGCAGTCGTTCCGCGCGCGCCGCAATTCCAGCGACGGTGCGGCTGGTGGTCCGGCTGTCGACGTAGATCAGATTGCCCCGCTCGCGCAGAGCCTCCATCACCCACTGCATGGGTTGCCGCTGCGCGGTGAGCAGACTGCCCATGTGATTGTTCACGCCGATTGCGTGCGGCACGCTGGCGAGGTTGTCGACGACCGTCCGCAACACCTCCTCGCGGGACATCCGGTTCACGATCGCGCCCACGCCCAGAGCGCGATTGCCATCCATCGCCTCCATCGGCAGGTGCAGCAGCACGTCCTTGCCGAGTTCGTGAGCCTTCTCGGCAAGCATGCGGGCGGCGGGAGTATGCGGAAGCACCGAATAGGCAATCGGGCCGGGCAGCGCGAGCGCGCGAAGCCCGACATGCCGGCTGTATCCGAGGTCGTCGATGATGATGCCGATTGCCGGCAACGCATCCGCGCGATCCTCCGCCACTGCCGCGCCCGATCCGAGGAGCAGGCCCGTCCATGCCACCGCCCGGGCGAGTTGGGACAGCGGCGTGGATGAGCGCGTCATCGAGGTCTACTTCGCGCTGCGTTCTCGCAGAAGGACCATGCCCTTCAGCATATTGAGGGCCTCGTGCAGTTCGTAGTCGACGTCCTGCGGCGAGGACTCATCGGGTCTGCCGCCGTCCATCGCAGGTCCGGGCGATTTCTCGCCATCGGGCCGTTTGTCGTTGCTGAGGTGGCGGCTGAGGTCGCTTTCGCGGACGCCGGCGGCAATATCCTCATCATCGACGGCGGCAATCCTGACGTTGCGCAGCGTGATGTCCGGGGTGATGCCCTGGGCCTGAATCGATCGACCGCCGGGAGTGTAGTAGCGGGCCGTGGTGATCTTCAGTGCCGCGCCGTTGTTCATCGGCAGTATGGTCTGCACCGAACCCTTGCCGAACGTCTGGCTTCCCATGATCACCGCGCGCTGGCTGTCTTGCAGCGCGCCGGCGACGATCTCCGAGGCCGAGGCAGACCCCCCGTTCACGAGCACGACGATCGGGGCGCCATTGAGGAGATCGCCCGACTTGGCGGAGAACTCCAGTTGCGAATCCTTCACGCGGCCCTCCGTGTAGACGATCTTGCCCTTCTCCATGAAGGCGTCGCACACCTCGACCGCGGCGTTGAGCACGCCGCCGGGGTTGTTGCGCAGGTCCAGCACGAGCGCCTTGAGCTTGTTGGCGTTGTCCTTCTGCAGCTTGCCGATCGACCGGACGAGGTCCTCGCCGGTGTGCTGCTGGAAGTGCGAGATCCGCACGTAGCCGAAGCCAGCATCGAGGGTGCGCTCCTTGACACTGTCGACCTTGATGGTGTCGCGTACGATGTTGAACTCCAGCGGCTGGTCCTTGCCTTGTCGCATTATCGTCAACTTGATCGGAGAACCGGGACGCCCGCGCATCTTCTCGACGGCATCGTTGAGCGACATGCCCTTGGTCGGCGTGTCGTCGATCTTGACGATGATGTCACCGGCTTCGACACCCGCCTTCTGGGCCGGCGTATCGTCGATCGGTGCGATCACCTTGACGAATCCGTCCTCGATGCCGACCTCGATCCCAAGGCCGCCGAACTCCCCGGTCGTGCCTTCCTGCAGGGTCTTGTATTCCTCCGGGTCAAGATACGCCGAATGCGGATCCAGCCCGTTGATCATTCCCTTGATCGAATTCTCCAGCAGGGTCTTGTCCTTGACATCCTCGACGTAATCGCTCTTCACCTTGGCGAATACCTCGGTGAACACCCGCAAATCCTCCAGGGGCAGGTCCGAGGCCCCGGAGGGCGCCGGCTCCGGCGCCGTGGACGTCGCCGCAGTCGGGGCCCCGGCATTGTCCTGGGCACACGCCAACGGCGGCATGCCAGCGAGCATGCCGGTGGTGACGAGGAGAACATTACGCAGGATGAGTTTCATGAATCGCAACTCCGTCGCGTTGGCGCGATGTTGATTGAGGATGCTACAAGTCTTGTTTCGGCCCGGCGGCGCGGCACGCTGGATCCATCGGTCGGATGCTCCCTGCGGCGACAGGCGGATCGTCAGGACTCATCGTCGTTCGGCCCCGCCGCGCGCAGGCCTCGGCAAGGCGTGGTTACGAAGCATAAGCGTGGCAGGTATGGCAGGCAACAACGCGACCGGCTAGCGGCACCACTTGGCGGGGTCTACGGGTTCACCGTTGTGGCGTATGCCGAAATACAGCCCACTGGCCCGTTGCCCGCCGCTGTCGCCGACGCTGGCGATCTGTTCCCCGGCAATGACGGTGGCCCCCGTCTTGGTGCTGAGGGACTGATTGTGGCCGTACAGACTCAGGTAGCCCTGGCCGTGGTCGATGATTACCAGCAGTCCGAAGCCCTGGAACCAGTCGGCAAACCGCACCCGCCCGGCGCTGATCGCGCGCACCGGCGACCCTGCGGCAGCCTCGATGTACACACCGTGATGGCGCAGTCCCGAGGCCTCCGCATCGGCCGCCGTGAAATTGTTGACGACCTTGCCGGTGGTTGGCCAGGGCAGTTGCCCCCGAAGGCCGTTCAGCGCAGGCTGCGCCCCGGCCTCGCGAGCGGCGGGACCCGGCTCCTCGGGCAGGGAATAGAGCAGCTTTTCGAGTGCGCGTTTCGACGCCCTGAGGGAGTTCAGCGCCTCGTCTCTGTCGGAGATCTGCTCGTTCAGGGCCGCGACCGTCTGCCGGCGTTCGGCACGCAGCCGTCCGATCTCGGCGATCATTGCGGACTGCTCGGATTCCAGGGAGAGCAGCCGCTCCGTCTCCAGGCGGGTATTCTCGGCGATGAGCGCCGTATTCCTGAGCCTGCTCGCGGAGGCGGCGACGCGCTGGAGCCGGGCGCGGACGAAGTATTCGTGGTAGGCGAGAACGCGGGTAATCCGCGCGGGGTCATCCTGGCCGAGGATCAGCCGCACGCCCTGCTCGCGTCCGGCGGCGTGATGGGAGCGGACGATGCGGGCCAGAAGCGCGCGCTCGCTGTCCAGGGTGGCGCTGTCGCGCTCACCCTCGACGATCAGCTGTTGCAGTCTCGCCTGGCGATCCTTCATCCTCGCACGCAGGGTTGCGAGCTCTTTGCTGGCCGCCGCAAGCTCGAGTTCCTGCTTCCTGAGGTCGTTCAGAGCCTGGGCGGCGTCGGCCTTGAGCCGCTTCTTCTCGGTGACCGTCTCCTTGATGCGCGACCGCAGGTCCTCGAGCTCGGCGCGGTCGGACTTCTCCTGCGGCAGGGCGGGCGGGGCGAAGCACAGCAGCACCAAGAGGGGGCCGGCGTGGCGGGCGCGCAGGGGCACGGCCTAGGCGGAGGCCCGTTTGGGCTCCTGGCCGGCATCGGCTGATTCCGTCGCCGTCGCTGATTTCAGAACGACCAGGGGGCGCCCGGTCATCTCCGCAGGAAGGGCAAGTCCCATGATGCTGAGCATGGTTGGGGCGATATCGCTCAGGGTCCCGTCGTTGGCCATCGTCGCCTCGCGGCCAATATACACCAGTGGCACCGGATTGCTGGTGTGCGCGGTATGGGTCTGTCCGACGACCTTCTTGGTGGACACCTCGCGCATCTTCTCGGCGTTGCCGTGATCGGCGGTGATCAGGATCTCCATGCCCGCCGCCCGCGCGGCCGTCTCGATGCGGCCGAGGCACCGGTCCAGGGTCTCGACCGCCTTCACCGCCGCCTCGAAGACGCCGGTGTGGCCCACCATGTCGGCGTTCGCGAAATTGCAGATGATGGCGCCGTAGCTGCGGCTCTCAATGGCCTTGATCAGCTCGTCGGTGACCTCCACGGCGCTCATCTCCGGCGCCTGATCGTAGGTCGCGACGTGCGGCGAGGGAACCAGTATCCGATCCTCGCCCTGGAAAACCTGCTCGTCGCCGCCGTTGAAGAAGAACGTGACGTGTGCGTACTTCTCCGTTTCGGCTATGCGCAGTTGATGGATGCCGAGATTGGCAATGTACTCGCCGAGGGAATTCTTGACGCGCGACGGCGGATAGACGACGGGAACCTGGAAGTCGTCGCTGTAGCTGGTCATCGTGATGAAGCTCTGCAGCGCCGGCACGCGAGTCCGCTTGAAACCGCTGAAAAACGGCTCGATGAAGGCCTGGGTCAGCTGCCGTGCCCGATCGGCGCGGAAATTCGCGAAGACTATCACGTCGCCGTCCCCGACACGCACGCGCTGCTGATCGCGCGGAATGATGGCGGTGGACCGTATGAACTCGTCGGTCTCGTTGCGGTGATAGGCCTGGTCGAGCGCGATGAGCGGATCGGCGGCTTCGTGCATCGCCAGGCCGTCGACGATGAGATTGTACGCGGCCTCCGTGCGTCCCCAGTTCTTGTTGCGATCCATCGCGAAGTACCGCCCGATGATGCTGGCGATGCGCCCGCAGCGCCCGAGTTCGGTGAACCTCATCATCACCCGCTGGATGGAATTGGCGGCGCTCTTCGGGGGGGTATCGCGACCGTCGAGGAAGGCATGCACGTACACGCGCCTGCCACCGGTTCGCGCCGCCATCTCCATGAGGGCGAGGACGTGGTCCTCGTGGCTGTGCACGCCGCCCGGGGAGAGCAGCCCGAGTATGTGCACGGCCTTGTCCTCGGCGGCCGCCTTGCCGAAGGCCGCGAGCAGGGTCTGGTTCTCGAAGAACTGGCCGTCCTCGATGGCCTTGCCGATGCGCGTGAGCTCCTGATCGATGACGCGCCCGGCCCCGAGGTGCATGTGGCCGACCTCGGAGTTGCCCATCTGCTCGTTCGGCAATCCCACGTTTACGCCGGAGGCGCTGATGAGGGTGTGGGGGCAGTTCTCCCAGAGCCGATCCCACACGGGCTTGTTGGCATTGTGGATGGCGTTGTACTGGGTGCTGTCGCTGTAACCCCATCCGTCCAGGATGATGAGCAGCAGCGGCTGGAGGGGGGGTACCATCGGTGTAGAGTAAGCTCCGTCCAATACGCCCGCAAAAAATAAAAGTGTATCATGAATCCCGTTTCGCACCGCGCGGCGCATGAGCTAACCCATGGAACAATTCGGAGAATTTGTCACAAATCACTGGATGCTGTTCAGCGCGCTCGCGCTTGTCCTGGTGCTGCTGGCCAACGATCTCGCCGGCGGGATAGGCCGGGCCGTGAAGGAGGTTTCCCCGCGGCATGCAGTTCAGCTGATCAACAGGGAGGGGGCTGCGGTCCTCGACGTACGTGAGACCAAGGACTTTCAGGCGGGTCATATCGTCGGGGCGATCAACATTCCCGAGGCCGGGATGTCGGAGCGCCTGCGTGAGCTGGAGGCGGCGCGCGACAAGCCGTTGCTTCTGTACTGCGCCACCGGTATGGTGTCCGGCCGCGCGGGGTCGCTACTGAAGAAGAACGGCTTCGGCCGTCTTTATTCGCTGCGCGGCGGCCTCTCGGCGTGGCAGCAGGAAAATTTCCCTGTCGCCCGCGATTAATCACGTCGGGCGACGAATCCCTAGTGAAAGAGACCAAAGATGACGGAAGCAACCGGCAGCACCGAGAGCAAGCAGCGTACTGGCCAGCTCGCAATTCAAAAGGTATATCTCAAGGACCTCTCCTACGAGGCGCCGGGCACGCCGGGCATCTTTCGCGAGGACTGGAAGCCGGCCGTGGAGATCGAGCTCGGCAACAAGGCGAGCAGCCTGGGCAACGACATGTACGAGACGGTACTGGCCGTCACCGTGACGGTGAAGTCGGCGGACAAGGTCGCGTTCCTGTGTGAGGTGCAGCAGGCCGGGATCTTCCATGTCTCGGGATTCCCGGAGCAGGCCATGCCGGCAATACTGGCGACGGCCTGTCCGAACGTACTGTTCCCGTTTGCCCGCGAGGTCGTCGCGGACGTGGTCGCCAAGGCCGGTTTTCCGCAACTGCTGCTGGCGCCCGTGAATTTCGAATCGCTCTACACGCAGGAGTTGCAGCGTAAACAGGCCGAGGCGGCCGAGGAGGCGGCCAGGACTCACTGACGCCACGGCACCCGGCCTGGGTCGGCAACCCGGCTGGCGGGAGGCGCATGACAGCCATGACCGCCGATTCCCTACTGGTCGCCGGCGCTGGTTCCTGGGGTACGGCGCTCGCCATCCACCTGGCGAGAAACGGGCATGCCACGGTCCTGTGGGGGCACGATGCCGGCCACATCGCCCACCTCGCCCGCGCCCGGCGCAATGAGCGGTACCTTCCCGGAGTGGATTTCCCCCCGCTGTTGTCCGTGGAAGACGAGCTGGAGGGAACTCTGCGCCGAACCCGCGACGTCGTCCTCGCCGTGCCGTGCAAGGCCCTGCGGGAAGTCGCGCATCAGGTGGCCGTTCACGCGCGCCCCGATGTGCGCATCAGCTGGGCCTGCAAGGGGATCGACACCGATACGCTGCAGCTTCCGCACGCCGTCATTGCCGGGCAATTCGGCGCGGACTGTCCGGCCGCCGTGATCTCCGGACCCACATTCGCCAACGAGGTCGCCGCTGGCCTGCCCACCGCCGTGGTCGTCGCCTCGGATGACACGGAATTCGCGCGCGCGCTGGCCGGCCATCTGCACGGCGGCGCATTCCGCGCCTACGTCGGCAGTGACGTCATCGGCGTGGAGGTGGGCGGAGCGGTCAAGAACGTGCTGGCGATTGCGGCCGGCATCAGCGACGGACTTGGTTTCGGCGCCAACAGCCGCGCGGCGCTGATCACGCGCGGACTGGCCGAGCTGACCCGCCTCGGGGTGGCGATGGGAGCCAGGCGCGAGACGTTCATGGGGCTTGCGGGCCTGGGCGACCTGGTGCTCACCTGTACCCAGGACCAATCGCGCAACCGCCGCCTGGGGCTGGCAATCGCCCGCGGACGGACAGTGGCGGAGGCGGCCGCGGAGATCGGTCAGGTAGTCGAGGGCATTCGTACTGCGCAGGCGGTGCAGCGGCTGTCCAGCGCCAAGAGCGTGGAGATGCCGATCTGCACGCAGGTGGCGATGGTGCTGAACGGCCAGTGCTCGGCGCGGGAAGCCGTGCATGCGCTGCTGGCGCGCGAGCCGAAGAGCGAGGGCGACTGAAGCGCGCTGCCGAGCGGCGCGTCAGTCCTGCGGCGGCCGAGTCCGGAAGTCGTTCTGCCGCCACGCCTCGTAGACCACGATAGCCACCGCATTGGCCAGGTTCAGGCTCCGCGAGTCGCCGAGCATGGGAATGCGCAGCAGGTCCTGCGGATGCATCGACTCCAGCACGTGCTGCGGCAGTCCCCGGGTCTCCGGGCCGAACAGCAGCGCGTCGCCCGGCTGGTAATCGACCGCGTCGTAGCGATGCCCGCCACGGGTGGAAAAGGCAAACAACCGCGGCGGCGCCACCGCGTCGCGGAATGCAGTCAGCGTACGGTGAGCCGTGACCACCGCGCGCTCACGATAGTCCAGCCCGGCGCGTCGCAGTTGCCTGTCGTCGAGCCGGAATCCCAATGGCTGCACCAGGTGCAGGCTGACCCCGGAGTTGGCGCACAACCGTATAATGTTGCCGGTGTTCGGCGGGATTTCCGGCTCAAACAGGACGACGTGGAACAAGCATGATCCTCAACGATTCCGACAGGGCGATGCTCGAGCTCGACTTCTGCGGCATGAAGTTCGCAACGCCGCTGGTGCTGCTCTCCGGCTGTGTCGGCTTTGGTGAGGAGTATACGCGCGTCGTCGGCTTCTCCAATCGGGACGCCGGAGCCGTCTGCCTGAAGGGCACGACCTTGAGCCCTCGTCTCGGAAACCCTCCCCATCGCGTCTGCGAGACGCCAGGCGGCATGTTGAACGCAATCGGCCTGCAGAACCCGGGCGCGCGCTACGTGGTCGACGAGATCCTTCCGGTGCTCGACTTCAGCGAGACCCGCTTCATCGCCAATGTCTCCGGCTCGACCGTCGAGGAGTACGAGGAGGTCACGCGCATCTTCGACGATTCGCCGATCGATGCCATCGAGATCAACATCTCCTGCCCGAACGTGAAACAGGGTGGCGTGGCGTTCGGCAACGATCCGGAGATGTCGGCAAGGGTTGTGGAGGTGTGCAGGCGCGCCACACGCAAGCCCATCATCACGAAGTTGTCGCCGAACCAGACCGATATCGCCCACAACGCCCGCCGGTGTATCGAGGCGGGCACGGACGGTTTCGCCGTCATCAACACGCTGATGGGCATGGCGATCGACATAGAGACCCGCCGCCCGGTAATCGGCAACAACCAGGGGGGGCTCTCGGGTCCGGCCATCAAGCCGGTGGCCCTGCTGAAGGTGCACCAGGTCTACCAGGTCTGCGGGCCGCACGGCATTCCGATTATCGGTCAGGGTGGCGTCGTCACGGTCGAGGATGCAATCGAATTTCTCGTCGCCGGTGCGAGTGGTATCGGCGTGGGCACGGGCCTTTTCTACGACCCCCTGCTCCTCCCCAAGCTAAACGGCGGGATAGTGGATTACCTGCGGCGACACCGGTTTGGTAACGTTACGGAACTGGTCGGCAGCCTGCAGTTGAACGGACCGCTGGCAGCTGCCTGCACATCGGGCTGATCTTGCAAGCGGTGCCGCATCGCCCCCGGCGGCGCGGACCGGGTCTCCTGTCGGTAAGCGCACCCCATGAACGGTGCCGGTCAGCGCTAGGCATCTTCCCGGGCGCGGCCGCTCGCGTGTTTGATGTACTTGGGGTCGATCCCGAGCGCGCGAAGTTTCCTGTGAAGATGAGTGCGCTCCAGTCCGATCCGCTCGGCCACCTTGGAGACATTGCCCTGTTCGTGCTGCAGCTGGTACTCGAGATACGCCTTTTCGAACTGTTCGCGCGCCTCGCGCATCGGCAGATCGAAGCCCGGCCTGCTCTCGACAGCGGATACCGGCCGGATTCCGAGTGCCTGTTCGATCTCGGGGGCCTCGATCACCGGACCGGATCCGAGGATGAGCAGGCGCTGCACGAGATTCTTCAGTTCACGCACGTTCCCGGGCCAGGCATAGGCACGCAGCCGCTGCAGCGCGGCGTTCGAGAACTGCCGGCGCGGAAGGCCTTCCTGTGCGACGAACAGGTCCAGGTAATAGGCGAGGAGCTCCGGCACGTCCTCGGCGTGCTGTCGCAGTGCCGGGATCCGCAGGGGAACGACGTTGAGGTGGTAGTAGAGATCGTCTCGAAACTGGCCCGCGTCCACCGCCGCCTTCAGGTCATGGCGGGTGGCCGCCACGATGCGCACGTCTATCCGCACCGGATCCAGACCGTCCACCCGCACCAATGACTGGGTCTCCAGGGCGTTGAGCAGGCGTGCCTGCATCTCGAGGCTCAGGTCGGTGATGTCCTTGAGCAACAGGGTCCCGCCGCTGGCCTGCTCCAGAGCCCCAAAATGCACGCGGCCCTTGCTCTCCGATCCGAATATCTCCTGCTCCAGGGAATCGCGGGCGAGACCCCCGATATTCACGGAGAGAAACACGTTGCGCGCACGCGGACTGTGCGTGTGCAGGAAGCGGGCGAATACCTCCTTGCCGGTGCCGGATTCGCCGGTGAGGAACACGGTGGTGTTGTGGTGTGCGATCCGTTGTATCTGCTCCTTCAGTTGCGTGATGGCGCGACTGGAACCGAGCAGCTCCGTGCTTGCCGCCTGGCGCCTCAGCCCGATGTTCTCGCGGCGCAGCGCCGCCATTTCCAGCGCACGCTCGATGGTGACCAGCAGCTTGCCGTGGGACAGCGGCTTCTCGAGAAAATCGAACGCCCCGATGCGCGTGGCCTCGACCGCGGTCTCGACCGTGCCGTGGCCGGAGATCATGATCACGGGAACGTCCATTCCGTAGCCCTGCGCCCACTCCTTCAGCAGCGTGATACCGTCACCGTCCGGCATCCAGATATCCAGCAGAACGAGATCCGGTCTGCGTACCCGCCGCGCCTCCTTCGCCTCGGCGACGTTGCCCGCGGTGGCGACGGAAAACCCTTCGTCCTCGAGTATCTCGCGCAGCAGGCTGCGTATCGCCTCTTCGTCGTCTACGACGAGAATATGCTGTCCGGCGCTCATCGGTCGATTCCCCAGCCAGGAGTTGCCACGCGCAGCACCGTGCCCGATTCGATTCCGGGATCAATGGCCTGATCCGGAACCTGCAGGAAGCTGGCGGCGGCGAAGTCGTGCGCTGCGGGGCGCGGGCGTGCACGACGCCCGCCATCGTGGTGCTGATTATGCGACTCTGCCATGAACGTTGGCCTCATTGCGCGGGTAGGGGGCCGGGGCGTGCTCGGGAGCGGTTACCGGAAGTCTGACAGAGGCGCACGCGCCTCCGCCACTGGTGTTCTCCATCCACACGATACCACCGTGCTCCTCGACGATCTTCTTCACGATTGCCAACCCCAGGCCGGTCCCCTTGGGCTTGGTGGTGACGTACGGCTCGAACACCTGGTTCAGCAGTTCCGGCGCTATCCCGTTCCCGCGATCCTCGACGCGTATCTCCACGCTGGTACCGTGCGCCTCCTCGTGCATGCGCGTGCCGATCCGCACGTAGCACTCGGCCTTCTCGGACTGGGCCTCCATCGCGTTGCAGATCAGGTTGTTGAGCAGTTGACGCAATCGGTTGGGGTCGGCATGCAGCGTAGGGATGTCGGCAGCGAGGTCGGTCTCGATGCGAACGCGCTGCTCGTCGCTGCGGTAGAGATCGACCACGGTCTCGATGAGGTGATTGAGCTGTATCGGCTCCTGCTGTATGCGCGGCGAACGGGCGTACTCGGAGAACGTGTTGACCATCCCCTTCATGGTCTCGACCTGCTGGATGATCGTGTTCGTCAGCCGGTCGAGGACCTCGCCCTCCTCGGAACCCGGGGTACGGAGATATTTGTGCCGCAGGCGCTCGGCTGACAATTGGATGGGCGTCAATGGGTTCTTGATCTCATGGGCCAGACGGCGGGCGACCTCGCTCCATGCCGCATCGCGCTGTCCCTGGATCAGGGCGGTGACGTCGTCGAACACGATCACGTGGTCCGCCTCGTCCTCGGCGCTCGCGTCCAGGCGGGCGCCACGGCACATGATGACCTTGCGTCCGCTTGGTCCGAAGACAGTCACCTGTTCCTGCCAATCGCCGCGGCCCTGCTGCAGGTGGCTGCGGACGCAGTCGACAAATGGCTCGAGGTGGGCGTGGCTTTCAATCAGGGAGGGTAGCGTTGTGGCCGGCAGGGGTCCCGGCGCGATCCCGAGTAGCTGTGCCGCGGTGGCATTGGCAGTGCGCAATTCGCCATTGTCGCTGACGGTCAGGACTCCGGAGGAGAGCCGCCCGAGGACCGTCTCCAGGTAGGCGCGCTGCCTCTCCACCTCATCGCGGCTCTGCTGCGCTTCGTCGCGTGCCTCGGCCAGCCGGCGCGTCATCTCGTTGAAGGAATGCACCAGCACGCCGATATCGTCGGCCCCGGGTACCGGAAGCCGCGTGTCGTAATCGCCGGCGGCCACCGCCTTGGTCCCCTCGGCGAGGGCATGGATGGGATCGGAAAGCCTCTGTGCCGTGTAAAACGCGGCCCACACCGCGGTGAATATGCTGAACAGCAGCACCAGCGTCAGTGTCATCATGAAGCTGACTTTCAGCCGGTCGCGCAGGTAGGCCAGCTCCTTGTATTGAATGAACGCGGATTGCACGTTGTCGGCCAGTGTGCGCATGCGTTCGGCGACCGGATACAGGGCCTGCAGCACTCGCCCCTCGCCGCCCGTACTGCTTGGCACGTTCACGACCACGCGAATCGCCAGGCCGCTGTCCCGTACAGGTTCCAGCGCGATGTAGTTCTGGTTCTGCCGAAGCTGCAACAGCACGGTCTCCGCCGGCATCGACGGGACGATGTCAGTGGCGAAGCTGCTGTGTTCGAGTACGGCGCCTTTCGTGGTCATGAGGGTGAGTTCCTCGGCGCCGCTGCGATGCAGCAGTTCCTGAAGATTCACGGCACCGGGGCTGAAGGGATTCTCGACGACGAGGCTCTCGGGCAGCTGCAGCTGTTCGAATCGCAGCGGATCGGCGCCGTCCTCGGAATCGGTGATCGACTCCGCCAGCTGCGATGTCTGTCGCAGCAGGTCGCGCATGCGCATGTCCAGCGACGCGCGGCTGAGATTCAGGGCATCCTCCAGCGCGGAGGAAACGCGCACGTCGAACCAGTTGTCGATGCCCCGCCGCAGGAACTCCAGCGAGAATCCGTAGACCGTCAGCACCGGGATGGTGGAAAGCAGTACGAACAGCAGTGTCAATCGGCGTTTCAGCCGGGCGCCGGCGCGCTCCTGCCGCAGCTCGCCGATCAGCCGCCTCAGGTTGGCCACGATGAGGCCGAGGAAGCCGAGCAGGCCGAGCGCGTTCACGACCAGCAGCAACGAATAGATGTGACTGAAGCGGGTGCGGTTCTGCATCGCTTCGCTCATCATCACGAGCGATACGAGCAGAGTGACGCTCAATGCGAGGACAAAGGCGCCGATACGGGTGTGCCGGCTCATCGCTCAACTGTCCATCGCCGCCAGTCCGAGCGCAGGTGCCACTGCGGCGACAGGTAGGCTATCGGACGCAGCGGCGGTGGCAGCGATTCCACGTCGAGGCTCACCCGCAAGCGACCCGAGCACGAAGTGTCGGCAGGAAGAAAGCGCTCTTCGGAGACAGCCATTCCCCGCAATTCGCCGAGCCCATTCAGGGCTTCGTTCAGGGAAGGGAAGCTGCGACGGGTATGGGTGCTCTCGTTGTTGACCACGTATCCGCCCGTCAGCGCATGGTATTCAAGCGTCAGTCTTTGCGTGCTGCGCACGATGAGCGCATCCCAGATATAGCGCCGCGGCGCGTGAATCTCCACCTCGACGAGGAAGGTCAATGCAACGCCGCTGTTCAGCGCGTTGCGCATGTCCTCGGAAAGTCCGATATCAATCGAGCTGTCCACGACGTATATCCCGTTGACGACGCGACCCGCGACGCTGCGGACCTCGTAGCCCTCCGCGCGGACATCCTGCAATACGCAAAGGCCCCCGAGCAGGGCGGTGATCCAGACCAGGCGCCACCGCTCAATGCTTGACCAGCAAGGCATAGAAAAAGCCGTCCATATTGCCCTCGCCCGGCAGGATCTGGCGTCCGACGGGGCTCGCGCGGCCCCATGCTGCGGTGAAACCGGCCTCGGTGGCATCCGGGGTCGCGGCCAGAAACTCCTGTACCGTCAAATGATTCTCCTCGGGGAATACCGAGCACGTCGAGTAAAGCAGCTTACCGCCACGGGCCAGCAGGGGCCAGAGCGCCCCCAGCATGCGTCCCTGCATGCTCGCCAGGGCCTGGATGTCCGATGGCCGTCGCAGCGCCTTGATATCGGGGTGCCGGCGGATGACCCCGGTCGCGCTGCAGGGCGCATCGAGCAGAATGCGCTCGAAGCTGCGCCCGTCCCACCATGACTGCGGCTGCAGCGCACTGCCGGTCTGCACGCGCGCGTTCAAGCTCAGTCGGGCAAGCGTCGATCTCAGGCGCTCCAGGCGGCGGTCGTCCGCGTCGACGGCCAGTAGTTCGCCGACCTGCGGGGATGCCTCCAGCAGATGGGCCGCCTTGCCGCCGGGCGCGGCGCAGGCGTCCAGCACGCGCTGGCCGGGAAGCGGAGCCAGCAGCGGCGCTGCGAGCTGCGCCGCTTCGTCCTGCACGGAGACCTGGCCGTCATCGAAACCGGGCAGGATCGAAACGGCGAGTGGCGCGGCGAGAGTGACCCCGCAGCGGCTGTGCACCGTGGCGGCCGCGGAGATGCCCGCCGCGGCCAGCCGTCGCAAGTACAGCTCGCGCGAGGTCGCACGCAGATTGACGCGCAGCGTCATGGGCGCGCGGGCGTTGTTCGCCTCCAGCAGCGCCTGCCACTCGTGGGGATAGTCTCTCCGCGCCGCCTGGATCATCCACGGCGGATGCGCGAATCGCGCCACCGGCGACGCCTCGGCCTCGGCGCGCAGCGATGGCTGATAGCGTTCGAAATTTCTGAGCGTGCCGTTCACCAACGCGCACGCCCAGTTCTGCCGGAGGTGCCGGCAGGCCTCCACGGTCGTGGAGACGGCCACATGCGGTGGAGTGCCGAGCTGGTCGAGTTGATACAGTCCGACGAGCAGCAGCGCGTGCACATCGCGGGCGCTTGCCGGCAAAGGCTGGCGCAGCAGTCGCTCCGCAAGCCACGCGAGCCTCGGTTCGAAGCGCAGCGTGCCGAAGCTCAGCTCCCGGCACAGGGGCGCATCCTCGGCTGCGATCGCGCCGAGTTCCGGCGTCAGTGCAGCTTCCAGCGACCGACCTCGGTCGATAACCGCCCGGACGACGCGCGCGGCGGCGGCGCGCGCGGCTGCACCCATGATCGGCGCGCCCCTCGCCCGGCCGGGAGCGATGCGCCTCAAGCGTGTTCCTTCAGCCTGGGCCTGGCGTTGAGAAAGTCCGCGACGGATACCGGACGCCGGCCGGGTGGTTGAATCGAAAGCAGCCGCAGCACCCCGTCTCCGGTCGCGATGTCGATTCCGGCCGGTCCCGCCCGCACAATCTCCCCCGGTGGTCTGGCGCAGATCTCCCCGGTGCTCTCAGCCCGCCAGATCTTCACCGTCTCGCCTGCGATGGTGGCGATGGCGCCGAGTCGGGGATTCAGCGCGCGCACGCGGCGGGCGAGTTCCGCGGCGCTCAGCGACCATTCGAGTTCGGCCTCCCGCCTGTCAATCTTGGCCGCGTATGTCGCCAGACTGTCGTCCTGCCGGATTGCAGTGACCGTTTCGCTCTCCAGGAATGGCAGCGTCGAGACCAGCAATGCCGCTCCCAGGCGCGCGAGTCTGTCGTGGAGAGCGCCCGCCGTATCGTCCTCCGCGATCGGGCAACGGGCCGCGGCAAGCACAGGGCCGCTGTCGAGCCTGGGCTCAACGCGCATCAGCGTGACGCCGGTCTCCGTGTCGCCCGCCATGATGGCGCGCTCGATCGGGGCCGCGCCGCGCCAGCGCGGCAGCAGGGACGCGTGGACGTTAATGCAGCCAAGGCGCGGAATTTCGAGCAGGGTGCGCGGCAATATCAGGCCGTATGCCACGACGACCAGAAGGTCCGGCTGCAGGGCGCGGAAGGCCTCCAGCTCCGGCGCCTCCTTGAAGCTGGTCGGCTGATACACCGGCAGCCCTCTTTCGACGGCCAGCCGCTTGACCGCGCAGGCGGTCAACTGCCGGCCGCGTCCGGCCGGCCGATCCGGCTGACAGTAGACGGCGACGACGCCGTTGCTGCCGTCGTCGAGCAAGGCCCGCAACGAAACGGCCGCGAACTCCGGCGTGCCGGCGAAAACGATGCGTAGGCGTGGACTGGTCACGGCGCGCGCGGCGTATGCTGCTGGCCGCGGGATTGCGGCGGCGCGATTACAGCACCTCCGCGTGCGCCTTTTCCAGTTTTCTGCGGATGCGGTCGCGCTTCAGGGTCGAGAGGTAGTCGACGAACAGCCGGCCGTCGAGGTGGTCGATCTCGTGTTGTATGCATACGGCGAGCAGGCCGTCGGCATCGATCATCGTCTCCTCGCCGTCCAGGGACAGGTAGCGGACACGAATCTTCTCCGCGCGCCGTACGGTTTCGAACACCCCCGGCACGGACAGACAGCCCTCCTCCATCTCCTCTTCGCCCTCCGTGCCCAGGATCTCCGGGTTGACCAGGCAAATGGGCTGATCCTTGTCGTGCGAGACGTCCACGACGATGACACGCTGCTGGACGTTGACCTGTGTGGCGGCCAACCCGATCCCCGGGGCGTGGTACATGGTCTCGAACATGTCGGCCGCCAGCCTCCGGATCTCCTCGGTGACCTCGGCGACGGGTCTCGCCGGTGTGCGCAGGCGCGGATCGGGGAAATGAAGAATGGGTAGCAGTGCCATAAAACCGACTCTATTGTACTAAGTCTAGAATAGGGCTAAGAGCTTGAGTCAGCAAGATCTTCCAGCACGTTTGGCCCGTCGGTACGCTTTTTGATACCACGAACCGGGAAAAATTCGATTGCAGGGACTTCAACTTTAGCATACTGTTTTGCTAAACTGCATGAAGGAATCGATGTAAGGGTACTGACATGATTAAGAAAATACTATTTCTTATAGGGGCGGGGCTGATCTCGGCTGCAGTGGTGGCGATGCCGCTGGAATTGCGGCCCGACCATCCACAGACCTACGTCGTCAAACGTGGGGACACGCTCTGGGATATCTCGGGGCGATTCCTGACCAGTCCCTGGCGTTGGCCAGACCTCTGGCGCGCCAATCCCCAGGTGCGCAACCCCCACCTTATCTACCCCGGCGACGTATTGACGCTGGTCTACCGGAACGGGCAGCCGACGCTCGAGATAAGCAGCGGTCTGGCGCATATGGGCGGGCGCGACTACAAACTCTCGCCGACCGTCCGCGCGGAGCAGAACGTGCAGGCGATTGCCCCGATACCGGTCGACGCCATTGCACCGTTCCTCAGCCGGCCGATCGTCATCGACGAGGACACCTATGAGCGGCTGCCCTACGTCGTGTCGAGCGCCGATCAGCATCTGGTCAATGGCGGCGGCGCGCGGATCTACGTTCGTGGAGACCTCGATCCTAACGTCAAGCGCTACGCGATCTTCCGCAAGGGCGATGCTCTTCGGCGCAGCAAGTGGTCGATGAAGAACGACTGGGACAAGTTCTGGGAGCGAAAGCATAACAGGGACAGCGACATCCTCGGATACGTGGCGCTGGATGTGGGCGAGGCGGTCCGCGCCGACAAGTATTCCAGCGATCCCGCGAAATTCAACCTGGTGAGCTCGAGCAGGGAGGTACTCAACGGCGATCGTCTGCTCCCTCAGTACGCCCGCGACGATTTCCCGCTGTTCGTTCCGCACGCGCCGAAGAATCAGATCTACGGCAACATCATCTCCGTGGTCGACGGCGTGCAGGAGATCGGCCGCCACCAGGTCGTGGTGATGAACATCGGCGCGACGGACGGCATCGAGCCGGGCCACGTGCTGGCCATCAATCAGAGCGGACTGATCGTCGACGATGCGACAGCCACCGAGCAGCGCGAGAAAAAGGACGACGAGCCGCTGAAGTTCGAGCGTTCGGATACATTGCCGCTCGACAACCTGCTCGAGCACGTGTTCAACGACATTCGTGACAGCAAGCGCGCGATCGACAAGAAGTTCGGCGTGAAATTCCACACGGTGCCCGAGAAGGTCGTGCTGCCTTCCGAACGCGCGGGCGAACTGATGGTCTTCCGGGTATTCGACAACGTCAGTTATGGACTGGTGATGGAAACCTACCGGCCGGTGCACATGTGGGATCGGGTCAGCAACCCGGACTACGAGTACTGATGGGGCGTTAAAGGGGGCGACGCGGCGCGCACCAGCGCGCGTCGATTCGGGGCAGCAGGCGTTGGCACGCCGCTGCCCCGTGTTATCATCCGCAGCATGCACATGGACGATGCATCTCGCGACAGGGAATCGTGGCTGCTGCTCTGGCGCGTGCCCGGCATCGGGCCGGCCACCTTTCTGAAGCTCCTCGAGTTCTTCGGGTCGCCGCGCGCGGTGCTGCAGGCCTCCGTGGCGCAACTCCGTGAGGCGGGACTCGGTCACGAGCTTGCCGCAGAAGTTCGATCCGCCGACATCGCAACCATCGACGCTGATCTGCGCTGGCTCGCAGGACCGTGCCGGCGGATCATCACCTGCCAGGACAGCGTTTTCCCGCCGCGCTTGCGGGAGATCGCGGTGCCGCCGCCGCTGCTGTTCGTCGAAGGCGACCCGGGTGTGCTGTCGCGCCCGCAGCTCGCGATCGTCGGCAGCCGTCGGCCGAGCCGGTCGGGACGGGAGCTGGCCGCCCACTTCGCTGCTGCAGTTGCCGAACGCGGCATCGTGGTGACCAGCGGCCTTGCGCACGGCGTCGACGCCGAGGCGCATCGCGGCTGCCTCGCCGGAGGATCTCCTGGCGTCGCCGTCATGGGCACCGGCCCGGATGTGGTCTATCCGCGTGGACATGCGGATCTGGCCGCGGCGATCCGCGCTCACGGCGCCGTGGTCACCGAGTTCGCCCCCGGGGCTTTCGTCAGGCCGGAGAACTTCCCACGGCGCAACCGCATCATCAGCGGCTTGAGTCTCGGTGTGCTGGTGATCGAGGCCGCGGCAATCAGTGGCTCGCTCATCACCGCCCGCCACGCGATCGAGCAGGGACGCGAGGTTTTCGCGGTGCCCGGATCGATATACAACCCCCTTGCCCGCGGCTGTCACGCGCTCATCAAGCAGGGCGCGAAGCTCGTGGAATCCATCGACGACATCCTCGAGGAGCTGCCTGCCGCCGCGCGCGGCGCGGCACGCCGGGCGTCCGGCAACGGCGGCGCAGACACCGTGGCGCCACCGGGAGCCGAATTCGACGGAGAACAAAGTCTTATGCTGGATGCAATGGCATTCGATCCGGTCTCCGTCGACGCGCTCGTGGATCGCACTGGATTGACGGCCAATGTCGTTTCATCCATCCTGTTGGAATTGGAGCTCCGCGGCTCGGTGGCTCCGCATCCGGGAGGTTTGTACGTACGGCTGGGCCGGGAGAGAGCGTAAATGAAGCAGACGGTTCTCGATGTTCTCGTGTTTCTGTTCGAACACTGCATGGAGGAGGACAATCGGAACCTTGACCATGATGCGCTGCGCGGGCAGCTTATCGAGGCCGGATTCCCGGATGGCCAGATCACCAAGGCATTCGATTGGCTGGAAGCGCTGGCCAGGCAACGCGAGAGCGCAGCATCCGGGTCGACCGCGCGCAACAGTTCTCTGCGCATTTTCACCGCGGCCGAAACGGAGAAGCTCAGCCGCGACGGCCGGGGACTTCTGCTTTACCTCGAGCAGGTCGGGGTGCTCGATTCCGGTGCGCGCGAGCTGGTCATCGAGAGGGCGATGGCGCTCGACGCCGAGGAAATCGCCGCCGACGAATTGAAATGGATAGTGCTGATGGTCCTGTTCAACCAGCCTGGCAACGAGGAGGCCTTTGTCTGGATGGAGGACCTGGTGATGGACGAGTTGCGCGGTACCCTGAACTAGTTTTCGCCTCAGCAGTCCTTCGCAGTCGCGCGTTCGACAGTGTATCGGCACGGAACCGTCCGGCCTTCGCGCCTCTGGTCAGATTACTGATCCCAACTATCTTCGGTAAGTTTCGATGAGCAAGAATCTTGTTGTTGTCGAGTCGCCGGCCAAGGCGAGCACGATCAAGAAATACCTTGGCGGCGATTTCGAGGTGCTTGCCTCCTACGGACACGTCCGCGACCTCAAGCCGAAGAAAGGGGCGGTGGAGCCCGAGCACGGTTTCCGCATGCACTATGAGCCCATCGCGCGCAACAAGAAGCACGTCGACGCGATCGCGGCAGCGATGCGCAAGGCCGAGGCGCTGTATCTCGCCACCGACCTGGACCGCGAAGGCGAGGCCATCTCCTGGCACCTTATCGAGCTGCTCAGGGCAAAGGACCTGCTCGACGGGAAGCCGGTGCATCGCGTCGTGTTTCACGAGATAACGCGGCGCGCGATCGAGGACGCGATGCAGCACACGCGCGATATTTCCATGGAGCTGGTCAATGCGCAGCAGGCACGCCGCGCACTCGACTATCTCGTGGGCTTCAATCTCTCGCCGTTGCTGTGGAAGAAGATCAAGCGGGGACTGTCGGCCGGGCGCGTGCAAAGCCCGGCGCTGCGCCTCATCGCCGAGCGGGAGGAGGAGATCGAGAAGTTCCAGGCGCGCGAGTACTGGACGATAGAGGCCGACGCGAAGCACGGCGGCACCGCATTCGCCGCCAGACTGACCCGCCTCGGCGCCGAGAAGGTCGAGCAGTTCACCATCACCAACGAGGAGCAGGCGAGGAAGGCGCAGGAAGAGCTGTTGCGTGCGGCGAAAGGGAGGCTTGCCGTGGTGAGCGTCGAGAAGAAGCAGCGCCGTCGCCAACCGGCTGCGCCATTCATCACATCGACGATGCAGCAGGAAGGTGTTCGCAAGCTGGGGTTCACTGCCAGCCGGGTGATGCGTGCCGCGCAGCAGTTGTACGAGGGCGTGGACATAGGCACGGAGTCCGTCGGACTCATCACCTACATGCGTACCGATTCGGTCAACCTGGCGCGGGAGGCCATCGAGGAGATCCGCGGTTACGTCGCGAAAAAATTCGGCGCCGACCACGTCCCGGAGTCGCCGCGGGTCTACAAGACCAATTCCAAGAATGCGCAGGAGGCGCACGAGGCGATACGACCGACCTCCGTGCTGCGCACCCCGGAGTCGATAAAGCGGCATCTGTCGAGCGATCAATACAAGCTTTACGAACTCATCTGGAAACGCACTGTCGCCTGCCAGATGAAGCACGCGACGATCGACACGGTCGCGGTCGATCTCGATTGCGGCGGCCGTGGCATTTTCCGCGCAACCGGGTCCACGATCGCCGAGCCCGGCTTCATGGCCGTTTACATGGAAGGCATGGACGAACAGGCCGCCGACGGCGAGGAGCGCGCATTGCCGCCGCTGGCCCAGGGGGACGTCGTGGAGTTGAGCGCCATTCGACCGGAGCAGCATTTCACGGAGCCTCCGCCGCGCTATACCGAGGCCAGCCTGGTCAAGACGCTGGAGGAATATGGTATCGGCCGGCCCTCGACCTACGCGGCAATCATTTCCACCCTGCAGCAGCGGGAGTACGTGGAGATCGAAAACAAGCGTTTCCGGCCGACGGACGTCGGCAAGATCGTGGCGAGATTCCTCACCGATCACTTCTTTCATTACGTGGATTACGAGTTCACGGCCAAGCTCGAGGACGAGCTCGACGCGGTATCGCGCGGGGAGAAGCAGTGGACCCCCTTGCTGGACGAGTTCTGGGGCCCGTTCAAGGAACAGGTCATCGACAAGGATGCGAACGTCAGCCGCAAGGAGGTCGCACAGGCGAGGGACCTGGGTGTCGATCCGGCGAGCGGCCAGCCCGTGTCGGTGCGCATCGGCCGTTATGGACCCTATGTGCAGATTGGAGCCGCGGAGGGCGAGGCCAAGCCCCGTTTCGTCAGTCTTCGCCCCGGGCAACGCATGGACAGCATCACGTTGGAGGACGCACTTTCGCTCGCCCGACTGCCGCGGGAACTCGGCGACCTGCCGGACGGACACGGCGTGGTGGCGAACGTCGGCCGGTTCGGACCCTATATCAAGTACGGCAGCAAGTACGTCTCGATCAAGCCGCCTGACGATCCCTACACCATCACGCTCGCGCGCGCGGTCGAGGTGATCAAGGAGAAGGCCGCGGCCGATGCCGCGAAATTCATCAAGGAGTTCCCCGACACCGGGATTCGGGTGTTGAACGGGCGCTACGGTCCTTACGTGACCGACGGCAAGCGCAACGCCCGGGTGCCCAAGGACCGTGAACCCGGCGAGCTGGGTCTCGCCGAGGCGCAGGCGCTGCTGGAGGCGGCGCCGGCGGCGAGGCGTCGCGGGCGGGCGGGCGCGGCGAAGGCCAAGGCCGCCGGCTAGCAATCGGCCGTGGCGTTCGCTCTGCAACTTCGCCGCGCCGCGCGCGTCGTGGCGGCGGGGGGGATCATCGGCTATCCGACCGAGGCGGTCTTCGGGCTGGGCTGCAGCCCCGCCAGCCGGACCTCCCTGAACCGTCTCATCGCCCTGAAAGAGCGCGACGCGCGCAAGGGGTTCATATTGATCGCCGCCGAGATAGCCCAACTGGATCCATGGGTTATCTTCCCCGCGGGGGAGGCGCTGCGGCGCATGCTCAGGTCCTGGCCGGGACCGCATACATGGCTGGTGCCCGCCAGGCCGGGCGTGGACCGGCGCCTCACGGGGGGCCGTGACACTCTCGCCGTGCGCGTCATCGACCACCCGGTGGCGACCGACCTGTGCCGCCTGACCGGGGCCCTGGTGTCGACGAGCGCCAACCGCAGCGGCCGCCCGCCGATACGCGACTCTCTGCGCCTGCGGGCCGTTCTCGGCTGCCGGATTGACATGGTCGTGGCGGGGGAAACCGGCCGTCTGGCGGGGCCGACGGAGATCCGGGATGCGCTGACCGGGCACCTGATCCGCGCCGCCGCGGCCCGTTGACACCCTTTCGACCTTTCAAGAGAATAGCCGGCTACCGTTTTGGAGGGGTACTCAAGCGGCCAACGAGGGCAGACTGTAAATCTGCTGGCTTATGCCTACGTAGGTTCGAATCCTACCCCCTCCACCAGATTGTATGCGTGGATGGGAGGCCGTTCGCGGGGACCATGGCAATCACCGGGTTTTGGCTGGGCGGGTGTAGTTCAATGGTAGAACCTCAGCCTTCCAAGCTGATGACATGGGTTCGATTCCCATCACCCGCTCCATGTATTTTTGCCCATGTAGCTCAGTCGGTAGAGCACACCCTTGGTAAGGGTGAGGTCACTGGTTCGATTCCAGTCGTGGGCACCAGATTCTGATGTCTTGCACGTACAACTGGCTGACGATCCGAATAATTCAACCCGACAAGGGCATAGTACCGAAAGTAGAGGAAAGGGGACGCGCGCATGTCCAAGGGCAAGTTTGAACGCACGAAGCCGCACGTAAACGTAGGCACGATTGGACACGTGGATCACGGCAAGACGACGCTGACGGCGGCGATCACGACGGTGATGTCGAAGAAGTTCGGTGGGG
>JAJVHZ010000046.1 GCA_022072255.1 Gammaproteobacteria bacterium | reverse complement strand
TCGACCAGATCGGCGCGATCGTGGCGTTCATGCTGACGATGACCGATCCGCGCGTGCAGTGCGACGCGGGACCCTTCGATCACCCGTCGCTGACGCTGCGCAACGGCCACCTCGCCATGGACAGGAACCGGGACAAGAAGGCCGATGACCTCGCCTTCCTGCTGCCGGCCGTCGGCGCCGCCGGGTACGCCAAGAGCTCCGGCCTGTGCCTGCCCAATGGCGGCGATTTCTTCGCCCCGGGCATGCAGGGCCGCCTCGGCGGACCGAAGGTCGTTCTCCCGTAGGCGCCGTATCGTCTGTTCGTACCACGCCGCGGGCAGGGAAACCTGCCCGCGGTTTTTTTGCCCGGCTGATGACGTCTGCGGATTCCAAAGGGTGCGGGCTGGGAAGTCGCAAGCCGTCGCGGCTTGTATTACGCTAGCCATCCCGACCGCGGCGCACCGCCTCCAACCGGGGCGACGCGCCAGGCGAGCCCGCCCGGGGCGACTTCCGCAGAGCCGCCGGACATTGCAGCAACGAGGACAGGCACCCATGCCGTTACTCAGGTTCGATATCTACGATGGCTGGTCCGATGCCGAGGTGAAGACCATGCTCGACGCCGTGCATCGCGCCATGGTGACGGCCTTCAAGGTACCGGAGCGCGATCGCTACCAGATCGTCCATCGGCACCCGGCCACGCGCATGATCATGGAGGACACGGGGCTGGACATACCGCGCACGCCGAGGTTCGTCTTCATCCAGGTGACCACGCGGCCGCGCACGCGCGAGATGAAGGAGCTCTTCTACCGCCTGGTCGTGGAGGAGATCGAGAAGCGCTGCGGCATCGCGCCCTCGGACGTCATGATCAACCTCGTCACCTCGACGGATGAGGACTGGTCGTTCGGCTACGGCCGCGCGCAGTTCCTCACCGGCGAGCTCTGAGCCCGGCGGCGGGGCCGGCGGAATTACTACCACGCGCGGCTCAGCCGCATTTGGACTCGCCGCAGTTCAGGCAGGTCAGGCAGTTGTCCATGCGGATCATCGCCTTGGTCAGGCACTTCTGGCAGAGCACGGCGCCGTCGGGGAATTCGTCCGGGGCGTGGGCCTCGGCCTGCTGCAGCGTCTTCTCGTACTCGGCGCGCTTGGCGACGAGCTGCTGGCGCAGCGCCGCGTCGCTCGGGTCGTCGCGCAGCAATCCGATCATGCGCAGGTGGCTGTCCAGCACGTCGCCGATCTCCGCCACCAGCGACGGGATGAAGCGCCCGCCCTTCTTGAAATAGCCGCCCTTCGGATCGAAGACCGAGCGCATCTCCTCGACCAGGAAGGTGACGTCCCCGCCCTTGCGGAACACGGCGGAGATGATACGCGTCAGCGCCACGATCCACTGGAAGTGCTCCATGCTCTTGGAGTTGACGAACATCTCGAACGGGCGCCGCAGCTCGTGCGGCGTGCCGGGGTTGAGCACGATGTCGTTGATGGTGACGTACAGCGCGTGGTCGGAATGCGGCGTCTTGATCTTGTAGGTCGAGCCGATCAGCATCTCCGGCCTCGCGACCTTCTCGTGCATGTGCACGACCTTCGGCGCCGATTCGGCCGCGGCCTCCGCCCTGGCCGGCTCCGCCGGCAGCGCGTTCTTCACCACGCTCACGTCGATGATCCGCTTGTCGATCTTCTTGGCCATGATGCTTGCTCAGAATCTGCCGTAATAGCCTTCCTTCAGGGCGTCGTGGAGATTGGCGGCGGTGTGCGTCTCGCCGTCGTATTCGACCTCCTCGTTGCCGCGCGCCTCCACCACGCTGCCGTCCTCGAGCACGAAGCGGTAGAGCGTGTTCTCGAGATCGGCGGTCTTCACCAGCACGCCCTGGAAGACCTCGGGATTGAAACGGAAGGTCGTGCATCCCTTCAGCCCGTTCTCGTAGGCGAAGAGATAGATGTCCTTGAAGTCCGCGAACGGGAAGTCCGTGGGCACGTTCGCGGTCTTGGAGATCGAGGAATCGACCCATTTCTGCGCCGCCGCCTGGATCTCCACGTGCTGCATGGGCGTGATGTCGTTGGCCGTGACGAAATACGGCGGCAACTGCGCGTCCGGCTCGCCGCTGTCGGGCATCGCCCTGGGATTGACCAGCGCGCGGTAGGCGAGCAGCTCGTAGGAATACACGTCGAGCGTGTCCTTGCTCTTCTTGCCGGCGCGGATCACGTTGCGCACGTAGTGATGGGCAAAGCTCGGCTCGATGCCGTTGCTGGCATTGTTCGCCAGCGACAGGGAGATGGTCCCGGTGGGCGCGATGGAGGTGTGGTGCGTGAAGCGCGCCCCGGCCTGCGCGATCCTGTCGACCAGCTCGGGCGCAACGCCCGCGAGCCGCTGCATGTAGCGGCTGTAGCGTGCGTGCAGGACACGGCCCGGCAGACTGTCGCCCTCCCGGTAGCCGTCGCGCGCCAGCTCGGGCCGCTGCCGCAGCATCGCGGCGGTGATGGCGAAATGCTCGTTCATGATCGGAGCCGGACCCTTCTCCTCGGCCAGTTCCACACCGACCTCCCAGCCGGCCGCCGCCATCTCGCGCGTGACCCGTTCGGTGAACGCCAGCGAGTCGGCGTCCCCGTATTTCATCCGCAGCATGGCCAGCGTGGAGCCCAGGCCGAGGTAGCCCATGCCGTGCCGGCGCTTGCGCCGGATCTCCTCGGCCTGTGGCTCGAGCGGCAGCCCGTGCAGCTCCACGACGTTGTCGAGCATGCGTGTGAACACCTTGACCAGCTCGCGATACTGCGGCCAGTCGAAGCTCGCCTTGTCGGTGAACGGATCGCGCACGAAGCGCGTCAGGTTCACCGAGCCGAGCAGGCAGGAGCCGTACGGCGGCAGCGGCTGTTCGCCGCACGGGTTGGTCGCGCGGATGTCCTCGCAGAACCAGTTGTTGTTCTCCTCGTTGACCCGGTCGATGAGGATGAACCCCGGCTCGGCATAGTCGAAGGTGGACCGCATGATCAGGTCCCACAGCGCCCGGGCCCGTATGCGGCGGTGGATGCGGCAGGCCACCAGGCCGCGGGCGTCGACGACGTAGTTGTCGCTGACCGGCCATTCCCGCCACAGGACGTCGCGGCTGTCGTGCACGTCGATGCGCTCGCCCCTGACCTCCGCCTCCGTCAGCGGAAACGCGAGCGGCCACTCGGCGTCCTCCTTCACGGCGCGCATGAAGGCATCGGTGATGAGCAGCGACAGGTTGAACTGGCGCAGGCGCCCGTGCTCGCGCTTGGCGCGTATGAAGTCGAGCACGTCGGGATGGCCGATGTCGAAGGTCGCCATCTGCGCGCCGCGCCGGCCGCCGGCGGATGAGACCGTGAAGCACATGCGGTCGTAGATGTCCATGAACGACAACGGACCGGAGGTGTGCGCCCCGGCGCCGGTCACGTAGGCGCCCCTGGGGCGCAGCGTCGAGAAGTCGTAGCCGATCCCGCAACCCGCCTTGAGTGTAAGACCCGCCTCGTGGACCTTGCACAGGATGTCATCCATGGAGTCGTGGATGGTCCCGGATACCGTACAGTTGATGGTCGACGTGGAGGGCTTGTACTGTTCGGCCCCGGCGTTGGAGGTGATCCGTCCGGCCGGGATCGCGCCATGACGCAGCGCCCACAGGAACCGCTCGTACCATTTCTCCCGCAGCGCCGGGGTCGCCTCCACCTCGGCCAGCGCGCGGGCGATCCGCCGCCAGGTGTCGTCGACGTTCTTGTCGACGGCGACTCCCTGCCGGTCCTTGAGCCGGTATTTCTTGTCCCAGATGTCCAGCGCGGCGGGCTGGGCCACGATGCGGGTGTCTTCAGTGAGTGCGTCGGCGGCGGTGCTCATGGCGTTGCGTCCGTCTCCCCCGGGATGCGCAATATTTTGTGCATCCTGCGACGATTGCGGCCTGCACGCAAGTCGCCTGTGGCCGGCCGCAAATTCACCGCCCGGCCGGCGTTGATCCAGATCAAGCCGCTCGGCACCCCCGCTGCATACAGTTGCGGCCAAGGAAAAAACTCCAAGAAGCCCGGGCCTCATCCGATATGAACGTATTGAGCGTCGTCGTCATCGCCGCCATCGCCCTGCTGGCGGCATACGTCGCCTCCCGGATGACCTACGCCATCCTCACCAACTTTCACACCGGCCGCCAGTTCCGCAAGGCCCTCGGCGGGCGCGTCAAGCGGCTGCGCCTGTACCGGATGCTCGAGCGCCGGGGCATCGACGCGCAGGAATATCTGCACCGCCACCCGGTCGTCGACATAGAAAGGCATATCCGCGCCTGCGAGGGCTGCGGCGAGACCGCCGTCTGCGAAAAGGCTCTCGGCTCGCGCGCCCCGCAGGTCGACCTGAGCTTCTGCCGGAACGACGCCCCGTTGAACGCGATCAAGCCCGTCGTTCCCGTCCCCCCGGCGGCGCCGGAGCGGGATGCGGCGGACCATTGATTGCCGGTTTCCGATCTCCTCGACACCCAGCTGAAATTCGACGTAAACATTCGCAACCATGAAGGGGGCTCTCATGCAATTCAAAAAGAACACGCTGACCATGGCCGTCGCATCCGCGCTGATTGCGGCAAGCACGACGGCAGGGGCCGTGTCCACCGCGGACCTGGAAAGGAAACTCATGCAGCTCGAGGCCGAGATGGCCGCGCTGCGCCAGGAACTGAAGGCCACGCAGGCCGCAGAGCCCGCGCAGACGCAGCAGGTGCAGCAGCTCGAGACGCGCGTCGACGCCGTCGAGGCGCCGGTGCAGAATCTCGAGCAAAGGGTGTCGGACATGGAGACCAAGGGCTCGCCGTACTTCACGCGTCATCCGGCCACGCGGACCGGCAACATGATCTTCTTCCGCGGCGGCTACACCGGCCTGATGGATGACCGCGCCTTCGGCGCCGTCACGGACGTCTACGGTCTGGGCAACGATAACGACGGCGACTCCGGCTGGAACGTCGGCGCCGGCTTCGACTTCCTGCTCACGCCGGACGTGTGGGGACTGATGCCCGGCACCTGGGCGCTCGCCGAGCTGGGCGTGGAATTCAGCCACATCGATTCCGCGGAGACGATACTGCCGGTGCCGACGGCGGAGTGCGCCCTGGCCACCGGCAACGTCGGTCCGGCGCTCGGCAACTGTCTCATCACCGGCACCAACAACCTGACCATGCTGACGGTCAGCGCCGCGCCGAAGATCAAGTTCATGGAGGGCAGCAAGCTGCGTCCCTGGCTCATCCCGATCGGCCTGGATTTCCGCGTCATCAGCCCGACCTCCGACACCACCTCCTACCTCGACGTCGGCGGCCAGGTGGCCGCCGGCGCCGAGTACGAGCTCATCCCGGGCATCAAGCTCGGCGCCGATGCGCGCTATCACTTCGCCGCCGACTTCACGAATCCCGACTACAGCGACGCCACCGTCGCGGCGATCCGCGGCCTGGGGCTGCAGGTGCAGGAGCCGTCCAACGACTACTGGACCATCGGCGGCTACCTGGGTATCGGCTTCTGACGCCGACCGCGTTACGATTCGGGCGGAGTTGCACGGACAGGGGCGGCAGCGATGCCGCCCCTGTCCCGCTGTGCTCGAAGAGCTAGCTATCTGATCACAGGAGGGCCGAATGGCCACTAACGAAACCTACAACTACACGGTGGTGCGGCAGTTCGCCATCATGACGATCGTCTGGGGGATCGTCGGCATGCTGGTGGGCGTGTTCATCGCCGCGCAACTCGCCTGGCCGGCGCTGAACTTCGACCTGCCCTGGCTCACCTTCGGCCGGCTGCGGCCGCTGCACACCAACGCCGTCATCTTCGCCTTCGGCGGCTGCGCCCTGTTTGCGACTTCGTACTACGTGGTGCAGCGTACCTGCCACGTGCGGCTCATCTCCGACAGGCTCGCCGCCTTCACCTTCTGGGGATGGCAGCTGGTCATCGTGCTGGCGGCGGTCACCCTGCCCCTGGGCATCACGCAGTCCAAGGAGTACGCGGAGCTCGAATGGCCCGTCGATCTGCTGATCGCGGTGGTGTGGATTTCCTATGCCATCGTCTTTTTCGGCACCATAGTGAAGCGCAAGGTCCAGCACATCTACGTCGCCAACTGGTTCTTCGGCGCCTACATCATCACCATCGCCATGCTGCACATCTTCAACAACGCCGTCGTGCCGGTAACGCTGTTGAAGTCCTACTCGGCTTATGCCGGCGTGCAGGATGCGATGGTGCAGTGGTGGTACGGCCACAACGCCGTGGGCTTCTTCCTGACCGCCGCGTTCCTCGGAATGATGTACTACTTCATCCCCAAGCAGGCCGGCCGGCCCGTGTACTCCTACCGCCTCTCGATCGTCCACTTCTGGGCGCTCATCTTCACCTACATCTGGGCCGGCCCGCATCACCTGCACTATTCCGCGCTGCCGGGCTGGACGCAGTCGCTCGGCATGGTGATGTCGGTCATTCTGCTCGCGCCTTCCTGGGGCGGCATGATCAACGGCATCATGACCCTGTCCGGGGCCTGGCACAAACTGCGCACCGACCCGGTGATGCGCCTGATGATCGTGTCGGTGTCGTTCTACGGCATGTCGACGTTCGAGGGTCCGATGATGTCCATCCGCACCGTCAATGCGCTGTCGCATTACACGGACTGGACCATCGGCCACGTGCACTCCGGCGCGCTCGGCTGGGTCGCCCTGGTGACCATGGGCTGCATGTACTACCTCATCCCGCGCCTGTTCGGCCGCGAGCTGTACAGCCTGAAGCTGGTCGAGCTGCACTTCTGGACCTCCACCATCGGCATCGTGCTGTACATAGCCTCGATGTGGGTATCCGGCATCATGCAGGGCCTGATGTGGCGCGCGGTCAACGATGACGGCACGCTCACCTACAGCTTCATCGAGACGGTCGAGGCGATGCATCCGTTCTATGTCATCCGCTTCCTCGGCGGCGCGCTGTTCCTGGCCGGGATGCTGGTGATGACCTACAACCTGTGGCGCACCATAGCGGGCGCCAAACCGGTGGAAGCGCCCGTGCTGGCCCCGTCGATGGCGCACTGAGGAGACTGGCGAATCATGATTGCTCATGAAAAAATCGAGAAGAACATCGGCCTGATGATCGCGCTGATTATCTTTACAGTCAGCATAGGCGGCCTGGTGCAGATCGTGCCGCTGTTCTTCATGCACTCCACCACCGAGCCGGTGCAGGGCCTGAAGCCGTACTCCGGCCTCGAGCTCGCCGGGCGCGACGTCTATGTCCGCGAGGGCTGCTATCTGTGCCACTCGCAGATGATCCGCCCCTTCCGCGCGGAGACGGAGCGTTACGGTCACTATTCGCTGGCCGGGGAGTTCGTCTACGACCGCCCGTTCCAGTGGGGCTCCAAGCGCACCGGGCCCGACCTGCAGCGGGTCGGCGGGCGCTATTCCGATGATTGGCATCGCGCTCACCTGACCAACCCGCGCGACGTGGTCCCGGAATCGATCATGCCGGGCTACCCGTGGCTGGCCGACGCGAAGGTCGATCCGCAGCTCGTGGTCAGGAAGATGACGGTGCTGAAGGACGCGTTCGGTCATCCCTACACCGATGAGGATTTCGCCGCCGCGAAGACCGGGCTGGAAGGCAAGACCGAGATGGACGCCCTCATCGCCTACCTGCAATCGCTGGGCACGGCGGTGAAGACCCGGAGGTGACGGCCATGGACTTCTCGACCATACACTCCGTATTCACCGTCGCGGTGCTGGTCATCTTCGTGGGCATCGTGCTGTGGGCCTATGATTCCCGCAGCAAGGCCCGCTTCGATGCCGCCGCCCGCATCCCGCTCGACGACGACGACGCGCCGCCCGCGAGTGCGACGCCCGGCAAGGAGAAGAACAATGCCTGATTTAAGCGGTTTCGATTTTACTTCCGAGTTCTGGAAGTGGTTCATCACCGTGCCCTCGGTGATCGGCGTGCTGTGGTGCGGCTATTTCGCATGGCGCTACTCCGGGCGTTCCGCCGGGCAGAAGGTCGAGACCATGGGCCACGTCTGGGACGGGGATCTCGAGGAATACAACAACCCGCTGCCGCGCTGGTGGCTCAACATGTTCTATCTCACCGTGGCGTGGGGCGCGGTGTTCCTGGTCTTCTACCCCGGCCTGCCGGTGTTCGAAGGCCTGAAGAAGTGGACGCAGTACAGGCAGTACGACGCGGAGATCGCGGCCGCGGACGCCAGGTACGGCCCCATCTTCCAGAAATTCGCCGGGCAGGACATCCCTGCGCTGGCTGCGAATCCCGAGGCGATCACGGTCGGCAAGCGCCTGTTCGCGACCTACTGCATCCAGTGTCACGGCGCGGATGCGCGCGGCGCACGCGGCTACCCGAACCTGGCCGACGGCGACTGGCTGTGGGGAGGCGCACCGGATCAGATCCAGGAAACCATCCTCAACGGCCGCCAGGGCGTCATGCCGCCCTGGGGCGAGCTGCTCGGCAAGGAGAAGGTCAACGAGGTGGCCGAGTACGTCCTCGGCCTGAGCGGCCGACCGGTCGACGCGGCGGTGGCTGCACGCGGCAAGGAGGTGTTCACGCAGAACTGCGTCGCCTGCCATGGTCCGGACGGCAAGGGCAACCCGGCGCTGGGTGCGGCGAATCTCACCGACGACGTCTGGTTGTATGGAGGCTCTCAGGAGCGCGTGCGCGAGACGATCGCCGGCGGCCGCCAGGGTCGCATGCCCGCGCACAAGGAGTTCCTGGGCGAGGCCAAGGTGCATCTGCTCGCAGCGTACGTCTACAGCCTGACGCACCAGGGCGGCGCCCAGACGGCAAGTCCCTGAGGTTGCGTCCAGCCACTCCCCATGGAGGTCTTGCCCTGCCCTGCGGGGTGCGCCGCCCCGCCGGGTCCTCGCTTCGACCGGCGGCGCCCGCGCGCTGCCCTCGTTCCGCTGCGGTTTTCATAGCCGTGGAGGAGGTGTATTTTGGCCGGGGGACGGCTACTGGAACGTACCGATGAAACCGGTGATGGAAGAGATTGGCTATGTGCCGGGGCCGTATCGGCTGCTGGCGACGCTGTGGCTCACCTTCCTGATGGCCGGCGTGGCGACCATGGTGTTTTTCGCCGCCATCGATCCGATGGAGCTGAGGGCCTGCGTGGATTTCCCCGAGGTCAGCCGCATTGCAGCCTACACGGTGGGATTCTTCCTGTTCTGGCTGCTGACCGCCTCGTCCGGCATGCTGTGTCTGTTCTTCCTATACCCACGACGGCGCGACGTGGATGCGCCCGCCGCGAGTACCCCGAGCCGTGAACAAGCCTCTTGACGACGGACAGTTGAAACCCACGGCAGCGGTTTCAGTCGACGAGGTCCAGCAGTCACTCTACGAAAAGCGGCAGAAGATCTATCCGCGCGAGGTGCACGGCCTGTTCGCCGGCCTGCGGGTCGCCACGGTGTTCCTGCTGCTCGGTATCTATTACGTGCTGCCCTGGCTCACCTGGGACGGCCGGCAGGCGGTATTGCTGGACATGCCGGCGCGCAAGTTCTACCTCTTCGGGCTGACGCTGTGGCCGCAGGATTTCATCTTCCTCGCCGCCCTGCTCATCATCGCGGGCCTGAGCCTGTTCTTCTTCACCGCCCTGGCCGGACGCCTGTGGTGCGGATTCGCCTGCCCGCAGACGGTGTGGACGGAGACCTTCCTCTGGATCGAGCACTGGATAGAGGGCGACCGCCTGCAGCAGATGAAACTGGATCGCGCGCCGATGTCGGCGCGCAAGTTCCGCATCAAGTTCATCAAGCATTTCCTGTGGGTGGCGTTCGCACTGTTCACCGGCTTCACGTTCGTCGCCTACTTCACGCCGGCGAGGGATCTCTACCAGCGGCTGATCACCTTCGATCTCGGCCCCTGGGAGACCTTCTGGATGCTGTTCTACAGCTTCGCCACCTGGGGCAACGCCGGTTTCCTGCGCGAGCAGGTCTGCATGTACATGTGCCCCTATGCGCGCTTCCAGAGCGCCATGTACGACGGCGACACGCTCACCATCTCCTACGACGAGAAACGCGGCGAGCCGCGCGGTGCGCGCAAACGCGGGATCGACGCCCTGCGCGAGGGGCTGGGCGACTGTATCGACTGCACCATGTGCGTTCAGGTCTGCCCCACCGGCATCGACATACGCCATGGCCTGCAGTACGAATGCATAGGCTGCGCCGCCTGCATCGATGTCTGCAACGACGTCATGGACAGGATGGGCTACGCCCCGGGCCTCATCCGCTACACCACCCAGAACGCGCTTGCGGGGGAGCCCACGCAGATCCTGCGGCCCAGGATCTACATCTACGGGGCGATCCTTCTCGGCATCATCGCCGCCCTCGTCTACGCCGTGGCCGTTCGCGTGCCGCTGGAACTGGATGTCGTCCGCGATCGCAACCAGCTCTTCCGCGAGACCAACGAAGGCCTCATCGAGAACGTCTATACCCTGAACATCATCAACATGGACAACGCCGGCCACACCTTCACCGTCAGCGCGGACGGCATCGACGGCCTGCAGCTGGACATGGAGTCCGGGCGCATCGGCGTGGAGGCCGGGGCGGTGCAGAGCGTGGTGGTGCGCCTGCGCGCCGCGGAGGACGACCTGGAGCATCGCAGTTCGAAGGTCACATTCCGGATTACGGCGGCCGACAAGCCGGAGCTGCACGACGAGGCGGAAGCCCGCTTCCTCGGACCGTCGCCGCAGCGATAGAGCCATGCAGCAGAAGGATACGACCGTGACGCGCTGGTACCGGGAACCCTATGCCTGGCTGGTGGCTCTGTTGCCCGCCGCGGCCGTGGTCGCCG
Organism: Gammaproteobacteria bacterium; assembly: GCA_022072255.1. Lineage (GTDB taxonomy): Bacteria > Pseudomonadota > Gammaproteobacteria > JAJPIJ01 > JAJPIJ01 > JAJVHZ01. The sequence continues at coordinate 28,640 of JAJVHZ010000046.1, read as the reverse complement.
GCTTCTACACGCTGCGCCTGGCCATCGTCTCCGACGACGGACTGGTCACCGACGATTATTACAGGAAGGGTCTGGAGATAAATCGCGTGCTGGAGCGCGACGAGCGCGCCGCCTCGCTGGCCATCAGTGCGGACGTCGAGGTCGATCCGGCCGCCCGCACCGCCACCGTGCGGATGCACGCCCGCGACGCGGGCGCCCTGCCGGCCTCGCTGCGCGCGCGGCTGATGCACTCGACCCGCGCCGGCTTCGATCGCGATGTCGTGCTCGAGCGCGCCGCCGGCGGCGCGTACTTCGCCGCCCTGCCGGAGCTGCCCCCCGGCCACTGGTACATGCAGATCGAATCCGGCGACTGGCGGGTGCTGGAGACCTTCACCGTCGGCCTGCACGGGAAATAGCGCCGGCTGTCGTTACGGCAACCGGCGCCGCCCTCAGCGGGGGATGCGGACCCCGTCCTCGTCGTAGACACCCTGCTCGGCGCCGCCGTGGCATGCCCCGCAATTCGCCGCGCTTCGGATCGACTCGCGCCTCCAGACCTCCGGCCCGATCTCGTCGTGCTCGTCGCGGAACCAGGCCGACGTGGTGATGCGCGGCAACTCCTCGTCCGCCGCCGCACCTGAACCACCATCCCTGCCGGCATTGGCCTGCAGGTAGGCGGCCAGGGTGCGCGCCGTCTCCGGCGTCATGGTCGCGCTCTCGCCGTAGTGATCGTTCAGGCGTGTCATGATGACGGCCCACTGCCTCGCGCCGAGCAGGCCCGGCGGATAGGGCACGTGACAGCTGCCGCATTCGCTCATGTATGAATCCTGGCCGGGCCCTGCCGCGGGGGCGCGCGAGCCCCGGCCCTCCTCTTCGTGTTCGCGTTCGTGCCTGCGCCCGTGCTCATCGTCCTCCTCGGCACGCAGCTCGCCCGCACCGGTGAGGATCCAGCCCAGGCCGAGCCCGGCACCGATGATCAATGAACCAATCAGCATCTTCCTGCGCATGGCGTTCTCACTTTACGGAAAGCAGCCAGGTGATGACGTCGCCCTTCTCGAGCGGCGTGCACTGCCGTTGCAGCACATCCTGGCAATTTCGGGTGAACCACTTCTCGACCTTGTAGGCGTTGCTCAGCCTTTCGGGGTTCGCACTGGGGGCGAGCGGCTTGATCCGCTTGCCGGTGCGCCGGTGTTCGCCCGCCCCGCGCGGGTCCTCCGTGTGACAGGAGATGCAGGCCATCGCCGGGTCGTTGCCGTGCGGATGCTCGGTCGCAAACAGCGTTCGCCCGCGCTCGGCGGAAAAGCCATTGAAGGCGGGATCCTCCTCGGCCGCCTGCTGCGCATAACGCGCGAGCAGATCGTTCCCGGACTCCGCGGCCGGCGCGGCGAGCGGGATCAGGGAGAAGCCCATCGCGATGATGTGTTTCATTTCGAACCACCTCCAGCGAATTCATCGATGCCCAATCGGCGCCGCGAATCGTAGTCTGCGAGGATGAAACCAGCCTTAAAACACATTCCTCGCGCCGCGGCGTTGCGACCCGGGCGGCCGCCCGGCTAGATTGCCGGCGGCATGGCGAACGGCAGGCCGCCTGCCATCGAGTTTCTCGCCCACGCGCAAATCACGCCCACGGATCCCGCCACAGGACTGTGCCGACATGCCCCTTGCCCTCCGAGTGACCGCCGCGACGGCATGCCTGGGCATCGTGGCGATGCTGCTGCCGCCGGCGGCGATGGCCGCCGCTTCCCGGTTCGAAGGCGTGTGGCGCAGCATCGCCACCGTCGCTCGCGATACCGAACTGGAAGGCGTGACCACCCTTGCCCTGCGGCAGTACGGCAGCATCGTCTGCGGAGAGTGGTCCGAGGGTATGGGTGCCGGCAAACTGCTGGGAGGCAACCTCGTCGGTCGCATCGACGGGCGGAGGATGACAGCGCGCATCGGCGAGGACATCTACTGGACCCGCAGCGGCGAGTTTCCCGACCAGCGCTCCGAGCCGGCCCTGTTCGTGCTGCAGGGCCGGCAGCTCGCCTGGTACGTGCGCGACGATGCCGGCCGGCTCCACAAGCAGCAGGTCTTCGAGCGTGCGAGCGCGCCCGGGTCCGGGTCCGGGGAGGGCCACGGCGCCGAATTCACGGATCGGCGTTTTCAGCGCCTCTGCCCTGCCGGAACGGACTTCACCTCCGCGCCCTAGCGCGGAGTGCTCGCGCCGACCTCGACGAGTCGGGCCCCACCCGTGACGATCATCCGCGGCATCGACGCCGCGGTCCGGTGCTCCCCGTGCACGGCCACTCAATCGCCGGTCAGCCCGCCCAGCCTCACCGCGCGCAGCCGCAGCGCATTGCCGACCACCGATACCGAGCTCAGGCTCATCGCCAGGGCGGCGATCATCGGCGAGAGCAGCCAACCGGTCAGCGGGTACAGCACGCCGGCCGCAATCGGGATGCCGAGCGCGTTGTAGAGAAACGCGAACGCAAGATTCTGTCGCATGTTCGCCACCGTTGCGACCGACAAGGCCCGCGCGACGGCGATGGCCCGCAGATCGCCCTTCACGAGCGTGACCTGCGCACTGTGCATGGCCACGTCGGTCCCCGTCCCCATGGCGATGCCGACGTCCGCCTTCGCCAGTGCAGGCGCATCGTTGATCCCGTCGCCCGCCATGGCCACCACGCGGCCGTCGCGCTGCAGCCGCTCCACCAGTGCCAGCTTGTCGGCCGGCTTCACCTCGCCGTGGATCTCCTCGATCTGCAGTGCCCGACCGACCGCCCGCGCCGTCGCCAGTCCATCGCCGGTCGCCATGACCACCCGCATGCCGGTGCGCCGCAACAGCTCCAGGGCCTCGGGTGTGCTCTGCTTGATGGGATCGGAGACTGCCACCAGCCCGGCAAGACGCCGATCGCGCGCCAGGTACATGACGCTCGCACCGCTCGCGCGCGCGCTCTCCGCCGCGGCCGCAAGGGCCGAGACGTCGACCCCGAGCTGTCCCATCAGGGTGAGACTGCCCAGTGCCACCGCGTGACCGCCGACGGTGCCGCGCACGCCGATGCCCGTGCCGGACTCGAAGCCCTCGACCTTCTGCAGCGGCACGCCGCGTTCCCGTGCGGCGGCGACGATCGCGGCGGCGAGTGGATGCTCGCTGCCCTGATCGACGCTGGCCGCGAGACGCAGCACCTCGTTTTCATCGTGACCGCCGGCGGCGATCACCCGCTCGAACACCGGTCGGCCGGCGGTCAGCGTGCCGGTCTTGTCGACGATCAGCGTATCGACCCGGCGCAGGTGCTCGATGGCCGCGGCGTCCTTGAACAGCACACCCAGCGCCGCGCCGCGACCGGTGGCCACCATGATCGACATCGGCGTGGCGAGGCCCAGCGCGCATGGGCAGGCGATGATCAGCACGGCCACGGCATTGACCAGGCCGTGAACCCAGCTGGGCGCCGGCCCGAACAATCCCCAGCCGAAGAACGCGAGCACCGCGATGCCGACCACGGCCAGGACGAAATAGCCGGCGACCACGTCGGCCAGACGCTGCATCGGGGCCCTGGAGCGCTGCGCCTGAGCCACCATCTGCACGATCTGGGCGAGCATCGTCGCGGCACCCACACGCTCGGAGCGCATGATCAATGCGCCGTTCGTATTCAGCGTCGCACCGATCAGCCGGTCGCCGGCGCGCTTGCCGACCGGGATCGGCTCGCCGGTGAGCATGGACTCGTCGACCGCGCTGCTGCCCTCGGTCACGACACCGTCGACCGGCACCTTCTCGCCGGGGCGCACGCGCAGCAGATCGCCGACGTGAACGTGCGTCAGCGGCACGTCCTCCTCGCTGCCGTCGCCGCGGATGCGGCGCGCGGTCTTCGGCGCGAGGCCAAGCAGGGCCCGGATGGCCGCGGAGGTCTGCGAGCGCGCCCGCAGCTCGAGCACCTGCCCCAGCAGGGTCAGCGAGATGATGACCGCCGCAGCCTCGAAGTAGACGGCGACCCTGCCCATCGACATGAACGAGGGCGGGAAGAGCCAGGGCGCGGCGGCGGCGGCGACGCTGTACACGAACGCCGCGCCCGTCCCGAGGCCGATCAGGGTCCACATGTTGGGACTGCGGTGCCGCACCGACTGCCAGCAGCGCCGGAAGAATGGCCATCCCGCCCAGAGCACGACCGGCGTGGCGAGCGCCATCTCGAGCCAGCTCTGGCGCGGGATCTCCGGCCACCCGGCCCGATGCCCGAACATGGCCAGCACCGTGACGGCCACCGTCAGGGGCAGCGTGTACCAGAAACGGCGGCTCAGGTCGCGCAGCTCGGCATCCCCGCCTTCCTCCGCGACCGGCAGTTCGGGCTCCAGTGCCATGCCGCACTTCGGACAGTCGCCAGGCCGGTCCTGCCGGACCTCCGGGTGCATGGGACAGGTATATATCGTGCCCGGCGCGAGGCCGTCGCCGGGCGCCGACGATGGCGCATCGGCAGGCGCGAGATATCCCTGCGGGTCGGCAGCGAACCTCGCCTGGCAATGCGCGCTGCAGAAATAGTAGCTGCGGCCATCGTGCCGGTGCCGGTGTTCGGAGCGATCGCTCACCGCCATGCCACAGACCGGATCGGTCAGGCCGGGCACCGCGTCCGTGGCCGCGGGCGGGGATGGGCCGTGTCCATGGCATGCATGTGAGCCCGACTGCCGGCTGCCGCCGGCATGATCATGGTGGCGATCAGGTGGATGCCCTGATTTCATAAGCGGATCTCTCGGGTGAACCGGAAGGGGATCCCGAACGCATGAGGCGATAGGCGGCCGGGATCACCAGCATCGAGATGAGTGGCGCCGTGATCATGCCACCAACCATGGGCGCGGCGATACGGCTCATGATCTCCGAGCCAGTTCCCGCGCCCAGCAGGATCGGCAGCAGTCCGGCGAGGATGGTGGCCACGGTCATGGCCTTGGGCCGTACGCGCTGCACGGCGCCCTCCCGTATCGCCTCGTCGAGCGCGGCCGCCGTCTCGCCGCGCTCGGCCCAGGCATGCTTGAGATAGATGAGCATGACCACGCCGAACTCCGCGGCGACACCGGCGAGCGCGATGAACCCCACGCCGGTGGCTACCGACATCTCGTAGCCGAGTCGATCCAGCAGCCACACGCCCCCGGTGAGCGCGAAGGGCAGGGTCAGCATGATGAGCACGGCCTCATCGACCCGCCGGAACGTCAGGTACAGCAGTATGAAGATGGTGCCCAGCGTCGCGGGCACGACGATCTTCAGCCGCGCGGCGGCCCGCTCCAGGAATTCGAACTGGCCGGAGTAGCTCAGGCTGATCCCCGCCGGCAGCTTCACCTCGCGTCGCACCGCGCGCTGCAGATCCGCCACCGTCGATGCCAGGTCGCGGCCGCGCACGTCCACGTAGACCCACCCGCTCAGTCTGCCGTTCTCGCTCTTGAGCATCGCCGGACCGGCGTCGATCGCGATGTCGGCGATCGTGCCCAGCGTGATCTGCTGCCGGGCGGGCGTCAGCACGGGCAGCGTCCGGAGCTTCTCCACGGTATCGCGCCACTCGCGCGGGTAGCGCACGTTGATCGGAAACCGCGCCAGTCCCTCGACCGTGACGCCGACGTTCTCGCCGCCGATGGCGCCGGAGACCACGGACTGGACGTCCTCGATGTTCATGCCGTAGCGGGCCGCGGCGTGGCGATCGATGCGGACGTCGATATAGCGGCCGCCGCTCAGCCGTTCGGCCAGCGCCGAGCTGACGCCCGCGACCGTCTTGACGGTCCGCTCCACGGCCTGCGCGACGGCGTCGATCTGGGCGAGATCGGAGCCGGCCACCTTGATCCCTATCGGACTCTTGATGCCGGTGGCCAGCATGTCGATGCGGTTGCGTATCGGCGGTATCCAGATGTTGCTCAGGCCCGGCACGCGCACCGTGCGATCGAGCTCCTGCACGAGTTTCTCCGGCGTCATCCCCGCGCGCCACTCGCTGCGCGGCCTGAACTTGATCGCGGTCTCGAACATCTCCAGCGGCGCCGGATCGGTGGCGGTCTCGGCGCGTCCGGCCTTGCCGAACACGTGCTCCACCTCCGGCACCGTCCGGATCAACCGGTCGGTCTGCTGCAGCAACTCCGCCGCCTTCGCCGCCGACAGGCCGGGCAGCGCCGAGGGCATGTACAGCAGATCGCCCTCGTCCAGGGGCGGCAGGAACTCCCCTCCCATCCGCGACAGCGGCCACCAGGTGGTCGCGAACACGGCCACCGCCAGCAGCAGCACGGTCTTCGGCCAGCGCAGCGCGAACTCCAGGCACGGACGGTAGAGGGCGATCAGCAGGCGATTGAGCGGATTGCTGCGTTCGTTCGGAATGCGTCCGCGGATCCAGTAGCCCATCAGCACCGGCACCAGCGTCACCGACAGTCCCGCCGCCGCGGCCATCGCGAAGGTCTTGGTGAACGCGAGCGGCGCGAACAGCCGCCCCTCCTGGGCCTGCAGCGTGAACACCGGGACGAAGGACAGCGTGATGATGAGCAGACTGAAGAACAGCGCCGGCCCGACCTCGCAGGCCGCCGCCGTCACCGTTTGCCAATGTTCCGGCCCGCGCAGGGTTTCGCCGGGATGGGCATGCTGCCAGGCCTCGATCTTCTTGTGGGCGTTCTCGATCATCACCACCGCCGCGTCGACCATCGCGCCGATAGCGATGGCGATGCCGCCCAGGGACATGATGTTGGCGTTGATGCCCTGCCGCTGCATCACGATGAAGGCGATGAGCACCCCCAATGGCAGGGAGACGATCGCCACCAGCGAGGAACGCAGGTGCCAGAGAAAGGCGACGCAGACCAGCGCCACGACGATGAATTCCTCGACGAGCTTGCTGCGCAGGTTCGCGATGGCGCGATCGATGAGCTGCGAGCGATCGTAGACGGTCACCACCTCCACGTCCGGCGGCAGACTCTTCTTCAGCTCCTCCAGCTTCTGCTCGACGGCGGCGATGGTGGTGCGCGCGTTGCGGCCGCTGCGCAGCACCACGACGCCGCCCACCGCCTCCCCCTCGCCGTCGAGCTCGGCGATGCCGCGGCGCATCTCCGGCCCGAGCTGCACGTCGGCGACGTCCCCCAGCAGCACCGGCACGCCGCCCGAGCCGAGCTTGAGCGGAATGCTGCGAAAGTCCGCGAGCGAGGCAAGATATCCGGAGGCGCGCACCATGAACTCGGTCTCCGCCAGCTCGAGCACCGCACCGCCCGTCTCCTGGTTCGCCTTGCGCAGCGCTTCGGTCACCTCGCCATGGGTGACGCCCAGGGCGGCCAGGCGGATCGGATCGAGCACGACCTGGTATTGCCGGACCATGCCGCCCACGGTCGCGACCTCGGCGACGCCCGGCAGGCTCTTCAGCTCGAACCGCAGGAACCAGTCCTGCAGGGCGCGCAGCTGAGCCAGGTCGTGCCTGCCGCTGCGATCCACCAGCGCGTAGGTGTAGATCCAGCCCACGCCGGTGGCGTCCGGGCCGAGGGCGGGGCGTGCACCGGCCGGCAGTTGCGACTGCACCTGGCTCAGGTACTCCAGCACCCGCGAGCGCGCCCAGTAGAGGTCCGTGCCGTCCTCGAACAGCACGTAGACGAAGGAATCGCCGAAGAAGGAATAGCCGCGCACCGTGACCGCGCCCGGCACCGAGAGCATCGTGGTCGCCAGCGGATAGGTCACCTGGTTCTCCACGATCTGCGGCGCCTGGCCGGGAAACCCGGTGCGCACGATCACCTGCACGTCCGAGAGATCCGGCAGCGCGTCCACGGGCGTGCTCCGCACCGCCCAGATCCCCCAGGCGGTGGCGAACAGCGCGGCGAGGAGCACCAGGAAGCGGTTGTCGACGGACCAGCGTATGAGGGCCGCGATCACGGCGTCTCTCCGATGCGCTCGATCCGCTCGACGACCAGCCCCTCTGCCGTCTCACGCACGGCGAAGCGGACGCGCTGACCCGGCTCGATGCCCTCGGCGAGGCCGGCATCGGCCAGCCGATACGTCATGCGCATCGCGGGCATCTCCAGGGTCGTGAACGCCGCGTGATCCAACTCGATCTCCGTCGTGGAGACGCTGACGACGGTGCCTTCGGTCGCGTGCAGTGTCTCCGTCTCCGGGCCAGGCGCCGGGGCGCTGCGTGCCACGACGCCGGTCAGGCTGGCCTCCGAATCGATCAGGAACTGGCCCGAGACGACGACCTGGTCGCCGGCCTTCAGTCCGCTCAGCACCTCGGCGAGGCCGCCGGCCGTGCGGCCCACCTCGATCTCCACGGGACGATAATGCCGGTCGTCCTCCGTCTTCATCACCAGCGTGCGCTTGCCGGTGCGGATCAACGCCTCGAGCGGCACGAGCGGACGCGCCGGCCGTTCGGCGCCGCGCAGGTGGACACGGGCGTACATGCCCGGACGCAGCCGGTCGTCCCTGTTGTCGAGTTCCACGCGCACCGTGATCGTGCGCGTCTCGGTGTTGGCGGCCGGGAGCAGGGCGGTGACGCTGCCGCGCAAGCTCTCCCCGGCATAGGCCGAGAGCGTCACATCGACCGCATCGCCGACGCCGATCTGGGCCGACTGCGCCTCCGGCACCGCCGCCTCGAGCCACACCGTGTCGATCCCATAGACGGTCGCAAGCGTCTGGGCGGCGGTCACGGTCATGCCGGCGCGGACCTCCAGCGTATCGATGACGCCGGCGGCCGGAGAACGGACCGTGAAGGTGGTTCTGGGCTTTCGCCCGCGCTCGACAGCGGCTATCAGATCCGCCGGCATGCCGAGCAGGCGCAGGCGCTCGCGCATGGCCGCGATCAGACGTTCGTCACCGACACGCAGCAGCGCGAGGAACTCGGTCTGCGCCCCGGCCCATTCCGGAACCAGCAGATCGGCCAGCGGCGCGCCGGCCGCGATCACGTCGCCGGGGGCGCGCGCGTAGACTCGCTCGACGAAGCCACCCGCCCGCGCCTGCACCACGCTGACCTTGCGGGCGTCGTATCGAAGCGTGCCGACGACATCGATGCGATTGGGCAGCGATCCCATCTCGATCCGCGCCACGCGCATGCCGAGATTCTGGGCGATGGCAGGATCGATGCGCACCGTGGCCGTCTCCTCCGCCGCATCCGCGTAGCGCGGCACGAGCTCCATGTCCATGAAGGGCGACTTGCCGGGCTTGTCGAAGTGCTGCGACGGGGACATGGGGTCGTACCAGTACAGGACGCGCCGCTCCGCCGCTCCGCCGGCATCGCCGTTGCCGTGATCGGGCGCGTGCGCCGCGTGCTCCTGCGCCGGCGCCGCCGCCTCGGGGCGCAGTGCCCAGCGATATCCCCCCACCGCCCCGGCGGCCGCAGCCGCGATTATCATCCCCAGAATCATCAGCCGTTTCATCGTCCCTCCTCCACGTAGGCGTAATGCAGGCGCGCCTCCAGTTGCGCCAGCTCGGACTGCAGCTCGATGGCCCTCCAGCGCGCCTCGATGAGCTCGCGGCGCGCGGCCAGCACCGCATCGAGACCGCTCTGCCCGGCACCGTAGGCGGTGAGCGTGAGCTCGATCTTCTCGCGCGCCAGCGGAATCACGGTTCCCTGCTGGCGCGCGACCGCCCGCTGCAGGCGCTCGTGATCCGCGAACTGGCCCTCCAGCTCCTCGCCGTGCTCGCGCAGCGTGGTCTCGCGTTCGGCCTCGATGCGGCTCAGCCGCGCCTGGCTGGCGGCGATCAGCGGGCCCTGGCGCGTGGACGGGAACAGCGGCAGATCGATGCTGACCTGCAGCGACACCATGTCGCCGAAGTCCGGATCGCGTCTGCCGTAGGCGAGCTCCACGCCCCAGTCCGGGGACTTCATGGCGTCCGCGGCATGCACCTCGGCCTCCGCCTCCGCCATCATGGAGGCGTACGCGGCGAGCTCCGGGTGGCTTTGCAGACGATGGCGCAGGGGCTGGTGCTCGATGGCAAACGACGGCGGCGACCCGGCCAGCGGCGCACTGGCGGCATCCCCGAGCCAGCGCCGCAACGCGGCGATGCTGCGCGCGACCTCGGCGGCGAGTTCGTCGCGGCGCTCCTCGAGGGCGGCCGCCTCCTGCCTGGGCATCACGGCGTCGGGCGCGCTCGCCTCGCCGGCGGCGATCCGGGCGTTCACACCCTCGGCGAGCAGCCGGTTCTCGCGTTCGAACTCGTCGAGCAGCGCGATCTTGCGCTCCAGGTGATAGCGCCGGATCCAGCCGACCGCGGTCTCCCGGCGCACGCGCTGGAGCTCGACCGCGCGCGTCGCCTCCGCCCGCGCGATCCCCGCCTCGGCGAGTTCCTTTTCGGCCCGGCGCTTGGCGGCGTTGGGGATCTCCTGCATGAGACCGATGCGCGCCATCGTCATCGGCTCCTCGTCCAGGGTCCAGCGGGGCGGTCCGGACACGGGCAGATTCTCGAGACCCGCGAACAGCCTCGGATCCGGCAGGCGGCCGGCGGCCACGGCCGACGACCGCGCCGACTCGATGCCCTCCTCCTGCGCCTGCAGCGAGGGGGCGCTGTCTTCGGCCAGCGCCAGCGCACGGTCGAACGTCAGTTCGTCCGCGGCGAGTGGCGGCGGCGCGGCGATGATGAAGAGGACGATGGAAATGCCCCGGACCGACCGGCGGCGGCGGTGCCGGATCGATGATGTACGCATGGTCTAGCTCCCGACATTGGCGCCGCGCCGGCGCAGCGGCATCCCGGTGCGACGGCGCAGCCGAACTCCCGCGCCCTCACGGGCCGGGACGGCACGACAGCAGGGATCTAGGAGGCGGCGGGAGGCCGCCAGATGGCGAAGGGTGCGAGGGGATGCAATCCGGGAGCGCGCCGCTGCGGGTGGAGATCCTGCCGGTGGCGCGACACAGCGGGCAAGGCGTGCAGCGAGAGAAACGCGGGGCTGGGCATGCATTGCGCGCAACTGTCGCAGCCAGCCATGACAGAGTGGCCCTTCTGGTGGTCCTGGCAGCAGGGCATCCGCCGGCACCCGTCGTGCTTCGCCGGCGCAAGGTTCCCGTGCGCCGCGGCCGCATCGCCGTGGCCGGCCGGACAGGGCGCCGCCGCAATACGCAGCGCCGCCGCCCCCTGCAGGGGCAGCGCCAGGCAGAGCAATACCGCGACGATCACGCGCAACGCTTTCATGTCCGATCCTGAACGTCGATCACGACGGGCGACCCGGCCCGTCCTGTCTTGGGACTCCTGCTCCGGAATTTTGGTTCATCGCCGGCGGCGCTGTCCAGCCCCGCGCACGCCGGGCCGCCAACGTCGCGTCATCATGAAGCGGCGATCGCCCCCAGGTACAGACGCCGCGCAAGGAATGGTATTCCGCGGGGAATATCCACTCGGTGGTAATGGCGTTTTTTCTGGCCCGGGACCATATTCGCGACCTGACGAGGGCGGCCTGCGCGACCATTCGGGGCCCGGCCCGGCCTCTACCCACCCGGAGGAGCGCGTACCGTGAACAACACCAGCCGGTCCTGCATGGCGGCCCCGGGGTCGTCGTACCCGGCCACCGCTGCCGTATCGACGGCCCCCACCGGCATCGCGCGGCCCGGCCGCGGCGGTGTCCATCGCAACGGTGGAGACCATGCCCAGGTCCCGCTGCCTGCGCGGACCGGTGCGCTCGCGGGGATGCCATGATGCGCATGTCGCCTCGCTCGACCGACCTGCCTGCCCGGCGCACCGCGTCGGCGCGCGCGATGACCGGGGAAGGCCGGGCATGAAGTCCTGGCTGCTGCCGGCGCTCGTCACCGTGCTGCTCTACGGGCTGTGGTCCTACTTCCCGAAGATCTCCGTCAGGTACCTCAGCCCGTCGAGCGCCGTCGTCTACGAGGTGATCGGCAGCATGATCTTCGGCGCGATCGCGATAATGCTGATGGGTTTCAATCTCCAGTACCATCCCAAGGGCGCGTTCTTCAGCCTGCTCACCGGCTTCTGCCTGGTGCTGGCCGGCTTCACCTACCTGGTCGCGGCCTCGCGCGGCCCGATCGCCCTGGTGTCCGCCGTCTCGGCGCTCTACCCGCTGGTGACGCTGATCCTGGCGGCGCTGCTGCTGGGAGAGACCATCACGATCAAGCAGGGCTGCGGCATCGCCCTGGCCATCGTCTCCGTGATCCTCATGGCCTCCTGAGCGCGCTGCCCGGAGCTTGCCGGACCGCACGGCGCGCGCCGTGTTCGTCTCACGGTGCCGTCCGGACCAGGGGGGTACTTCCGGCCGCGAGAATGTGCAATCATTGAACTCGCGACGCGCGTCGGCCCCAACCGCAACTCGGCGCGACGGCCGCACAACTCCCGGAACGTCGAACCGCTGCCCGCGAGGCGCACCGCCATCGGGGCACGCGGGGAAAAATCAAGTCGAGGAGGTTCAAGCGATGAGAGCGTTTCCCGTCCGATTGTCACAGTCCTTGTGGCAGTTCGTCGCTGCGTTGACGACGGCGGTCCGGCATGCTCTGCTGCCAGGCAGTGCGCGCGGCCCGGAGCCGGTGCGACTCCCCGCCCATTTCGTGCCCGACCCCGGCGCCTGCGATCAATACGTCTGGGTCCCCGAGTACGCCCTTGGCGAGCGGCAGGAAGAGGGCTACACGTATTACCTGCATCCCGGCACCGGGGCGACGTGCTACCGCCGCGTGCAGAGGGCCAATCACGTAAGCAACGAATATCTGATGGTGCTGCCGAGGACGCGGATCGCGGCCTGAGAAGCATGCGCGGATCGGCATGCGCCACCGCGCCGATCGATCCGCGAGCGCACCGTCGTTGCGCGCGAGGCGCGGCGGCATCGCGAGGAAGCCGGGGGAGAGCTCCGGGCTGCGGCACCCCGCAGGCCAACTTTGCGCCGGTATGTCGCGATGGATACGATAGCGCGCGACGATGCGCTCCCTGGAACTGAAAATCCCGCCTCCCGTGGTCGCGCTGGCCTGCGGCGCGCTGATGTGGTTCCTTGCCCGCGAAACGCCCTTCGCCAGCTGGCCCGTCGCGGGGCGGGGAGTCCTCGCACTGACGCTCGCCGCGCTGGGCGTGTGCATCAGCGCCAGCGGTGTCGTGACTTTCCATCGCGCCGCCACGACGACCAATCCGATGCGGCCGGCAGATGCGAGTACCCTGGTCACCGGCGGAATCTACCGCCGTACGCGCAATCCGATGTACCTCGGCCTGCTGCTCGTCCTGCTCGGATGGGGCGCCCAGCTCGCCAATGTCCTGGCGTTGCTGTTCCTTCCCGGTTTCGTGCTCTATATCGATCGATTCCAGATCATCCCGGAGGAGCGGATGCTCGCCGGCCTGTTCGGCACGGAATACCAGGCATACCAGGCGAGCGTCCGCCGCTGGCTGTGAAGGCGCCGGCGGACAGACCGATGACCGCGCCGTGACCCCCGCGATGAATCCTATGCCCACTGGCGACATCAAGCGCGTGGCGGTGTGGAGCGCCCCCCTGCGTGCCGCCCACTGGCTGATGGCGGCGGCGACCATCGCGTTGCTCCTGACCGGCTGGCTGATGGGCAGGGTGTCGGTTCTGTACGCGGCGGCCCGCGACTACCATTTCGTGGCCGGCTACGTATTGATCGTCGCGCTCGCGCTTCGTATCTGGCTGCTGTGCCTGGGCACCGGCGCCGATGGCTGGCGGGATCTGCTGCCCGCGGCTGGCTACGCACGCGGCGCGATCGCGATGCTGCGCTTCTATCTCAGTCCCGGCCGTTCGTCGCTGCCGCGCTGGTATGCGCACAACCCGCTCTGGGCGCCGGTCTATCTCGCGTGGATCCTGCTGCTCGCCGCGCAGGCGGCGCTGGGGCTGGCGATCCAGGCCGGCCTTGCCGAGACGCTGCTGCTCGAGGACCTGCATCGGCTGGGCGCGAAGGCGATCGCCGCCATCGCCGCGGCGCACGTCGTTGCCGTCGCCCTGCAGGACTGGCGCGGCGAAGGCTCCGACGTGTCGGCCATGATCAGCGGCTACCGGATCTTCCCGATCCGTCAGCCGCCGCCGTTTCGACCGTCGGATGCGCAGGGGAAGCCGGATTAGTGATCCTGCGGCAGGCGGCGATCCAGTTGACAGCCGTGGCGGCGCCTGCGGATGTTCGAAGCCGCCTGCTCGCCGCTGGCGGTGCGTTGGCACTGTGGATCGGAGCCACTGTCGCGCATGCGCAAACCGCAATCGAGCCCGCCGCGACGCCATGCCGCACCATCGAAGTCTACACGCGTGCGGGCTGTCCGCATTGCGCGCAGGCCCAGGCCTGGCTCGAGACACTCCGCCAGGGGCAACCCACCATCCGCGTCGTCGCCCGGGACGTGCAAGCCGGTTCGGAAAGCATGGATCGATTTCTGGAGCTCAATGTGCGCTTCGGAATCGATCGCCCCGGCGTGCCCTCGTTCCTGGTCTGCGATCGCTTCCTCGTCGGCTTCGACCCGGTGGCCACCCCGGCGGCGATCGAGACCGCCCTCGGCGTGCGCGACGCGCCGGCCGGCACCTCGCCCGCGCCGGTCGAATTGCCGTGGATCGGGCCAGTGACGGTGGAGCGGCTCGGCCTGCCGCTGTTCACCCTCGGCATCGGTCTGGTCGACGGCTTCAATCCGTGCGCGATGTGGGTGCTGCTGTTCCTGCTGGCGCTGCTGGTCAATCTGCGCAGCCGCACCCGGATGGTGCTCATCGCGACGACCTTCGTGCTGATCAGTGGCGCCGTGTATTTCGCCCTGATGGCCGCCTGGCTCAACGTCTTCCTGCTAACGGGGTATTCGCGGGCGGTGCAGATCGGCCTGGGCGTGACCGCGGCGCTCATAGGGGCCGTGCATCTCAAGGAAGGGATTGCAGGGCGAGGCGGCGTCGCCCTCAGCATCCCGGATTTCGCGAAGCCGGGACTGTATGCGCGCATGCGCGAGATCATTTACGCGCGCAACCTGGGCACCGCGATCGCGGCGGCGATCACGCTCGCCGTCGCCGTGAACATCGTGGAACTGCTGTGTACCGCCGGCCTGCCGGCGCTCTACACCGGCATCCTCGCCCAGCACGCGCTGACCGCATCTTCGTACTACGGTTATCTGCTGTTGTACAACCTTGCCTATATCGCCGACGACGGACTGATGGTCGGCATCGCCGTCTACACCCTCAGCCACCGCAAGCTGCAGGCGGGCGCGGGTCGCTCTCTGCAGATCCTCAGCGGCGCAGTCATGGTCGCGCTGGGCGCTCTGCTCGTCCTGGCGCCAGACTGGCTGTTCTGACGACCGGCGGCCTAGAGGAACAACCCGACGCAACGACGAGCCTTCAGGCAGTTGCCGCTGCCGGGCGTGAAGTCATGGCATGCGCGCGGCTGTCGTCTGCGTCCAGCGTCGCGTCCTCGCGGCGCCCCGGCGTGGGCCTTCACCGGCTCCCGGCGCCGTGTTAGCCTGCGCGGCGTGGGGATCATGCAGACTCCCCCGGAGAAGACGCAGGCGCGTCCAAGTTCTGCTCCCGATTCAGGGTGGCAACCCCTGGAGGAGCGCCATGGACGCAGGTTCACCCCATCACCCCGGCTCCAGGCCGCCAGCACCCGTCACCTTTGCCGAGGCCGTCCGCTTCTGGCTGAAACTCGGTTTCATCAGCTTCGGTGGACCGGCAGGACAGATCGCCATCATGCACCAGGAGCTGGTGGAGCGGCGGCGATGGATCTCCGAACGCCGGTTCCTGCATGCGCTGAACTACTGCATGCTGCTTCCGGGGCCGGAGGCGCAGCAACTGGCCACCTACGTCGGCTGGCTGATGCATCGCACGCGCGGCGGTATCGTCGCCGGTGCGCTGTTCGTATTGCCCTCGCTGATCCTGCTGATCCTGCTTTCATGGATCTACGTCGCCTTCGGCAGCACACCCCTGGTGGCCGGCCTGTTCTACGGCATCAAGCCGGCCGTGACGGCGATAGTGCTGCAGGCCGCGCACCGCATCGGTTCGCGCACGCTGAGAAACAACGTGCTCTGGCTGATCGCGGCCGCCGCCTTCCTCGCGATCTTCGCGCTGGATGTTCCGTTTCCGGCCATCGTCGCCGCCGCGGCGCTGATCGGCGCCGTCGGCGGCCGATACGCCCCGGAGATCTTTCGCCCCGGCGGCGCGCACCGCCAGGCGCAGACCGACTACGGGCCGGCGTTCATCGACGACGGCACGGCGCCGCCGGAACACGCCCGGTTCCGCGCCGCGCGCCTCGCCCGCGTGCTCACGGTCGGGGTGCTGCTGTGGCTGGCCCCGATGGCGACGCTCGTCGTCGCCTACGGATGGCACGGGACACTGGCGCAGATGGGCTGGTTCTTCACCAAGGCGGCGCTGCTCACCTTCGGCGGCGCCTACGCGGTGCTGCCCTACGTCTACCAGGGCGCGGTCGTGCACCAGGGGTGGCTGTCCGGCGCGCAGATGATCGACGGCCTGGCGCTGGGCGAGACGACGCCCGGTCCGCTCATCATGGTGGTGGCCTTCGTCGGGTTCCTGGGCAGCCATGCACAGGCGCCGTTCGGACCGGACCTGCGGTTCCTTGCCGGCGCGGCGGGCGCGATCGTCGCCACCTGGTTCACCTTCCTGCCCTCGTTCGTCTTCATCCTGGCCGGCGGGCCGCTGGTGGAGTCGACCCACGACGAGCTGAAGTTCACGGCGCCGTTGACCGCGATCACGGCCGCGGTCGTGGGCGTGATCGTCAACCTCGCCGTGTTCTTCGGCTATCAGGTGCTGTGGCCACGGGGTTTCGCCGGCGCCTTCGACTGGATGTCCGCGATCATCGCGCTGGCCGCCGTCGTCGCGCTGCTGCGATACCGGCGCACGGTCATGGAGGTGATCGCGACCTGCGGCCTGCTGGGACTGCTCCTCGGCGGCGCCGACCTCTAGACCGCGACAGGGAACGGCGGCCTCGCGCGCGGGCCGCGCGCGGCCGCCGGACGCCGCAAAGCCCTCCCGGTCAGGAGATCTCCGTATCCGGGACGTCGAGCCGCGTCATCAGCACCTTGTCGATCTTGATCCCGTCCATGTCGGCCACCTCGAAGCGATAGCCGCCCCATTCGAACCGTTCACCGGCGATCGGCACCTTCTCGAACTGGGCGAGCATGAAGCCGGCGAGCGTGTGATAGTCGGGATTGGCCGCCAGTTGCGGCAGCGTCAGGATGTCGCGCACCGCATCGAGATGCATCTCCCCGTCCATCAGCCACGATCCGTCGTGACGCTGAACGGCCTGTATGGCCTCCTCCGCGCCCGGGAAGCCGCCGACGATGGCCTTCAGGATGTCGAAGGTCGTGACGATGCCGCTGACGCTGGCATTCGCGTCGAGCACGATGGCCATGTGCACCGGCGAGCGCCGCAACTGATCCAGCACGCGCAGCGTGGAGGCGTGATCGTCGACGTAGAGCGGGTCGCGCATCGCGCCGCGCACGTCGAGCGGCCCGCCGGCGAGCAGCTGCTCGAACAGGTCGGTCTTCTGTACGATCCCGAGCGGGCGGTTCAACCCGCCCTGCGCCACGACCAGCCGCGAGAACACCGAGCGCGCGAGGACCTCGCGCTGCCGCGCCTCCGGCGCGCCGATATCCAGCCATTCCACGTGTATGACTGGCGTCTTTATGGCCCGAACCTTCCAGTCGGCCAGCCGCATCACGCCGGTGATCATCTCCTTCTCCTGCGGCGCGAACTCGCCCTCGCTCACGCCCTCGGCCACCAGCGCCTTCACCTCCTCCTCGATGACCTGCGGGACGGCCCGGGCCTGCGCGCCGAATGCGGCCAGCAGCAGTCGCGAGGAGCCCTGCAGGATGAAGATGATCGGCGAGGCGAGGCGGGAGATCAGGGCAAGCACAGGCGCGACCACGACTGCGATGCGTTCGGGGTGACGGATGGCGAGCTGCTTCGGCACCAGCTCGCCGATGACGATGGAGGCGTAGGTGATTGCGGAGACCACGATGACGGTCGACAGCTCCCCGGCGTAGCCGGCGACCGCCGGCACCGCGAGCAGGCGGGCCTCGAGCAACGGCGTGAACGCCTCGCCGCCGAACACGCCGGCGAGGATGCCCACCACGGTGATCCCGACCTGCACGGTCGAGAGATAACGCGCCGGGTTCTCGTTCAATGCCAGCGCCGCAGCCGCGCCGGGCACCCGCCTGCGCACCATCGCCCGCAGCCGGGTACGCCGCGATGAGGCCAGTGCGAGCTCGGCCATGGCGAAGAGCCCGTTCAGGAGCACCAGCGCCAATATGATGAGGATGTCCGAGCCGAAGCCCATGGATCGATCAATGACCGGTGACAGCCACGGAGGCACGCCCGTTCGGCGAGACCGGCCTCCGCGGAGAACCGCTCAACGCCGCCGCCCCGCGGCGGACTCCGGCCGGCAGGGTGCGAACTGCCGGCTCGGCTAACGCACCAGCAGGACGGGCACCTTGCACAGCGCGATGATCTTGCTCGCCACCGATCCGAGCATCAGCTGCTCGAAGGCGCTGTAGCCGTGCGATCCCATGATGACGAGGTCGAACTTGCCGCGGCGCGCGAACTTCGCGATCTCCTTGCCCGGATTGCCCTTGATGACGGCCTCCGTGTATCCCATGCGCGCGCGGCGAAGCTGCGTCTTCACCCTGGCCAGCACCCTGGCGGCCCTGCCCTCATCGACATGCAGCACGGTCAGCCCGCAATCCGTCCCGAACGTGTTCTTGTGCTTCACCAGATAATCCAGCGCCTTCCATCCGAACGAACTGCCGTCCACCGTCAAAAGTATCTTCATGATCCCCCCTCTTCATGCCATTGCACATTCTCGGGCTTCCGGGCCTGATTGTCATTCCGATAGATCCATCCACGTCTGAACATCCACTTTTCGATCTCCACGCTGACGAACACGACCGTCGACAGTCCGAAGCAGATGAGCAGCTCCTCCGCGCTGAGGGGCGCGGTCCTGAACACCATCTGCAACGGATGGACGTACAGGATCGCCATTTGCAGGCCGAACGTCAGCAGCACGGCGCCGAGCAGCGGCACGTTGCTGAACAGGCCCAGCGTGAACAGGGAATCGCGCTCGGATCGTATCGCCAGCACGTGCCCCATCTGCGCCAGCGTCAGGACCGTGAACACCATGCTCTGCCAGTGCGCCGAACCGGTGTGGTACGCCCATGCCTGCGCCACCAGCGACACTCCCGCCATCAGCAGACCCACCCACAGCATGTGCTGCCACATCCCGCCCGCGAAGATGCTCTCCTGCGGCGGGCGCGGCGGCCTCTTCATGACATTGCGCTCCGCAGGCTCGACGGCCAGCGCGAGCCCCGGCAGGCCGTCGGTCACCAGGTTGATCCACAGGATGTGGATCGGCAGCAGGGGCAGCGGCAGGAACAGGAACGGGGCCAGGAACAACGTCCAGATCTCCGCGGAGTTGCCGGTCAGGGCGTAGCGGATGAACTTGCGGATGTTGTCGAAGATCCGGCGGCCCTCGCGCACCGCGGCCACGATGGTGGCGAAGTTGTCGTCGAGCAGGACCATGTCGGCGGCCTCGCGCGCGACATCGGTGCCTATCCGCCCCATGGCGACACCGATGTCGGCACGCTTGAGCGCAGGCGCATCGTTGACGCCGTCGCCGGTCATCGCGACGAACTCCCCGCGCCGCTGCAGCGCGCCGACGATCGCGTTCTTCTGCTCCGGCGCCACCCGCGCGTACACCCTGAGCGCGTCCACCCGCCTGCTCAACTGCGCCTCGGGCATGGCCGCCATTCCCTTGCCGGTGAGGATCTCGTCGTCCTCCGTGGCGATGCCGAGATCCATCGCTATGGCGCGCGCGGTGGCGGGGTGGTCGCCGGTGATCATCACCGGCGTGATGCCGGCGGTACGGCAGGTGCGCACGGCCTCCTCGGCCTCCGCGCGCGGCGGGTCGATGAGCCCCACGAAGCCGATGAAGCACAGCTCGCCTTCGATCGCCTCCGAGTCGATCGCATCCGCCTGCCCCAGTTCGCGGCAGGCGAAAGCAAGCACGCGCAACCCGCGCGCGGCCATCTCCTCGGAGACGCGTGCGAGTTCCTGCCGCTGCACGGGCAGCGGTCCGGACCGCGTCCACTGCCGCGTGCAACGTTCCAGCAGTCGCTCCGGGGCGCCCTTCGCAAATGCCACCGCGCCGCCCGGCACGCGATGCACGGTCGTCATCAGCGCGCGGCCGGAGTCGAACGGGATCTCGGCGAGCCGCGGCGCCTCCTTCGCCGCCGCGGCGCCCTCGAGCCCCGCCGCCGCCGCCGCCGCATACAGCGCCGTCTCCGTCGGATCGCCGAGGATCTCGCCGCTGTCGTCGCGGCGCGCGTCGTTGTTCAGCGCCAGTGCGCGCAGCAGCACGGCCGGAAGGGTGTCCGACGGCTCGCGCTGCGTGACGCCGCCAACGTGGAATTCCGTGGCACGCATGCGATTCTCCGTCAGCGTGCCGGTCTTGTCCGTGCAGATGTAGGTGACCGATCCCAGCGTCTCCACGGCCGGAAGATGACGTATCAGCGCGTTCTTGCGCACCATGTTGCGCGCGCCGATGGCGAGCGACACGGTGACCACCGCCGGCAGCGCCTCGGGGATGGCAGCCACGGCCAGGCTGATGGCGGTGAGAAACATCATGACCGGCGGTTCCCCGCGCAGCAGTCCGATCGTGAAGATGATGGCGCACACCGCGATGACCACGAGCGCCAGGCGCTTGCCGAATGCGGCGAGGCGCTTCTGCAACGGCGTCCTGACCTGCTCGGTCGTGCTGAGCAGGACGGCGATGTGCCCGATTTCGGTCGCCATCCCGGTGGCGACGACCAATCCCCGCCCCCGGCCGTAGCTGACCAGCGTGCCCTTGTAGGCCATGTTGCGGCGATCGCCGATGGGCAGATCGGCCTCGTGCAGCACATCGATCGTCTTTTCCGCCGGGTGCGACTCCCCGGTCAGCGCCGCCTCGTCGATCCTCAGCTGCATGGATTCGAACATCCGCAGATCCGCAGGCACGACGCTGCCCGCCTCCAGCAGCACGATGTCTCCCGGGACGACCTCCTCGGCCGACACCACGCAGACCGTTCCGGCGCGGCGAACCTGCGCCGACGGCGCGGCCAACAGCTTCAGCGCCGCCATGGCGCGCTCGGCGCGAAACTCCTGCACGAACCCTATGATGGCGTTGAGGACGACGATGACCACGATGGCGATGGCGTCCTGGGGCTCGCCCACCATCCCGGCGACGACAGCGGCGAGGATCAGCACCACGATCATGAAATCGGCGAACTGACCGACGAACATGCGCACCGGACTGCGGCGTTTGCCCTCGAGGAGCCGGTTGGGTCCGTGCGCCGCCAGTCGCCGCCGCGCCTCTTCGACGCCGAGGCCGCCTTCCGCGTCGACGCCAAGCTGCCGCAGCAGCTCCGCGATCGGGCGGCGCCACGGTTCCGGAGGTGCTGCTGCGGACCTCGACCCTACACCCGACGCGGCGGTGTCGTGGATATCGTTCATGCAGGTGCGCCACGCGCGCGTCGCGGGGGCAACGGCCTGGTTACGCGTGCGTTCCGGTGACGATGCTATTCGGGAATGCGCACGACGGCCTTGCCGCCGGTCAAGACGCCGAACCGCCGTGCGATGAGCCTCATCGCCGGCCCTGCCTGCGGAAGTGCGCGCCTGGCAGCGCGTTCGGCCGCCGCTGCAGGCTCAGGCGCCTGCGTCCGCCAGCACCTCGCGGGCGGCGCGAAATGCCTCGACGGCCGCCGGCGTGCCCGCGTAGGCAGCCGCGTGCAGCAGCGTCTCCCGTATCTCCTGGCGCGTGGCACCGTTGTGCAGCGCGCCGCGCACATGACCCTTCAGCTCCTGCGGCGCGCGCAGGGCGACCAGGATGGCGAGAGTGACGAGACTGCGGGTACGGTGATCGAGCCCCTCCCGGGTCCACACCGCGCCCCAGCAGTGATCGTTGATGTAGTCCTGCAGCGGCCGCGAGAAATCGTCGGCGCCGGCGAGCGCGCGATCGACGAATTCATCCCCCATGACCGCACGCCGCATCCGCTCACCGTCGCTCATAGATCGTCGTCTCCGTGGTGGATGAAAGCCTCGTCTCTTCCGCAGATGCGCCGCCGTTGCCGCGCCGCATTCTGGCGACTCGTACGGGCAATCGCCGTCCGCACGCCGCGCACGAAGCCCGCGCCCGGTCGGCAAACCGGCCGGGACGTTCAGGCCGCGCCGAACGAATCGGCGACGATGCTCTCGTACCAGCCCTGGTCGTACTCCGCCTCCCTGGCGCGGAATTCCTCGCTGGCGGCGAGCGGGCTCACGCCGCCGCTGCCCTCGACGGTGGCGATCCTGCCTTCCCGGAGACGATAGATGTCGTTGACCGAGATGGCGTAGCCGGGCGCGACCAGGCTGTAGCAGGTGTTGTGCAGCGACGGTTCGCCGGGGACTTCGCCCCGGAGCAAGGCACGTATAGCCAGGGCGCAGTTCTTCGCCTGGCTGTTGGCAGACGAGGCCGACTTCGGCATCGGATTGGCGATGGCGGCATCGCCGATGACGTGCACGCCGGGCATGTGCCGCGACTCGAAAGTGTGCGGATCCACCGGGCACCAGCCCGACTTGTCGGCCAGCCCGGCGTCGATGGCGAGCTGGCCGGCGCGCTGCGCGGGGATCACGTTGGCGACGGCGGCGGCGTGCTCCTCGAGGTTCGTGTGCAGCGTCATCGTGGCGGGATCCACGCGTATGACGGCGCCGTCTTCCGTGATCGGCACCCACTCGATCAACCCCGGGTACAGCGCCCGCCACGCCTCCTCGAACAACGCCTGCTTGGAGAACTTCTCGTTGCCGTCGAGGATGAGGACCTTCGATGCGGGCTTGTTCTGCCTGAGGTAATGCGCGATGAGACTGGCGCGCTCGTAAGGTCCCGGCGGGCAGCGGAACGGTGCGGCCGGCACGCTGATGACGACCACGCCGCCGTCGTCCATCGATAGAAGCTGCCGGTGCAGCAGTGCCGTCTGCGGGCCCGCCAGCCAGGCGTGCGGCATCTTCTCGGCAGCCGCCTCGTCGTAGCCCTCGGGCATGCCCCACCGGAGCTGCACGCCCGGTGCCACCACCGCGCGGTCGTAATCGAGCGCCTTCCCGCCGCGCAGCCGCGCCTGGCGCCGGTTGCCGTCGATCTCCACCACCGCGTCCTGGACGATCTCCACGCCCGAGCCGGCCAGCGCGTCGCGCCGCAAGGTCAGATCCTCCACGCTCCGCAGGCCGTCCAGGACCCAGTTGCTCATCGGGCAGGTCACGTAGTTCTGCTCCGGGTCGACCACCGTCACCCGCAGGTCCGGCGCGATGCGACGCAGATAACGCGCGCAGGTGGCGCCGGCGAACCCGCCGCCGGCGATGAGCACCCTGCCCCGCGTGCCGCCCGCGCGCACGGCCGACGGCAGTGCCGCGAGTGCGCCGAGACTGCGCAGGAACCGCCGGCGGTGCATCGGCTCCCGGCTCACCGGCGCTCACCCGTGGAAGGAGTCTGCGCCGCGATGTACGCGGCGATATCCGCCAGCTCCTCGTCGCTGTAGCCGCGCGCAATGCGGTCCATGATGGTGGGGTGTCCCTTGCCCTGCTTGAACTCGAGCAGCCGCCGCAGGAGGTAGTCCGCATGCTTGCCCTGCAGGCTGGGCATCGCGGCAGGGCTGCGCCCGTCGGGCCCGTGGCAGGTATAACAATTGAAGGACAATGCCTCGACCGACGGACCCGCCGGCGCCGGTTCGGCCGCATCGACGCCCGCCATCAGCGACAGGCCGGCCGCTGCCGCCAGCGCTCGTGCGAACAATTTTCCTCGGGATCCTGTCACGGTCGGTCTCCCCCGCGGATTATACTTCCTCCGGCCCCGCACCAATTGGAGTCGCTCCGCCGACCGAGGTTCCCGCGCCGACCGATGACGGCCTTCATCAGCCACAGCGACTGCCTGAAGCACGAGATGCTGCCGGATCACCCGGAGTGTCCCGGCCGCCTGCATGCCATCGAGGACCGGCTGAAGGCCGCCGGGATCATGGATTATCTCCATCAATACAGCGCGCCGAAGGCCACCGCCGAGCAACTGGCGCGAGCGCATTCCATGCGGCACGTGGAGGAGATCATCGCCGCCGCACCGCAGTCGGGACTGGTGCGCATCGATCCGGACACGGCCATGGACCCGCACACGCTCGATGCTGCGCTGCATGCCGCCGGCGCGCTGGTGCTGGCCACCGACCTGGTGCTGGCGGGCAGGGAAAGGAACGCCTTCTGCAGCGTGCGCCCGCCGGGACATCACGCGGAGCGCGACCGCGCGATGGGCTTCTGTTTCTTCAACAACGTCGCCGTCGGCATCCTGCACGCCCTCGACGCGCACGGCCTGGAGCGCGTCGCGCTGGTCGATTTCGACGTCCACCACGGCAACGGCAGCGAGGACATCTTCAACGGCGATCCGCGCGTTCTGCTCTGCTCCTCCTTCCAGCATCCCTTGTATCCCTACCGGGCCGGGCCCTCGATCCCCGGCCAGCGCGTCAACGTGCCGCTGCCCGCGGGCGCCGGCGGGCGGGAGTTCCGCACCGCGCTGAGCGAGCAGTGGTTCCCCGCGATCACGGCCTTCGAGCCGCAGATGATCTACATCTCCGCCGGCTTCGACGCGCATCGCGAGGACCCGCTGGCCAACCTCAACCTGGTGGAGTCCGACTACCTCTGGGTGACCAAGGCAATCATGCATCTGGCGGGCGAATTCGCCGCCGATCGCGTCGTCTCGACCCTGGAAGGCGGTTATGCCCTGTCCGCGCTCGGCCGCAGCGCCACCACCCACGTCCGCACCCTGCTGGGACTGGAATGACCCTGATCAAGGCCGCAGCGCCGCGGCGCATCGATAATCGTCCCGGTCCGCTCGCACCGCGAGCGATCTCCATCGTCGTGGAGGAGGGGCAGCCATGCAATGCAACGTGGGGCAGACCGAACGCATCGTTCGCATCGTCGCCGGTGTCCTCATCATCGCCGCCGGCTTCCTGCTCGGCAGCTGGTGGGGCGTCATCGGCCTGATACCGCTCGCCACCGGCCTGATACGATGGTGCCCGGCGTGGTCGATGCTGGGCATCAACACGGCCAAGTCCTCCTGACCCCATGAAGGTGGTCGTGGTGGGCGGCGTCGCCGCGGGCATGTCGGCGGCGGCGAGGTCGCGGCGTCTGTCGGAAGCCGCGGAGATCGTCGTCATCGAGCGCACGCAGCACGTCTCTTTCGCCAACTGCGGCCTGCCGTATCACATCGGCGGTGAGATCGAGCATCGCGAGGCACTGCTGCTGCAGACCCCGCAGACGCTGGCCGAGACCCTCAACCTCGATGTGCGCATCGGTCACGAGGTGACGGCGATCGACCGCGCGCGGCGGACCGTCGAGGTCACCGAACTGCAGACCGGCCGCAGGTACACCGAGGCCTACGACCGCCTCGTGCTCTGCCCGGGCGCGCATCCCATCCGCCCGCCGCTGCCCGGGATAGACCATCCGCGCATCCACACCCTGCGCAACATCGAGGACATGGATGCCATCATCCGCGATCTCCAGGTGCAGGCGCGCCGCGCGGTGGTCATCGGCGGCGGCTACATCGGTGTGGAGATGGCCGAGAACCTGCGCCACGGCGGCCTGGAGATCGACCTGGTGGAGATGGCGAACCAGATCATGCCGCCGCTCGACGCGGAGATGGCGCGGGATCTCCAGTACCACCTGGAGTACCACGGCGTGCGGCTGCACCTGGGCACGGCCGCCGCCGCCTTCGCGGACGCCAACGGCCGCGTCGCGGTGACGCTCGCCAACGGGGCGGTCCTGCACGCGGACATCGTCGTCATGGCCGCGGGGGTGCGGCCCGACACGCAGCTCGCACTGGCCGCCGGCCTGGACCTCGGCGCGCACGGCGGCATCAAGGTCGACGATCGGATGCGCACCTCCGATCAGAACATCTACGCCGCCGGCGACGCCGTCGAGGTGGTGGACACCGTGAGCGGCGAGATGACCGTGGTGCCGCTCGCCGGCCCCGGCAACCGCCAGGGCCGCATCGTCGCCGATCACATCTTCGGCCGCGATACCCGCTACGGCGGCACCCAGGGCACCGCGATCCTCAAGGTGTTCGAGATGACGGGCGGCGGCACCGGCGCCTCGGAGAAGGCGCTGAAGCGCCGCGGCACGCCCTATCGCAAGGTCTATCTGCACCCCTCCGGCCACGCCAGCTACTATCCCGGGACCGCGCCGATGCACATGAAGGTGCTGTTCTCGCCCGGGGAAGGCAGGCTGCTCGGCGCGCAGGTCGTCGGCTTCGACGGCGTGGACAAGCGCATCGACGTGCTGGCCACCGCGCTGCGCGCGGGCATGACCATCTTCGATCTCGAGGAGCTCGAGCTCGCCTATGCGCCGCCATACGGCGCGGCCAAGGATCCGGTCAACATGGCCGGATTCATCGGCAGCAACCTGCTGCGCGGCGATGTCGATCTCTGGTACGCGGAGGACTATCCGCAGGTGACCCAGGGCGGCACGATCATCGACCTGCGCAGCCCGATCGAGTACCGGGCCTGGCACATCCCGGAGGCCACCAACATCCCTCTCGGGGAGCTGCGCCAGCGCTTGCGCGAGATCCCCGCCGGGAGATCCGTATTCCTCTACTGCCGCGTCGGCTTTCGCAGCTACCTCGCGCACCGCGTGCTGGTGCAGTCCGGATACGGGGGGGTCAGGACCCTGGCGGGCGGCTCGAAGACCTTCTGCAGCTACCACCGCACACCGCTGTGCACCGGCCGGCCTGGTGTACCATTCGTTCCACACGCCGAGGAGAGACTCGCGGCAAGCGCCGATCCCGGCTGCGCCGCCTGAGCATCATGTTCAAGTCGAAGAATACGACGGATCCCACCACGCTGCGAGTCAGCGACTGCATGGCGCCCTTCCCCTTCTCGCTGGCGCCCGATGCGACCCTGTCGGATGCGCGCTACCTGATGAACAAGCAGCGCATCCGCCACCTTCCGGTGCTCGTCGGCGGCGAGCTGGTCGGTGTGGTCACCCGCACGGACCTCCTCGAGGCGGAGCCCTCGGAGGCGATCGCGCTGAAGGTCTGGGAGCAGCAGCACCTGCTCGAGAAGCTGACCGTGCAGCAGATCATGACCCTGCAGCCCGTGACCGTCACCGCCGCGACGACGCTGGTGGATGCGGCGCGCCTGATGCTCGATCAAAAGATCGGCTGCCTGCCGGTGGTCGACGAGAACCGCAAGCTGCGCGGCCTGCTGACCGAGACCGACATCCTGCGCGCACTGGTCGACGCCTGGACGCCCGCGTAACGTCCGGCGACGGTCTCCGCGGCCACGACGGCATCCGGATCGGCGACGGTCATGGATGACTGTCAGATTTCGGACGTGGACACGCGACCGTCATGAGCACGCTGAACCTCGATCGGCTGTTCGCGCCCCGCTCGGTGGCCGTGATCGGCGCCACCGGGCGGCCGCACGCCGTGGGCCAGGTGGTGCTGCGCAATCTCGTCGCCGCCGGTTACGCGGGCGCCATCTTTCCGGTCAATCCGAAGCACGAGGAGATCCAGGGGCTGAAGGCCTGGCCCGACGTCGCGAGCCTGCCGGACAGCCCGGACCTCGCAGTCATCTGCACCCCGGCCGCCACCGTCGCCGGCCTCATCGACGCACTCGGCCGCCACGGCACCAGGGCGGCCATCGTCATCAGCGCCGGCTTCGGCGAGTCCGGTGCGACCCCGCGCCAGGCCCTGCTCGACGCCGCCCGCCCGCACGGCCTGCGGATCCTCGGCCCGAACTGCGTCGGCCTGCTCAGTCCCGGCATCCGCATGAATGCGAGCTTCGCGCACATGGCCGCGCAGCCCGGTTCGCTCGCCTTCGTGGCGCAGTCCGGCGCCCTGTGCACCGCGGTCATCGACTGGGCCGGCACCAACGGCATCGGCTTCACCCAGGTGGTGTCGCTGGGCGACATGCTGGACGTCGATTTCGGCGACGTGCTGGATTACCTGGGCTCGGACAGCCACACCCGCGGCGTGCTGTTGTACGTGGAGGGCATCACCGCGCCGCGCAAGTTCCTGTCGGCGGCGCGGGCGGTGAGCCGCAACAAGCCCGTCATCGCCATCAAGGCCGGGCGGCACGAGGCGGGCGTGCGCGCCGCGCGCTCGCACACCGGCGCGCTGGCCGGCAGCTATTCCGTCTACGAGAGCGCCCTGCAGCGCGCCGGCATCGTGCTGGTGGACTCGGTGGAGGCGCTGTTCGACGCAGCGGAGACGCTGGCGCTGTCGCGGCGTGCGCTCGGCGGCGATCGGCTGGCGATCCTGACCAACGGCGGCGGTCCCGGTGTGCTGGCCGCCGACTCGGTGACCACCAAGGGCGGCACGCTCGCCACCCTCGCGCCGGAGACGATCGCGGCGCTGGACGGGGTGCTGCCCGCCAACTGGTCGCGCTCCAACCCCGTGGACATCGTCGGCGACTGCATCGCGGATCGCTACCTGCAGGCGCTGCGCGTACTGGACGGCGCGCCGGGCGTGGACGCCGTGCTGGTCATGCACGTGCCCACGGCACTGCTGTCCAGCGAGGAGGCAGCGCGCGCGCTCGTCGCCCCGATGGCGGCGAGCCGCACTCCGATGCTGTCCTGCTGGATGGGCGGGGCGAGCGCCGAGCCCGCGCGCGCGCTGCTCTCGGCGCAGAAAATCCCGTGTTATCCCACACCGAAGGCGGCGGTCAGCGCCTTCATGACGCTGGTGAAGCACCGGCGCACGCAGGACCTGCTGATGCAGACCCCGGCCTCGGTGCCCGAGGTCTTCATCCCCGACATCCCGGC
>JAJVHZ010000016.1:12406-42205 GCA_022072255.1 Gammaproteobacteria bacterium | reverse complement strand
ATGGCGTCGCATTTTCGCTTCGTGCGCGAGCATCACCGGCGCGTCAGGAAGATCGCCGTCGTAACCGATTCCGCTCTGGGCAAGGTGGCCGAGCAACTGGTCTCGCACTTCGTGTCGGCCGAGATCAAGCGATTCCCGTCGGGTGAGGTGGAGGCCGCCAGGCAGTGGATCTTCCGCGGCCCGTAATCGATCGGGCGTCCTCGCGGGACGTCGTGCACTCATGCCCGGTGACCGGAGGCCGAGGCCGAATCATACGCAGCACCAGAGCGGCGGGGCACATGGAATTTCGTGACGTCAGGCGCCCTCGGCACTGCCGGCAGGTGAGCCTGGTCGTCGGGCGCCACGGATCCGACCAGCGAAAAGACGAGGAATCGCGCACATGAGTGCGTTACGGTTCCTCGCTTCCGGCCCGCTCCTGGTGGCGTCACTTCTCATCAAGGCAAGGCCATCGGCGAATCGTAGATGAACATGGGCAAGAACAGGCTTGAGGCGTTCAGCGATGGCGTCATTGCGATCATCATCACGATCATGGTGCTCGAGATGAAGGTTCCGCACGGCGATGGCCTGGGAGCGCTCGCGCCTCTCGCTCCCGTTTTCGTGAGCTACGTGCTGAGCTTCGTTTACGTCGGGATCTACTGGAACAATCATCACCACATGCTCCACACCTGCAGTCGGGTGACGGGGGGGCATCCTCTGGGCAAACGTGCATCTGCTTTTCTGGTTGTCGCTGTTTCCATTCGTCACCGGCTGGATGGGTGAGAATCACTTTGCCGCTGTTCCTTCCGCGCTCTACGGCGGCGTGCTCCTGGCGGCAGCCGCTGCCTACTGGATTCTTCAGCAGAGGATCATCGCTGATCAGGGTAGCGAGTCGCCGCTGAGAGCCGCCATCGGCGGCGACTGGAAGGGCAAGCTCTCGCCAGCGCTGTATGTACTAGGGATCATTTCGACGTTCCTCTGGCCGTGGGTGGCGCTGGCGCTGTATGTGGTAGTGGCCCTCGTGTGGTTGGTGCCCGATCGCAGAATCGAACGTTCTCTGCATCGCAATGACGCCTGACAACGGCAGGCGGTCGAACGCCGGGGGCCCGGGATTCAGGGGAGACCCCGGCGTCTGGCCTTGTGGTCCGCTTCGAACTGCTGCGGACCCGGACCTGCGCCCTGCCCGGAGTCGATGTGCAGGGGCGTAGTTGGACCTCGGCGAAAAGTCCGATGGCACCAGATACCGGCAAGGTGTATTTCGCACTGATCGTGTCGGTGCTGCTGTCCTGTATCGCGGCCTGGATCATCGCGCGCCGCTATCGACGCCGAATGCAGCGATTGATGCGCGCACCGCATGCCGCAGACATGGCTGTGCCGGTCGCGGACGCGGCGCCCGGCAATCTGCCGCCGCTGCCGGTGTCGCTCGCCGACAACCGCCGTGGCGGCATGCGGCTGTCCATGCTGCTGATAGCGTCGTCCTGCCTCATCGCGCTCTCGGGCTCCTGCATCTGGTGGGCGCTGACGGTTCCCGGCGAGCCGCTGACGGCGGGGCGTGTGGCGGTCGTGGCGCTGCTGTACCTGTGGCCCGCGGTCCCCGGACTGGCGCTGGTGTGGCGGTGGTCTCGCAAGCGGTTGCTCGGCACGATGCTGCTGTGGTGCGCGGCGCTCTTCGTTGCCCTCCTGTGGTGGATGAGCGCGCGGCAGGCGCTCGGTGTAATGAAGGAAGACATCGCGCTGCCACTGGTGCTGCTGACCCTCGTCTTCCTGGGCAGCGCGACCCGCACGATTGCGCCGTGGCTGTTCGTGCCGGCCGCGGTGCTGGTGTCGTCCGTGCTCGCGGGTGTCGATACGCTGACAATCATGGCTGCGCGCGAGTCGCCGTTGCTGAAGGCCCTGATCGCGCCGCTGGAAGGGCTGCCGGGGTGGAGTGGCGTCTACGTCGTGTTCGCCGTGTTCGTGTTGCTGTCCTTGATAATTGCATGGTGGCCGATGCGGATGTTGGGGCGTGCGCTCGGGCACGCGTATTCGCGAAAGTGGCTCCCCGAGTTGCTGGTCGTGTTCAGCGGTGTATGGGTTTTCGCGCTGACCGACCGCGCACTGACACTCTCCGGTTCCGCAGGCGCGGCAGCGTTCGCGATGTACCTGCCGGTGTTGTGGATACCCGCAGTCATGCTGCTGGCGCGTGGCAGGCGGCGCGCGGGGCGAGCGCCCACGCTCCTCGTCCTGCGGGTTTTCCAGCGGGACAAGGAGGTGCAGTCCCTGTTCGACCATGTCATCGAACGCTGGCGTCTGAGCGGGAACACGGTGATGATCGCCGGAACCGATCTCGCCGATCGCACACTGGATGCCGCCGACATCTTCCAGTTTCTCGACAGGCGACTGGCCGAGCGCTTTATCGTCAGTTCTGCGGACGTCGCGCGGCGCATCGCCGCGTTCGACATGGCGGCTGACATTGATGGCCGTTACCGGATCAACCAGTGTTATTGCCACGACACGACCTGGCAGGATGCGCTGCAGGCGCTCATGCACTGCAGCGACGTGGTGCTGATGGATCTGCGCGGCTTCCAGGCGCACAATGCCGGCTGCCGTTACGAGCTCACCACGCTCGCGCAGGCCTCGCGCGAGCTGCGCGTCGTGGTGCTGACGGACAGCCGAACGGATCGTACCGCGGTGCAGGAGGCGATCGCCTCCGGCCGGCAGGAGCGCTTCACGTGGGTCGAGGCCTCACACTTCAGAGCGGGCGAGCATCGTGAAGTCCTCGAGCGCCTGTTCGCGTGAAGAAAGGCGGCCGGCAAGAGATATCACCGTGCGGCCTGGCCATGCGCCGCAGCGGATCCGGCCGTCGCGCCCCGCTGGCAATCCGTGCCTCCTGCAGGCCGGGCCGCTGAGCTTGGGGCGCCAGACGCAAAGGGAACTCGGGAATGGCAAAGTCAGTTGCAACGTTGCGATTCGAAACGAGGCTGCTTCGTCCGGCAAGACCCGGAAAGGACCGTTCCTGGACTTTTCTTGTCCTGCCCAAGGCCGCCAGTGACAAGCTGCCGAGGCGGGGCAGGACGACCGTCGAGGGCACCATCAACGGCCGTCCTTTCCGGGCGACGCTCGAACCCGATGGACGATTGAGCCATTGGCTGAGAGTGGACAGGAAGCTTCGCGAGGCCGCTGACGTGGACGCCGGAGACATTGTCACGCTGGAAATTGCACCCGTGGAACCGGAACCAGAACCTGAAGTCCCATCCGATCTGCGTGATGCCCTTGCGGCGTCGCCAGAGGCCAAGGCAACGTGGCATGACACTACGACGATCGCACGTCTGGATTGGATACACTGGATCACTTCCGCCAGGCAGCAAAAAACGCGCGAGAGCCGAATACATGATGCCTGTGACATGCTCGCGTCCGGAAAGCGGCGAGTCTGTTGCTTCGATCAGTCCGGCTTCTACAGCAAGAGCCTCAGCGCACCGGAGGCTGCGGAATAGCTGAGGCCAGCATGATACCGCTGGCCCCTCGCTCGCCTCCCCTCGAACGTTCGCCCTTTGAGCGAGATCTTGCGATGAACCCGGTTATTCGCCAGGAGTCGCCGTCGGACGTTGCCGCCATACATTCCCTGACGGCGGCGGCGTTCCTGAACGCACCGCACACGGATCACTCGGAACAGTTCATCGTCGATGCCTTGCGTGAGGCGGGCGCCCTGAGCATCTCGCTCGTGGCCGAGCAGGCCGGAGAAATCGTAGGTCACGTGGCGGTATCGCCCGTTTCCATCTCGGACGGTTCCGCAGGCTGGTATGGGCTCGGCCCAATCTCCGTCACTCCGGAACTCCAGGGGCGGGGTATAGGCAGCCTCCTGATGCGGGCTGTGCTGCACCGTCTGCAGGAGCGAGGCGCTGCAGGCTGCGTTCTGCTTGGAGCTGCGGCGTACTACTCGCGCTTTGGCTTCATGCCGGAGGCGGGGCTGGTACTGCCCGATGAGCCTCCGGAGCATTTTCAGGCATTGCCGTTTGGCGCAGCGTTGCCCTGTGGCGTGGTGACGTACCATGAAGCCTTCGGTGCCGGGGCCGACCGGGCGCTGCAGGCGCGACGGCCCTGACCGGCCGCGGCCTGCGCCCGAACGCTATGCGGACTACCTGTGTTCGACCCGTTTGCTGCGATGATCCGAGTGAGGAGGTTTCTGTGGCCGCGGAGAAGGGCATGCAGATATCGCCCGGGAGCGCCGCCGCCCTGGAGAAGCGCGGCCGCGAGCTCGAGACCATCATCGGCCTCTCGTCTTGAGCGCGCGCATCGAAGATTATGCCCTGGTCGGCGACTGCGAAACCGCCGCGTTGGTCTCGCGCGGCGGCTCCATCGACTGGCTGTGCTGGCCGCGTTTCGACTCGGCGGCCTGTTTCGCCGCGCTGCTGGGAACACCCGAACACGGCCGCTGGTCGATCGCGCCCAAAGGCGATCCGAAGCGGATCCGGCGCCGCTACCGCGGCCAGACACTCATCCTCGAGACATGCTTCGAGACGGCGGAGGGTGAGTGCGTCCTGATCGATTTCATGCCGCTGCGCGGCGGCGCGAAGGGCGGGCAGGACAGTGGCCACGCCGTGTCGGACCTCGTGCGCCTGGTCAGAGGCGTGCGCGGGCGCGTGCCGGTGCGCATGGAGCTCGTTCTGCGCTTCGGTTATGGCAAGGTCGTGCCCTGGGTTACGCGGCGGTCCGACGGTGCCGTGGTTGCCATCGCCGGCCCGGACCTGGTCGCGCTGCACACGCACGCGCCGACACACGGGGAGAATCTGACCACCGTCGCCGAATTCGAGGTCTCCGCCGGCGATACCGTCCCGTTCGTTCTCAGCTACGGGGCGTCCCATCTGCCGCCGCCGCGCGCGGTGGATCCCGATGCGGTGCTCGATGCAACGCAGTCGTTCTGGAAGGACTGGGCGGGGCATTGCGAATCCGCCGGTCCGTATTCCGAGGCGGTGACCCGCTCGCTGATTACGCTCAAGAGCCTGACCTATGCCCCCACGGGGGGCATCGTGGCCGCCCCGACGACCTCGCTGCCCGAGCGCATCGGCGGCTCGCGCAACTGGGACTACCGCTACTGCTGGCTGCGCGACGCCACCCTGACGCTGCTGGCACTGACCAGTGCGGGTTATTTCGATGAGGCCCGCGCCTGGCGCGACTGGCTGTTGCGCGCGATTGCCGGCCGGCCGAGCGAGCTGCAGATCATGTACGGCGTCGCCGGCGAGCGCCGCCTGGCCGAATGGGAAGTGCCCTGGCTGCCCGGCTACGAGAACTCGCAGCCGGTCAGGATCGGCAATGCCGCCTCCACGCAGCTCCAGCTCGACGTCTTCGGCGAGGTGATGGACGCCCTGCATCAGGCGCGCGCGGGCGGCATGTCCGCCAGCGGGGCCGCATGGGATCTGCAACGCGCCCTGATGCGGCATCTGAAGAGCGTCTGGACCTGCCCTGACGAGGGGATCTGGGAGACACGCGGCGGCGCGCGCCACCTGACCTATTCCAAGGTCATGGCCTGGACCGCGCTCGACCGGGCGATCAAGAGTGCGGAGGGTTTCGGCCTCGACGGGCCGCTGACCGAGTGGCGCGCGCTGCGCCAGACCATCCACGAGGACGTCTGCGCGCACGGCTTCGATGCGGACATGAACAGCTTCGTACAGTCCTACGGTTCGAAGCATATGGACGCGAGCCTCCTGCTTCTGCCGAGCGTCGGCTTCCTGCCGGCGAGCGATCCGCGCATCCGCGGCACCGTCGCTGCGGTCGAGCGCCATCTGCTGCGCGACGGTTTCCTGCTGCGTTACGATTCCGGCGAGGGCGGCGACGGTCTGCCGGCGGGTGAGGGCACGTTTCTCGCGTGCAGTTTCTGGCTCGCCGATGCCTGGTTGATGCAGGGCCGCCGGAACGAGGCGACCGCGCTGTTCGAGCGCCTGCTGAGCATCCGCAACGACGTCGGCCTGCTGGCCGAGGAATTCGACCCTCGCCTGGGGCGCCAGGTCGGCAATTTCCCGCAGGCGTTCTCCCACGTCGCTCTGATCAACACGGCCTACAATCTCGCCGGTGCCCGGCAGCCGACCGTGGAGCGCGGCGAAGCGGGTGCGCCGCGGCCGTCAGGCAGACCGACGTCTGCGCGCGGGCCTGGCCGATGAATCGGCTCCAGCGCACGCCGCCCACGCTCTCGCGCTACGCAGAGGCACCGGCCGTCGGTGTGTCGCCGGCATTCCTTCGCCTACCCCGGTAGGCGAGGCTATACAGGGCGGGCAGCACCAGAAGACTGAGCATCGTCGCCGAAATGATGCCGCCGATGACAACCGTCGCCAGCGGGCGTTGTACTTCGGCGCCGGTACCGGTGTTTATTGCCATCGGCAGGAACCCGAGCGAGGCAACCAGTCCGATCATCAGGATCGGCCGGAGTCGCAGCAGCGACCCCTCGATGATCGCCTCGCGCAGCTGCAATCCGCGGTCGAGCAGGTCGCGGAACGCCGATACCATCACGACGCCGGTCAGGACAGCCACCCCGGACAACGTGATAAAACCGACCCCGGCCGTGATCGAAAGAGGTATGTCTCTGATCAGCAGGGCCGCCACCCCGCCGGTAAGTGCGAGCGGCACGCCGCTGAACACCAGCAACGCGTCCTTTATCGATCCGAAGGTCATCATGAGCAGGCCCAGAATCAGCAGCAAGGCCATCGGTACAAGTAGCGACAAACGCCGGCCCGCCGATTCCAGTTGCTCGAAGGTGCCCCCGTAGGTCAGCCAGTAACCCGGCGGCAGGCTGATCCCGCGCTCGACGCGTTGCCGTACTTCTGCCACGAAGCCGCCCAGGTCGCGTCCGCGCACGTTTGCCGAAACCACGAGCCGCCGCTTGCCATCCTCGCGGCTTATCTGATTGGGGCCGACGCTCTCGGACAACTCCGCCACCTCGGCCAGAGGCACCTGCCCGCGACCGTCCGGCAGCGGCACCGAGAGACGCCCGAGCGTCCTGGGGTCGTTGCGCATGTCCTCCGGCAATCTCACGACGATGTCGAATCGCCGATCGCCTTCGAAAATGCGTCCTGCTTCCCGACCGCCAACGGCCGTCGTCACGACATCCTGCACGTCGTCAACGGTCAATCCCAGACGTGCGAGCGCCTCCCGCCGCGGTATCACCGAAATGACGGGCAGCCCCGTCACCTGCTCCACCTTGACCTCCGCCGCGCCGCTGACCGTGTTGAGAATCCCGGCGATCTCGTTGCCGGTCGCCAGCAGCGCGTCCAGATCGTCGCCGTAGATCTTTATGCCCAGATCCGATCGCACGCCGGATATCAGCTCGTTGAACCGCAGCTGGATGGGCTGGCTGATCTCGTAGTTGTTGCCCGGCGCCCCCGCGATAGCCCGTTCCAGCTCCTCGATCAGCTGCGCCCTGCTCTTATGGGGGTCGGGCCACTGTGCTGCCGGCTTCAACATCACATATCCGTCCGAGACGCTGGGCGGCATCGGGTCGGTGGCCACCTCCGCGGTGCCCACCCGCGCAAACATCGTCTTCACCTCGGGCCGGGTGAGGACCGCCTTCTCCAATGTGCTCTGCATCGCAAGGGACTGTGTGAGGCTCGTGCTCGGAATGCGCAGCGCCTGTATGGCGATGTCCCCTTCGTTGAGATTCGGGATGAACTCCGAACCCATGCGCGTGGTGGCCCAGCCGGTGACCAGGACCAGGGCCATCGCGGCCAGGACGACCGGCACTCGGAACCGCAGCGCGAGGGTCAGGAGCGGATGATAGGCACGCTTCGCGAACCGGACGACCCAGTTCTCCTTTTCCTCGACCCGGCCCTTCAGCAACAGCGCGCAGGCGGCCGGCACGAAGGTCAGCGACAGGATCAACGCGCCGACCAGGGCCGCCACCACCGCGAACGCCATCGGCCTGAACATCTTTCCTTCGACGCCGGTGAGGGCGAAGATCGGCACGTTCACGAGCGCCACCACGACGACGCTTACGAGACTGGGGACGAACACTTCCCGGGTGGCCATGTATACCGTGTGAAGCCGTTCCTCCGTCGATAGCATCCTCCCGTGGTGCTGGTGCTGCCGCTGCGCCAGGCGAAGGAGACAGTTCTCGACGATGATGACGGAGCCATCGACAATCAGACCGAAATCGAGCGCACCCAGCGACATCAGGTTCGCGCTGACCCGGCTTTCGACCATCCCCGTGATCAGCATGAGCATGGACAGGGGAATGACCAGCGCCGTGAGCAGCGCGGCGCGCACGTGGCCGAGCATTACCAGGAGAACCGCCGTGACGAGGAGCGCCCCCTCGAGGAGATTCCTCTGCACGGTGGCGATGGTCTTCCTGACGAGATCGGTTCTGTCGTACACCGGCTCCGCCGTGACGCCGGCCGGCAGAGTCCTGTTGACCTCCTTCAGGCGCTCGGCCACGCGCATGCTCACGGTGCGGCTGTTCTCACCCAGCAACATGATGGCGGTGCCGAGAACGGTCTCCTCGCCGTCGCGTGTGGCGGCACCGGTCCGCAGTTCCTTGCCGACCGCCACTTCGGCCACGTCGGAGATGCGAATGGGCTGTCCTTCACGTGTGGCGACCACGATCTTCCCGAGGTCCTCGACATCCTCGGCCTGGCCGGGCACGCGCACCAGGTATTGTTCTCCGCGACGCTCTATGTACCCGGCGCCGACGTTGCTGTTGTTGCGCTCGAGTGCGGCGATGACGTCGGAGAAACCGAGGGAGAGCGCATGCAACCGCGCAGGGTCCGGCGTGACGTGGAACTGCATCGCGTAACCGCCGATGCTGTTGATCTCCGCGACGCCCGGCACCTGGCGAAGCTGGGGCCGTATCACCCAGTCCTGCAGGGTGCGCAGCGCCATGGCGTCATAGGGACGTCCATCCGGTTGACGCGCATCCGGACGGGCTTGCACGCTGTAGAGGAAGATCTCGCCAAGTCCCGTCGCGACCGGGCCCATCTCGGGCTCCAGGCCGTCGGGGATCTGACCCGCCGCCTCCTGCAGGCGTTCGTTCACGAGTTGACGCGCCAAGAAGATGTCGGTTCCGTCCTCGAACACGACCGTGACC
Source organism: Gammaproteobacteria bacterium (assembly GCA_022072255.1). Taxonomy (GTDB): domain Bacteria; phylum Pseudomonadota; class Gammaproteobacteria; order JAJPIJ01; family JAJPIJ01; genus JAJVHZ01. Next base: position 33,183 of record JAJVHZ010000016.1, on the reverse strand, counting down.
TGGGAGAGCCCGTAGCGGGAGAGCGAACGGGTGTATTCCAGGTGCGGCAGACCCGACAGCGCGATCTCCACAGGGAAGGTGATCCGCTGTTCCACCTCCAGCGGCGTGAAGCCCGGGGCCTGCGTGTTGATCTGCACCTGGACATTGGTGATATCGGGAACGGCATCGATCGGAAGCCGGCCGTAGTTCCAGATGCCGAGACCGGCGACCAGCACAACGAGGCTGAGAACCACCCAGCGACGCTCGATGGAGAAACGGATGATTGGGTCGAACATCGGGCGGCTCCTAGTGCTCGTGGGCCGCGCCGGCCTTCTCGATATCCGCCTTGACGACGAAGCTGCCGGCCGACACGTAGCGTTCGCCGGGTTTCAGACCGTCGAGGATCTCGACGGACGAGGCATCGCTGCGCCCCAGGGTGACCTTGCGTGCCTCGAAGCCATGTTCCCCGGCCACGAACACCGCGGAGGAGTTGTTCATGTCTTGCACCGCCTCCCTGGGCACGAGCACCGGCACCTCGAGCTCGTCCGTGACCACGCTCGCCGTGACGAACGACCCGGGCCTCCAGCTACCGTCGGAATTGTCGAGAACGATGCGCGCCCGCACCGAGCGGGTGTCCGGATCGGCCAGCGGCTGCACGTAGGATATCCGGCCGTCCGTGCGGTGATCGGTGCCGGTAACGGTCACCGTTGCTTGGTGCCCCTCGCGGATCAGTCCGAGATCCCGGGAATGCACACTGAGGTCCACCCACACCGTGCCGAGGTCTGCAATCGTGAACAGCGACTCGGCCGTATCGGCGCTCTCTCCCAGGGTGGCGTGTTTCTCGATGACGACGCCCGCGATTGGCGCGGTGATCTCCAGCCGCGACAGGGGGTATGCTCCATCCTCGCCGAGCTTCCTGATCGCTTCCTCGGAAATGCCGAGCGCGAGCAGCTTTTGACGCGTTTGACGTTCCGCGATTCGCGCCTCGGCAAGCCCGTGCCGGGCGGCCAGGTAGTCCTGCTCGGCAGAGATCCTTTGTCGCCAGAGCTCGGCCTCGCGTGCATACGTCGCCTGCGCGAGCGACAGCCGGGATGTCGCTGCAAGATGGTCGGCCTTGAGATCGGCAAGATCGCGACTCTCGATCACTGCCAGCGCATCGCCGGCCGCAACCTTTTCCCCGAGGCTCCTGTGCACTTCGGTAATGACACCGCCTACACGTGGGACCACATGGGCGAGCCGATCGGCGTTCAGAGTGATGTGGCCGGAGACATCCCTGCTGATCACCAGCATGCCGGGGCCCGCCTCCGCGACGAGGATCCCGGCCTGGGCCATCTGCTCCGGGGTGAGTTGCGCTGCTTCAGCCTCGTGCTCTCCATGTTCGTCTGTTTCATCCTCGTGCACGCCGCTCCCGGGGGCGGCGCGAGATTCCTCGTGCGGTTTCCCGTCGGCATCTGCTGCCGCGTGCGCGCCGTCGGCGGCGTGCTCATCGGCTGCATGGACGGGCGCGAGGTTGGGCAGGCACCACAGGAGGACGATCGGAATGGTCAGACGATGGTACGGCGGCATCCGGGAACTCATGATCTGTCTCCTGTAGTGTCGGCCCCGGGCGCGTCATCGGCCGATGACATGCCGCTGCCCGCGAGCCGTTCCAGATCGGCGCGGGCGGCGTGATACCGGATCAGGGCGTCGATGTACTCCGTGCGTGCGTCGAACAGCGTTCGCTGGGCTTCCAGCACGTCCGCATAGGCGAACTTGCCATGGCGATAGCCGGTCAACGTGGCCTCGTAGGCCTCCTTCGCGACCGGCAGCACTTCGTCCCGCGTGATGGCCACCTCCGCGCGTGCGGATTTCAGGTGCTCGTAGGCGTCGTACAGGTCCGTGAGCAGGCGGATGCGGGCCGAGCGCTGATCGGCCTCGGTCGCCAGGGCGAGGAAGCGCGCTTCCGCGATGTCGCCCTGGCCGCGATTGAACAGCGGCAGCGGCACCGATATGGACGCAACGAGGCCGACATCGTCGGGTTCGGCAAAATGCCGGACGCCGCCACCCACGGTGATGTCGGGCGTGCGCTGGCTCTCCGCAAGGCGCAACTGCGCGCGGCGCAGCTCCATCTCCGTCGCCCATCGCGCGAGGTCCGGGTTCATCTCCACCCGTTCGGAAAGCACCTCGAACACGGGGACCGGGCCGAGGTGCTCCAGGTCCTCGTCGGCGCGCTCGAAGGCCGCTTCGTCCGCACCCCAATGAGCGGCCAGCCTGCGGCGTGCCGCCTCGAGCTCGGACCTGGAGCGGGCCACCTCGATGCGTGTACGGGTCGCCGCCACGCGTGCCCGCGTCCCCTCCACGGGCGAGACCTTGCCCGCCTTGATGCGCGCGGTCACCACACGCGCGACCTCCTCGGCAAGACCGACCAGGTCCTCGGCCACTTCGACCCGCTGCTGCGCACCCACCACGGCAACGAACGCCTTGCGCGTCCGGGCGATCACGTCCAGCCGCTTGCCCTCGCGGTTCCAGACCTCGAGATCACGGTCCAGTCCCGCCACCCTGATCCGCCTGCCACGCTTGTCGCCAAGCTCGATGAGCTGGCTGACCTGCAGCGTGGTCTCGACGCTGACGAGGCCGGCGGCATCACCACTGCCGGCGAAGTTCTCGACCTCGACCGCGGCTTCCGGATTCGGTCGGGTTCCGGCCCGGGTGATCCGCCCTTCCGCCGCCGCAATCCGGCACTCGGCCGCGAGCAGATCGGGCTGGCTGCTGATCGCACGCGCAATCGCCTCGTCGCTGACCAGTATCGGAATGATCCGGTGTGTTGCCGGGGAGATGGCCTGGCACGCGAGCGACTCGGCGCGAGCGCCTTGCCAGATCGGCACGGCGCTCACGAACCACACAAGGCATATCAATGCAGGGCACCGGTTCATGCCTCTTGCTCCAAAAAGTGAAATACAGCGCGTGCGTCGACTGCACGCGATCGAAGCCCGTCAGGGCGGAGAGGGACTGCAGGCTAGATCAGCAGGGAGACCGTTCGGCGTTCGGCGAGTAGCGGATTGGCAAGCCGTACCGGGCAGGGGCCCAGTCGCTCGCGACGATAGACGCGGTCGGTCCAAACCGCAGCCGCGGCCGTCACCGCGAGGAGTTCCGGCGCCCCGGAGTTCGGCTTCCTGGGCAACGGGATCGCATTGCTGGCGCGCGTGACGCCCGACCTGGCGATTTCCAGGTCAACGCAGTCGCCGCAGTGGGCTGCGTCCCTGATCGCGTAACGATGCAGTACGTCTGGTGCAGTGGCTGGAGACGCGGCCTGCGGTTCATCCGGATGCTCCATGCAGCGGCTGAGGCTCTTGACCTCGACCGCGACATGCCCGTCCTTGCTCAGGCACAGCATTTGAGCGGCGGTCGCCAGGCTTGGCGACAACGCCGTCAGCCAGAAAACGGGCAGCAGGAAAATGCAGACCAGCCGGTTCATCGTGCCAGCCGGTTCATGGTGGAAGGGCCACAGCGCATGCCGGGATCCTACCGGCGCATGTCCCGCGCGTCTACCATGATGCTTGACGTACCAGGGCACTCCACATTGCCACATGGCCCGGTGCGGTCGTTCCTGCACCGGATACCGCGATCCTCCGCAGGGCGGCCACCCGCGAGCTGGCAACGACCCCGCACCGCCTGCCATGGCAGCGGGTATCGGGAAGACTTGCGATGACGATGCGCGGCAACTACGCTCACGTTATCGCGCACGGATGCAGTGAGCCCGAGGGGCGTTGCCGGAGTGCGGAAAAACACTGCATGGCTGTCGAGGCTTCAGCCGCGGCCATTCTTCAGGTATGCCGAAACCGTCGAGTCACCACAGCCATCAGCACGCCGGCGACCAGGCCGCGGGACGCGGAGTTTGCGGGCATGATGCCCACGTTCATGCTCCACGCGACTTCGGCACCGCATTCGTCATCGGCATAGCTTTGAACCTGACGTTCGTCGTCGTGGAAGGCGTTTTCGGATGGCTCGCGAACTCGATCGCCCTGGTCGCGGATGCCGGACACAACCTGAGCGATGTGCTGGGACTTGCAGCCGCATGGACCGCGACGCTGCTGGCGCGGCGGCGCCCATCCGTCACCCACACCTACGGTCTGCGCCGCGGTACGGTGCTCGCTGCGTTGATCAATGCGGTCCTTCTGCTCATGGCAGTCGGCGCCATCGTGTTCGAAGCGCTGCGCCGGCTGGTCGAGCCCGGGGACGTGGCGAGCCTGACCGTCATGGTGGTGGCGGCCATCGGAGTCGTCATCAATGGCGTCACGGCATGGCTGTTCGCGGCGGGCCGCGCTCATGACATCAACGTTCGCGGCGCATTTCTGCACATGACCTATGACGCATTGATATCCCTGGGCGTCGTGGCGGCAGGTGCCGCGATCATGGTGACCGGCTGGATGTGGCTCGACCCCGCCGTCAGCCTGGCGATCGCCGCTGTGATCGTCATGGGCACCTGGGGACTGCTGCGCGAATCCGTCGGAATGTCCCTGGACGCGGTGCCGAGCAACCTGAGCCTGGACGACGTACGCAAGTTTCTGTTGCAGCAGACGGGCGTGTCGGAGGTACATGACCTGCACGTATGGTCGCTCAGCACGACGGAAACCGCCCTGACGTGCCACTGCGTGATGCAGGATGGCCACCCCGGCGATGCGTTCCTGGTCACGGTCGCGCAGGAATTGCGCACACGGTTCGGCATTCAGCACGCCACCATCCAGATCGAGGTGCATCCGGATGTACCGTGCGCCCTCGAACCGGATCACGTGGTATGACCGCCTGCCACGCCAGGCGGGCGCGCGCCTCCGGGCATCACCTCCCGGCTCCGGAGCACCCCGGAGCCGGATGACGGGCCCTCACGGCCACACGATGGACATGCGGCAGCGAAGGCCATGGAGCGGCTTCCGGTGGCTTCAGGTTTGATGCGATCAGGGGAGGCGGTGCAGCTTGCGGCCAACTTGCTGAAAGAAATTGGCTGGGGGACTAGGATTCGAACCTAGATTGACGGAGTCAGAGTCCGTAGTCCTGCCGTTAGACGATCCCCCAGTGGGTACGGCGCGAGGCTATTTCGTTGCATCCGCCCTTTGACCGGCCCGGGGCGAACGGATTCCAACAGACATACAGGATTGGGATCAGCGCCGGCGCGGGTTGCCCGCGCCGGTACCACGATACGACTAGCGCTTGGAGTACTGCGGACGGCGGCGGGCCTTGTGCAGGCCGACCTTCTTGCGCTCGACCTCGCGGGAGTCGCGGGTCACGTACCCGGCGCTGCGCAGCGGGCTGCGCAGGGTCTCGTCGTAGGCGATCAGCGCCCGGGCAATCCCGAGGCGGATGGCGCCGGCCTGGCCGGAGCCGCCGCCGCCCTCGACGTGGGCGTGGATGTCGAAATCGGCGGTCATGTTCACGGTCTGCAGCGGCTGGCGCACGATCATGCGCGCGGTCTGGCGGCCGAAATAGCTGTCCAGGTCCCGGCCGTTGACGGTGATCCTGCCGGTACCCTTCTGCAGGTAGACGCGCGCAGAGGAGGTCTTGCGGCGGCCGGTCGCGTAGTTGGTCTGCTGTGCCATTTCTTACATTTCCAGTGTCTTGGGCTGCTGGGCGCTGTGCTTGTGATTCGGCCCGGCATACACCTTCAGTTTCTTGAACATCGTGCGTCCCATCGGGCCCCGGGGCAGCATGCCCCTGACCGCGATCTCGATGACTTTGTGGGGCTTGCTCTGGATCATCTTCTCGAAGGACGTCTCGGTGATGCCGCCCGGGTAGCCGGAATGCCGGTAGTACATCTTGTCGGTGGTCTTCCGGCCGGTGACGCGCACCTTCTCGGCGTTGACGACCACGATGTAGTCGCCGGTGTCGACGTGCGGGGTGAATTCCGGCTTGTGCTTGCCACGCAGCCGACGGGTGACCTCGGTGGCCAGGCGGCCAAGCGTTTTGTCCGTGGCATCAAGCACGTACCAGTCGCGCTTGACCTCGGCTGGCTTGGCGGAGAACGTCTTCATGGAGAAACCCCTGGAAAAGGGCCGCAATCTTACGGAGCGGGGCCGGGAGTGTCAATCACTTAGGCCCTCTTCCAGGCCCTCCCGGACACCGCCCGGGCAGCCTGGGCCGCAAGCCCCGCCGGCCCGTCCCCGGACCGATCGGATCCGTGCCGCGGCATCCTCGCGACGGCCCGCCCGCCGCAGCATCCGCGTCGGGATTGATCGCGCGTGGGCAGGGGCGCCATCAGGCTGATAGGATAGCCGCTGTCCCACATATAACGGTGCCTGCCGCCCGGCGGGCCACATCCGGGGAGATACAAGAGCATGAAAATCGAGACCCTGTGTGTCCACGCGGGCTTCGCGCCCGACCCGACCACCAAGGCCGTGGCGACACCCATATACCAGACCACCTCCTACGCCTTCGACGACACACAGCACGGGGCGGACCTGTTCGACCTGAAGGTCAAGGGCAACATCTACACCCGCATCATGAACCCGACCTGGGACGTGCTGGAGCAGCGGCTGGCGGCCATGGAGGGAGGGATCGCGGGGCTGGCCCTGGCCTCCGGGCAGGCGGCCGTCACCTATGCGATCATGACCATCACCGAGGCCGGCGACAACATCGTCGCGGCGAGCACGCTCTACGGCGGGACGTACAATCTCTTCGCGCACACACTGCCGCAGTTCGGCATCCAGGTGAAGTTCGCCGACTATCGCGACCCGGATGCCTTCGAGAAGCTCATCGACGATCGCACCAAGGCCCTGTACTGCGAGTCGATCGGCAATCCGCTCGGCAACATCACCGATTTCGAGAAGCTGGCGCAGGTCGCACACCGGCATGGCGTGCCGCTCATCGTCGACAACACCGTACCCACGCCTTACCTGTGCCGCCCGTTCGAGTACGGCGCCGACATCGTCGTGCACTCGCTGACCAAATACCTGGGCGGCCACGGCAATTCCATCGGCGGCATGATCGTCGATTCGGGCAAGTTCCCCTGGACCGAGCACAAGGAACGCTTCCGCCGCCTGAACGAGCCGGACGTCTCCTACCACGGCGTGGTCTACACCGAGGCGCTCGGGCCCGCGGCGTTCATCGGCCGGGCCCGCGTCGTGCCGCTCCGGAACACCGGCGCGGCGCTCTCGCCGTTCAACGCCTTCCTGGTGCTGCAGGGCGTGGACACCCTTTGCCTGCGCATGGAGCGCGTCTGCGAGAATACGCTGGCGGTGGCGAAGTTCCTGAAGTCGCACCCGAAGGTCACCTGGGTCAACTACGCCGGACTGCCCGATCACAAGGACAGACCGCTGGTGGACAAGTACATGTCCGGCAGGGCCTCCGGCATCCTCACCTTCGGCGTGAAGGGGGGCGTGGCCGCCGGGGCCCGGTTCCAGGACGCGCTCAAGGTGTTCTTGCGGCTGGTGAACATCGGCGATTGCAAGTCGCTCGCGTGTCACCCGGCCAGCACCACGCACCGCCAGCTCTCGCCGGAGGAACTGGCGAAGGCCGGCGTGAGCGAGGACATGGTGCGGCTGTCGCTCGGCATCGAGCACATCGACGATCTGATTGCCGACATCGAGCAGGCGTTGAAGGCGGCCTGAGGCCGGCGTCATGAATGGCCATTGCCGCGGGCGGGCGTCGAAATCGAAGCGAGGTGGACCATGAACACCTACGATGATCCCCGTGAATACTCCACGCTCGACCGGCTGCTGATGGCGATCGACGACGGCGTGCGCACCGTGTTCGGCCGTCCGCCGTCGACCGGGCGCACCGCGCCGGATACCGGCATCGCCGAGACGCCGCTCTCGGCTGCCGATCGACGCGTCTCCGAGGGCCTGATGCGCGTCAATCACACCGGCGAGATCTGCGCGCAGGCGCTCTACTCGGCGCAGGCGCTGACCGCGCGCAACCCGGAGGTGAGGAGGCGCATGCAGCGCGCGGCGGCGGAGGAGAACGACCACCTCATCTGGTGCGAGAGCCGGGTGCACGAGCTCGGCGGGCACCTGAGCTATCTCAATCCGCTCTGGTATGCGGGCTCCTTCGCAATCGGCGCGCTGGCGGGGCTGGCCGGCGACCGATGGAATCTCGGCTTCGTCGTCGAGACCGAGCGCCAGGTCGAAGGCCACCTCGAGGGGCACCTGCAGCGGCTGCCGGAGGAGGACGCGAAGAGCCGGGCGATCGTCGCGCAGATGCGCATCGACGAGGGCAATCACGCCGAGATGGCGCAGCGAGCGGGCGCAGTGGACCTGCCGGGTCCCCTCAAGCGGCTGATGAAGCTGCAGTCCAGGGTGATGACCACCGCCGCCTACTGGATCTGACCGCCGCGCGCGCCGCCGCCCGTCGGCCGCGGCGCCGTGACATTCTTTTACATGTCGTGACACCGCTGTGATTCCGCGGCGGCCTGCCTTTGGCCAAACTCTCCTCAACATCTGCGCGGCAGGTGTTAAATCAACCAATCGACATTGAGGAGATAGCATCATGAAGAAAATCATCGCTGCCGTCCTGGCGAGCATGTTCCTGCTCAGCACCGGCGCCTTCGCGGCCGACACCACCAAGCACGAGTGCAAGGCCGGCTACAAGTGGGATCCGGCCAAGAGCGAGTGCGTGAAGAAGTAATCCGCCGCCGATCGCAGTCCGCAGAGAGGGGGCTTCGGCCTCCTCTTTTTTTTTGAACCCCCGCCGGTTCCGGCGCTCTGAGGGAGGTAGCAAGCACAGCCGCGACATCCAGGTCCATGGCTACAGCGGACATGCAGCCCGCCTCCCGTCTTCGCCGCAACCTGCGGGTTCCCCTCCTGTTGCTCTGGCTGCTGCTGCTGACGACCGTTTGTGTTGCGGGACTGACGTTCTATGCCCTGCGCGGACAGGACGCCGCGATCGAACAGGCGCTGCAGGCATCCCGCCTGCAACTCTCCGTCCTGCTTGCCACCAGGAGCGACCATGCGTTGCAGACGGCCCTGCAGGAACCGCTGCTGTTGCTGCGCGAGTCTCGCGGCAGCGACCTGACTCAGGCGCGAATGGCGGCGCTCCTGGCCAGGCGCCCTTACATCGACGCGATCCTGATCCTCGATCGCGAGATGCGTCCGGTCCGCAGTTATCCCCCGCTCGTGGGCGACTATCAGCAGCGCCTCATCGGCTGGGTGACGGAGCGCCTGCAGGCCGAAACCACGGTGGCGACGGAGTCGCTCTCGCCGATGCGGACGTTCGTGGAGGCCGTGGAGGGCGCCCCGGCGGTATTCGCCCTGGTGCCGCTGCGGGCGGTCGATTCGGGGATGGGCACCGCAACCGACGCGGATGGCGGCTGGATCCTGATGCAGTCGGATTTCGACCATCTGCGCAGCCGGGTCGTGATGCCGGTCGTGCGGCGGTTCGAGCGTGAACATGGCGTTTCGGTGCGTCTGCTGGATCCCGCCGCCGCGAACGACGCCGGGCCGGCCGGCGTGCCGCTCTCGCCGCTGGTGCCTGGATGGACCCTGGCGCTCGATGCGGCCGCAGCGGCCGGAGGCGTGGCGCCCGCGCCCACGACCTGGGCGATCTTCGTGGCGGCCGGCGGCGTGCTGCTCGCCGTGATGCTCATCAGCGCCGTCATCGCCTGGGATGTGCGCCGGGAGTATGCGCTGGTGGACCTGCGCAACCGCTTCGTCGCCAACGTCTCGCACGAGCTGCGCACGCCGTTGTCGCTGATACGCATGTATGCCGAGACGCTCTATCTGAAGCGCATTCCCGACACGGACCGGCAGCACGAGTACCTGCACAAGATCCTGCTCGAGGCCGAGCGCCTCTCGCAGATGATCGGCAACGTGCTGGACTTCTCACGCCTGCGCCAGGGACTGCCCGTGTACAGCCTCGAGGCGACACGGATCGATGCAACCGTGCGATCGGTGTTCGAGCAGTACCTGCCGGAGTGGCAGAGCCGCGGCGCGAAGATGCGCCTGGTCCTGGCCGAACACGTGCAGCCCGTCGCGCACGACGTGGGCGGTATACGGCAGATCCTGCTGAACCTGGTCGACAACGCCATCAGGCATGGCGCCGCCGCCTCGGGCATCGAGGTGCGATTGCTGGGCGAGGACGGATGGGTGCATCTCACGGTGGCGGATGCCGGGGAAGGGCTCAGTGAGTCTGCGCAGCGGCACCTGCGGCGTTCCATGCAGCAGGGCCGCATGGCCGAGGACGCGCGCGGCAGCGGGCTGGGCCTGGCGCTGGTGGAGCAGATCAGCAAGGTGCATCGCGGGCGCTTCCGGTTCGGCCGGCCACCGACTCAGTTTGGCGTCGAGGCGATCGTCTCCTTCCCGGCGCTCGGGGCGGCGGCATGAGGAGCAGTCCGTCCATCCTGGTCGTGGAGGACGATCCGGGCATGCGCATGGGCCTGGAGGACAACCTGCGCATCGAGGGCTATCGCGTGGCCTCCGCGGCCTCGTGCCGGCAGGCCCGCGCCGCGATTGGCGCCGACTCGCCCGATCTCGTCATCCTGGACCGCATGCTGCCCGACGGCGATTCGGTCTCACTGTGCGCGGAGTTGCGCACGGCGGGCTTTCGCAAGTCGATAATCATGCTCACCGCCAAGGGCGAGGAGATCGACCGCGTCATCGGCCTGGAGTCAGGCGCCGACGATTACGTGGTGAAGCCCTTCAGCCTGCGGGAGTTTCTGGCGCGCGTGCATGCGCACCTGCGGCGCGGGGACAGCTGGGGCATGCCGCAGGGATGGGTGAACGTCGGCGTTGCGCGGGTGGACTTCGGCCATCATCGCATCGAGCGCGACGGCGTGGACCTCGAGGTCAGTGCCAAGGAACTGGAATTGCTGCGCTTCCTCGTTGTTCATCGCGGCGAGGTGGTCTCGCGGGATGTCCTGCTGCAGGAGGTCTGGGACCGTCCGCACGAGGTCGTCACCCGCACCGTGGACAACTTCATCGTGCGCCTGCGCAAGAAGATCGAACCGGATCCCGCCAGTCCGAGGTACCTCGTCACCGTCCACGGCAGCGGCTACAAGCTCGTCGCCCAATAGCCGCGGCCAGCCGATGTCCTCCTGCCTCTAGAGTATCGAGTAGGCGAGCAGGAAGGAGGCCACGACGGTCAGGCACAATCCGAGCATGAAGACGACGTCCGCCGTCCTCTCCAGGCCGACCGCGATGCGAGTATTCGATCGGATCGCCATGTAGGAGAGGATGGCGCTCACCAGGAACAGCAGCCCGTCGAAGGCCATCAGTTCATCCACGCGCGTGAGCGCGTACCTGGTTTCGCCGAGCTTCACCAGACTCACTGCCGCCATGCATACGCCGACCATGGTCGAGGAGGTGGGCAGTATGTGCGAGGAGAGCTTGTTGTCGGTCACCGCGGCTCCGCATTTCGAATGTGGTTGGCGGGCGACATGCGCCATGCCCCCCCAATGACATCGTGCACATCCGGCGCGGCTGCATGGGCGCCGGCGACGTTGCGCCCCAGCACGATTGGAGCGCGTCGGTGCCCGCGAGTTTGCGCGGCAACCTGTAAAAGAATGTCATCGGGCGGATCGCCCGCCGCGCGCCGGCGCCCGCCCCGATCCCGATGAAGTCCTTGCGAATCAACGATGAAATCGCGCCGCGTCTATCGACTTTTGATCGGCGGCGCGGCATCTTAGGCTCCGCTCGACCGCAGATCCGTACCACGAATCAGAAGAACGGAGCCCATGATGCGCCGCTGCAGGTACATATTCTTTCTTCTGCTGTTGCTGACTGTCTCCGTCCCTGGCCGGGCGCAGGAGGCCGGGCGCGCCGATGCGGCGTTGCAGGACGCGCGGGTGGAGGTGTTCTCGCCGCAGGGCACGGTCAAGGGCGTGCGGCAGGTCGCGGCGCGGTTCACGAGGCAGATGGTGCCGTTCGGCGATCCGCGCCTGGTGGAACCGTTCGCCATCGACTGCCCGGTGTCGGGCAAGGCGCGGTGGGCGGATGCGCGCAACTGGGAATACGACTTCGACTCCGACCTGCCCGCCGGAGTGGAATGCACCTTCACCCTGAAGCAGGGCCTGCGCACGCTCGCGGGTGAGGCGATTGCCGGGGAGAGGAGCTACCGCTTCTCCACCGGCGGGCCGGCGGTGGTGCAGCAGATGCCCTACGAGGGCACGACCAACATCGACGAGGCGCAGATCTTCATCCTCGGACTCGATGCGCCGGCCACGCCCGAGTCGATCGCTAAGAACGTCTATTGCGACATCGCCGGTGTGGCGGAGAAGGTCGGTGTGCGCATACTCGAGGGCGAGGAACGCAAGCAGGTACTCGATCAGCGGGCGGACTTCCTCGACCAGTATTTCCGCGTGCTGACCAACTTCGGCGAGGGGCGCCTGAGCGTGTTCGTCCTGGGCGCGCCGCTCACCGGCAGCGACCGCGAGAAGTTCCTCAAGCTCCGGGATGGCCCGGAATCGACCATCGTGGTGCTGCAGTGCCAGCGGCGGTTCCCGCCCGACGTCGACGTGACGCTGGTCTGGGGCAAGGGCGTGACCTCCACCAGCGGCGTGATCGCGGAGAGCGACCAGACGCTCGCCTATCACACGCGCGAGGAGTTCCGCGCCAACTTCAGCTGCGAGCGGGTCAACAAGGACGCCGCCTGCAACCCGGTACTGCCGATGTACCTGGGATTCACCGCGCCCATCGCCCGCGCCGACGCGGAGAGGATCCGGCTGCAGCCCGAGGACGGTGAGCCTGTCGCGCCCGAGTTCGCCGCCGACGACAAGCAGGAGTGGGTGAGCGGCGTGGGCTTCGTCGGTCCGTTCCCCGAGCGTACCCGCTTCACCCTCGAGATCCCGGAGGCGCTCGAGGACGACGCCGGCCGCGCGCTGGTGAACCAGGATCGCTTCCCACTTGCCACCCGGACCGACGAGGCGCCGCCGCTCATCAAGTTCCCGGCGGAGTTCGGCATCATCGAGATGAGCACGGAGGCCGCGCTGCCGGTCACGCTGCGCAATCTAGAGGCGGTGGTGCCGCTGCCGCGCCTCGACGCCAAGGGCGCGGCGCCGCCCGCCGCGGAGCCCGCGCCCGCCGCCGACGCCACCGGCATCACCGCGGAGCCGTGGTACGCGCGCTGGTATCACGACCTGCGCGAGAAGTACTGGCCGGAGGCGGCCGAGATCAACGGTCGCAGCCTGCGCGTGGATGATCCCGTCGAGGCCTACAACTGGATGGAGAAGGTCAGGATCTCGCAGCGCGCGCAGGGTCACTACGACGACGAGAACGACCGGTACGTCGTCGAGCGCCATCCCGGAGGTACGTCGCTGTTCGCCCCCTCCGAGAAGACCGAGTCGTTCACGCTGCCCAAGCCCAACGGCCAGCGCGCCTTCGAGGTGATCGGCATTCCATTCGGGAAGCCGGGCTTCTACCTGGTGGAGATCGCCAGTCCGCGCCTCGGCGCGGCGCTTTACGGCACGCAGGCGCCCTACCACGCGCAGACCGCCGTGCTGGTCACCAATCTGAGCGCGCATTTCAAGTCCGGCCGCGAGTCTTCGCTGGTGTGGGTGACCACGCTCGACAGGGCACGGCCAGTCGCCGGCGCGGCGGTCAAGGTGCAGGACTGCAACGGTCCGCTGCTGTTCGAAGGCGCCACCGACAAGGATGGCCTGCTGCGCATCGAGCAGACCTTGCCGCCCGTCGCGCCAAACTGCCCGGGCTACATCGTCTCGGCCAGCAGCGGCGAGGACATGACCTTCGTGCTCTCGAACTGGAACGACGGCATCACGCCGTGGCGCTTCAATCTTCCGACCGGCAGCTGGGAGACGCCGAACCTGCTCGCCACGGTCTTCGATCGGCCGCTGTTCCGCGCTGGCGAGACCGTGCACATGAAGCACTACGCGCGCCGCCAGGAGCGCGCGGGCTTCGGCATCCTTCCGCGCGAGGTGCTGCCGGCGAAGGCGACCATCCGGCATGCCGGCAGCGGCGATGAGTACGAGCTGGACCTCGCCTGGGACGACCAGGGCATCGCCGAGAGCATCTGGACGATCCCGCAGGACGCCAGGCAGGGCAGCTACGACGTCGGCATGACGGTGAAGGATCCCGTGCGCGGCGAGCTCCCGATGACCGCGGGGAGTTTTCGCGTCGAGGCCTACCGCGTGCCGACGATGAAGGCGCTGCTGCAGCCGGTGGAGGCGGATCTGGTGAAGGCCGCGAGTGCCGATCTCGACATACAGGTGAATTTTCTCAACGGCGGCGGCGCGAGCGGCGCGCCCGTGAAGCTGCGCGGCATCGTGCAGCCGAAGTCCGTCGATTTCGGGGACTACGAGGACTACAGCTTCGCCAACGGCAACGTGCAGGAGGGCAAGGAGGTCGAGGCCCCGTACAGCTTCGGCATGGGGGGCTACGACTGGGAGGAGCCCGGCACGGAAACGCCGCAGGATGCCGACACCAGGACCCTGGCGACCCAGAACCTGCAGCTCGATCGCGCCGGCGCCGCGCGCGCGACGATCGCCGATCTGCCGGTCGCGGACACGCCGCGGGACCTGCTCGCCGAACTGGAGTATCGCGACGCCAGCGGCGAGGCGCTGACCACCGCTACGCACATGACCCTGTGGCCGTCGAAGATCGTCGTCGGCCTGAAGCCCGATGCCTGGGCGGTGAGCCGCGAGAAGCTCAAGTTCCAGGCCCTGGCGCTGGATCTGAAGGGCAAGCCGCTGCAGGGCGTGAAGATCAAGGTCGACGTCCTGCAGCGGCTCACGTACACACACCGCAAGCGTCTCATCGGCGGCTTCTACGCCTACGAGAGCGCGAGCGAGGTCAGGCGCATCGGCGATCTGTGCGAGGGCGAGACCGACGCGAAGGGCATGCTCTACTGCGAGACCGGGGCGCCCGCCGACGGCAATCTCATCCTGCGCGCGCTGGCGATGGACGATGCCGGCAACCCGAGCTACGCCAATCGCGAGGTGTGGGTGGCGAAGTCGGGCGAGTGGTGGTTCGACGTCAGCAACGAGGATCGCATGGACGTGCTGCCGGAGAAGAAGCGCTACGAGCCCGGCGAGACCGCGGTGTTCCAGGTGCGCATGCCGTTCCGCGAGGCCACCGCGCTGGTGACCGTGGAGCGCGAGGGCGTGATGGAGACCCACGTGCAACCGCTGAGCGGTACCTCGCCGGTGGTGGAGGTGCCGATCAGGGGCAACTACTCGCCCAACGTTTACGTCTCCGTGCTGGCGGTGCGCGGACGCGTCGATGAGGTGAAGCCCACCGCGCTTGTCGACCTCGGCAAGCCGGCGTACAGGCTCGGCATCGGCGAGATCAAGGTCGGCTGGTCGGCGCACGAGCTGAAGGTCGACGTGCGCGCCGATCGCGACGTCTACAAGGTGCGGGAGACCTCGAAGGTGCACCTCAGGGTGGCCGCCGCCAGCGGCGAGCCGTTACCCGGGGGCGCCGAGGTCGCGCTTGCCGCGGTCGACGAGGGACTGCTGGAACTGATGCCCAACGCGAGCTGGAGACTGCTGGAGGCGATGATGGGGCGGCGCGGCATCGAGGTGCAGACCTCCACCGCGCAGATGCAGGTGATCGGCAAACGCCACTTCGGCAAGAAGGCGCTGCCGCACGGCGGCGGAGGCGGGCGGCAGAACGCGCGCGAGCTTTTCGACACGCTGCTGACGTGGCAGGGAAGGGTCAGGCTCGACGCCAACGGCGAGGCCGACGTCGAGGTGCCGATCAACGATGCGCTGACCTCCTTCCGCATCGTCGCGGTGGCCAGTGCCGGCGCCGGCCTGTTCGGCACCGGCAGCACCTCGATCCGCAGCACCCAGGATCTCATGCTGATCTCCGGCCTGCCGCCCGTCGTGCGCGAGGGCGATCGCTTCATGGCGACCTTCACCGTGCGCAATGCCTCCACCGCCGCCATGGATGAATCGCTGACGATCAGCGCGACGCCGAGGCAGTCGGCGGGTCCGTCCTCGGCGGCGCTCGAACAGGTGCTGCCGCCGATCAACATCGCGCTCGCGCCAGGCGAGGCCAGGGAGGTCGGCTGGGACGTGAAGGTGCCGTACGACGCCGAGACGATCACCTGGGAGGTCGCGGCGAGTCATGGCGAGAAGGCGAGCGACAGGCTGAAGGTGACGCAGAAGGTCATCCCGGCGGTGCGCGTGCGCGTCTTCCAGGCCACGCTCACGCAGCTCGACAAACCGTTCGGGATGCAGGCGGCAATCCCCGCCGACGCCATGCCCGGCCGCGGCGGGGTGCGGGTGACATTGAAACCCTCGCTCGCCGGCCAGCTCGCGGGCGTGAAGGAGTACATGCGCTGGTATCCGTACACCTGCCTGGAGCAGCGCGTGTCGAGATCGATCGCCCTGCGCGACGCGCCGCTGTGGCGGGCGCTCATGAACGATCTGCCCTCCTATCTGGACGGTGACGGCCTCGCGAAGTTCTGGCCGGTGCTCGACCAGGGCGACGACACGCTGACCTCCTACGTGCTCGCCATCGCCCACGAGGCGGGCTGGGACCTGCCGGAGGACGCCCGCAACCGCATGCGCGCGGCGCTCGTCAACTTCGTGCAGGGCAGGATCGTGCGCGGCTCGGCGCTGCCGGCCGCCGATCTCGCCATCCGCAAGATGGCGGCGCTGGATGCGGCCTCGCGCTACGAGGCCATCGACCCGGCGCTGCTGTCCGCGATCGACATCGAGCCGAACCTGTGGCCGACCTCCGCGGTGATCGACTGGATCAACGTGCTCAACCGCACCGGGCAGATCGAGGGCCGGGAGGAGAAGCTGGCGCAGGCCAAGCAGGTGATCCGCTCACGGCTGAACTTCCAGGGCACGACGATGGGCTTCTCCACCGAGCGCGAGGACTACCTCTGGTGGCTCATGCTGTCGGCGGACGTGAACGCCAACCGCGCCATCCTCGCCCTGCTCGGGGACGAGCAGTGGCAGGAGGATCTGCCGCGCATGGTGCGCGGCAGTCTCGGCCGCCAGGTCCGCGGCCACTGGGGCACGACCACGGCCAACGCCTGGGGCGTGGTGGCGATGGAGCGGTTCGCCGATCGCTTCGAGGGCGAGCCGGTGGACGGCAGGACCGTCTCGACCTTCGGCGGCCAGCAGCAGTGGCCGTGGGCGCGCAAGCCCGAAGGCGGTTCGCTGTATCACCCGTGGCCGGGCGGGCCGGCGCAGCCGCTGCGCATCGAGCACCAGGGCCGCGGCAGGCCGTGGGCGATGGTGCAGAGCCTGGCGGCGATCCCGCTGAAGGAGCCGCTCGCGAGCGGCTACCGGATCGCGCGCACGGTGACGGCGATCGAGCAGAGGAAACCGGGCGTGTGGAGCCGCGGCGACGTCGCGCGCGTGCGCCTGGAGCTCGAGGCGCAGTCGGACATGACCTGGGTGGTCGTGAACGATCCCATTCCGGCGGGCGCGTCGATACTCGGCACGGGCCTGGGCAGGGACTCGCAGATCCTCACCGGCGGCGAACAGCGGCAGGGCTACGTGTGGCCGGCCTACGAGGAGCGGACCTTCGACGCCTTCCACGCCTATTACGACTACGTGCCGAAGGGCAAGTGGGTGGTCGAGTACACGCTGCGCCTGAACAACCCGGGTACCTTCGAGCTGCCGGAGACGCGCGTGGAGGCGATGT
Source organism: Gammaproteobacteria bacterium (assembly GCA_022072255.1). GTDB lineage: Bacteria > Pseudomonadota > Gammaproteobacteria > JAJPIJ01 > JAJPIJ01 > JAJVHZ01. The sequence continues at coordinate 15,685 of JAJVHZ010000016.1, read as the reverse complement.
ACGCGCCCGAGATGTTCGGCGAGGCCCCCAATGCGACCGTGACGGTGGGCCCGTGATCGCGATCATGCCGGCGGAATACGAACAGCAATGAGGAAGCGGACCGCGGCCATCGCTCTGGCGGTTCTGACGGTGATCCTCGCCGTGTCCACGCTCGGCCGCGGCGCGCCGCCGCCGCGAACGCACGCGCAGGTGCGCGCGGCGCACCAGAGCAGCGAGGCGCGGCTGCTCGACCGGCACGGCGCAATCATCCACGAGCTGCGGATCGACGAGCGCGGGCGGCGCCTGGAGTGGACGCCGATCGAAGCGATCTCCCCGGCGCTGATCGAGGCGGTCGTGCACGCCGAGGATCGGCGCTTCCTTGGGCACCACGGCGTGGACTGGCTGGGCGCGGCGGCGGCACTGTGGTCGAACGCCGCGGGCGATGGCGCCCGCCGCGGCGCGAGCACCATCACCATGCAGCTCGCCGCGCAGCTCGACCCGGCGCTGCGGCCGCGCGACGGCAAGCGCACGCTCGCGCAGAAATGGGCGCAGATTGAGCGGGCGCGCGGCCTGGAGCGCGCCTGGACCAAGGCGCAGATCCTCGAGGCCTATCTCAACCTCATCACCTATCGCGGCGAGCTGCAGGGCATCGCGGCGGCGAGCCGCGGCCTGTTCGAGAAGGAGCCGGGCGGCATCACCCGGCCCGAGGCAGCGCTGCTCGCGGCCCTGATCCGCGCGCCGAATGCCGGGGCCGGACGCGTGGCGCGCCGCGCCTGCACGCTGGAGACGCAGTTGCGCGTGGAGGGCGGCACGGGGGCCGGCGATCCCGCGGCCGGATGCCGGCGCATCGAGGCGCTCGCGTATGCGGTCGTCGGCCGCATCCCGCGCCTGCGGCCGTCGGCGGCCCTCGCCCCGCATGTCGCACGCCTGCTGCTGAAGCCCGGCAGCGTGAGCGTGCGCAGCACGATCGATGCGGCCGTGCAGCGTCATGCAGGCGAGGTGCTCAGGCACCAGTTGCTGCAGCTCGACGGGCGCAACGTGCGTGACGGCGCGGTGCTGGTGGTCGACAACGCGAGCGGCGAGGTGCTCGCCTACGTGGGCAACGCCGGCAACAACCCCGATGCCGTGTACGTCGACGGCATCCGGGCGATGCGACAGGCCGGCTCGACGCTCAAGCCGTTTCTCTACGGACTGGCCATCGACCAGCGCCGCATGACGGCCGCTTCGCTGCTCGAGGACGCGCCGGTCAACCTGCTGACGCCCACCGGCCTGTACGTGCCGCAGAACTACGACCGGCAGTTCCGCGGCTGGGTCAGCGCCCGCACGGCATTGGCCAGTTCGCTGAACGTGCCCGCCGTGCGCACCCTGATGGTGGTCGGCGTGGAGGCCTTCGCCGACCAGTTGCGGCGGTCGGGCTTCGCCGGGATCACGGAATCCGGCGACTACTATGGCTATTCGCTGGCGCTGGGATCGGCCGAGGTGAGCCTGTGGCAGCTGGTAAATGCCTATCGCACGCTCGCCAATGGCGGGCGCTACGGCGCGATGAGCCTGCAGCCGGCCGACGGCGCGGCGGCGGCACCCGCGCGCAGGGTGATCACGCCGGGCGCAGCCTTCATCGTCGGCGACATCCTCGCCGACCGCGGCGCGCGCGCCGCGACCTTCGGCCTCGACAATCCCGTGGCGCTGCAGTTCCCGGCCGCGGTGAAGACCGGCACCAGCAAGGACATGCGCGACAACTGGTGCATCGGCTACAGCCAGCGCTACACCGTGGGTGTGTGGGTCGGCAATTTCAACGGCGAGGCCATGCACGAAGTGTCCGGCATCACCGGCGCGGCCCCGGTGTGGGCCGAGGTGATGCAGTATCTGCATCGCGGGCTGACGCCCGCGGCGCCGACGCCGCCGCAGTCCGTCGTCGCGATGCGCACCGACTTCCAGCCGCGCGTGGAACCGGCACGGCAGGAGTTCTATCTGCGCGGCACGGAGATGCCGCTGGTGGCGCTCGGCGGCGACGCGGCACGCGCGCCCCGCATCGCCTACCCGGGAGAAGGCGCGATCCTCGCGCTCGACCCCGATATTCCGGCCGCCCGCCAGCGGGTGTTTTTCGCCATGGAACCCGCGTCGTCCGCGGCCAGGTGGCAGCTCGACGGCGCCGAGGTCGCAGCCGGGGACGGCTGGCATCCGCGCGGCGGCGAGCACGCGCTGCGGCTGGTCGATGCCGAGGGCCGCGTGCTCGACCAGGTGCGCTTCCTGGTGCGCGGCCGCGCACCCTGAGACGGCGCACATGCATCTGAGCTGGCGACCGCTGCGTGAGGAGGAGATCGAGCAGCTCCTGCCGATGATGGCGGCGTTCGCGCACGGCGAGGGGCAAGCCTTCGATCGCGAGCGTGCCGAACGCAATCTGCGCTACCTGCTCGGTCATCCGATCTTCGGGGGAGCCTGGTTCATCTGCCAGGACGACGCCCGCATCGGCTACCTCGTGGTCACGCTCGGCTACAGCTTCGAGTTCGGCGGCCACGATTCCTTCGTCGACGAGATCTATGTCCTGCCCGAACACCGCGGCAAGGGCATCGGTACCCGCTCGCTGGCCTTCGCCGAGGTGGCCGCCGGCAGTCTCGGCGCCACCGCGCTGCACCTGGAGGTCTCCCGCCGCCAGGGTGGTCCCGTGGGCTTCTACACGCGTTGCGGCTACGTCGATCGCGGCTACCAGTTGATGACCAAGCGCCTGCCGACGCAGTGACGCGCGGCTGAGGTCTTCCATCCGATCCCTCCGGCGCGAGCCGCGCACGCGCGCGCTCGCGGGCCCGGCGCGGCGCTTGCAGACGCATCGCGGGGGGCCGTCGCGCGCCCTTGCAGGCGCAGTCAATTCCCTGTCGCTTGCCCGTGCACGCAAACCCCTAAGCCGCTGTCCGCGCGAGACAATTTTCCGTGGCATGACGATTGCTCCACGCCCTGCATCCACTCATCAGAGTATCAGTCAATGGCAGAGGCAAAGAAGGACGAAGCGCCCGCGGAAGGAGGCAAGGGCGGCAGGAAGAAGACGATCATCATCATCGCCGCGATCCTGGCCGTACTCGTCGCCGGCGCCGGCGGCGGGTACTTCTACATGCACAAGCAGAAGGAGACCGCAGAGCAGGCCAAGAAGAAGAAGAAGAAGGCCAAGGCCGCCGAGGAGGAAGAGGCTGGCGCGGATGAGGAGGTCGCCGACGAGGAGGCCGCCGATGCGGAGGCCACCGGCGAGGAGACCGATGGCGCGGAAGCCGGGAGCGGCGACGGCGAAGAGGAGGCGGCGGCCGGCGAGGA
>JAJVHZ010000016.1:0-12306 GCA_022072255.1 Gammaproteobacteria bacterium | reverse complement strand
CCGGCGAGGAAGAGGCTGCCGCGGGCGAGGAAGGCGGCGAGGAGCAGGCGTCGGAGGAGGAAGGCGGCGAGGAGCAGGCCTCCGGGGAAGACAGTGGCGAGGAGGGCGCGGAGGAGCCGGCGTATCTGCCGCTCGCACCGGCCTTCGTCGTGAACTTCCAGCCCGGCGCCAGCGGCGAGAAACCGAAAGCCAAGTTCCTGAGCGTGGAGATCGAGGCCGTGCCGTCGAGCGCGGAACTCGCCGAGAAGATCAAGACGCACATGCCGGCGATACGCAACGCGGTGATCCTGCACCTGAGCAGGCAGACCTACGAAACGCTGATCACGCCGGAGGGCAAGGAGGCGTTGCGCCACGACGTGCTGCTGGAGATCCAGAAGGTCCTGAAGAAGACGATCAGGAAGAAGGGCGTCAGGGAAATCTACTTCACCAGCTTCGTGATGCAATAGCGAACCGGATACAAGACCATGGCGAACGCCGACCTGCTCTCGCAAGACGAAATCGACGCGCTGCTCAACGGCGTCGACAACGGCGCGGTAAATACCAGGGACGATGACCAGGGCGCCGACGGCGGCGTGCGCGGCTACGACTTTACCAGCCAGGACCGCATCGTCCGCGGGCGCATGCCAACGCTGGAGATGATCAACGAGCGCTTCGCGCGCAACTTCCGCATCAGCCTGTTCAACATGCTTCGCCGCTCCCCGGTGATCTCGGTGGAGGCGGTGCGCATGAGCAAGTTCAACGAGTACGTGCATTCGCTGTTCATGCCGTCGAACCTGAACATGTGCAAGGTGCGCCCGCTGCGCGGCACTGCGCTGGTGGTGTGCAACCCGAAGCTCGTGTTCACTCTCGTGGACAATTTCTTCGGCGGCGACGGCCGCTGGCACGCCAAGATCGAGGGTCGCGAGTTCACTGCCACCGAGATGCGCGTCGTGCACAAGGTCCTCGAGCTGGTGTTCGCCGACCTCGCCGAGGCCTGGGACCCGGTGTTCAAGGTGAAATTCGAGTACGTGACCTCCGAGATGAATCCGCAGTTCGCCAACGTCGTCTCGCCGAGCGAGGTCGTGGTGATCTCCTCCTTCCAGATCGAGCTGGAGGGCGGCGGCGGCGAGCTGCAGGTGATGCTTCCGTACGCGATGATCGAGCCGATCCGCGAGATCCTCGATGCCGGCGTGCAGAGCGATACCAACGACCGCGACGAGCGCTGGATCAATTCGCTGCGCGAGGAGATCCGATCCGCGACCGTCACCATCGACAGCACGCTCGCGAAGACCGAGATAACCGTGCGCGAGCTCATGGAGATGACGCCCGGCGACGTCATCCCGCTGGACATCCCCGAAAGCCTGCTCGCCAAGGTGGAGGGCGTGCCGGTGTTCCGCGGCCGCCTCGGCGCCTCGCGCGGCATGAAGGCCCTGCAGGTCATCGAACCGATCCGTTCACGACAGAGCACCATCAATGATTCAGGAGTTGCAGCATGACTGACGCACAATCGGCAGAAGCCGGTGCCGCCGACGACTGGGCAGCCGCGATGGCCGAACAGGCCGCCGTGGAGGCCGGCCAGGCAGCGGGCGGAGCGGCGGACAACGTCCAGCCGGCGCCGCTCGAGGATCTGAAGCCCGGAGTGATCCGCGCCGACGCCCCGGCGAATCTCGAGGCGATACTGGACATCCCCGTGACCCTGTCGGTGCAGATCGGCGCGACCAAGATCAGCATACGCAACCTGCTGCAGCTCAATCAGGGTTCGGTCGTGGAGCTCGATCGGCTGGCGGGCGAGCCGCTCGACGTGCTCGTCAACGGCACGCTGGTCGCCCATGGCGAGGTCGTGGTGGTGAACGAGAAATTCGGCATCCGGCTGACTGACGTGGTCAGCGCGCAGGAACGTGTCCGCAAGCTGCAATAGCCGCGGCCGGGGAAGCGTCGATGCGTAGAATCAGACATGGCATGGCGGCAGCGCTCGCGGCGCTCGCCGCCAGCGTCTCCGCGCTGGCGGCGGAGGGGCCCTCTGCGCCGCAGAGCGCGGTCTCGCTGGCGCAGGTCACGCAGCTCATCGTCGGGCTGGGGATCGTGCTGGTGGTGGTCGCCGGCTGTGCGTTCGTGCTGCGGCGGCTGCCCGTCATCCGCTCGGCGCGCAACTCCTCGCTGAGAATCGTGGAGGCGGTGCCGCTGGGCACGCGCGATCGCCTGCTGCTCGTGGACGCGGCCGGCACGCGGCTGCTCATCGGCGTCACCACGGGCAGCATCGCCTGCCTGCACGTGCTGGGCGGCGGGCCGCTGCCGGTGAGCTTCGGCGATGCCCTGAACCAGTCCATGGCCGCCGGCGGCACGCCGGGCGTGACGCGTCCGGCCGCCGGCCTCCCCGCCGCGGGAGGTGCGTCATGAGATCGCGGATCATCGCGGTGCTGGCGCTCATGCTCCTGCCGATGGCGGTGTTCGCGGCGCCGGGACTGCCGGCGCTGTCGGTGACCACGGAGCCGAGCGGCGGGCAGACCTACAGCCTGTCGCTGCAGATCCTGCTGTTGATGACCGCCCTGACGCTGTTGCCGGCCGCGCTGCTGGCGATGACGTCGTTCACCCGCATCATCATCGTGCTCGCCATCCTCCGGCAGGCGCTGGGCACGGCGCAGACCCCGTCCAGCCAGGTCCTGGTCGGGCTCGCGCTGTTCATGACGTTCTTCGTGATGACGCCGGTCTTCGATCGCGTCTACAGCGATGCCGTGGGGCCCTACCTGGAGGACAAGATCACCGTCAACCAGGCGCTGGAGAACGCCGCCGGCCCCGTGCGGCAGTTCATGCTCGCCCAGACGCGCGAGAACGACCTGAATCTCTTCGCCGAGCTGGCGCAGAGGAAGGACTTCCGCTCGCCCGATGACATCCCGTTCTCCGTGCTGCTGCCCTCGTTCGTGACCAGCGAGCTGAAGACCGCCTTCCAGATCGGCTTCGTCATCTTCATTCCGTTCCTGATCATCGACCTGGTCGTGGCCAGCGTACTGATGTCCATGGGCATGATGATGCTCTCGCCGATGATGATCTCGCTGCCGTTCAAGCTGATGCTGTTCGTACTGGTCGACGGCTGGACGCTCATCGTCGGGACGCTGGTGCAGAGTTTCTACGTCTAGGGAGATGAGCCGGTGACACCCGAGCAGGTCATGGACATTGCACGGCACGCGATGCAGCTTACGCTGGTGCTCATGGCCATACTGCTGGTTCCGTCGCTGATCGTGGGCCTGCTGGTGAGCATCTTCCAGGCCGCCACCCAGATCAACGAGATGACGCTGAGCTTCATCCCCAAGCTGATGGTGACGATGGCGGTGCTGGTGATCGGCGGCCCGCTGATACTGCGCATGCTCGTCGAATACATACAGCAGTTGATGAACGATCTACCCGCCCTCGTCGGCGGGTGAAGGCGGCGGCGGTGATTCATGACCGACCGAGGCCGCTCAAGTCCCTCGCCATCGCACCAGCCGCGCGGGCGCCGATGAACTTCACCGAAGCGCAGATCACCGCCCTGCTCGCCGCCTGGCTGTGGCCGCTGGTGCGGGTCGCCGCGCTCCTCAGCTCCGCGCCCGTGATCGGAACGCGGGCGGTGCCGGCGCGCATCCGCGTGCTGCTGGCCGTGTGCGTGACCGCGGTGCTGGTGCCGGTGCTGCCGCCGGCCCCGGTCATCGAGCCCGTCAGCGCCGCCGGCGCCCTGGTCACCATGCAGCAGGTCATGATTGGACTGGTGATGGGCCTTTCCCTGCGCCTCATCTTCACGGTCGTCGAATTCGCCGGCCAGGTGCTCGGCCAGCAGATGGGACTGGGCTTCGCGGCGATGGTGGACCCGCAGAGCGGCGCGCAGGTGCCGGTGGTCGGGCAGTTCTACGTCATGCTGGCCACCCTGCTGTTCCTCAGCGTCAATGGCCACCTGCTTGCGCTGCACGCGCTGGCCGAGAGCTTCCACACCCTGCCGGTCGGCGTGACGGGCGTCTCGCAGCAGGGACTCGGCGCGCTGCTGCGGTGGGGCGGGGAGCTGTTCCTGCAGGCCACGGTCATCGCGCTGCCGACGATCACGGCACTGCTGATCGTGAACCTGGGCTACGGTGTGCTCTCGCGCACGGCGCCGCAACTGCACATCTTCGCGGTGGGCATACCGATCACCGTCATCGCCGGCGCGGTGCTGATGGGGGTCACGCTCCCGGCGCTGCCGGACCACGTACAGGCGCTGATGGAACTCGCCTTCGCCGCCGCCCGGCAGATCCTGGCGGGAGGCTAGGACGATGGCGGAACGCGACGGCCAGGAACGCACGGAACAGGCGACCGAGAAGCGCCGGCGCGACGCCCGCGGCCGCGGCGAGATCGCCCGCTCGCGCGAGCTCACGACCATGCTGCTGCTGATGGGCACGGGCGCGGTGATGCTGATGGCGGGCGAACGCATGGGCAGGGGGCTCGCCGGCACCATGAAGGAATTGTTCACGCTGTCCACGCGCGAGGCGCTCTCGACCATGTCGCTGCCGGAGGTCTTCATGGGCGCGCTGGGCGATGCCCTGATGAGCGTACTGCCGCTGATCGCCGCCGCCTTCGCGATCGCGCTGCTCGCGCCCGCGGCCATCGGCGGCTGGGCGTGGAGCGGCGAGGCGCTGGGGGTGAAATGGGAGCGGCTCGACCCCCTGAAGGGATTCGGGCGGATGTTCAGCACCAACAGCCTCGTCGAGCTCGGCAAGGCGCTGCTGAAGCTGGTGCTGTTCACCGTCGTGCTGCTGGCATTGCTCTGGGGCCGGGCGGCGGAGATCGTCGGGCTCGAGCACGCGGATGCGCGCGCCGGACTCCTCGGATCGCTGCACCTCGTCTCGAGGAGTTTCCTGGTGCTGGCCGCCGTCACCATCGTCATCGCGATGGTCGACGTGCCCTGGCAGCTGCATTCGCATGCGCGCCGTCTGCGCATGACCAGGCAGGAGATCCGCGAGGAGCACAAGGAGACGGAGGGCAGCCCCGAGGTGAAGGGCAAGATCCGGCGCATGCAGCTCGAGGTCGCGGCGCGCCGCATGATGGAGGAGGTGCCGAAGGCGGACGTCATCGTCACCAACCCGACTCACTACGCCGTCGCGCTGCGCTACGACGCGAAGAAGAACGCCGCGCCGCTGGTGGTCGCCAAGGGCGCCGACGAGGTGGCGCAGCAGATCATCCGCATCGGCGCCCACCACAGGGTCATGACCTTCGCGGCGCCGCCGCTCGCCCGCGCGATCTTCCACAGCACCAGGGTCGGCAGCGAGATCCCGGCCGGCCTCTACGTGGCCGTGGCGCGCGTGCTGGCCTACGTCTTCCAGTTGCGCGCGAAGCCCGGCAGCCGCGACGTGCAGCCACCGGCCGATCTGCCGATCCCCGATGAACTGCGCCGGGACCGATAACGGGGAGTCCGTGCTCGCATGAACCAGCAGGCAGTCATGACCGGGTTGAGGAACGTGCAGCGTTCGGGGCTGGGCACGCCCCTGCTGCTGCTCGTCATCCTGGCGATGATGGTGGTGCCGCTGCCCACCTTCCTGCTCGACATACTGTTCACCTTCAACATCTCGCTGTCGCTGGTCGTGCTGATGGCGGTGGTCTACAGCAAGCGGCCGCTGGAGCTGAGCGCCTTCCCGACGGTGCTGCTCATCGCCACACTCATGCGGCTGTCGCTGAACATCGCCTCCACGCGCGTGGTGCTGCTGCACGGGCACAACGGCACCGAGGCGGCGGGCCAGGTCATACACGCCTTCGGCGAGTTCGTCATCGGCGGCGACTACACCGTCGGCTTCGTGGTGTTCGCCATCCTGATCATCATCAACTTCGTGGTGATCACCAAGGGCGCGGGGCGTATCTCCGAGGTCAGTGCGCGCTTCACCCTGGACGCGATGCCCGGCAAGCAGATGGCGATCGACGCCGATCTGAACGCCGGCATCATCAACCAGGAGGAGGCCAAGGCGCGCCGCAAGGAGATCGCGGAGGAGGCGGAGTTCTATGGCTCGATGGACGGCGCCAGCAAGTTCGTGCGCGGCGACGCCATCGCCGGCATCCTCATCCTGTTCATCAACATCATCGGCGGCTTCGCGATCGGCACGCTCGAGCACAAGATGGCGGTGGCGGACGCCGCCAAGGTCTACACCCTGCTGACCATCGGCGACGGCCTGGTGGCGCAGATCCCGGCGCTGCTGCTCGCGACCGGCTCGGCGATCATGGTGGCGCGCGTGTCCACGGCCGAGGACATGAGCCAGCAGATCATCAAGCAGCTGTTCGCCAACCCGCGCACGCTGGGCGTGGCCGCGGGCATCCTCGGCCTGCTGGGCATCATTCCCGGCATGCCGAACTTCGTGTTCCTGCTGCTCGCCAGCGCGGCGGGCGCCGCCGCGTGGTATCTGGCCCAGGAGGAACGCAACCGCGCCGCGGCGAAGGCCGAGCCGCCGCCGGCGCCGCCCAAGCCGGAGACCCGCGAGATCAGCTGGGACGACGTCACGCCCGTGGATCTGGTCGGACTGGAGGTCGGCTACCGGCTGATCCCGATGGTCGATCGCGCGCAGGGCGGCCAGCTGCTCGGCCGGCTGAAGGGCGTGCGCAAGAAGCTCTCCCAGGAGCTCGGCTTCCTGATCCCGGCCGTGCACATCCGGGACAATCTCGATCTGAAGCCCGGTGCCTACCGGATCACGCTGATGGGCGCCACGGTCAGCCAGGCCGAGGTGTTCCCCGATCGCGAGCTGGCGATCAATCCGGGCCAGGTGTTCGGGAAACTCAAGGGGACGCCCGGCAAGGACCCGGTCTTCGGACTCGAGGCGGTGTGGATCGAGCAGACGCAGCGCGATCACGCCCAGTCGCTCGGCTACACGGTCGTCGACGCCAGCACCGTCATCGCGACACACCTGAGCCAGGTGCTGCAGGAGCACGCCCACGAGCTGCTCGGCCACGACGAGACGCAGCAGCTGCTCACCCGCCTGCAGCAGAGCAGTCCGAAGCTGGTGGAGGACCTCGTGCCGAAGGTGCTGCCGCTCGGCGTGGTGGTGAAAGTCCTGCAGAACCTGCTGCGCGAGAGCGTGCCGATCCGCGACATCCGCACCATCGTCGAGGAGCTTGCGGAACACGCTCACCGCAGTCAGGACCCCGTCGTGCTGACCGCTGCCGTTCGCGCCGCGATGGGTCGCGCCATCGTGCAGCAACTCATTGGTTTGGAAGATGAATTGCCGGTGATTACGCTCGACCCTTCACTGGAACACTTATTGCACCAGTCGATCAGAACGTTGAGCGAAGGATCGATCCCGCTCGAACCCGGTCTCGCCAACCGCCTCATTCAGTCCATACGCGAGGCGGCGGAGCGGCAGGAGATGCAGGGTCAGCCCGCGGTGTTGCTGGTGCCGGACGGATTGCGCGACTTCCTGGCGCGCTTCGTCCGCCACAGCGTCAGGAACATCCATGTGCTGGCCTTCGCCGAGGTGCCGGAGAACCGGCAGATCAAGATCGTCGCCAACGTCGGGCGCGCAGAGTGAATGACGGCGCAATGGGCTGACTGAGACTGGAGACGACGGTGCGGTGGCGCAACAGCAGACACAGCGATGGCAGAGGAGCGGGGAGATGAAGGTGCGTCGCTACTTCGCCCCCGACATGCGCACGGCCCTGGCCGCGGCACGCCGCGAGCAGGGCGCGGACGTGATGATCATCGGCCAGCGGAAGGTCGACGGCGGCCTGGAGCTCATCACCGCCGATGAATACGACGCGGAGATCCTCGCCTCCCACACGCCGCTGAAGCCGTCCTTTCGCGCCGTCGTCGACGACAGCGGCGACGCCGAGGCACCGGTGCCACCGGCGCGCAAGCCGGACGCGGCGGCCCGCCCGGGCGCGCCCGCGCCGCAGCGCTCCGGTGTCAAGCCTTATGTCTTTCCGCAGGCGCCCGCCAACGAGCGCAACCCCTCCGCGGCCGCGCCCGCGCGCGCATCGAAGCCGGGCGGCGTTCGCACCCAGGCCGGGCCCGCCGCGCGTGCCGAGGCAGCGGCGAACGCGAGCGCCGCGGAGAGCCGCAGGAACGGCGCGGTGCGCGGCGAACCTCTGTGGACCCGCGAACCGATCATGGATCAGATGCAACAGGAGCTGCGCTCGCTGCGCGGCCTGCTGCAGCAGCAGTTCGCCACGCTGGCGTGGTCGGACATGCGTCAGCGCAATCCGCTGGGCGCCTACCTGTTGCGGCGCGCGGTCGGCGCCGGCGTGACGCCGCGACTGGCGCGCGACCTCGCGCAGAGCGTCTCGGCCACGTTGTCATTCGATCAGGGCTGGGAGAAGTTCCTGGGCCTGTACGCGCAGCGCCTGCGCGTGACCGGAAACGATCTCATGGAACGCGGCGGCGCGGCGGTGCTGGTGGGACCGACCGGGGTCGGCAAGACCACGCTGGTCTGCAAGCTGGCGGCCCGGTTCGCGCTCGGGCACGGCGCACGCGAGGTGGCGCTGATCACCACCGACAGCCAGCGCATCGCCGCGCACGAGCAGTTGCGCAGCTTCGGCCGCATCATGGGGATCCCGGTGCGCGTGGCCGCCGGTGTGGAGGAACTCCTGCCCGCTCTCGATGCGGTGTACGACCGCAGGCTGGTGCTGGTCGACACCGCCGGCATGGGACCTCGCGACCGCCGCATCGACATCACGCTCGCGGCCCTGCGCGACTGCGCGCCGCTGGTGCGTTCCTTCGTCGTCGCCTCGGCGGCCACGCCGGCGCGCGATCTGGATGCGATCTTCGCGCGTTACGCGCCGGCAATGCCGGCCGGCGTGATGCTGACCAAGCTCGACGATGCGACGCTGCTCGCACCGGCTCTGTCGGCAGCCATTTTGCATCAGTTGCCCGTGGCATACGTCAGTGGCGGTCAGCGTATACCCGAGGACGTGGAAGTGGCCGCCGCCAGCACGCTCGTGAAACGGGCCATCGCGGCAACGTCCGCCGGCAGCCAGGCCGAGCGCGGCGAGGTGGACTTGATGATGGAGGAGCTTTTCGGTGGCGGAGATAAAGTACATGCGCGCGCCTGAGCGCGGAACCGGCAACGTCGCGGCACTGCCTGGCGCGCGCCCGGTGCGCGTCATCGCGGTGACGAGCGGCAAGGGCGGCGTCGGCAAGACGACGGTGTCCATCAACCTGGCGCTGGCGTTGGCGCAGACCGGCAAGAGCGTGATGCTCATGGATGCCGACCTGGGACTGGCCAACGTCGACGTGATGCTGGGCATGAAGCCGCAGCGGAATCTCTCGCACGTGGTCGACGGCCAGTGCGAACTGAATGACATCGTGCAGGAAGGACCCTTCGGCGTGCGCGTGCTGCCGGGCGCCTCCGGCATACGCCGCATGGCGGAGCTGAGCGAGCGCGAGCAGGCCGGTCTCATCTATGCCTTCAGCGGTGTCGAACCGCAGCCGGACGTGCTCATCGTCGACACGCCGGCGGGTATCTCCGAGACCTCGGTGAAATTCTGCGCCGCCGCCCAGGAGGTGATGGTGGTCGTGTGCAACGAGCCGGCGTCGATGGCCGATGCCTACGCGATGATCAAGGTGCTGAGCCAGGAGGCCGGACGTTCGCGCTTCCGCATCCTGGTCAACATGGCGCGTACCGCGGCCGACGGCCAGCTGCTGTTCCAGAAGCTGGTGGAGACCACCAGCCGCTTTCTCGAGGTGTCCCTCGATCTGGTCGGCACTCTGCCCTACGACGGGCACGTCCTGCGCAGCGTGCAGAGCCGCCGCGCGCTGGTGGAGATGTTCCCCAACAGCGGGGCGGCGCAGTTGTTCAAGAAACTGGCGGACCGTGCCGATAGCTGGCCTGTACCGAAGACGGCCAGCGGTCAGCTCGAGTTTTTCGTCGAGAGCGTGATCAGGGCCGCCCCGGGCAGCGGCAGGTGGGCAAGGGCATGAGCGAGATCGCTGCGTACAAGACCACCGCACGGATTTCCTCGGAGGCGACCGACGGCGGCCAGCAACTCGTGCAGCAGCATGCGCCGCTGGTCAAGCGCATCGCCTATCACCTGATGACGAGACTGCCGCCGAGCGTGCAGGCGGAAGACCTGATCCAGGCCGGCATGATCGGGCTGCTCGAGGCGTCGAAGAACTACGACCCGACGCTCGGGGCCAGCTTCGAGACCTACGCCGGCATTCGCATCCGCGGAGCGATGCTGGACGAGATCCGCAAGGGCGACTGGGCGCCGCGCTCGCTGCATCGGAAGGTGCGCGAGATGGCCAAGGCGGTCGCCGAGGTCGAGCGCGAAAAGGGACGGGACGCGCGCGACGCGGAGGTGGCGGAGAAGCTCGGCGTGTCGATCGACGAGTACTACGGGGTGGTCGCCGATGCCACCAGCCACCGGCTCTTCAGCCTGGAGGAATTGCCGGCGGGCGAGGACGGCATGGCGGAGGGCCTGGTTGCATGCATCCAGGGCCCCGATGCCGACGTGGAGGACGCCCATTTCCGGCAGGCGCTGGCCAAGGCCGTGGCGAGCCTGCCCGAGCGCGAGCGCCTGGTGCTCTCGCTGTACTACAACGAGGACCTGAACCTGCGCGAGGCGGGCGAGGTGCTGGGCGTGAGCGAATCGCGCGTCTGCCAGATCCATGGCCAGGCGCTCATCCGCCTGCGGGCGCGCATGAGCGACTGGCTCGAGACGGATTAGTTGTTCTTCTTGTTTGTGCGGGCCGGGCGTTTGCAAGCGGACGGGCGCGAAACAGCAATCGACACTTCGCGACGGAGGAAATCGTGAACAAAGACATGAAGATTCTCATCGTGGACGACTTTTCCACGATGAGGCGCATCATCAAGAACCTGCTGCGCGATCTGGGCTTCCAGAACACGCAGGAGGCCGATGATGGGCAGACGGCCCTTCCGATGTTGCAGAACGGCAGCTTCGAGTTCCTGGTCACCGACTGGAACATGCCCGGCATGCAGGGCATCGACCTGCTGAAGGCGGTGCGCGCCGATCCCAGGCTCGCCACGCTGCCGGTGCTGATGGTCACCGCCGAATCCAAGCGCGAGCAGATCATCGAGGCCGCGCAGGCCGGCGTGAACGGCTACATCGTCAAACCATTCACCGCGCAGACGCTGCAGGAGAAGATCAGCAAGATCTTCGAGCGCGTCGCCGCCACCGCGTAGGCGCAGCGCACGACAAGGACAACAGGGCTTGGGGGGGCTTTGGATGGACACTCTGGCGAAGCTGCAGAACGCGCGCGACCTGGTCGCGCATCTGGAGGCCGGCGACGAAGACAAGGCCGACGAGTTGCTCGATCTCATGGCGCGCAGCAAGGAGGCGAGCCTGTTCATGGACGTCGGGCGGCTGACCCGCGAGCTGCACGAGGCGCTGAAGAACCTTCAGGTGGACGGCAAGCTCGTCGGTCTCGCCGAGCAGGAGATACCGGACGCCAAGCAGCGGCTGACCTTCGTCATCCAGAAGACCGAAGAGGCGGCCAACCGCACGCTGAGCGCGGTGGAGACGCTGCTCCCGATCTCGGAGAAGCTCGGTGATGCGGCGAGGAGCTTCGCCAGCGACTGGAGCCGCTTCACGCGCCGCGAGATGGACATGCAGGAGTTCAAGGTCCTGAGCGGGCGGCTCACCCTGTTCCTGGAGCAGATCAAGGCCGACAGCGCCACCCTGCACAGTTCGCTGTCGGAGGTGCTCATGGCGCAGGACTTCCAGGATCTCACCGGGCAGGTGATCCGCCGGGTCATCACCATGGTGACCGAGGTGGAGAGCAACCTGGTGCGGTTGATCCGTTGCGCCGGCCCCGGTGCGGGGAAGACGGCCGAGTCCGGCACGGCGCTGCAGGCCGAGGGGCCGGAGGTGAAGGGCACGGCCGGCACCGGGCAGCGCGTAAACGGCCAGGACGAGGTGGACGATCTGCTGTCCAGCCTCGGTTTCTGACGGGTGAGAGCCGATGGCAATCGATCTGAATGACGAAATCGTCCAGGACTTCCTGGTCGAGGCGGGAGAGATCCTCGAGAACCTGACCAACCAGGTCGTCGATCTCGAGGGCCGGCCCGACGACCGCGACCTGCTGAACGCGGTATTCCGCAGTTTCCACACCATCAAGGGCGGCGCGGGCTTCCTGCAGCTCGAGAACCTCGTCGAGGTGAGCCACAAGGCCGAGGACGTCTTCGATCTGTTGCGCCGTGGCGAGCGCCAGGTCGACGCAGCGCTCATGGACACGATCCTGCAGGTGCTGGACGTGCTCAACGGGATGTTCGATGAGATCCGCGGCGGCCGCGATCCCGGCGCGGCGCCGCCGGAGCTGATCGCGACGCTGAAGGCGCTCGCGGTGCCGGGCGGTGCGGCCCCGGCGAGTCTCGTCGCGGAGCGGCCGGCGCCGGC
>JAJVHZ010000039.1:34760-43274 GCA_022072255.1 Gammaproteobacteria bacterium | reverse complement strand
CGGGCTTCTCGGCCAGGAACTGCCGGATGAATCTTGCCGGCACGTGTCCTTCGAACACGTAGCCGTCCTTCGTCACGGCCGTGTGGCAGGAGCGGTAGGCCGGCAGCACGCCGAGTTTGTCCTTCGCCGCATCGAGATCGGCAGGATGCAACACCGCCGTGCGGAAACCCTGCGCGTTCACATGGTCGATCCACTTCCCGCAGCACTGACAGGTCGGGCTCTTGTAGACGTCCATGACCAGCTCGCTGCCGGCCGCCGCGGAGGCCGCGTCCGATGCCTGCGGCTGTGCAGGCGGCCGCTCGCCTGGCTGCGTCCCGTTGCCGGCGGGCGCCTGCACCTCGGCCTGTACCTGTGGCAGTGCATCCGCGGTCGACGCCGGCGCGGCGGGCTCCTTGCCGCACGCGGATCCGCCAGCGAGCAGCAGTGCCGCTAGGAGCGCGCGATTCCGAATGAACATGGATGTCATGACCTTCTCCGATGGCAGTCGCGGCGACCGCCGACACGCAACCTTAGCAGATATTCGCGCGGCAGGGACCACGCAGGGAGTGAGAGGACGATCTCCGCCCGGAGTTCCGCGCCGCGCGCCGGGCAACGGTCTTCGGCGCCCGGGCAGCGGCGGGCTTCGTCGGGAACATCCGGCCGCAGGATCTATACTCTTCAGTTATCCGCGAGGGACGCGCGCACCTCGCGTCCACCCTGAAGCCGGGGCCCGGCTGGAGGGAATATCGCCATGGCTGATGCAGAAGTCCTGCCGCCGCCGCTGGAGATCCCCTGGAAGCTCGCGTCGACCACGCAGCCGCTGACCGCGGGCGAACCCGACGAGACCGCGATCTCGCTCTTCATCTTCGAGCCGGACGACGAGGAGATCGCCCGCCGGTTTCCCGAGGAGCGGCTGGTCTATCTGAAGTTCACGGCCTCGATCTCGCCGGCCGCATTTCCCGCGAACATCCCACCCGTGGCGGGCGCGGCACTGGGCGAAGGCGTGCCCTGCTTTTTCGTGCAACTGGACCTGAAGGTCCGCAATCCATCCGGAGCGGTCGGCACTGTCCGCCCGTACTTCCACGCCGCCGCGCCGCTGCATCGGCGGATGATCCAGACCGGCGTGGTCGGCAGCGAGATGTACGAGGGCGAAGCCGACGGGCAGTTCATGGGCAAGAGCGGCAGCCAGATGTACGAGACCTCGAGCAGCCGCTCGCGCACCACCTCCCTCGGCGCCAGTGCGGGTATCGGCATCGGTCCGGTGTCGATCGGCGGCTCCGCGCGGCGCACCTCCACCGACGTGAGCGCCGAGCGCGCGGTCTCCCAGGTCGTGGACACCACCGCGCGCGAGGCATCGCAGGAGCGGCGCGAGCTCGTCAGCCACCACACCCGCATCGAGAACGTGCTGACGCTGCTCAACGCGAAATACGTCGGCACGCCGCACCTGCGCTACTCGCTCTCCCCGCAGCCGCTGCAGCTGCTCTCGCTCGACCCGGCGGACCCGAATCTCTGGTACAGCCAGCTGCTCGCGCGCCGCTCCTCCGGCATCGAGGGCGTGCAGGAGTTCACGGCCGTAGTGCTCGTGCCGCGCGGGGAGAATTTCTGCATCAACGCGCGGCTGCGCCGGGTCTGCGTGCTCGACAACCCGCCGGGTCCCTTCACGCTGGAGGACCCGTTCAACTTCAACACCGACCTTGTCCGTGCCCTCGTATACCTGGATCGCGTCTATCCGCCGGGCACGCCGCTGGAGGAGTTCGACGTGGACCTGGTCGGCGCGCTGCCGAACCCGGACGAGTTCACCCGCCCGGTGCTCGAGCAATGGGTGATCGCCGGCAGCGGACTCATGCTGATCGACGTCGTCTCGCCGACACCGCAGCCGTTCGCGGGTTCGGTGAAGCGGGCGACCATCAACTACAAGCATCTGCTCGAGATCTGGCTGGAGACGCTCCGCGACGAATACGACCGCGAGGTGCAGCGCTCGCCGCTGGAGCGCGGCGTGCTGCTCGGCGAGGATCGCACGCTCGACACCTGTTTCACCTTCGCGGCCGCCGGCGGACCGGTGGTGAGCGGCAGCTCGGCCTCGGTCACGCCGCTCCACCGCGTCGACATCGATCCCGGCGAGTTCGACCTCGGCGGCATCACGGCAGCGGCAAGCTCGGCGCGCGCCGCGGCGCGCGGGCGCGCCTGCGAGAGCGTCACGAGGTGGAACCTGCTCGAGAACCGCCTTGCCACGCTGCTCGCCAACCGCCGGACGCTGGGCAAGCTGCCGCTCGGCCTGGACGACCCGCGCATCCTCGACGCGTTGATCGGGGCGTGGGCGAAGCTGCGCGCGGGCGATCCGCGCAACCTCGATTTCACCGCCGCGACCAGGGCGCTGCACCTGGGTGAGCCGCACCGGCGCGCGCTCAAGGCGGCGGGCGCGACCGATCTGGGCAGCATCGCAGGCGCGATCCTGGCCGCGCCCGATGTCGCGCGCTACAACGAGAAGGTCCGGCAACTGCGCGCGATCCGCAAGGGCGAGCGCGCCAAGCGGGCCGCGGCCGAGGCCATCAAGACGGCGATCTCCGTCCGCGAGGCCGCGGAGATGCGCCAGGCGATCGGTGCCGGACTCGCCGGCGAGATGGCCAGGGAATCCTCCCGGAAGTAGCCATGCCCCGGCAGCGGGTCATCAGCCGGCTGCGGCTCGGCCCGGTCGTCGGCCACACCGACGAGGCGAGCGCGCGCGTGTGGATCCGGGTGTTCGACAATCCGATCGACTACCAGCTGCGGGTGCAGGGCGCGGGGCTGTTCGACTTCCAGAGCACCGAGAGTCAGCTCGAGTTCCGCACCGCCATCGCCACGGCCACAGGCCTGCGTCCGGACTGGCGCTACCGCTACAGCGTCCTGCGCCGAGGCCGCGTCGTCGCCCGCGCGCGCGGCAGCTTCCGTACCATGCCGGCGCCGGGTTCCATGGCCAACCTGCTCTTCTGCGTCATCTCCTGCAGCGCCACGCGGTTCGACGGCCTCTGGGAGCGGTTCGGAAAGTTCATCGACGAAGCCAGGCCGCACTTCGTGCTGATGGTGGGCGACCAGGCATACATCGACGAGGACGAGCCCAACGTCTTCGAGGAGCACTTCCTGTCCACGCCCGCGGCGCGGCGCAAGGCGCTGGCCGAGGCCTACCAGGCGAACTGGTCGCGCGAGCCGGTGCGCAAGGTGATGGCGGGCGTGCCCGTCTACATGATGTGGGACGACCACGAGATCCGCGACGGCTGGGGCTCGCTCGCCTCCGACAGCCCGACGATGGTGGCGAAGCATCCGCGCGGTGCGGAGATCTACGAGAAGTGCAACGCCTACTTCGAGGACTGCCGCGACGCGTACTGGCACTTCCAGGCCTGCCGCAATCCGCTCGCACTGCCGGTGCAATCGCTGCCCAACTATATCGACGCGCCGCCGCTGCCCGGGCAGCGGCGGGCCATGCCCTACGCGTTCCGGTGCGGGCGGCTGGTGGTGCTGGTGCTGGACAGCCGCGGCGAACGCGACGTATTCCGCAAGGACTTCCCGATACTCGGCGCCGAGCAGTGGGGTTTCATCAACCAGGTGTTCGACACGCTGCCGGGGGACGTGGAGGCGCTGGCGGTGGTGACGCCCACGCCGATCGCCTCGATGGACCCCGACGGGCAGGTGCAGAAGCTGCTGGGCGACCGCACCGACGACATCGTCGCCTTCCGGCGCGGCGACATCGACGGCGTGCTCCACCCGCGATCATCGGGCGAGAAGTCCGACATACCGCTCGCCATCGCCAACGTGCACCTCTCGCGCCTGCTCGGCACGCCGCTCAACCTCGGCAATTACAAGGTCTCGAACATCGACGAGGCGCGCGATCAGTGGTCACACGAGTACGCCCGGCCCGAGCAGGCCGCGCTGCTGCGCCTGGCCGGGAAGGCGCGGACCGCCAACACCAGCGGCGGCTCGGCGCGCAGCCTCGTCTTCCTCTCCGGCGACATCCACGTCGGCTGCATCTTCGACATCGAGGCCTCGGACCCGGACTTCACCGCCGCCTCGCTCACCTCTTCGGGCATCAGTGTGCTGCAGGACGAGGTGCTCGTGGGCGTATACGTGGATGAGCGCTTCACGGTCGCGCCCGGCATCCGCTCCACGCTGCGCGAGGTGGTGAAGGAGTTCAATTTCGGCATTGTGCAGGTTCAGCCGACCGGCGCGGGCGCGGAGATCACGCCCATCCTCGCGCACGAGGGCAACTCCACGGTGTGGGGGCTGGATGTGGCGGATCTCCTCTAGGCTGGCGGTCCGCCCGGGGCGGGAGCCCCTTCCGGCGTTCCTCGCCCCGTGCGCGAAGGCCGCTCCCCCTCACGCCGTTCAAGGGCGCGGCCACCGCGCCGCTAACGGTATACCGCCCGGCCCCTACGCCCTGACTCTCCGCTCCTGCTCGCAGGGACGCGCACGGGCTGGGCGGACCAATTCTGCGAAATCCTTCACCGCTCCAGCGAACGTGTCTTGGCCGGGGGCCTGCATTCGCGGAGTCTCCCGATAACGCATCGGGTGTACGCGCCGCCGGGGCCGGCGGTCCGCCGGAGGTTTCAACAGGACTCGTTCATGACCAGCTTCACGACAGACTTGAAGGCGGCGGCACGCATCAGCGGCGAGATCCGGCACGCCATCCAGGCGTCCGGAGGGCCGCTCCCGCCCGCCTTCGTCGTTCAGTTCCTGCTGGGCGACTGGTGCAGGTACCTCACCGTGACCCTGGATGCCTGCGGCGAGGACAGCGAAGAAGTCCGCTCCGCCATGGAGACGACCGCCCTGCTCCTCTGGAGCGTCAGCCCGGTGCCCACGGAGGAGGAGAAGGCGGAGCTCGTCGAGCGTGCCCCCGAACTCATCGCCGGGCTGAAGGAAGGCATGGCGTCCGCGGGCGTCGGCAGGGAGGCACAGGAGGCCTTTCTGCTGCAGTTGAGAGACTGGCACGTCGATCTCATGGCCAGGCGCAAGGGCTATGAAGCGGCCGGCCGTGCGTTCGATCCGACTCGCAAGCCCGGCGGCGACGACACCATCCAGCTCGACGCCCAGGACATTCGCAGTCGGGAGCTGATGGACATGCTCGATCACGCGGAGGCAGAGTACATCGAGCTCGTCGCCGACGAATTACCCGGCCGTCGTGATACGCGGGGACCGGCCAGGCGCTGACGGAGATCTTCGCTTCACCGGCGGAAACCCGGGCTGCGGCCAGCGTCCCCCCATACCCGACGCGGGCGGGGACGCCGCGCCCGGGCACGCGCGGCGCACACCGATACCCGTCCTGCCCAGTTCGACGTGTTTGATTTCTCCTGCCGGACCTTTTCGTAGATCTCCTCGCGATGCACGGTCACGTCTTTCGGGGCGTCGATCCCGATCCGAGCCTCGTTTGCGGAAGGGTGGCGTTCGAGGTCGAGGGCACCATCGAGAAGGCCGTATCCTGCAACTGCTCGATCTGCCAGCGCAAGGGTACGCTGCTGTGGTTCGTGCCGAGGGAGTGAGCCCGAAGGGCGGCCATACCGCTGCCATCAACGTCCGCTGCCTCGAGGACATCGATCCCGCCTCGATCCCCGTCACCGAGTTCGACGGCCGGGCGCTGCAGGGCGAAGCGGCTCGCGCCACGGGTCACCGTGGCAGGAAACGTGCTAGGTCTCCGGGCAGGCTGTGGCGGGTCCGGAGCACGGAGTAACTGCATGAAATACAGGGGGAGCTGCCACTGTGGCAGCGTGGCGTTCGAGGTCGAGGGCACGCTCGACAACGCCGTGTCCTGCAACTGCTCGATCTGCCAGCGCAAGGGCTCCCTGTTGTGGTTCGTGCCGCGGGAGCAGCTCCGCATCATCACGCCGGAGAAGAACGCGAGCACCTACTCGTTCCACAGGCACCTCATCAAGCACCGCTTCTGCCCGAACTGCGGCATCCACCCCTACGCCGAGGGCAGGGACACGAACGGCACGCGCACGGCGGCCATCAACATCCGCTGCCTGGAGGGTATCGATCTCGCCTCGATCCCCGTGACCGAGTTCGACGGCAGTTCGCTGTGAAGACGGCCGGGTCGCGGCCACGGGCGCCGATGCTCGTGGTTCAGGTGTGGCCCCGATGACCCCGCAACGATGTTGTGTCGTCTGCGATCGCAACTGCACCTTCGGCCTGCTCAAGGCCGCGAAGTAATGTGTCCGGCCTTCCAATACCGTGGCGGCGGTGCTTTAATCAATGCGAGGCCGCCGCCCTGACACGGCAACTGCTTCCCGAGCGTCACGCGCAAGTTGTCGAGCCTCACCGGAGCGAAAGTCGCTACACCGTGACGATCGTGGCCAGCTCTTGCACTCGCGGCAGGGCAATGATCCCTCTGCAGTGACTGCGCCGCACTCGTGTCCGGAAAGGAGCCCGCCATGGCCGCACGCACCGCCGCACGCCGCCACGCCCGGCAGGGAGCAAAGGCCCGCCCCCCGGTGACCCGCAGCGCCACGATCGCTTTGCGCGACAACCTCGCCGCCATCGATGCCCACGTGACCACTGTCCAGAAGCCCGTCCGCGCCGTGCAGAACCTCATCGGCGAGATCAAGGCGCCTCTGGCATTTCCACCCCGCCTGCATCAGGACCTGACCGATCTGCACCAGTTGCTCGTCTCCCTCCGCATCACGGTCACGCCGCTCGCCATACTGCCCGGCCCGATCGGTCCGGCGTCTCGTTCGCTGAAGCAGGCCCTGGAGGCGCTTGCCGGACCGCCGCAGAGCGGCACCATCGGCCGCGCCCGTGATCTCGTCGGCCGGATCGACACGGAGGTCGAGCCTCTGCGCAGGCTGGTCGAAAAGGTCGAGACCCCGGTTGCGAACGCCGCTGCAGCGATCGATGCAGTCGAGTCGAACGTCGCCTATCTGCGCGACATGGTTGCCGCCGTCATCGCCCACTATGGTCCTCTGCCGCCGGAAGATGTCGACGCCTGCGCCGCCCGGCTCAACAAGCCGGTCGCAGCCGTACGCGCGGCGCTCGACGAGGCCGCCGCCCGCGCGGCGGGCTTCTTCACGGCGATCGAGACGGCGCTGCGTTCAGCGCTCGCCATCTTGCAGCCGATTGGCGACACCGTACGTGCCGTGCAGAAGGTTCTCGGCGTCTTTCGCGGCAAGGCCATGAAGACGATCCTCGCGGTGCTCACCCGGTTCTCGAACGGCATCAAGCCATACGTGAACAAGGTCGAGTTCGTCGTCAGGATGGCGATAAATCGCCTGCTCAGGAAGATGGGCCTCAGCGTAGACGCATTCACCGCCTGCATACACAAGGTGATCGATGCGCTCAATCCGATGAAGCCCATCGAGCGAGCCGTCAATGCCGCGCTCGCGTCGGTTCGAAAGTTCATCGCGCAACTCGTCGACGCAAGCGTGATCGACGAACTGCTCGAATTCCTGTCGGACCTGAAGCAACAGCTGCTTCAGGCCATGGAAGCCTTCCTCCGCAGCCGCTGCAAGGCCGTGCTCGATCCGGATTCGGGCCGGTTCGCCCGGAGAACCGGGCCAGGGGGACTCACTTACTCCACCCGCGGAATGCGGTTGGTCCCGATGCGAAAGTCCCGACGCCCGGCTACGCGTGCTTGATGATGCGCAGTACGGCAATCAGGATGATCGCGCCGATCGTCGCCACGACGATGCTGCCCAGCAGTCCGTACGCCTGGGACAGGCCCAGGCTGCGGAACACGAAGCCGCCGATCAGGGCGCCAAGAATCCCGACGACCATGTCGCCGACCATGCCGTAGCCGCCGCCCCTGACAATCAGCCCCGCCAGCCACCCGGCGATCAGGCCCACCAGCAACAACCAGACGATATCCATATGTTCCCCCCAGAATGTCGTGCACCCCGTCTCCGGCGCCCCGTTCTATCTGCGCATCGAAAGGATACCAGTCATGTGAAGCACGGAACTAGGGGCGGACGCCTCGATGAATATGACCGACACCGAAGATAAGGGGGTATGCCGGCGCTGGCGGTCTATACCCGGTGCCCTGCACGCGCAGCGATCTGCCGTCAGCAGCGGCGCCGCCGGCAAGCTGCGTCACGATGAGGTCCTGGTCGCGATCGACGGTCACGGTCGCGCACTCGCCCGCCGCAAGACGCGGCACCACATCGCGGATCGTGCGCAGGCTCGGCCGATCACGCACTGATACCGTCACGGCGGCCGCGCTCTGCGGACTCGTGCAGACCTGGTGGGTCTCGGCCCACGACGGCCAGGCGAGCACGGCGACGCCGCCATGGCGGTCGGTACGCCAGGGGGTCCCTTCGGAAAGCACCCGCCGCGTGTCCACCGGTTCGGTCACGCAGCCTCCGAGCAGCAGCGGGAGCAGGATGTACGCTGCAATGCGCATGAGCATGCCCTTTTCTCCTGCGACCACCGTGCACCGATCGAGTTCAGCCGGGCCGGGCTGCCTGCCGCCGCGCCCCTGTCGCGCCGTTCCCTGTAGGTTCGTAGCCATCAATCGACGAGGACAGAACGAGGCTGTGCGTTTAGAATTGCCAGCCAGGATACAGGCAGTAACAACGCGGT
>JAJVHZ010000039.1:0-34660 GCA_022072255.1 Gammaproteobacteria bacterium | reverse complement strand
GCCACCTGCATGCGCCAGCGCGTGAGATAGTGCATCGGCGGCTGGCCGACGAAGTGCTGGAACCGCTCCGCGAGCACGGAACGCGAAGTCCCCGCCTGCCGGGCAAGCTCATCGAGCGTCCAGGGATGCGCCGGTTGCCCGTGCAGCAGCGACAGCGCGCGGCCCACGTGCCGATCGCGCAGGCCGGCAAGCCAGCCGGTCTGATCCGGCGGCAGCGATCTCAGATATCGCCGCACCACCTCCACGAACATCAGCTCGCTCATGCACGCGAGCATGCACTCCCCGCCGGCGCTCTGCTCGTTTGCCTCGTGCAATGCGAAGCGCACGAAGTGGCTCAGCCAGTCCTCCCCGGGCTGCTCGCTCACGTGCAGCACGCGCGGCAGGGTCGCGAGCAGCGGATTGAAGGGGCGCGCGTCGCAGCTGAGGAAGCCGCAGATCACGCGCGAGCCGTCGGGTCCGCCGCCGCCCTGGCGGATCCTGATCGGCAGCGGCGGATGCGGCGGCTTCGGCACCGCATTCGCGTCGACCGGCGCGCGCATCCCCGGTGCGCTCGACATGACGTGCGCGTCGCCGTGCGGGAAGACGATCACGTCGCCGGCCTTGAGCTGCACCTGCGGCTCGCCGACGAGTCCGCCCCAGCACGAACCCCTGGTGACCACGTGATATTCGATGAGGTGCTGCGCGCCCGGCATGACGTAGGGCGCGAGCAGCCGACCCGGGGGCGCCTCGGCCGCCCACGGCGAGGAGGCGTCGACGTCGAAAAACACCGCGCCGGTCAGCCTCACAGTACGCAGCACGTCCGACAACGCATCGGCACCCATGGTCTGCCTCCCCGTGGACGCATGAACGAACCTGGCCGTCGCGCTTGCAGAAATGCCGGACTGTCCGGCAAGAACCGCGGACGGCGGGTCATGGAGGGGGCCCGTGCCGCTCTCCTAGAATGCGCGCCGCAGGGTGGCAATTGTACGTGATGGCGGCGCGGAACGGACTTGCCAAGCCGGCCTCACGCCCGCCACCCCGCGACAATGTTCAATACTGGCTTGGAGAGAAATCATGGCAATGGCAATACCTCATGCAGTGAAGAGTCACCTGAATACCGGCGTCACCACCACGCCGGCGCCCGTGGATCTGAAGGCCGTCAAGACGAGGCAGCAGGCGACGTGGGCCTCGGGCGATTACTCGGTGGTGGGCGCGACCCTGACCATCGTCGCCGAATCCCTGTGCGAGGCGGTCGATCTGCGCGCCGGCGATTGCGTTCTGGATGTGGCCTGCGGCAGCGGCAACGCGGCGCTGGCCGCAGCGCGGCGGTGGTGCGACGTCCTCGGCATCGACTACGTCCCTGCGCTGGTCACCCGGGCAGGGGAGCGCGCCGCCGCCGAGCGTCTGCCGGTGACGTTCAAGGTGGGCGACGCCGAGCAACTCGAGTTCGCCGACTCCTCATTTGACGTGGTGATGTCCGTGGTCGGCGTGATGTTCGCCGCGGACCAGGAACGGGCCGCGGGCGAGATGCTGCGCGTGTGTCGCTCGGGCGGCCGTATCGCACTGGCGAACTGGACCCCGGAAGGATTCCTCGGCCAGCTCTTCAGGACCATCGGCCGGCACGTGCCGCCGCCGCCGGGGGTGAAGTCGCCGCTGCTGTGGGGCACGGAGAATCGCCTCGCGGAGCTGTTCGGCCACGAAGCCGCCGACATCCGTGTCGCGCGCCGGCATTTCGTCTTCCGCTATCGCACGCCGGCACACTGGCTGGAGGTGTTCCGCACCTTTTACGGACCGACGCAGCGTGCCTTCGCCGCGCTCGACGAGAAAGGGCGCGAGGCCCTCACGCGCGACCTGCTGGGACTGCTCGGCCGCCTGAACCGCTCGGGCGACGAGACGCTGGTCCTCCCGGGCGAGTATCTCGAGGTCGTGATCACGCGTCGCTGAGATCAACGGGCCGGTGATCGGCGGGTCTCGACGGTCACCGGCCTCGTCAAAGGCCCATCAGGCCTGGCAGCGCAGGGGCCCGACAAGCCTCATTCGGGGTTCATGCGCCGCCTGTGCCCCATGCCCATCATCTCGGAGGCGTCGAGCTGACCGTCGCCGTCCGCGTCCAGCGCCTTCATCATCCATTCCTGCTGCTTGGCCATCTCCTCCTTCGAGACCTTGCCGTCCTGGTCCGTATCCATCATTCGCATCATCCCCATTCCGCCACCTATCATCCCGCCGCCCATCATGGGACCGCCCATCATCCCGCCACCCATCATCCCGCCACCCATCATTCCGCCACCCATCATCCCGCCACCCATCATGGGACCGCCCATCATCCCGCCGCCCATCATGGGACCGCACATCGTGCCGCCGCGCATCCCAGCCATGTCGCCGCCGCAGTTCATGCCACCGTAACCGCCCTGCCACCCCGGCATCCCGCCGCAATATCCCTGCGCGAGCATCTGCTCTTCGGCGCCTTGATCGAACATGTTCCCCTGCACGAGCTCCTCCATCCGGAAAGGATTCTCCTCCGGGTTGATTGCTCCCGCATGGACGAGGGCAGGCATCAGACTGCCGACCACGAACGCGATGCCCCGTTTGGACTTGCTCATAAGAAATACCCCACTGTTGGCAAACGCCCAGAATACGAAAATGCAATCCTGCCCCGGGTACGTTGCCTGTCGCTGCAGCCACGTCCCGTAACCTGAAGAATAGTCCGGGAACTCAAGTTCCGCGCCGGGGAATGCAGGCACTGGCATTGCCGGAACATCAAGCATTGCCCATGGACAACAGCGGGCTCCACGCGATGCATTGCGGCGCGCAGCCACGGCGGGGGATCCCGACGCGTTACGGTTCGGCGCCGGTCCTGACCGGATAGCCGGCGTCGCGCCAGGCGGCCATGCCGCCGTCCAGTGCCACCGCGCGCTGGAAGCCCATCTCGCGCAGCGTCGCCGCCGCCAGCGTCGAGATGAGGCCGAGCGCGCAGTAGGTGAGCACGTGCCGGGTAGGGTCGGGCAATTCCTTGTTCACGCGCAGCTCGAGCTGGCCGCGCGGCAGCAGGCGGGCGCCGGGGATGTGGCCCTGCTCGTAGGCATCGCGTTCGCGCACGTCGAGCACGTCGAGCTCGCCGGCGCCGGCCTCGACACGGTTCCTCAGTTCCGCGAGCGACATGAACGGCACCTTCGCGGTGGCCTCGGAGAGCAGTTGATCGACGGTCTTGCCGCCGCTCATGTTGGTACGGAGCGCCTCGGTGAGATGAGCGGGCATCGTGAGGCTGAGATTACGCATGTTCTCCACGAACGCCGCGCGCTCGCGATGCTGCAGACGGGGATTGACCGCGAGCTCGCGGCCGAGCGTCGTGGGGCCGTTGCCCTCGTGATCGTGGGCGGGGTAGACCTTGTACGCCGGATCGAGCCGCAGGATGCCGTTGAACAGGCTGTCGTAGAGCGCATCCGGGTCGCCGGTGGGCAGATCGGTGCGGCCGGTGGCGCCGGACAGCAGCGTGTCGCCGGTGAACAGGCAGTCGCCGACCTTCACGCAGATCGAATCGCGCGTGTGCCCCGGCGTGTACATCGCCTGCATGCGCAGCCTGCCCACCGCCAGCAGCTCGTCGTCCTCCAGGCGCATCGCGACGAACGGCGCCGGACTGTGGCGATGCATGACCACGGGCACCTCGAGCTGGCGCGCCATCTCCCTGGTCGCCGAGTAGTGATCCGCGTGCGTGTGGGTGTCGATGAGGAAACGGATGCGCAGGCTGTTGTGCGCCGCCAGACCGAGGTAGCGATCGATCCGGCTGAGCTCCGGATCGATCAGCGCCGCGGCGCAACTGTCGGGGCAACCGACCAGATACGATCGGCAGCCACCCGTGGCGACGGTTTCAAGTATCATCCTTCCCTCCTGCTGGAACGGATAATTCGGCCCGGTCGAGGGATAATCCTACCCGCCAGCAGCGCGCGCGCACAACCGCCGTGCCGGCGCGCGCCGCCGGTCGCTGTGGAGGCGCGGGCCGCGGTGTATCATCCCTGCTCGACCGATCCACTGCCGCCAGGAGGTTCGTCAGCATGTCCAAGTGGCTGCTACTTTCCGCCGCGATCCTCGCCGAGGTCGCCGGTACCAGCTTTCTGAAGGCCTCGGAGGGCTTCACGCGGCCCCTGCCGTCGGTGATCGTCGCCGTCGGCTATGGCGCCGCGTTCTATTTCCTCTCGCTCACCCTCAAGGTGATCCCCGTCGGCGTGGCCTATGCCGTATGGTCGGGCGTGGGCGTGGCGCTCATCGCCATCATCGGATGGGTCTTCTTCGGCCAGCGGCTCGACGCGCCGGCCATCCTGGGCATGGGCATGATCATCGGCGGGGTCATCGTCCTGAACGTATTCTCGTCGAGCGTCGCCCATTGAGGCTGTCGCGGCCGCTGGTGCCGGCGCGAGACCGGTTCGGCCTTCGCGCTGATCGCGGCCGATCGCGTCGCCCCGCCGGGCAGCGATCCCGCGGTCCTGCCCGCCATGCCCGGGTATCACCGTCGCAGCACGCACTGGCCGGGGGCAAGCCTGGAGCGGCGCACGGCGGCCGCCGGCCGCCAGCGGACGGTGTCTGTCGCGCCGCGGAATAATCACGTCGCATCGGCGAGGTGCACGATCAATTTCGCTCCGTTCGAATTCTGGTATGGTGACTCGTGCCATGACCTCTCCTTCGATTGAAACGATCTGCGCGCATCTCGGTTCCGATCACGACGGCGCGGATCTGGGCCCGTTCCAGGCGCCGATCGTACAGAGCACGCTCTTCCATCTCGGAACCTCGGCGCAGGCCGAGGAATTGTTCGCCGGCAGACGCAAGGGCTACGCCTACTCGCGCTTCGGCAATCCCACGGTCGACGTCCTCGCGCAGGCCTATGCGGAGCTCGAGGACGGCGCCGAGGCGCTGGTCACCAGCTCCGGCAATGCGGCGGTGCACTGCGCGCTGTCGATCGCGCTGCGCCACCGCGGCGGCCCGATCGTGGCGCCGCAGGACCTCTACGGCGGCAGCGTCGAACTGCTGCGGGTGTTCGCCTCGATCTACGGCGCGACGGTCGAGAACGTCGACGCCCGTGACGACGATGCCTGGCTCGCGGCCGTCGGCCGTGCCGGCGTGGTGCTGCTGGAGTCCCCGTCGAATCCGCTGCTGCGCCTGACCGACATCGCCGCGACGGTCGCCGCCGCGCGCGCCGCCGGCGCGGTGGTCATCGTCGACAACACGGTGGCCACGCCCTACAACCAGCGCCCGCTCGCGCTCGGGGCGGATCTCGTGGTGCACTCGACCAGCAAGTATCTGAACGGCCACTCCGACATGATCGGCGGCTGCGTCGTCGCCCGCGAATCGCTCGCCCCCGAGGCGCGCGCCCTGCACAAGAATCTCGGCGCCACGGTCAACGCGATGGAGGCATGGCTCATCCTGCGCGGGCTGCGCACCTTCGCCCTGCGCATGGAGGCGCACAACCGCAACGGGCGCGCAATCGCGGAGTGGCTGGCGGCTCACCCGCGCGTGCGCCACGTCTATTACCCGGGACTGGGCGCGGGCAGTCACGAACTGTTCCGGCGCCAGATGCGGGCCGGCAGCGGACTGCTGTCCTTCGAGATCGATGGCGGCAAGGCCGCGGCGCAGCGTTTTCTGGATCGCCTCGAGCTCGTGCTGCATGCCGTCAGTCTCGGCGGAATGGAGTCGCTGGCCACGCTGCCCTCCGCCACCAGTCATCGCGGCATGGGCGCGGCGGAACGAGCGCGCGCCGGGATCGACGAAGGTCTCGTGCGATTCTCCGTCGGTGTCGAGGCGGTCGAGGACATCAAGGCGGATCTGCACCAGGCACTGGCGGACTGAGAGCCGCGGCCCGCTGCTGGCGTGCCGGCGCACCGCCGGCATGCCCGATCGAGGGCGCACGCGCCAAGACTGCCCAGCCGTCTCGTGCCAATCTTCAGCATGATGCTGGCGACGGGATTCAGCGCCAGTGCAATGGCGAGGAATGCGCAGCTGATACCTGGACGGCCGGCATCCTGATGGTTGCCTGCGACATCCCGCCCATTGTTCCCGCCCGGCGACGAACGCGACGTTTGCACATCGGCGGCCATCTGCTACTTTCAGTTACAGGCCCGGACGGGGATCACCTGGAGGAACGATGAAGGAAGGCGGCGTGCCTGGACGGCTGTGGATCGGAGTCTCATTGCTCCTCGCAGTCGTGATGACGGATATCGCCCATGCCGGGCAGACTGCGGCCGAGGTGACCGACGCGAGCGGCGAGGTGCATGCGCAGCGCGGCGCCGAGGCGCGACGGGCGCTCGTCCAGGGGGCCGCGGTGTACGCGGGCGATCGCATCACCACCGCCGCCGACAGCAGCGTGGAGCTTCGCTTCTCGGACAATGCCCGCTTCGCGCTGGGCTCGAGCTCGGAGATGAACGTGGGACAGTACGTCTACAAACCCGGCGACGATACCAGCGTCATGCAGACCGACATCCTCAAGGGCGTATTCCGGTTCGTGAGCGGTCTCATCGCCCGGCACAAGCCGCAGGCGGTGACGCTCAACACGCCGGTGGCGACCATCGGCATACGTGGCACGCACGTGATCGGTGAGGTCACGCCGACCTCCGCATCCATCGCGCTGATGGAGCCGGAGGAGGCCGGCAGGCCCACTGCCATCGAAGTCTCCAACCGGTACGGCAGCGTCGTCATCGACAAGCCCCGCTACGAGACCGTGATCCCCGACGCGCACAGCCCGCCCTCGCCGCCGCGCCTGGTGCAGACGCAGCGGATCGACACGCTGCTGCGTCAGATCCAGACCACCCGCCGCCTGATCGTCCCGCGCACGGCACCGCGCCTGCCTTGAAGCAGCGCCGCGCGGGCGGGACCGCAGGCCGGTTTCGTACCGCCTTGTGCGCGGCGGCGATCGCGGCGCACGGATGCGCGTCCACGCCCGCGGCGCGCTATGACGCTGTCGCTCACGATCTGGGTCTGCATCGGGAGATCATCGAAGGCCAGGGCTACGCGCACGCGATCTACTCGCGTGCGCTCGCCGCCAGCGGGGAATCCCTGCGCGTCTACCTGGAGAGCGACGGCAGTCCATGGATCGCCGGGACGCGCGTCGCGGAGGACCCGACACCGTCGGAGCCTGTCGCGCTCGAGTTGTTGCGCGCGGATCCGTCGCCGGCGGTGCTGGTGGGCCGTCCGTGCTATCACGGCCTGGGATCCGCGAGCCGCTGCAACCCGCGCATGTGGACGAGCGCGCGGTACTCGGAGGCGGTCGTGGCCAGCATGGCCGGGGCGGTACAGCGGGTCGCGGCGCGTTACCGCGCCCGCCGCCTCGTGCTGATCGGCTACAGCGGCGGCGGCACGCTGGCGATGCTGCTGGCCGAACGCCTGGCGAACGTACGGGCGCTGATCACCATCGCCGGCAACCTCGACACCGATGCCTGGACGCAACTGCACGGCTATGCACCGCTGACCGGCTCGCTCAATCCCGCACGCCGCGCGCCGCTGCCGCCCACCATCGCGCAGTTGCACCTGGCCGGCGGCCGCGATCGGAACGTGCCGGCGGCGCTCATCGAACCGGTCGTCCGCCGCCAGGCCAGGGCGCAACTGCGGGTGTACGGCGATGCGGACCACGGCTGCTGCTGGACACGATTGTGGCCCCAGGTCCTCGGGGAGGTCGCGCGCCTGGGCGAAGACGCCGCCGGGGCCGCGCGCTGACGGGCCTGCGGCGGCGCCGTAGCGATGAGCTAGAACTGCAGGCGCGCGCCGATCTCGAACAGAT
Source organism: Gammaproteobacteria bacterium (assembly GCA_022072255.1). Lineage (GTDB taxonomy): Bacteria > Pseudomonadota > Gammaproteobacteria > JAJPIJ01 > JAJPIJ01 > JAJVHZ01. The sequence goes on along the minus strand of JAJVHZ010000039.1, from coordinate 26,922 downwards.
TGAGGTTGAGGTCCTCGTAGCCGACCAGCCCCTGGTAGAGCACGTGGCCAGACCAGCCATTGCGAAAGTCGGCGGTCAGGGCGGCGGTGACGTTGCCGTAATTGCGATCGGGCGAATCCGTCGGCAGCAGGAAGATCGAGCCGCTGGTATCGTCGACCAGCCGGCCGCGCGTGTCCTCGTTGTCGTTGTCGAACTCGTGCACGTATTCCACGCCCACCTGTGGAAAGAGATCGAAGCGCTTCCCGCTGTATACCGTCGTGAGGCGGCCGCCGAACGCGGTGGTGATCGACATGAAGCTCTGATCCTCGATCTGCAGCGCCAGCCCGCTGCCGGGCCCGCCCGGATCGGACATGTGCTCGGTATACCCGTCGATGGAGGAATCCGCGACGTTGAGCCGTCCATAGGGGGTCAGCGTCCAGTTGCCACGCACGAAGTCGTAGCCGCCCTCGAGACTGCCGCCGAGGTCGCGGCTGGTGGTGTCGGAGAGGGCGCTCTGGTTGATCACCGCCGTGCCGGTCGGCGTGAACGGCGAGGCGATGGTGTAGGCGATGGTGCGCTTCTGATCGTGGTCGTTGTGACCGTAGCTCAGTATCGCGTTCACGTACGATCGCGCCGAGGGGAAGTAGCTCGCGTAGGCGGTCACCGAGACGCTGTCGGTCTCCAGAAAGCCGCTGTCGGCATTCAGGTCGGTGTCCTGGCGCGTGTAGCCGAGCGCCAGTCCGACGATGGACTGGTCGGTGAGCTGGTAGTCCGCCCCGCCGGTGACGCCGTAGGAGTCCGTTCGGAATCCCGTCTCGCGGGCGGAGTCGTCCTTGTCCCCGAACCCGAAGTTGCCGTTGAGAAACACGCCCCACCGCCCGCTGTAGGGGTAGTCGGCGCTGGCTCCGCCGCCGTGCTCCGCACCGGGCACCTCCCCGGGTGGCAGCGGCCGCCCGTTGAGCGTCATGGTGACCGCCCCGGTGTCCTGGTCCTTCTTCCGCCGCCGCTCCAGGCGCTGGCGCACCTCTTCATCCCTGCTCCCCGCGCCGTCCACCTCGATGGTCTGGATGACGGAGTTCTCCTCCGGCGCCATCCCCTGCAGCCCGGCCAGCGCCCCGCCGAGGTCGCCGCCCTGGCCGCGCGATCCGAGTATCCCGATGGCGATCTCGTTGCAGCGCGTCTGCAGGTCGCTGCTCAGCAGGTTGCCGGGCGGGCAGATGAATTCGACCAGGGCGGCGGTCGTCTGCTGCGGCGGCGTCTGCACCGCGCTCTGCAGTTCACCCTGGATCGCAGTCGACGTCCCGGGTCCGGGTATGACGGACTGGGCGGCGACCTGCGTTGCACAGGCGAGCGTGAGTATCAGCGCGCCCGAACCGGCGCGGATGTGGTCCATTTCTGCCTCCCCCCAAGAGGTTCCTCGTCAAAGTTTAATGCATGGGAAAGGCCATTGCCATTCTGTAGTTACCGAACTTCCTTCCACCAAATCCTGTGGGCGGATGTCCGGTGGCCGCAACGGCACCGTATCCGCGGTTGCCAAGGGCGGCGGCATGCTGTGGAATCGAATGCCTGCGGGTCGCACGGGCAAAGGCACCGCTGATGGAGTTACCATTCCCCTTAACCATGACCAGTGACGAACTGAAGCAGTGGCGCAAGGCCGAGCGGGCGCGCCTGATCGCGGCGCGCCTCGCCGTGGATGCGGCGGCGCTCACCGCTTGCCGCACCGCGATCGATGCGCACATGGAGCGCGCGTTTCCCGGACTACGGCGCGGGGTCGTCGCGTTCTGCTGGCCCCACAAGCACGAGTACGACGCGCGCTTCCTCGCCCGCAGGCTGCGCGACGCGGGTGCGCGGACCGCGCTGCCCGTGGTGCTTGCGCCGCGGCAGCCGATGATCTTCCGCCTGTGGAAGCCCGGTGACGCGATGGCCAAAGGGGTGTACGACATCCCCTACCCCGCGGCCGGCGAGCCCGTGGAGCCGGATGCCGCGATCGTGCCCATGAACGGATTCGACGCCGCCGGCTATCGCCTGGGCTACGGCGGCGGCTATTTCGATCGCACGCTCGCCGCGCTGCGCGCACGACAGCCCGGCCACCCCGTGGCGATCGGCGTGAGCTTCGAGTTCGCGCGCCTCGAGAGCATAGTCCCGCAGTGGTTCGACATCCCGATGGATTACGTCGTCACCGAGCGCGGCGTCTACGAGCGGCAGGACGGGCGGCTCGCGCTGCTCGAGCCGCCGAAGGTCGCGCATCGACCTGGCGGCTACAGCTCGCCGGCATGTCTCGCGCACGAGCTCGCCACGGATCCACCGGCGAAGTAGCCGGCAGCGCACGGGCGGCGGCCACACGGTGATCGGGCTGCGGCGGCAGCGCGCTGCGTTCCAATGAGCACGGCGGCGTGGTACCAGCTCCTGGCCGATGCGGTCCTCGTAGTGCACACGGGCGTGGTCGCGTTCGTGGTCTTCGGCCTGGTGATCATCGTCATCGGCAACCTGGCGCGCTGGCGCTGGGTGAACAATCTCTGGTTCCGGCTGTGCCACCTCGCCGCGATCGCCTTCGTGGTCGCCGCAAGCTGCCTCGGCCTGGTCTGTCCGCTCACCGATCTCGAGATGTGGCTGCGCCGCCAGACGGGGCAGACGGCCTATGCCGGCAGCTTCATCCAGTACTGGCTGCAGCGGATCCTCTATTACGAGGCGCCGGCCTGGGTGTTCACCACGGTCTACACGGCCTTCGGCCTGCTGGTGCTGGCGAGCTGGTTTCTCTTCCCGCCCCGCCGCCGGCGCGATGCCGCCTGATCCCTGGCGGCAAAGTCCGTACGCGCTTGCGCCGGCGCGCGCCTCGCGTCTTTCCCCCCGCCGGGGGTAGGTGCAACGCCACGAGAGTTCGCGGCGCGCGTTCCCGACCACCGATGGTCGCGGCCTGCGATGCGCGTTCACACGCGGCTCAATGAGCAGATCCCAAGCCGGATCGCGGAGTTAACGCACATGGACTGTCATTTGCTCAGGCCCCCCTGACGGTCATCCAAGGCCCGCCAGGAGAGCAACGATGAACAGTCAAGACGCGTACCCGGCCTCAGCGCGCACGCCTGGCGTAGGGGCGGCGATGCGCGCGCTGCAGATCAGCGCCGTGCGCGTTCGCCCGTCCGCCGCTCATCTGATCGTCATCGCCGGCGGTGAGGTGCCGTCGACGGACGCGCATGCCGCGGCGGGAGAACTACGCGGCTTCATGGAGCGCGACATCCGCGCCCAGGCCGCGTGGCTCATGCAGCAGGCCGTGAGTCGCGGCTATGCGGACCTGCAGGACCTCCTCGTGGGCGCGCCGCAGCTGTACGCACGCCTCGCCGCCGCATGGCGTCGGGCGAACCCGTTGCCGGCGCCGGCCGGCTGATCGTGCCGCTGTCACCGCCACTGTCCATCGCCTTGCATTCGCCTCCCCCATCGGATGGGAGCGGCTCGCGCTGCCAACCTCAACAATGCGCCGACCGGGCCGATATGTGCTCCAGCAGACACCCGGGAAGTGCTGAACCGGGCTGCTTCGGGTTATCGTGACCGCAGCGCCGGGCCGGCATCGCGCACCCGGCCCGGAGATAGTCGTTTATGGCATTCGGCAAGGTAGGCAAGTACATAATCAGCAGGGAGATCAGCCGCGGCGGCATGGGCACCGTCTACCTTGGCCACGATCCCTATGCCGACCAGCCCGTGGCCATCAAGATCGCGCACGCCGAGCAGCTCAGGGAAGAGGAGTCCGGTGCGCGGTTCCGCAAGATGTTCTTCAACGAGGCCCGTACGGCGGGGCTGCTCACCCATCCGAACATCGTCCGCATCTTCGACGCGGGCGTGGACGGCGACAATTGCTACATCGTCATGGAATACATCGAGGGCGGCGCGACGCTGAAGCCCGCGTGCAGGCCCGAGGGTCTGCTGCCCCTCGGCCGGGTGATCGAGGTCATCTTCAAATGCGCCAAGGCGCTGGACTACGCGCACCGGCAGGGGATCATCCATCGCGACATCAAGCCCGGGAATATCCTGGTCTCCGGGGATTTCGAGGTGAAGATCGGCGACTTCGGCATCGCCTACCTCAACCGCACCGATTCCGATCAGACGATGGTGCTGGGCGTGGCCGGTTCGCCGCGCTACATGTCCCCGGAGCAGATCAGCGATCAGACCCTTACCGCCCGGACCGACGTGTTCTCGCTGGGCGTGATCATGTACGAATTGCTGACCGGTCGGAGTCCGTTCGCCGCGGACAACTTCCCGCTCCTCATCCAGAAGATCATGAACGAGGACCCGCCACCGATACGGCAGCATCGGCCGGAACTCGACGAGCTGCTCGAGGCGATCGTCGCCAGGGCGCTCGCGAAGAACCCTTCCGACCGCTACGCCTCCGCGCTCGATCTGGCCACCGACCTCAGCAACGCCTTCGAGCGGCTGCTGATGAAGGCGGCCAGGCAGATCGACATCGACGAGCGGTTCGCCTGCGTGAGAAGGCTGCCGTTCTTCCAGGAGTTCACGGACGCGGAATTGCGCGAGCTTGTCAACGTTGGAATATGGATCAGCGCCGAAGCGGGCAAGCAGATCATCGTCGAGGGCGAACTCGACGAATCCTTCTACGTCATCGTCGACGGCGAGGCCGCGGTCCGCAAGGGAGACAAGGAGCTGAGCGCCCTGCACCAGGGCGACTGCATCGGTGAGATGGGTTACCTGATGCGCACCAAGCGCGCCGCGTCGATCGTCGCGAAGACGCGCATCACCCTGATGCAGTTCAACCCCACCGTCATGAAGAAGACCTCCTCGGAGTGCCAGATCAAGTTCCTGCGCGCCTTCCTGCGCACGGTCATCGTGCGCCTGACGGCCACGATCGAACGCCTTTCGATACCTGGATAGCGCGCAGCCCGTTCAAGTTCCCTCGATTCGTTCCGATACCCCGGGGAAGGACGGAAAACGAGCGGGCAGTACGCGTCGACACCTATGCAACAGTCGGAACAGAGCACGCCCCGGGTCGAGGATACAGGCGGACAGCGCTACGCCGTCTGGCTCGGCGCGCTGGTGACCGGGTTCTGCACCTATGGCGCGGCCTGCTGGATCACGCAGCTCTGTGCCACCGAGATGCGCCTGATGCTGGCCGGACCGGCGGTGCTGTCTCCCGACCGTCTCAAGTCCGGCCGGAAGATAGTCATACACATCTCGCATCGCACTGGCGAGATCTGGCGCATACTCCCCATCCGGGCGGCGGTCATCGGCGCGGACGGCAATTTTTTCACCGCGAGGCTGCTCGAGCCGGGCCCGAGCGTCATCGAGGGGCTGCTGCGCGCCCTGATCGCCGAGGGACGTGCCAAGCCCCGTCCGGTCGCTGCCCGCCTGACGCAGGTGCGTTCGGACCCGGAAACTCCCGCCGCTCCGCCCGCGGCAACACCCGCTCGAAGCATACCGGAGCCCCTGACCGATACCGCGTCCCGCTGCCGGGCCATAGCCCTGGACCTGGGAACGAAGTGGGCCGTCGCGCTGATGGACGGGCTCGACTCGCGGCTGTTCGCCCGTCTGAGCAGCGAATCGGAGAAGACGATGCAGCATCAGCTCGACGACTGCTACCTGAGCTTCGTCATGTCGAGGGAAAAGCTGGCGAGCGAGATCGCGGCCTGCCTCGCCACGCAGGCGGAATGCGCCTTCGACCCGGGCCGCTACACGAGCCAGGACGACCCGCAGGGCTCCGCGAGCGCCGTCGCCGACCTCACTGCGACTGTCGGGTTGAGCGCGGCGCTGGACTCCGAGGAGCTCGGCCGCGTCCTCGAGGACGCGCCCTCTTGCGAGCCGATGCGGCAGTGGGAGCGCGGCCTGGCGCGGCTGACCGATGCACCGGTCACGGAGGCGAATGACCCCCTCGGCATCGCCGTCGTTTGTGCGCTCGCGGCGGAGGCCATGCTTCGTCACTGGCCATCGGGTGCGAACGTCCAGGCGCTCGTCAACGATGCCCTGGCCGACAGTGTGCAGAACCTGGGCGCCTTCTACGCGGGGCTCGCTGCCGGCCTCACGGACGCGATCAGCACCTCGAGATCCTGATTCCCCTTTCCGGGCGAGCCTGCTCGCCTGCGCGGCGCTGACGGTCGATTGCTTCGGCGTCATCGCCTGGACGGCACGGCGTTTCGCCGTGCGGTTGCCGTGACGGGGCCCGCGCTGCGCGGGCGGACTCAGGCCTGGGGATCGAAGTGCCGGGCCCACACCGGCGCGGCCTGCCGGTGCTGATTGACGCCGCGGAAGAAGGCCTGGGAGAGATCGGCGATGCTCGTCTGCGCATCGCTCAACTGCTCCACGCTCGGGCGGAAGATCAGAAAACCCTTCTCGTGTCTCGCGTTCCGGTAGGGAACCGTCATGGTGAAGGAGCCCGGCTCCTTGCCGTACAGGCGCGCCTGTATGATGAGGGCGTCGGCCTTCTCGCCGGACTCGCGGGTGACGTAGCCGTCGAAGATCAGGACCGCGCGCAGGGCGGCATCGGGATTGCTCTGCAGCCACTCGTGCCCCGCCTTCACCGCCTCGCCCGCATCGGGGTTCTCCAGTCGTGTCAGCTCGCGCATGCCGATGAACTTCTCGAAGGCGAGCAGCGGGATCATCGTCTCGCCCCCGGAGACGCTCCAGACGGCGTGGGCCGCGAAATAGCCGGCGAGCATGGCGGTGTCGTTCATGTCAGAAATTCCGGTCGGGAGGATTGGAGGAGGTAGGCCGCGTCGCGGCGGCGCGTGTCATGATGATCCTGATCATGTGCACGTTGAACGGCACGAGCAGCGCCACTCCGACGACCAGAAACACGAGCGGGTAGTTGCCGAACCGCATGACCTCCGGAAGCAGGTCGGTGCCGCTCGCGATCTTCACCAGGCCGAGCGCGATCAGCACCAGGCCGATGGCCTCCAGGACCACCAGCCCCACCGGTATCGAAACCCCTTCCCGAGTCTTCATGATCGTCTCCTCAGCCCGTCCGCACAGGCGCCTCGACGCGCCAGAACCTTCGAGCCACGCGGCGGCGACCGCGCATCAGGGCGTGAGGACCGTGGAGCCGGTGGTGCGGCGGGCCTCGAGATCGCGATGCGCCTGCGCCGCCTCGCGCAGTGGATAACGCTGCGCGACGTCGATCCGCACCTTGCCCGAGACGACCACCTCGAACAGCTCCGCGGCCATGGCCAGCAGGTCGCTGCGCCTGGCGGCATAGGCAAACAGCGTCGGGCGCGTGAGGAACAGCGATCCCAGCCGCGCGAGAACCCCGGTGTCGAACGGCGGCACCGCGCCCGAGGCGTTGCCGAAGCTCACCATCATCCCGAGCGGCCGCAGGCAGGTGAGCGAATCCATGAAGGTGTCCTTGCCGATGGAGTCGTAGACCACGGGCACGCCCTCCCCGCCGGTGAGCTCGCGCACGCGCTCGGCGAAGTCCTCGCGCGTGTACACCACGGGATGATCGCAGCCGTGCGCGCGCGCCAGCTCCGCCTTGGCATCCGAGCCCACCGTGCCGATGACGCGGGCGCCCAGCGCCCTGGCCCACTGGCACATGATGAGGCCGACGCCGCCCGCGGCCGCATGCACCAGGATGGTGTCGCCCGGCTGCACGCGGTAGGTCCGCCGCAGCAGGTATTGCGCCGTGAGGCCCTTCAGCATCATCCCCGCCGCCTGCTCGAAGCCGACGCCGTCGGGCAGCTTCACCAACCGATCGGCCGGCAGGTTGCGCACTTCGGCGTAGGAGCCCGGCGGCCCGCCCGCGTAGCCCACGCGATCGCCGACGGCGATGCCGGTGACGCCGGGACCGAGGGCCGCCACCACGCCGGCGCCCTCCACGCCGATGCCCGAGGGCAGCGGCACCGGATACGCGCCGGTGCGGTGATAGATGTCGATGTAGTTCACGCCCACCGCCTGCTGGCGCACCGTCGCCTCGCCGGCCGCCGGCGGCGGCACCGCGACGTCCTCGGCCCGCAGCACCTCCGGTCCGCCGGTTTCCGCAAATCGAATCGCGTAGGTCATGGTGAGTGCCGCTCCTCGTGCGTCGCAAGACCCGGATTATCGACACTCGCTGGACACGCAGGCAACCACGCCGCGACGGTTTTCCCGAACCCGGGCTAGGAGACGAACAGGACCGAGTCGAACAATGCGCCCAGTTCTTCGGTGAGCGCGCCGGCGGCGGCGGCCGACAGCACCAGCACGGAGGACCGGTACCTGCGCATCGACCTGGACAGGTCCTCGACGGCGCCCGTGTGCGCCAGCACGTGCACCGCCTCCGGACGCGTGCCGATGCGATCGGCGACGAGCCGGCGCACCGCATGAATGCTGACGTCCGCGCGTGCCGGCACGATGCACAGCAGGCGATCGGGCCGGCCGCCGGCCAGGCGCCACGCCGCGTCGAGCACGCGCCCGGAGTCGTTGCCGGGCTCGATCAGCGCCGAGACCGTGCCGTCGCGTGCCGCGGCCGGACGTGCGGACATCACCCTGCCCTGGCGGGCGCACACGAACAGCATGTCCACCGTGGGCAGCAGCAGCATCGCCTGCTCGAGCAGCCGGCCGCGCGCGATCCGGAACGACAGCGGCAGCTGCAGTTCCGCGGCGATCGCGGCGAGCTGCTCGCGCAGGATGTCGGCCTGCCGCTGCATCAGTGCCAGCACACCGCCCGGGTCCAGCTCGCGGACCCGGCCGGAGACCACGCCGATCTCGCGCGTCACCGGCAGCTCCGCGGCGCGGATCAGCGTCACGTCCTCGACGAACAGGCCGAGCAGCTCGTCCACGCGCGCCGGCTCCGCGAACATCGCCGCCAGCCGCAGCAGCTCGGAATCGACGCGCCCGCTCTCGCCCACCAGCGCGAGCCGGCGGACGGGTTTGTCGGTCATCGCCTCGGCCATCGGCCTATCTCCCCGGCTTTTCCCTGGGCGGGGCCGCCGGCGCCTTCTTGCGCCCGCGCACCGTCTTCACCCGCACCGGCATGTTGGCGTAGGCCTGCCGCATGAGCGAGAGCTCCGTCAGCCGCGCGGCGACGCGGGCGTTGATGCTGTCCTTCGGGAACACGCCGCTGCCGTCCATCTCGCCAGCCGTCACGCCCGTCAGCAGCGCCATCGCCTCGTCGACCTGGCCGATCGGGTAGATGTGAAACCTTCCCTCGCGCGCTGCCTGCACCACGTCGGCCCGCAGCATCAGGTGCCTGACGTTCGTCGCCGGGATGATCACGCCCTGCTGCCCGCTCAGACCGCGCGCCTGGCAGATGTCGAAGTAGCCCTCGATCTTCTCGTTGACGCCGCCGATCGGCTGGACCTCGCCGTATTGATTGACCGAGCCGGTCACCGCCAGCGACTGGCGGATCGGCACCGCTGCCAGCGAGGACAGCAGTGCGGCGAGCTCGGCCACCGAGGCGCTGTCGCCCTCGACCTCGGCGTAGGTCTGTTCGAAGGACAGGCTGGCGGACAGCGCGTGCGGACGATCCCCGCTGTAACGCGAGGCCAGGTACGAGGCGAGGATGAGCACCCCCTTGGAGTGTATGGGGCCGCCGAGCTCCACCTCGCGCTGGATGTCGATGATCTCGCCGTCACCGAGCCGCGTGGTGGCGGTGATGCGCGTCGGATGGGCGAAGGCGTGATCGCCGACCAGGGCCACCGACAGGCCGTTGACCACGCCGATGCGCTCGCCGGCAGTGTCGATCATCAGCTCGCCGCGCAGGACGGCGCTCTGTATGCGCTCGCGCAGCCGCCCGCTGCGGCGGCGCTGGCCCTCGATGGCCTGCGTCACGTGCTCGGCGGCGACCGTCTGCGCGCCCGCCCTGCGCGCGCAGTAATCGGACTCGCGCAGCAGGTTGCCGAGGTCCTCCAGGCTCGTGGAGAGCCGCTCGCTGTCGCCGACCCAGCGCGAGGCCTGCTCGATCACGCGCGCCACCGCGCCGCGATCCAGCCGCAGCAGCCGCTCGTGACGAACCACGGTGGCGACGAGCTGCGCGTACAACGCCTCCTGGCCGGCGTCGCGCTCCAGCTCGTCCTCGAAATCGGCCGCCACCTTGAACAGCTCGCCGAACTCCGGGTCGTAGGCGAGCAGCAGGTAGTACAGCAGCCGCTCGCCGAAGATGACGACCTTCAGACTGAGCGGGATCGGCTCCGGCTCGAGCGCCACGGTGCTGATGAGACTGTACACCTCGCCGAGGGACTCGATGCGGATCTGTCCGCTCGCCAACGTGCGCTTCAGTCCCGCCCAGGCGAAAGGCTGCGTCAGCAACTTCTGCGCATCGATGAGCAGGTAGCCGCCGTTGGCGCGATGCAGCGCCCCGGGCTTGATGAGCGCGAAGTCGGTGACCAGCGTCCCCAGGCGCGAGACGTGCTCGATGCGGCCCAGCAGATTCTGGTAGGTCGGAAAGTCCTCGAAGACGATCGGGGCGCCGGTCGCCTTCTCGCCGTTGCCGACGATGACGTTGACCGTGTAGCGCCGGAACGACGGCGGCTCGGAGGCGCGCAGGCCCACGAAGCCCGGCTCCGACTCGCCCTCGGTGCCGCGCCGGAAATCGTCGATGTTCTCCAGCACGTCGGCCTCGACCTCGTCGAGATAGGCGTTCACCTGCGGCAGCCCGGCATGTCTCTTCCGCAACTCGTCGGTGACCGCGCCGACCGCGAGGCTGGTCATCTCGCGATTGAGCTCGCGGATCCGCTCGCGCTTCTCCTTGTGCAGCAGGTGCACCTGCCTGATGGCGTCCTGCAGACGCTCCTGCAGCGCCAGCACCCTGGCTTCCATGGCATGCCGCTCCTCGTCGCCGAGCTTGGAGAACTCCTCCGCGCCCAACACCTCGCCGTTGCGCATGGGGGCGAATGAGAACCCGCCCGGCGTGCGGATGAGCGCCAGGCCCTGGCTGCCGGCCTCGGTGCCCACCTCTTCGAATATCCGGCCCTCGCGCTCGCCGACCTGGCTTTCGATCTGCTCCACGCGCGTGCGGTACTCCTCGCTCTCGAAGATGGCCGGGATCGAGGCGCGCAGCTCCTCGATGTATTTCTGCATCTCCAGCCGCAGACGATTGCCGCAGCCGGGTGGCAGGCGCAGGGCACACGGCCGATGCGGCTGCTTGAAGTTGTTGACGTAGCACCAATCCTCGGGGGCAGGCTCGTCGCTGGCGGTGGCGGCGATCGCCCGGCTCACGAAGGTCCGCTTGCCGAGACCCGGCGGACCCAGCACGTAGAGGTTGTAGCCGCGCCTGCGCACACCCACGGCCAGCTCCACCGCCTCGCGGGCGCGGGCCTGGCCGACGACCGCCTCCAGATCGGCGAGATCCTCGGTGGTGACGAAGGTCAGGCCGTCGAGCTTGCAGGGTCGATACAGCGCCTCGGGGGCAAGGGCGGGTGGGGTCGACACGATGTCCTTTCTGTTGATCTTCCGCATGGACGGGATACGGGCCAGCTCATACACCCGGGCCTTCGCGACATCAAGTGTACCGAAGGCGCGATCGGGATCCACCCGCGCGGGCGCGCTCGATTCACCCCCGGCCGCGCCGGCGTGATGTCATCGGTCTGTTGCCGAACAGCGACGCACGGTGCCGGTCTGCACGGTTGCCGCCTATCCGCCCCGAGCAATCCGCGGCGTAGGAACCTCACGCCGGTCTGCAGGTCGACTGGCATATCGGGTTCCGCAGCGATCGCGCCGTGGCGCGATCTGGCCCGAACGCGCGCCGTTACCGCTCAGTTCCGGCCAGGCGTCGGACTCATGCGGCCGCAGGCGCCCTTCCGGCGCGAGTACCGCAACGCGACCGTCGGACGACGCTTGCAGCCTTGGCCCGATCCGTGCAATCGTTCCGGCGATTCGCGCGACTCTGCCGCTGCTTCGGAACTAGCATGGGATCCACACCGGAAGGCCTGGAGATCACCGTCGAGGACCTTCACAAGGCGTTTTTCGGCCACCCCGTCCTGGAAGGCATCAGCATCGACATCCGCCGCGGCCAGGTGGTCGCCCTGGTCGGCGGTTCCGGCTGCGGCAAGACGGTGCTGCTCAACCACATCCTCGGACTGCTCAACCCGGACCGGGGCCGGGTGCTGGTCGCCGATCACGATCTCGCCGACATGCCGCTGCGAGACATCCACGCCCTTGCCCAGGACGACCGCGACCGCATACACGCCCACTGGGGCGTGGTGTTCCAGCGCAATGCGCTGTTCACGGGCACGGTGTACGACAACATCGCCCTGTGGCTGCGCGAGATCGGGCGGCTGCGCGACAGCGAGATCCGGCCGATCGCCCGCGCGGCGCTGAAATCTGTCGGACTGCCGGGCGGCGATGATTTCCTCGGGCGCGATCACGAGACGCTCTCCGGCGGCATGGCCAAGCGCCTGGCCGTGGCGCGCGCGATCGCCATAGACCCCGCGGTCGTCTTCTACGACGAGCCGACCACGGGACTCGACCCGGTGAGTTCCGCGCAGATCCATGACCTCATCGCCACCACGCACTCCACGAGCGACCAGCGCGGCGTGGCGCGCACCACCGTCATCATCACCCACGACAAGGACCTGCTGACCCGGCTGCGGCCACGCATCGTCATGCTGCACCAGGGCCACGTGCACTTCGACGGCGACTTTGCCGGTTTCGAGGCATCGGATTCCACCATCATCCGGCCCTATTTCGAGCACATGCCGGAGCTGCATCAGCGCCAGTTGCGGCGCGCCTCCTGAGGAGCGCCCCCCGGCAACGCCCCGGCGTGCCGGCGACTTGATCTGTATCACCGCCCCCACGGCCGGTCGGTGAAAGACTGCAATTCTCCTTTCCATTCCCCTGAACCGGGAGGGCAATCATGCGCGTCGGTGAAGTCTGTAATCGCGAAGTGATCGTGGTCGATGGCGATGCCCCGCTGCGCGAGGCCGCGGGCATCATGCGCGAGCAGCACGTGGGCGCCGTCGTCGTGGTGTCCAAGGACGGCAATGTCACCAGGCCGATCGGCGTGGTGACCGATCGCGATCTGGTGGTCGCCGCCTTCGCCGCGGACGTGGACCTCGATGCCATCAGCGTCAAGGACGTCATGTCCGGCGACCTCGTCCTGGCCACCACCGAGGACGACCTCTGGTACACGGTGCAGCGCATGTCCGAGAGGGGCGTGCGCCGCCTGCCGGTGACCGATTCCTCCGGAGCGCTCCAGGGCATACTGGCGCTCGACGACCTCATCGAACTCGTCGCCGAATCGATGAACAACCTCGCCGGCCTGATCCGCCACGGGCAGCAGCGCGAGAAGCGGCGGCAGGTCCGCCGCTGACGGCGTCATTGCGGCCCGCGGGCGGCCGCCGATTGCCGCGCTGGGCACGAGCAGGTCCCGCTACATCGCCTCCGGCGCCGCGCGCGACTGCTCCTTCTTCTCCGGGATCTCGGTCATCGTCGCCTCCGTGAGCAGCAGCACGCTCGCAACCGACACCGCGTTCTCCAGCGCGACGCGCACGACCTTGGTGGGATCGATGATGCCCGCCTCGATCAGATCCCCGTACACGCCGCGCGCGGCGTCGAAACCGTAGTTGCCCTGCCCCTGGCGCATCGCGTTCACCACCACGCCGCCGTCGACCCCGGAGTTGTGCGCGATCTGCCGGGCCGGCGCCTCCAGCGCATTGTGCAGGATGTGCAGCCCGGTGCGCTCGTCGCCGTCGTGGCTCGCGGCCGCCGCCTCCAGCGCCGGCATCGCGCGCAACAGCGCCAGCCCGCCGCCGGGGACGATGCCTTCCTCGCTCGCGGCCTTGGTGGCGCTGATGGCATCGTCGAAGGCATCCTTGCGGGCCTTCATCTCGGACTCCGACGGTGCACCGACGCGCACGACCGCAACGCCGCCAGCCAGCTTGGCGAGCCGCTCCTCGAGCTTCTCGCGATCGTAGTCGGATTTGGTGTCCTTGATCTGGGCGCGGATCTCGTTGCAGCGCGCCGTGATCATCGTCTTGTCGCCGCCGCCGCCGATGATGGTGGTGTTCTCCTTGCTGATGACGACGCGCTCGGCACGGCCGAGATCGTTGAGCGTCACATTTTCGAGCTTCAGCCCGATCTCCTCGGACACCACGGTGGCGCCGGTGAGCACGGCGATGTCCTGGAGCATGGCCTTGCGCCGATCGCCAAAGCCCGGCGCCTTCACGGCCGCGCAGGAGAAGATGCCGCGTATGCGATTGACCACGAGCGTGGCCAGCGCCTCGCCCTCGACGTCCTCGGCGATGACCAGCAGCGCGCGCCCGCTCTTGGCGACCTCCTCCAGCAGCGGCAGCAGCTCCTGCAGGTGGCCGATGCGCTTCTCGCTCAGCAGTATGTAGGGATCGCGCAGCAGCACCTCCATCTTCTCCGGCTCGGTGACGAAATACGGGGAGATGTAGCCGCGGTCAAACTGCATGCCCTCGACCACCTCGAGATGCGTCTCGGTGGTCTTGGACTCCTCCACGGTGATGATGCCCTCCTTGCCGACCTTCTCGACGGCGTCGGCCACGATCTCGCCGATGGACTGGTCGTTGTGCGCGGAGATGGCGGCAACCTGCGCGCGCTCGAGGCGGGTGGTGACCGGGCGCGACAGTGCCTTCAGCGCCTCCACCGCGACCTTCAGGCCGGCATCCAGGCCGCGCTTGATGTCGATCGCGCTCGCCCCGGCGGTCACGTTGCGCACCCCATCGGCGAAGATGGCGTGGGCGAGAACGGTCGAGGTGCTCGTGCCGTCGCCGACCGCATCCCCGGTGCGTTCGGCGGCCTCGCGCATCATCTGCGCGCCGAGATTCTCCTCGCGATCCTCCAGACTCATCTCCTTGGCGATGGTGACGCCGTCGTTGCAGACGAGCGGACGTCCCCAGGCGCGCTCGATCAGGACCGACTTGGATCGCGGCCCCAGCGTGACGCGCACGGCGTCGGCCAGCGCCGAGGCGCCGCGCAGAACCTTTTCGCGGGCCGCGGATCCGAAGATCAGTTTCCGATTGGCCATGGCCTCCTCCTCACGATCGACGATGCGGAAGGCACCATGTTCCCACCGGCGCGCCGGCGCGTCGTTGAGCCCCGTCAACTCGCGGCGCGGGCCGCCGCATGGCGGCTCAGGAACTCGGCCAGTGCGCGGCCGGTGTGCGAGGTCTTCGCCTTGCGCGCCATCGTGGACGGCGGGCCCTCGGCGACGATGCGGCCACCGGCCTCACCGCCCTCCGGGCCGAGATCGACGATCCAGTCGGCATCGGCGATTACGTCGAGATTGTGCTCGATGACGACCACCGTGTTGCCGGCATCGACGAGGCGATGCAGCACGCGGATGAGTTTCTCGACATCGGCCATGTGCAGGCCGACGGTCGGCTCGTCGAGGATGTAGAGCGTGTTCCTGGCCGCCGCCGCGCGGCCGCGCGGCGCGGGCAGCGGGAGACGGACCTTGGCCAGCTCGGTGACCAGCTTGATGCGCTGCGCCTCGCCGCCGGAGAGTGTCTGGCTCTGCTGGCCGAGCGTGAGATAACCCAGGCCGACGTCCTGCAGCAGTCGCAGCGCGTGCTGGATCTTCACGTGCGCGCCGAAGAACTCGAGCGCGTCGTCGACGTTCATCGCGAGCAGTTCGCCGATGGTCCTGTCCTTGTAGCGCACCGCCAGGGTCTCGGGATTGAAGCGCGCGCCCCTGCACGACTCGCAGGTCACCTTCACCTGCGGCAGGAAGCTCATCTCGAT
Source organism: Gammaproteobacteria bacterium (assembly GCA_022072255.1). Lineage (GTDB taxonomy): Bacteria > Pseudomonadota > Gammaproteobacteria > JAJPIJ01 > JAJPIJ01 > JAJVHZ01. The sequence continues at coordinate 11,331 of JAJVHZ010000039.1, read as the reverse complement.
GGTGGTCACGCCCTGCCCCTCGCAGGCGGGACAGCGCCCGCCGGCGGTGTTGAAGGAGAACCGGCTCGCGGTCCAGCCGCGCATGCGCGACTCGGTCGCCTGCGCGTAGATGCGGCGGATGTCGTCCCAGAAGCCCACATAGGTGGCCGGGCAGGAACGGGGGGTCTTGCCGATCGGCGCCTGATCCACCTCCAGCACGCGCGCGATCTGCTCGTGGCCTTCGATGCCGTCGCACCCGTAAGGCAGCGGCGCCTTGCCGCGCCGGGCATGGACGAGACGCTGCAGATTCTCGCGCAGCACCTCGCGTGCGAGCGTGCTCTTGCCGCTGCCGGAGACGCCGGTCACGCACACCAGGCGCTGCAGCGGCAGGCGCACGTCGATCTCGCGCAGGTTGTGCAGGCTGGCGCCGCGCACGGTCAGCGCCGGGGTCGCCGCACTCGTGCCGCGATGCTCGAGCAGCGGGTGGGCGAGCGGCACGGCGAGATAGCGTCCGGTCAGCGACTCGGGATTGCGTTGCAGGTCCTGCGCCGTGCCCTCGGCAATGATGCGACCGCCGCGGGTGCCGGCGCCCGGACCGATGTCGATGACGTGCGTGGCGCAGCGGATGGTGTCCTCGTCGTGCTCGACCACCAGCAGCGTGTTGCCCTTGTCCTTGAGCCGCGTCAGCGTATCGAGCAGCAGACGGTTGTCGCGCGTATGCAGCCCGATCGTCGGCTCGTCGAGGATGTAGCACACGCCGCGCAGGTTGGAGCCGAGCTGCGCGGCCAGGCGTATGCGCTGCGCCTCGCCGCCGGAGAGCGTCGGCGCGCCGCGATCGAGGGCGAGGTAGCCCAGCCCCACCTCCTCGAGGAAGCCCAGTCGCGCGCGCAGCTCGGCCAGGATGTCGCGCGCGATCTCCGCCTCGCGCCCGCGCAGCTTCAGAGCGTCGAAGAACCGCCGCACCTCGGCCACGGCCTGCGCGGAGACATCGGCGATCGACAGATCGCGGAAGCGCACCGCGCACGCGACCGGGTTGAGGCGCCGGCCGTGGCAGTCCGGGCACTGCCTGGCGGTCTCGCCATGCCAGCCCTCGTAGTAGTCGGTCCACCAGACCTCCTCCCCGGTCTGATCCTCGGCGAAGCCGTGCAGCAGCTCGCCGGTGCCGTAGCAGGTCTCGCACCAGCCGTGCTTGGAGTTGTACGAGAACAGCCGCGGGTCCAGCTCGCCGAAGCTCCGGCCGCACGACGGGCAGGCGCGCCGCGTCGAGAAGACCGAAAAAGGGGCCGGAGTCAGTTTCCCACGGGGAACATGACTCCGGCCCCTTTTCACGACGTGCACCACGCCCTTGCCGTGTTCCAGCGCCGTCCTCAGCGCCGCGCGCAGCTCGCGCTCGGCGCGCGGCGCCACGGAGATCTCCGCCACCGGCAGTTCGATCGTGTGCTCCTTGTAGCGATCCAGCCGCGGCCAGCGCACCGTGGGCAGCAACTGGCCGTCCACGCGCAGGTGCTCGTAGCCGCGTGCGGAGGCCCACTTCGCCAGCTCGGTGTACAGGCCCTTGCGGGCGACGATGAGGGGCGCGAGCAGCGTGACGGACCTGCCGCGATAGTCGCGCAGCAGCCGGGCGGCAATCATCTCCTCGCTCTGCGGCTCGATGGCAACCGCGCAGTCCGGGCAGTGCTGCACGCCGAGCTTCACGTACAACAGACGCAGGAAATGCTGGATCTCGGTGAGCGTGCCCACCGTGCTCTTGCGCCCGCCTCGGCTGGTGCGCTGCTCGATCGCCACCGTCGGCGGTATGCCGAGCACGGCGTCGACGTCCGGGCGCGAGGCCGGTTGCACGAACTGGCGCGCATAGGCGTTCAGCGACTCGAGATAGCGGCGCTGGCCCTCGGCGAACACGATGTCGAAGGCGAGCGTGCTCTTGCCGCTGCCGGAGACCCCGGTGATCACCGTGAACTCCCCGCGCGGGATGCGCACGTCGATGTTCTTCAGGTTGTGCTCGCGGGCGTGGTGGATGCGGATGGCGTTGTCGGCCTTCCTGCTGCCGCCCGAACGGCCGCGGGCCGCGGCCTGCACGTGACCGGTTGCCGCGCGCGCGGCCAGGCGCTGCAGGCTGCGCTGGTATTCCCCGAGCGCCGCGCCGGTGTGCGATGCGGTGCAGTGCCGCAACTGATCGGGCGCGCCCACGGCAACGACCTCGCCCCCGCCCTCGCCGCCCTCCGGTCCGAGATCGATCACCCAGTCGCTGGCGCCGATGACCTCGAGGTTGTGCTCGATGACCACCACCGAGTGGCCGGCGGAGATGAGCTTGCGCAGCGCGTGCAGCAGCCTGGCGATGTCCTCGAAATGCAGGCCGGTGGTGGGTTCGTCGAAGAGGTACAGGGCGCCCGGCTCCTCCCGCGCGCGCGCCGCCGCCTTGCGCGCCGGACCACGGCCCCTGCCCGCGGCCGCGAGGAAGCCGGCCAGCTTCAGCCGCTGCGCCTCGCCGCCGGAGAGCGTGGGCACCGGCTGGCCGAGCTTCAGGTAGTCCAGGCCGACGTCGACGAGCGGTGCCAGCGCCTGCAGCACCGCCGGCTCGCCGGCGAAATAGGCGGCGGCCTCGCTGACCGTCATGCCCAGCACCTCGGCAATATTGCGGCCCGCGCGGCCGCGGCCGCCGTGCCGCACCTCGAGCACCTCCTCGCGGAAGCGCCGGCCGTCGCAGTCCGGGCAACGCAGGTAGACGTCGGAGAGGAATTGCATCTCCACGTGCTCGAAGCCGTTGCCGCTGCAGGTCGGGCAGCGGCCGTTGCCGGTGTTGAAGCTGAAGGTGCCGGCGGTATAGCCGCGCACCTTGGCGAGCGGCGTGGCGGCGAACAGCGCCCGGATGGCGTCGAAGGCGCCGACATAACTCGCCGGATTCGAACGCGTGGTGCGGCCGATGGGCGACTGGTCCACCATCACCACTTCGGCGATCTGCGCATCGCCGCGCACGTCGCGATGGACGCCCGGGGCCTCCGTCGGCTTGCCGCGCCGCTTCAGCAGCGCCGGATAAAGTACGTCCTGCACGAGCGTGGATTTGCCGCTGCCGGAGACGCCGGTCACGCACACCAGCCGCTGCAGCGGGATGCTGACGTCGATGTCCTTGAGGTTGTGGGCGCGCGCGCCAAGCAGTTCCAGCCTCGGCGTCTCGGCGGTCACCGGCCAGGCCAGATGCTCGCTGCCGATGCGGCGCCGGCCATGCAGGTAGTCCGCGGTCAGCGAACCCGGCGCGGAGGCGAGCTGCTCCGGCGTGCCGAAGAACACCACCTCGCCGCCGCGCTCGCCGGGACCGGGGCCGATGTCGAGCAGGCGGTCGGCAGCGAACATCACCTGCGGGTCGTGCTCGACCACCAGCAGCGAGTTGCCGGCGTCGCGCAGCCGCTGCATGACCTCGATGATCCGCCCCATGTCGCGCGGGTGCAGGCCGATGGACGGCTCGTCGAGCACGAACAGGGTGTTGACCAGCGAGGTTCCGAGCGCGGTGGTGAGGTTGATGCGCTGTACCTCGCCGCCGGAGAGCGTGCGCGACTGCCGATCGAGCGTGAGATAGCCCAGCCCGACCTGCACCAGGTAATTCAGCCGCGCCCGGATCTCCGCGAGCAGCAGATCGGTGGCCTCGTCCAGCGGCGCCGGCAGCTCCAGGGCGTCCATGCAGGCCCGCACCCGATCGATGGGCAGCAGCATGACATCGTGCACGCAAAGGCCCGGCAGGCCACGCAGCTGCGCCTCGGTCCACTGCACGCCGGGCGGCCGGAGCAACTCCTTCGCGCCCCCGCCTGCACTCGCCCCGGTCGTGCCGAGGCGAAACAGCAGCGCCTCGGGCTTCAGCCGCGCGCCGTTGCACGCGGGGCAGTCGGTATAGGCGCGGTATTTCGAGAGCAGCACCCGGATGTGCATCTTGTAGGCCTTGGTCTCGAGCCACGCGAAGAAGCGCCGCACGCCGTACCAGCTGCCCGGCCAGGACTTCTCCCAGCTCACGAAGTCCGGCTCGCCGTCCAGCACCCAGGCGCGCTCGGCCTCGGTGAGCTCGCGCCACGGCGCATCCAGGGGGATGCCGCGCTTCTTCGCGATCGTCTCCAGGTCGCGCTGCGACTCGCTGTAGCTCTGCGTCTGCCAGGGCCTTATGGCGCCGCCGCGCAGCGTCCTGGACGCGTCCGGGATCACCAGCCCGTAGTCCACGCCGATCACCCGCCCGAAGCCGCGGCAGGTCTCGCACGCGCCGACCGGGGAGTTGAACGAGAACAGACCCGGCGTGGGTTCGCGGTAGTGCAGATCGCAGTCCGGACAGTGCAGATCGGACGAATAGCGCCAGGTCTGCGCGACCTCGGCCCCGTCCGTGCGCTCGGGTGCCGGCGGCGCGAGTGCGTGCACGTTGACGCGGCCGCGACCGACCTTCAGCGCCGCCTCCAGCGCCTCGACGACGCGCACCCGTTCCGCATTGCCGGCGCGCAGCCGGTCCTGCACCACCTCGATCGCCCCCGCGCCACGGGCGTGTATGCGCGCGTAACCCTGCGCGGCGAGCAGCTTCAGCACCTCCGCGTCGCTGAAATTCCCCGGCACTTCGACGAGGAAGGTGATGAGCAGGCGCGGGTCGCCCGCGGCGGCGGCGCGCGCCTGCAGGTCCGCGCAGATGCTCTGCGGCGTGTCGCGCCGCACCGGCCGCGCGCAGCGGCTGCAGAACAGTTGCGCGGCGCGCGCGAACAGCAGCTTCAGGTGATCGTTGAGCTCGGTCATCGTGCCGACCGTGGAACGCGAGGTGCGCACCGGGTTGGTCTGGTCGATGGCGATGGCCGGCGGTATGCCGTCGATACGATCGACCTGCGGCCGATCCATGCGATCGAGGAACTGCCGCGCGTACGGCGAGAAGGTCTCGACGTAACGCCGCTGGCCCTCGGCGTACACCGTGTCGAACACCAGTGAGGACTTGCCCGAGCCGGACACGCCGGTGACGACCACCAGCTCGTTCAGCGGAACGTCGAGCGTGAGGTTCCTGAGATTGTTCTGGCGGGCACCCACCACGCGGATGGCGTCGCCCTTCTGCTTGCGCGTCACAGGGGCAGCGGGACTGCGGGAAGAAAAATGTCCTCGACTATATCCGTCCGCGCTCGCGCGCGTCCAGTCGGCGGGCCGTTGCTGTCGCAACACCGATATCAGGCCTGCCGCGGACGGCCAGCGGCAACACGGCGATCGTGCCGCCCGATGCCCGTGAGGGTGAGTGGGCGCGAACCGCACCCGGGGCGCAGCGGTCGCGGATCGAGCGCGCGTCGCGCCGGCGCGCGTCAGCTTCCCTCGGTGAACGGGCGGACCTTCACGTGCCCGGGTTCCACGGTGACGACCGCGCCGCGCTCCATCTCCGCACCGTGTTCGGCCAACGCCTGCAGGATGGCCGCGGCCTGATCGGCGAGTTTGAAATTGCCTACCCGCAGCAGACGGTGCTCGTGTCCGAGCAGCAGTTCATGCTCGCCCAACTGCTGATCGCGCGTGACGAGGATGCGACCCTGGCGGGCGGCATGTTCCAGGACCTTGGCGTCGGTCGACGCGGCGCCCTTGGGGAGTGCGCTGACACAGGCGACGTCGTGGCCGGCGGCCACCAGCGCCTCAGTGGCGCCTTGCGGGATCGAGGTGTCCAGCAGCAGTCTCATTCGCGATGCCGTGGAGGCCGAAGGGATAGACACGCTCGCCGGCCACCGAACGGCCGGTGTAGATCAGGCAGGCGTGCAGGTCCGCCAGTTCCAGCCACGGGTAGGCGACCAGCACGTCATGGACGGTATCCCCCGACAGCATCATGCCCATCAGGTGTTCGACGGCCAGACGATGACCGCGAACGCTGGGCTTGCCTCCCAGCACGCGGGCATCGACGGTGATGCGCTCCAGCAACCGGTTGTCGCTCATGAGCCCCTCCTGCCCCCAGGGGGCGATTTGTAGCACAAACCCGCGGCCCAGGGCCAGCGCCGGGACGCGCCCATCCTGTTGTTCCGCAACATGGTATGGGCGGATGCGGCGCTTATGACTGCTTGTCGCGCGTGCCGGACTCCCCGAGGCTGAACAGGTCGTCGAGCGCCTGTCTGGCGGCCCCGGGAGTGCCGTGGGCGCCAGCCTGCCCGCCACCGATGCCGAAGAGGTCATCGAGCTGCGCCCGGGCGGCGGTCGCATCCGTGGCGGCGGGGCCACGCGCGGCGCTGATCCTGAAGTAGCCGCAGAAATTCGCACGCTCCTTGTCCTTGACCTCCTCTGCGATCGTCTCGCGGCAACTGCGGGCCACGCGCGTATCGTAGAACTCGCACATGCGGCAGACGTGCAGGTCGGCGTGACAGGCGGCGCACTCCTCCGCCCTGGGTACGCTGCGGCTGTCCCCGGTATACGGGTGGCCGCAACGCCAGCAAAGGACCGGACCGTCTTCGTTCTCGTCGCCGCCGCGCATGCGCCAAGTCTAACGGACCCACGGCCGATCCGGACACGCGCCATCGGCGGTCGCTGGCGGCGCGGGGCGCCCTTGACGTGCCGGGCTGGCGTCGCCGGCTCGACCATCGGCCTCCCGCACCCGTCACCGACGCCGGTCGGGTACACTTCGGGGATGACATACCAATGGCGCGCGACGCTCCGCTTCGGCCGCCGGCAGGGCCGCCGCTGGCAGGTGAGCCTCGCCACGCCGCCCTTCGACGGGCGCGAGGTCTTCGCGACGGTGCACGGCCGCTGGTCGTGGTTGCAGGCGGGGCCCTGCCTGCCGCAGCCCGATGACGGTCACCGACGGCGCTGGCAGGTGAGCGGGCGCGCCGCGGCATTCACCGGCCTCGGCCACGCGGCGGCGTGAGGCCGGCGGTTCCACTGACGGCGCTCGTGCTCGCCGCCACGATGTGGGGGCTCGCCTGGCTGCCGCTGCGCGCGCTGCACGGCATCGGGATGGCGGGCCTGCCCCTCGCCTTCGTCGCCTTCGGCACCGCCGGCGCCTGCCTGCTGCCGCTGTTGCTGCGGCAGCGTGTGCAGTGGCGTGGCGACGGCCGCTGGCTGCTCGCCATCGCGCTGCTGGGCGGATGGGCCAATCTGGCCTACACCACCGCCATGATCCATGGCGAGATCGTGCGGGTGATGGTGCTGTTCTACCTGTTGCCCGCATGGGGCGTGATCGGCGGCCGGCTGTTTCTCGGCGAACACATCGATGCGGCGCGCAGCGCCTGCGTGATCGCCGCGTTGAGCGGCGCTGCGCTGATCCTCGGCGCCCAGGCACTGCTGACGCTGCGGGTGCATTGGACGGACCTGCTCGCGATCTCCTGCGGTCTGGCGTTCACCGGCAACAATCTGGTATTCCGCGCCCGCCAGCGCGCCCCCGTCGCCAGCAAGTCGGCGGCGATGCTGCTGGGCACTGCCGCGCTCGCGGCGCTGCCGTTGCTGACGCAGGCGCCCTCGACGATCCCGTCGTCCGCACCGGCGATGGCTGGCGCCGCCGGCTATGGCCTGTGGGTGCTGCTCGCCACGATCGGCATGCAGTTCGGCGTGACCCACATGGCGGCGGGCCGCGCCTCGATCCTGATCATCCTCGAGCTGCTCGTGGCGGTGCTCTCGGCCGTGCTGCTCGGCGTGGACGAGCTCAGCGGGCGCGAATTCACGGGCGTGGTGCTGGTGCTGCTGGCCGCGATCGTCGAGGCGCGGCGCGCGACGTAGGGGCGTCCGACACATCTGCCCGATCGCCTCCGCCGACCGCGCTGCGCGCGGCCCCGGCCGCGGGCATGCGTGCCTCGGCGCGTGTTCGTCTGCGCGCGCCCGATGCCGGCGAATTCGGCGGCCGGTGCGCCTGACTTGCAGCGCGGCGACAGTTTCGCGAGACTGCGGCGTCGTTCACCGCCCACGAACAGCTTGCATGTCCACGCCGCTTCCCGAGCGCGCGCCGGCATCCCGGCCGACACGCGCGCAGTCCATCGCCATCTGCGCCGTACTGCTCGCCATCGCCGCCGCCCAACTCGCGCAGCACTGGCGCAACGGCCGGCCGGTCGTTCTGCCCGACGTGCCCGCAGGCAGGCTCGCCTGCGTGTCGTACACGCCGCGGCAGGGGCCGCAGATCACGCCGGAAGGCGTGAGTGCGGCGCAGATCGAGGCCGATCTCGCCGTGCTGGCGGCGGAGACGAAGTGCGTGCGCACCTATTCTTCGGTGCGCGGCATGGCGGCGCTGCCGCCGATCGCGCGCCGGCTCGGCCTGCGCGTGCTGCTCGGGATCTGGATAGGGAGCGATCCGCGGGCCAACGAAGAGGACCTCGCCACGGCGATCGCCATCGCGAGGCGCGATCGCGACGTCATCGACGCCATCGTGGTGGGCAACGAGGTGCTGCTCCGGCGCGAGCAGCCCGTGGAGGTGCTGCGCGAATACCTCGGGCGCGTGCGGCGCGAGACGGACTTGCCGGTCACCTATGCCGACGTCTGGGAGTTCTGGCGCCGCGGCGCCGCGCTCGCCGACGCGGTGGATTTCATCACCATCCACATCCTGCCGTACTGGGAGGACGACCCGGTCGCCGTGGAGGCCGCGCTGCAGCACCTGCGCGACGTCCATGCGCAGATGCAGCGGGAGTTTCCGGGCAAGCCCCTGCTCATTGGCGAGACCGGCTGGCCGACGCAGGGCCGCCAGCGCGAGGGCGCCAGGCCCGGGGTCGTCAATGCCGCCCGCTTCGTGCGCGAATTCGTCGCCTATGCCAGCGCGCATGAGCTGCCCTACAACATCATCGAGGCCTACGACCAGCCGTGGAAGCGGGCCGCCGAGGGCACGGTCGGCGGCTACTGGGGCCTGTTCGATGCCGCGGGCCGGCCGAAGTATCCGTTGCAGGGATCGGTGATCGAGGACCGGCGCTGGCGCGCCGGCTGGTACGCGGCGATCGCGGGCGCGCTGCTGTTTGCCGGCGCCGGCGCGGTCTCGCGGTCGCTACGCGGCCGCGGATCCGCCCTGTTTGCCATCGCCGGCCTGGCGGGCGGCGCGGTGGCCTACGCCCAGTGGCGCTACCATCTGCCCGCCAATCGCAGCGCCGCGGAGTGGGCGTGGTCCCTGGCCGCGCTGCTGTGCGGCTGGTGGTTGTACCTGCGCGTCATCGTCAACATCGCGCGCCGGTGCTCCGGGAGCGCAGCGGCCACGGCCTGCCTGCCGGGGGCGCAGGTGCTGGGCGAGGTGTGGAACGGCCGCCGGCCGCTGCGCGCGGCCCTCGCCGGCGCGCGGCTGGACAGCGTGCTGCGCCTGGGGCTGCTGTTCGGCATCGCCTACGTCAGTCTCGGACTGGCGCTCGACGGGCGTTTCCGGGACTTCCCCGTCGCCACCGTGCTGCTGCCGGTGACCGCGCTCTGCCTGCAGTACTGGGCGATGCCCATCCGGATCGACTCGCCCGGCATCGAGGAGGCCATGCTCGCGGCCATCACGCTCGCGGCCGCGGGGCTCATCATGGTGCTGGAGGGGCCGCGCAACGGCGCGGCGTGGCTATGGTGCGTAACGAGCGCCGCGCTCGCGCTGACCGTTCTGCACGCCTGGATGCGCGCCCCGCGCCAGCACTAGCGCCGCCAAGAGCAGTCCGGCGCCGGCCGGGTCGAACCGGTAGAGCACGCCGCCGAACACGCCGGCGAGGAGACCCGCCCAGGCGAGTGCCCGCCAACCGGTGCCGGCCGCGAGCAGCGCCGTGCCGACGCTGAGCCACCCGTACGCGTTGTACACGAAGCCCATGACCAGGGCCTGGCGGATGACGCACCAGGCCGGGGCGGCCACGGCCACGGTGCACAGCCGTGCCACGGCGTCGGGTTCTATGAACCGGGTCCGCACCAGCGTGGCGAGGAGGTAGGCGAGGACGGTCGCCAGCAGCACGCGCGTAATCTGTCCGGCACGAGGCATGCCCACACCCTAGCGGCGGGTGCGGCGCCGGACAAGTCCGGCCACCGGTCGGCGATCCCCGCCGCGCACGGGACGGAGTCCCCGCGCGCCTAAAGTTTGGCCTCGGGCCGGCCGAAAAGCTCGCAGAGAAGAAGACGCGCGCGACCGGGGCGGAGGTTCGACGCTGCCGGCGCGACGCGAGATCCGTACGACGAACGACCCATGACGCGGCCCTTACAGAGGAACCTGCGCCGGCCTGCCGCCGGCCCCGCTGCCGCGGCGCCCGCCCTGGCGCTGCAGTTGCGCATGGAGGCCGACGCCATCGCCCGCGCCGACCCGGTCCCGGCGGTCATGCAGCTGCTGACGGACACCGCCATCGGCGGACATCACCGATCCGATGTCTTCGCGATCCTCCGCGAGCTCGTCACCAACGCAATCGATCACGGACTGCTGGGCCTGGATTCATCGCTCAAGGCCACGCAGGACGGCTTCATGGAGTACTACCGTCTGCGCGATGCCCGTCTGCGATCGCTGTGCAACGGCCACCTCACCGTGCGCATCACCCGCGAGCGGGCGCCGGAGCCAGGCGGCGATGCGCTGCGCATCGCCGTCACCGACAGTGGGCCCGGCTTCGATCACGCGGGCGAGCTGGTGCGCACGGCCGGTCCGAATCGCGTGACTCAGCGCGGGCGCGGGCGCGGCATCGCCATGCTGCGCGCCTTGTGCGAGGAACTGACCTACACCGGCACGGGCAATACCGCCGAGGTCCTCTACCGGCTCACGCCGCCGGCGGCGTGAGCCGCCTCGCCCAGGCCAAGCACGGCGCGGGCATTGCGGGTGGTGACGGCCGCGAGCAGCTCGAGGTCCTCGCCGCGCACCTCGGCCAGTGCCTCGAGGCAGTGGCGCAGGTAGGCAGGAGCGTTGCGCTCGCCGCGATGTTGCGAGACGACCATGTCGGGCGCATCGGTTTCCAGCACTATCGCCTCGCGCGGCAGCTCGCGGGCGAGTCCACGAATGTGGCGTGAGCGCTCGTAGGTGAGCGTGCCGCCGAAGCCGAGACGGAAGCCGAGATCGATGTATTGCCGCGCCTGCGGCAGACTGCCGTTGTAGGCATGGGCGATCCCGCCCCTGACCCGGATCCGTTTCAGCGCCGCGAGCACCGCGTCGTGCGCCTTGCGCACGTGCAGCAGCACCGGCAGATTGGCGTCGCGGGCGATCTCGAGCTGCCGCTCGAATAAGTGCTGCTGGCGATCCCGGGGCAGCCCCTCGACGTAGTAGTCCAGGCCAATCTCGCCGACGGCGACCACGGCGCGCTCCTGCACCAGCAGGCGCCCCAGATCGTGCAGGTGGTCCTCGCGATGCTGCCCGATGTATACGGGGTGCATGCCCAACGCCGGATACAGGCCCGCCTGCGAGGCGCATAGCGCCAGCACACGCTCCCAGTTGCCCCGGTGGATCGCCGGCACCGCGATGCCGGTGACCCGATTGGCGCGGGCCGC
>JAJVHZ010000033.1 GCA_022072255.1 Gammaproteobacteria bacterium | reverse complement strand
CGACCGCGAGCTGAGCGGCGGCGCCGCGCCGCCGGCGCCCTGCGCTAGAATCCATGGCATGACACGTCCCTCTGCGCGCCGCGCGGTCACATGCGGCCCGATACCCGCGGCCTGACGGTGCAATGACCACTGCGCACGACCCTGATCGCCGCTTTGGCGGCGTACGCCGCCTGTTCGGCGATGCCGCCTGTTCGGCTTTCAGACGGGCGCACGTCGGCGTGATCGGCGTCGGCGGCGTCGGCTCCTGGGCCGCCGAGGCGCTGGCGCGCAGCGCCATCGGACGGGTGACACTGTTCGACATGGACCACATCGCCGAATCTAACGTCAACCGCCAGCTGCACGCGCTCGACGGCGCCTTCGGCAGGGCGAAGGTGATCGCCATGGCGGAACGGCTGCGCGCGATCAATCCCGAATGCGGCGTCACGGCGGTCGAGGATTTCGTCACGGCGGAGAATCTCGAGGACATGCTGGAGCGCGACTTCGACTGGGTCATCGACTGCGCCGACAACTTCCGCGTCAAGGCAGCGATCATCGCCCACTGCAAGCGCCGCAAGATCCGGATCATCACCGTCGGGGCGGCCGGCGGTCTGGACGATCCGCTGGGCGTGAAGATCGCCGATCTGAGCAGGACCGTGCAGGACCCGCTGCTGGCGCGCACGCGCCGGCAGCTGCGGGCGCGGCACGGCTTCACGCGCAATCTCAAGCGCCGCTTCGACATACCCTGCGTCTGCTCCGAGGCGCAGCCCGCCTATTACGCGCCCGACGGCGGCGTCACTCGCAGGAAACCCTCTCGCCGCGGCGCGTCGAGCCCGGCGCTCGGCTGCGCGGGCGGCATGGGATCGGCGATGACCGTGACCGCCACCTTCGGCCTGGTCGCCGTATCGCACGTGTTGAAGCGGCTGGCCGCGGCCCCGGGCGAGACCGCCGTCCCGCGCCAGGAAGGCGCATGTGCATGAGACCCCGCGGCACGCGACGATGAACCGGACGGAGGACAGCGGCGCGGACGCGATCGTGCTGGCGACGTTGAACGCCAGGTACATCCACGCCTCGCTCGGCCTGCGCTACCTGCTGGCCAACATGGCAGAGCTCGGCGCGCACACGGCGCTGCGCGAGTACGTCATCGGCCAGCGGCCGCTCGACATCGTCGAGGACCTGCTCGCGGGCCGGCCCCGGATCATCGGCCTGGGCGTGTACATCTGGAACGTGGAGGAGACGGCCAGGGTGGTCGCGCTCATCAGGGAGATCGCTCCGGAGGTGATCGTGGCACTGGGCGGCCCCGAGGTGAGCCACGAGCTCGATGCATCGCCGATCGCGGCGCTGGCCGATTACGTCGTTACCGGCTGGGGCGACGTCAGCTTCCCGCAGCTCTGCCGGTCGCTGCTGCTGGGCGAGCGGCCGGCGGCGCGCGTCATCGCGGGGGAGCAGCCGCCGCTGGACTCGCTCGCCTTGCCCTACCGGCATTACACGGATGCCGACATCGCCCATCGCCTCGTCTACGTGGAGGCATCACGCGGCTGCCCGTTCAGGTGCGAGTTCTGCCTCTCGGCGCTGGACAAGACCGCCTGGCCGTTCGATCCGGGGCGCTTTCTCGCCGAGATGCGGTCGCTGCACGATCGCGGGGCGCGGCATTTCAAGTTCGTCGACCGCACCTTCAACCTGAGCGTGAGGAGCAGCCTGCGGATACTCGAGTTCTTCCTCGCGCGCATGGACGATCGGCTGTTCCTGCACTTCGAGCTGGTGCCCGATCACCTGCCCGAGACCCTGAAGTCCGCCATCGCGCGCTTTCCTCCCGGTTCGCTGCAGTTCGAGATCGGCATCCAGACCCTCAATGCCGAGGTGCAGGCCCTGCTCAGCCGCCGCCAGGACAACGAAAAGGCCCTCGAGAACCTGCGCTGGCTGCGCGAGCACACGCACGCCCACATCCACGCCGATCTCATCGCCGGCCTGCCGGGCGAAGACATCGGGAGTTTCGCGCGCGGCTTCGACATGCTGTACGCCCGGCGGCCGCACGAGATCCAGGTCGGGATCCTGAAGCGGCTGCGCGGCGCGCCCATCACCCGTCACACCGACGCCTTCCGGATGCGCTACAACCCGCATCCGCCCTACAACGTCATCGCCACCGATCGCATCGACTTCGCGACCATGCAGCGCATCGGCCGTTTCGCGCGCTACTGGGATCTCATCGGCAACTCCGGACGCTTCGTGCATTCCATGACGAGCCTGCTCGGCGACACCCCGTTCGCGGGTTTCATGCAGCTCGCCGACTGGCTGTACGAACGCACCGGCCAGACGCATCAGTTCGCCGTCGATCGCCTCTTCGATCTGATCGCGGAGTTCCTGACCGCGGAGCGGCGGATCCCGGAGGCCGAAGCGCTGGCGCCGCTGGCGCGCGATTACCTCGGGAGCGGCCAGCGGGGCAGCCCGGCGTTCCTCGCGCGCGCACCCGGCCTGCCCGTGCCGATGCGGCGCACGCGGCGCGCCGCCACCGTCGCGCGCCAGGACCGGCACCTCCGGGACTGAGTCGGCATGTCGCGCTGGCGTCCGCCGCCGCCGAAATCCTCGCCCTACGTGACGGCGAAGGGGTTCGCTGCCTTGCAGGAGGAGCTGCGCAGGCTCTGGGGGCGGCGCAACGACGTCGTCAGGCACCTCGCCGCCGCGGCCGCCGAGGGCGACCGCTCGGAGAACGCCGAATACATCTATCGCAAGAAGGAGCTGCGCGAGATCGACCGCCGCATCGGCTATCTGCAGCGGCGGCTGCCGACGCTGAAGGTGGTCACGCAGGCGCCCGCGGATCCCGATCGGGTCTATTTCGGCGCCACGGTCGCACTGGAAGCCGAGGATGGAACCCTCAGCGCCTACCGGATCGTGGGCCCCGACGAAGCCGGTCCCGAGCACGGCCGCATCAGCGTCGACTCGCCCATGGCCCGCGCGCTGCTGAAACGCGCCATCGACGAGGAGGTTCTGCTGCGAACCGGAGCGACGACGAGCCGCTACGTCATCGTCGACATCCGCTACGAATAGCGACGCCGGTTCAGATCAGGAGCCCCACGATCGCCGCCGTCAACAGCGTGGCGAGCGTACCCGAGAGCACGGAGCGCAGGCCCAGCTGCACGATCTCCTCGCGCCGATCCGGCGCCATCGTGCCGAGCCCGCCGATCAGGATCCCGAGGCTGCCGAAGTTGGCGAATCCGCACAGGGCGTAGAGCATGATCGTCTGGCTGCGGGCACCGAGCGTGCCCTCCGGCAGGGCAGCCATGTCCAGGTAGGCGATGAACTCGTTCAGTATCGTCTTCGTCCCCATGAGCGCGCCGGCCGCACCCGCCTCCTGCCAGGGGATGCCGATCAGCCACATCACCGGCGCCATCAGCACGCCGAGCGTGCGCTGCAGCGTGACCGGCGCGCCTGCCCACGGCGGCAGCAGTCCGAGCACGAGATTGGCCAGATGCACCAGGGCCACAAACACCACCAGCATCGCCACGATGTTGATGAGCAGCTCCACGCCGGCGATGGCGCCCTTCGTGATCGCATCCACGCCGGAGCTCGCCGGCTGCGGCGGCGTGAGCTCGCCGGTGGTCACGCGCTCGCCGGCCGGCACCATCACCGCCGCGAGCAGTATCGCGCCCGGGGTGCTGACCAGCGAGGCGGTGATGATGTGGCCCATCGCGTCCGGCATCGTCCTGGCGAGGAAGCTCGCGTAGAGGAACATCACGGTGCCGGCGATGGTCGCCATGCCGCAGGTCATGACCGAGAAGAGTTCCCCGCGCGTCATTACCTGCAGGTAGGGCCGGATGAGCAGCGGCGCCTCGATCATGCCGACGAACACGTCGGCGGCGGCCGAGAGCCCGACCGCCCCGCCCACCCCCATGACCCGCTGCAGCACACGCGAGATCGCCCGCACGATCGCCGGCAGCACCCGCCAGTGGAACAGCAGCGAGGACAGCGCGCTGACCACCAGCACCAGCGGCAGCGCGCGGAATGCCAGCACGAAGCTGCGCCCCGGCGCGGTCTCGGCATAGGGAAGCTCGCCGCCGCCGAGAAAACCGAACACGAAGGTCGTGCCCGCCGCCGTCGCCTGCTCCAGCGACATCAGCGCCTCGTTCAACGCGAGGAACACGCCCTTGGCCTGCGGAACCTTGAGCAGCACGGCGGCGATGAGGAGCTGCAGCAGCATGCCGGCGATCACCGTGCGCCAGGGAAACGCCCGCCGATCCTCGCTCACCATCCACGCGAACCCCAGTATGGCCGCGATGCCCAAGACGCCCTGCGCCACCTGCATGTCCCGCCCTCCCGCGTCTGCCTGCCGGCCACCATCTCGCAGGCGCGAGTGTATGTTGCCGCGGCGGCCTCTGGCCACCCGATCGGCATCGCCGTTACACTGCAGCCACCGCCCACGAGCAGACGAGAGCGCTGCCACCATGAACCTCGAGAAGGTCGTCTTCGGCTTCTTCATCGTGTTCGCCGCCACGCTGAACTTCGGCTTCGTGATCGGCGAGATCGACAACCCCGAGCATCACATGGTCTACGAGCTGTTTGCGGCCATCGTCGTCAACCTCATCGCCACCATACTGAAGTTCGGCGATCGCACGCAGGTCGGCGCGCTGCACCTGGCGACCAGCCTGGTCGCGGACCTGCAGCTCATCGCCGCGGCGATGGTGTGGGCCTATGCCAATCACCTCGCCGGCGGGGGGATCACGCCGCTGCAGATGGCCTCGGTCGTGTCGCTGGCCGCCGGCGCGCTGCTTGCCAACGCGGTTTCCGTCATCCTGCTCATCGGCGAGACCCTGATGCTGCGCCGCTAGCCCGCCCCGCCGGCGGGAGGGACAACCATGATCGGACCGGGGCACACCATTCCCTTCCTCATCCTGCGGCGCATGCGCGCGCCGCTCATCGCCCTGGTGCTCATCTACGCCGTGTCGATTCTGGGACTGGTGTTCATCCCCGGCGTCGGTGCCGACGGTGCGCCGGCGCCGCCGATGGGCTTCTTCCATGCCTTGTACTTCGTCAGCTACACGGCAACCACGATCGGCTTCGGAGAGATCCCTTTCGCCTTCAGCGAGGCGCAGCGGCTGTGGACGATCGTCATCATCTATCTGGCGGTGGTCGGCTGGACCTACACGGTCGTCACCCTGCTGGCGCTGATCCAGGATCGCGGATTCCAGGATGCCCTGCGCGCGATACGTTTCCGGGAGAAGGTGCGCGAGCTGCGCGAACCGTTCTACCTCGTCTGCGGCTGCGGCGACACCGGCATGCAAATACTGACGGCGCTCGATCGCCTCGACCGTCCCGCCGTCGCCCTGGATCTGCAGGAAGGCCGTGTCCACGAGCTGGAACTGATGGACTTCCGCCGCGACGTGCTCGCCCTGGCCGCCGACGCGCGGTCGCCGGCGGTGCTTCAGCAGGCCGGCATCGGCCACCCGCAGTGCCGCGGCGTGATCGCGGTGACCAACGACGACCAGGCCAATCTCGCCGTGGCGATGACGGCGCACCTGCTCAGTCCGCAGGCGCGCGTGCTCGCGCGGACGGCGACCGTGCGCGTGACGGAAAATCTCGTCTCGATCGGCATCGAGCAGATCATCAATCCGTTCGAGAGATTTGCCGACTACCTGGTGCTGGCGATGCGCGAACCCGGCTGCTACCGCCTGATCGACTGGCTGATCGGCGTGCCCGGCACCCGGCTGAAGCAGGAGCAGACGCCCCCGCGCGGCGACTGGGTGATATGCGGCCATGGCCGCTTCGGCCGCGCCATCGAGTCACGGCTGCGCGAGGAAAAGGTATCCGTGCGCGTCGTCGAGCCGCGAACGGACGCGACCGGAAAAGGGGAGGTGACCGTCGGTGCCGGCACGGAGCGGGAGATCCTGGAAGGCGCCGGTATCCATCTCGCGGCGGGACTGGTCGCCGCAACGGTCGACGACGTCGCCAATCTCGCCATTGCGGTCACCGCCCGTGAGGTCAATCCCGATCTCTTCGTCGTCATCCGCCAGAACTCGGCGGCCAACCAGGTGCTGTTCGATGCCTTCGATGCCGATCTGGTCATGCAACCGAGCGAGATCATCGCGCGGGCATGCCTGGCGCAGCTGACGACGCCGTTGCTCATGCGCTTTCTGCAGCACGTGAAGCGACAGCGCGATCACTGGGCGGACAACGTCATCCTGCGCCTGCGCGAGCGCGTCGGCGAGGCGACGCCGCACATCTGGGACGTGCGCGTGGACGTGGCCGAGGCGGAGGCCGTCGTACCGTGGCTGCGCTCGCAACCGGCATCGGTGCGCCTGGCCGACCTGCTCCACGACCCGCGTCAGCGGCGCGAATCCCTGCAATGCGAGGCCCTGCTGCTGCTGCGCGCCGGCAAGGAGACGGTCCTGCCGGCGCACGAGACCACCCTTGCCGAGGGCGACCAGTTGCTGTTTGCCGGCGCCACGGGCGCGCGCAGGCTGCAGCGGATGATCCTGCAGGACGCGAACGTATTGAGCTACGTGCAGACCGGGCGCGACGTCCCCGGCGGCTGGGTCTGGCAGCGGCGCGGACGCGGGCGCGCCCGCGGCGGCGGGGCGACCACGTCGGGCAGCGGCGCCTGAAGGGCCGCGCTCGCCCGGACAGACCCTCCGGCGCAGGAATGCGCCGCACGCGACGACCCGTGCGCGATCATTCCCGCAGCAGCAGGCCGTTCAGGGCGGTTGCGAGAGCTCGCGGAGGCAGTTCGCCGCCGATGGCGAGCAGCTTGTTGAACCAACCCGGCACGACGGTGGTGCGGCCCGTGAGCATCCCGCGCACGCCGGCCGCCGCCGCCGTCTCCGCCTCCATCAGCGGCAGCCAGCGGAACAGGCGGGTCCGGGCCGCGCCGCCCACGGCGTCGAATTCTGTCCGCGTCGGCCCCGGGCAGAGGGCGGTGACCGTGACACCGGTGCCGCGCAATTCGACCGCCAGCGCACGGGTCAGGGAGAGCACGAAGCCCTTGGTCGCGTAATACACCGCCATGCCGGGCCCCGCCGGTTGAAAACCCGCGAGCGAGGCGACGTTCAGGATGCGTCCGCGGCGTCGTTGCAGCATGCCGGGCAGCGCGAGCTGGGTCAGCGAGGTGAGCACCTCCATGTTGAGCCGCATCATCCGGGCGACGGACTCGACGTCGGCGTCCGCGACCCTGCCCGCCAGACCCACGCCGGCGTTGTTCACCAGCACGTCGACCTCGCGCCCGCCCTGCCCCGTCGAGGTCCAGAGCTCCCGCGCAGCGCCCGCCGCACTCAGGTCCGCGGCGATGACCATGACGGAGGCCAAATGCGCGCGCCGCAGCTCCTCGGCCAGCCGCTCCAGTCTTTCGGTCCGCCGTGCCGCCAGGACGAGGTCGTATCGGCGCACCGCGAGCGCGCGCGCGATCTCCGCGCCGATGCCGCTCGAGGCGCCGGTGATCAATGCGAGGGGGTGGGTGTTCGACTTGTCGCGCATGGACTGCCCGTCCGGACATTAATATACTGAACCACGTAGTAAGGTAATCCCATATTCCTATACCGTCAAGTACACAAATGAGCGACTACGCGCCCAGGCCTCGCGGGCGACCCATGGACTTGGCGAAGCGGGAGGCGATCCTGGAGGCGGCGGGCAGACTGTTCCTCGAGCATGGCTTCGAGCGCACCACCATGGACACCGTCGCGGCCGCCGCGGGCGTATCCAAGCTCACCGTCTACAATCATTATCACGACAAGGAAGGGTTGTTCCGCGCGCTGATCGCGCACAAGTGTCAGGAGTACTTCGACGGCAAGGACTTCGAGCATCTCGGCACGCTGCCGCCGAAGCAGGCCCTGACGCGAGTGGCCAGCGGCTTCCTTGGGCTCATCTATCAGGGCGACGTGCTGTCACTGTACCGGCTGCTGATCGGAGGCGCCTCGGAGCATGCGTCGCAGAACCGCGCGTTCTACGATTCCGGGCCGCGCCCCACCATCGAAGCCCTTGCCCGGTTGCTGGCCGGTTTTCATGCTCGCGGCCAGTTGCGCGTCGGCGATCCGCAGCGGGCGGCCGAGCACCTGCTCGCGATGCTGCAGGGCTGCATGCACCAGCGCGCGCTGCTGAACGTGGAGCCGGGGCCGCCGCGGGCCAGCGCGCTGAAGGAACACCTCGAGGACGTCGTCGCCGTCTTCATGCGGGCCTACGCGCCATCCGGCGCGCAGGACTGACGCCCGGAGAACGCGACGGCATCACACGCGCGGATGTTGCCGCCTCGCCGCGGCGTGATCGATGATGGCCGGTCTTCAGGGGAGACACGGGCATGCCCATCGTAGTGATCGATCCGGGACACGGCGGCAGTGAAAAGATCGGCGGCTCCAGCCCCAACAACGCTGCGGGACCCTGCGGGCTGCTGGAGAAGACGGTCACGCTGCGGGTCGCGCGCGCCGCGCGTACGGCGTTGCGTGCGGCCGGCCTCGGCGTGATCCTCACCCGCGAACGCGACGTCAATCTCGGCCTGCTCGCGCGCGCCGGCGTCGCGCGCGAGGCCACGGCGGCCGCCTTCGTATCGATCCACTTCAACGGCTGGACCGATCCCCGCACCCAGGGCACGGAGACCTACCACGACACGCTCGCCGCGGAGCACTCGCGGACACTCGCCCGCCTGTTGCACGAGCGCCTGGTGGTCGCCACCGGTCTGAAGGGGCGCGGCGTGAAGCAGGAACGCTTCGGCGTCATCCGCAGTGATCGGCACGACCCCTCCACCGCCGCCACGCTCGCCGAGGTGAGCTTTCTGACCGACCCGGCGGAGGAAAACAGGCTGCGCGACCCGGCCTACGTCTCGCGCCTCGGCGAGGCCATCGCCATGGCCGTCATCGATGCATTGCGGGCTCGCGGCCTGATGCCGCCGGCACCGGCCGCGACGAGGGGCCGGCGGGTGCCCGCAGGCGCCGGCACCGATGAGCCGGAGGACGCCTACGCCATGCATGCGGCCGGTCGCTCGGGCGCGGGTGATTCGGCGCGGAAGCGGCCGCGCGCACGTCGCCGGCGGTGATTCGCCGCACGCACACGCGCGCGACCCGGCCCGAAGAGACGGTCGGCAACGACGGCAAAAACAGGCACAATGCCGCGCATGCGTTTCGAACACCTGGTCCAGGTCAACGACCCGCTGATGCCGCTCCTCGACCCCTTGTCGCGCGCCCAGGTCTGGCGCGGACTGGTGCTGCGGGTCGCCGATCCGGTCCAGTTCCTGCCCGGCCTGCTCCATTGCTCCATCGGCAAGCGCGCCGTGCACGGCGCTACCATCACCTTCGATCGCACGCTGGATTTCGGCAGATTCGAGGTTCACGACCAGGTGACCCTCACGACCCTGGATCACATCGAGGTGCGCGCGCAGGCGGGCGACACCTTTCCCGCCGGCCGCCTCACCATGCAGATCGAGGAACCCAACAGCGACGTGCTGTTCGTGCGTTTCGTCTACGAGATGGACGGCGACCGACGCGAGGACGGGCTCGACGCGATGACCGACGGCGCGCGCCGCAAGGCCTACGAGCTCTCGGACATCGACACCATACGCCACATCCGCGCGCTGGCCGAACGCGGCGCCCTCGACTGAGAGCGCCCGCGGCGGCCCTCAGCCGGCCGCTTCCCCGACGATCCGCAGCAGTTCCTGCCCGTAGCGTTCCAGCTTCTTGGCGCCGATGCCCGGAAGCTCCGCCAGCGCGTCGAGATCCCGCGGCGCGGTGGCCGCGATCGCGGCGAGCGTGCTGTCGTGGAAGATGACGTAGGCCGGAACGGCCTGCGTCCTGGCCTGCGCGGCGCGCCATGCCCTCAGCCGCGTCAGCAGATCCCCGGCCCCGCCCGCGGCCGGGTCCGGCGTGAAGTCCACGCGCTTGCGCTCGCGGGCGTCGCGGCGCGGGGCGGCCGGGCGCAGCGCGACGCGCTGCTCGCCTTTCAGCACCGGCCGGCTCGACTCCGTGAGCTGCAGCGCGCCGTGGCGACGGTGATCCGGCCGCGCCAGTCCCAGGGCCACCAGCTGGCGAAACACGCCACGCCACGCCGCCTCATCGAGGCCGGCGCCGATGCCGAACACCGACACGGACCGGTGCCCCCACCGCTGCACGCGCTCGGTGTCGCGACCGCGCAGCACGTCGATGAGGTGCATGGCCCCGAAGCGCTGGCCCGTCCGGTAGATGGCCGACAGCGCCATGCGCGCCGCCTCGGTCGCGTCCCAGGTCGCGGGCGGAGCGAGACAGGTATCGCAGTTGCCGCAGGCAGACGCGGTCTCGCCGAAGTACTCCAGCAGGCGAATGCGGCGGCAGCCGGCCGTCTCGCACAGCCCGAGCAGCGCGTCGAGCTTCGCGGCGGCGATGCGGCGAAAGGCCTCGTCGCCCTCCGAGGCGTCGATCAGACGCCGCTGTTGCACGGCGTCACCGAGCCCGTAGATCATCCAGGCATCCGCCGGCGCGCCATCGCGACCGGCCCGGCCGGTCTCCTGGTAGTAGGCCTCGATGCTGCGCGGCAGATCCAGGTGCGCGACGAAGCGCACGTCGGGTTTGTCGATACCCATGCCGAAGGCGATGGTGGCGACCATGACCACGCCCTCCTCGTCCTGGAACCGCGCCTGATGCGCCGCGCGCGTAGCGCTGTCCATGCCGGCGTGGTAAGGGAGCGAGCGCACTCCCGCGGCGGCGAGCCAGGCGGAGATCGCCTCGACCTTGCGTCGCGAGAGGCAATAGACGATGCCCGCCTCGCCGGGATGCTCCTCACGCACGAAACGCAGCAGCTGGGCACGCGCGTCCCTCTTCTCGACGATGGTGTAGCGGATGTTCGGCCGATCGAAACTCGAGATGAACACGCGCGCCTGCCCCAGCGCGAGCCGGGTGACGATCTCCTCGCGGGTCTGCGGATCGGCCGTCGCGGTGAGCGCGACCCTCGGCACCTCCGGGAAGCGCTCGTGCAGCATCGACAACTGCAGGTACTCGGGGCGGAAGTCGTGACCCCATTGCGAGACGCAGTGCGCCTCGTCGATCGCGAACAGGGCGATCCGCGCCTGCGCAACGAGTTCCAGCATGCGCGGAGTGAGCAGGCGCTCGGGCGCGACGTAGAGCAGGTCGAGCTCGCCATGAACGAAGGCGCGCTCCGTCATCGACGACTCGCTGGCATCCTGGGAGGAGTTCAGGAACGCCGCCCGCACCCCGAGCTGTCGCAGCGCGGCCACCTGGTCCTGCATCAGGGCGATGAGCGGCGAGACCACGATCGCGGTTCCCGGCCGCAGCAACGCCGGCAACTGGTAGCACAGCGACTTGCCGCCGCCCGTGGGCATCAGCACCAGCGCGTCGCCGCCGCCGGCGACATGCGCGAGGATCTCGCGCTGCGCGCCCCGGAATGCGGCGTGCCCGAACACGCGCCGTAATATTTCGAGCGCCGCATCCTCTGTGGCCGGGGCGTTCAATGCAGCGTCGCCGGGCCGCCGCAACAGTGCTTGAACTTCCTCCCGCTGCCGCAGGGACACGGCGCGTCGCGGCCGACCCGGATGGCCTGCGGATCCGCGTCGGTGAACATCTCGCCCTCGGCCTGCGCCCCCTGCAGCGCACGGCCGACACGGGCATAGGCGCGCATGGCCTCCGGCAGCGCCAGCAGGATGCTGCCGGCGAAGCTCTCGATGCTGCTGTCCGGACGCACCGACTCCTTCACCAGCGCCTCGGCGAACTCGCGGCTCGAGAAGAACATCAGCATCATCGTCAGCGCCCCGAGCTCCTTGTCCAGTTCGCTGCCCTCCTTCACGAACGGATCCCAGAGCTCCAGCAGGTAGTGATAGCCCTCGGCGAATCCGCTCGCCCATTGCCGCAGCGGCGCGGCCTCCTCGAGGTTGGCCACCGCCTCGGCGCAGGGCTCGCATCCGGTCGGCAGATCCGGCGTGCCCGCGACGACACCGTCGTTGATGTGGCTGTAAAGGGCCATCATCGATTCGACGATGGCGTTGGCCTCGCTCTCGGTCGCATACTCGGGCTCGCCGTCATTGAAGACCAACGGCAGCCATTCCGACGGCATGACGAGCTCCGGGGCGCAGCAGACGGCGAACAGAAAGCCGGCGAGCTCCGGATAGGTCATCGTTCCGTCGGGATTCTCCGGAAGGGACAGAAACCGGAGCAGCCGCTGCGCGTGTTCCCGCGGGAACTCTCTCGGACTATTCATGTGCCCGTCGCTCCACCTTCGCCAACCGCGGTGTTCCGCCCTTCGTCACGCCCGCAGCGGCACTCCGATCAGGGGGCCATGGAGATAGAGGAGGAAGAGCGCCCAGCCCGCAATCCCGATCACGCCCGCGAGTGCACTGCCAGATGCAGTGGCCGGAGCGCTGGCGACTCCGGCGGCGGGTTCGCGCCGGCGCGACGCGCGGAAGTCGACCACCGCCCACGCCAGGACGCCCCCGAACAGCAGCAGATCAGCGAGCGTGCCGTTGGCGAGCAGGTGGGCGAACGCCCATAGCTTCACCCCCGCCAGCATCGGATGGCCGAGTGCCGACTTGAAGTGATTGGCGGGGACGTAGGCGGCGGCGATCAGGATCATGGCCGGCAGCATCAACACGCCGGCAGCGGGGCGCGTCCACGGCGGCGGCATCCACAATTGCACGGGCTCCGCGCGCGCCATGGCATAGCCGTAGACGATCAACGCCAGTCCCGCGGCGGACACCAGCGAGTAGGCCGCCCTCCAGCCGCCGGCTCCCAGGCGCGCGATCTGCCGGCCGCGCCAGTCCTCCGCGAAGATGCGCACCGAGTGCGCGCCCAGAAAGACGATGAGCCCGAGAATCAGTGGCGCCATGGGCGATGCTCCGTGCGGTCAGCGCGCGCCGTCAGCAGGCGCGTCCTATGATCTGCGCGGTGGCTATCATCTCCTTCAGCAGCGACAGCGACGCCCCGCCCGGCACGGCATAGGGATCGAGCACCGCCTTCTCGGAATACTTCAGCAGCATGCCGGGATTGACCCTGGCGAGATCGACCAGCCCCATGGTCCAGCCCGCAAAGCACCGCTCGGAGATGTCCTCGAAGCTCAGTATGGTCACGCGCTCATGGCGGGGATCGGCGGCGATCCGGTTGTAGAGCGCGCTGACGGGCTCGCGCCCGCCCTCGAGAGCCTGCATGAAGACCGACCCGTCATGGCAGAGCAGGCCGGTGATGCCGAGCGTCGGGTTCCTGACCCTGGATTGCTGCAGGATCGAGTCGACTACATTGACGGCTGCGCCCTTGGCGAGACGGCTGGCGTAGAGCAGGCGCACGAGCATGAGCTCCCCCTGTCAGGCGCGGGTATTGTTGAGCAGCGCGAGAAACTCCCGGCGCAGGACGGCGTCCTTGAGGAACGATCCGCGCATCACGCTGTTGGTCATCTGCGCACCGTTGTCCTTCACGCCGCGCCACTGCATGCAGAAGTGATCGGCTTCCATGACGATCGCCAGCCCGTCAGGCTGCAGGTGTTCCTGAAGCAGGTCGGCGAGACGCGCCACCGCCTCCTCCTGGATCTGCGGCCGGCTCATCACCCAATCCGCGAGCCGCGCGTACTTCGACAGACCGATGAGATTGGAGTGCTCGTTCGGCATGACGCCGACCCACAGCTTGCCGATGATGGGGCAGAGGTGGTGCGAGCAGGCGCTGCGCACGGCCAGCGGTCCCACGATCATCAGCTCGTTGAGATGCTCGACGTTGGGAAAGGCGGTGACGTCCGGCGGCGGCGTGTAGCGGCCGCGGAACACCTCCCGGAGATACATCCTGGCCACGCGGCGCGCCGTCTCCTGCGTGTTGTGATCGTTGTCGGTATCGATGACGAGGCTGTCGAGCAGCGCGACCACCATTTTCTCGACCTCCGACTGCAGGAGCTCGAGCTCCCCGGCCTCGATGTAATCGGCGATGTTGTCGTTGGCGTGGAAGCGCGCCTGCGCCGCGCGCAGCCGCTCGCGGATGCGGCGGGACACCGGTGCGTCCGCGCCTGCAATGTCGCTGCCCGTCTGCTCGCCCGCCAGCGGGCTCGCCGGTGTCTGCCTCATCTCGCCTGCCATGTCGCCGCGCCGAGCGAGCATGTTAGAGCCATTCGCCGGCGAGATCGACCTCGGTGCCGGCGTGCGCGGAGGCGCCGCTGCCAGGGCGCGCCCTCCGCCGGCAAGCCGGTACCCGGGCGGGGATCGAACGCCGCGCAGCAGGCGGAAGCGGTGCCGGAGTCAGCCTCGCGCATGACGCCAGATCAACGTACGGTTGTTGGCGGGCATGGTGCAATCCTGAACGAGTATCAGGCCGGCGGCACGCGCCAGTGCGTCGACGGCCTCGAAGTCGCGCACGCCCATATGCTCGCCCTGTCCCTTGAGGCAGCGATCGAAGGCCGCGTTGCTGTCGCTCGTGTAGCGCCCCTCGTAATTGAAGGGTCCGTAGACGGCGACCACGGCGCGATCGGCGAGTACGGTCGGCATCGTCGCGAACAGGGCGCGCACGCACTCCCAGCCCATGATGTGCAGGGTGTTGGCCGAGAAGAGCGCGTCATACTCCCCGGCAGGCCAGGCGCCGCCGACATCCAGTTCGACCGGCGGCGGCGTATTCGGCAGGTTCGCCTCGCTCAGCCAGGCGCTGATGCCGGGCAGGTTCTCCCGCAGATCCGAGGTCTGCCATAGCACGTGCGGCATGGCGGCGGCGAAATGCACCGCATGCTGGCCGGTACCGGAGCCCACCTCCAGGACCCGGCGACAGGCGGTGAAGTGCGCTTTCAGCAGATCCAGTATCGGACCGCGATTGCGCTCGCATGATGGCGAGTAGGGTTTGTGCACGTGCTCTGACCGCCTGCGGCGTGATCGCCGGCGTCGCCGACCATCCCCGGCCGCCGCGCCGCGCCGATTGCCGGCGCCGGGGGCGGTCGCGACCGCCTCACCGCCGGGCGGTCGCCCGCGGATTATACGGCCGCGGGAGCCCGGCCCGCCTGCAACCCCGCTCCGCGGGCATGGTCTCAAGGGCGAGGAACGCCGCTGCCGCCTGGGGAGGCGTTAAGATGCGAATCCGCGGCCCGCGCCGCTACGAGACGCCCCGTGGCTGCTCCGGCACCCGCGCCGGCAATCGAGATGAAGGGACCCTGTCATGCGTGAAGGCACACCTCGGACCGTTTTCCTCAAGGACTACCAGCCGCCGGCGTTTCTGATCGACACGGTCGATCTGGACATCGCCCTGCTCGAGGATCAGGCGATCGTGCGCGCGGTGCTGACCGTGCGCCGCAACCGCGCGTGCGCCGGCGGCCCGGCGCCGCTGGTGCTGGACGGTGAGGATCTGCAGTTCGAATCGGCCGCCCTCGACGGCAGGCCGCTTTCGGCGCAGGAATACCAGGTGACCGCGCAGCGCTTCATCCTGCCCGGTGCGCCCGATCAGTTCACCATGGAGACCACGGTACGCATCAACCCCAGGACCAACACCACGCTGAGCGGTCTGTACTGCTCGAAAGACGGCTACTTCACGCAGTGCGAGGCCGAGGGCTTCCGCCGGATCACCTATTTCGTCGATCGCCCGGACGTGATGGCCCGCTACACGACCACCATCCACGCCGATCGCCGCCGCTATCCGCTGCTGCTTTCCAACGGCAACCTCGTCGACAGCGGCGAGGAGGGCGCGGGCCGGCACTGGGCGCGCTGGGTCGACCCGCATCCGAAGCCGAGCTACCTGTTCGCGATGGTGGCGGCGAACCTCGAGGTGCTGGAGGACACCTACCGCACCGCTTCCGGACGCTCGGTGCGGCTGGCCATATACGTGGAACCCGGCAAGCTCGATCAATGCAGTTGGGCGATGCAGGCCCTGAAGAAGGCGATGAAATGGGACGAGGAGGTCTTCGGCCTGGAGGTGGATCTCGACCAGTACATGATCGTGGCGGTCGGCGACTTCAACATGGGGGCGATGGAGAACAAGGGACTCAACATCTTCAACACCCGGTACGTGCTGGCCCGGCCCGACGTCGCCACGGATCTCGACTACCACAAGATCGACCGCGTCGTGGGGCACGAGTACTTCCACAACTGGACCGGCAACCGGGTCACCTGTCGCGACTGGTTCCAGCTCTCGCTAAAGGAAGGTCTGACCGTGTTTCGCGACCAGGAGTTCGGTGCCGACCTGTATTCGCGCGGCGTGGCCCGCATCCAGCAGGTGCGCGGACTGCGCGCGGTGCAGTTCCCGGAGGATGCCGGCACGATGGCGCACCCGGTGCGCCCGGCCTCCTACATGGAGATCAACAACTTCTATACGCCGACCGTCTACGAGAAGGGCGCGGAGCTGGTCCGCATGATCCACACGCTCATCGGAGCGGCGCGCTTCCGCGACGGCATGGGCCTGTACTTCCGGCGTCACGACGGCCAGGCCGTCACCTGCGAGGAGTTCGTGGGCGCGATGCAGGATGCCTCGGGCGTGGATCTGAGACAGTTCATGCGCTGGTACGACCAGGCCGGCACACCGACGCTGCGCGTGACCGACGAATACGACCCGGCAGCCCGGCGCTACGCGCTGCGGGTGCGGCAGTCCTGCCCGCCCACGGCCGGTCAGACCGACAAGCTGCCGCTCCACATTCCTTTCACCATCGCGCTGCTGGGCGGCAATGGCGCGCCGCTGCCGCTGCAGCTCGCGGACGAAACTCCTGCCGCGGACCGGGAGCGGGTGTTGTCGGTGACGCAGGCCGAGCAGGCGTTCGTGTTCGAGAATGTCCCGGAGCGGCCGGTGCCGTCGCTGCTGCGGCGTTTCTCGGCGCCGGTCAAGCTCGAGTATGAATACACCGACGGACAGCTCACGGCGCTGATGAGTCACGACAGCGACCCGTTCAGCCGCTGGGAGGCCGGGCAGCGGCTCGCCACCGGCATGCTGTTGCGCGGCGCGGAGTCGGTGCGCGACGGCGGCGAGGTCGTGGTGCCGGATCGGGTCATCGACGCCTTCCGTCGGGTGCTCGCCGACGGTGAGGCCGATCCCGCGTTCGCCGCCGAGGCGATCTCCTTGCCGGCCGAGAGCGTGCTCGCCGAACAGATGCAGGCGGTCGACCCGGATGCGCTGCACACGGCGCGCAACCAGGTGCGCGAGGCGCTCGCGCGCTCGCTGCGCGCGGAGTGGCTGGCGACCTACGAAGCCTGCCGGCTCACGGGTGCGTACAGTCCGGACGCCGCGTCCGCCGGGCGGCGTGCCCTGCGCAACACCTGCCTCGGCTACCTGGCGGAGCTTCACGATCCGTCGATCTACGCGCTCTGCCTGAAGCAGTTCAACGAGGCCGACAACATGACCGACACGATGGCGGCGCTGTCGATCCTCGCCAACCATGACTGTACCGAGCGTGTCCACGCGCTGGGCGCATTCCATGAACGCTGGAAGGAGGAGGCGCTGATCGTGGACAAGTGGCTGTCGGTGCAGGCGACCTCGCGGCTGCCCGACACGATCGATCGCGTCAGGCAGCTGCTGTCGCATCCGGCCTTCGATCTGCGCAATCCCAACAAGGTCTACTCGCTGATCCGCGGCTTCACCGGCGCAAATCACGTGCGATTTCACGCGCGGGACGGCCGCGGTTACGCCTTCGCCGCCGACCAGATCATCGCCCTGGACCAGATCAACCCCCAGGTGGCCGCACGCATCGCGCGCTGCTTCGATCGCTGGAAGCGCTTCGACGACGCACGCCAGGCCGCCGCGCGCGCGCAGCTCGAGCGCATCCGCGCGGTCCCCGGCCTGTCCCGCGACGTCGAGGAGGTCGTCACACGCGCGCTCGCCTGAGCCGCGGGCGGTCGATCGCCGCCGGCTGCCTCAGGCGCTGCGGAAGCGAGTGAGGCGCGAGAACAGGATCGCGGCGAACGGCACCAGCAGATAGATACCCATCTGCACCAGCATCAGCTCCCCGAGCCGGCTGTAGTCCTCCGGCACCTGCACGGCGCCGGTTGCCGGATCGGTGATCTCGCGGTTGATGACGAAGATCTGGTTGAGGTACTTGGTGCCGAGCTGGCTCGCCGACAGCGCAAGGTTGGTGAATGACGCCATCACCGCGAAGTAGGTCGCCTTGAGATTGGCGGGCGCGGAGTTGGCGATCCAGGCCAGCATCGGGATCATGGAGATCTGACCAAGCGGCGATTCCAGCGCCGTGTTCACCAGCGCGATGAACCTCGCGTCCACCACCCCGCCGGTATGGGCGGCAGTCCACTCGTGCAGGCCGTAATACATGGCAACCATGGGCAGCGAGAGCAGGAAGCCCAGCAGCGTGAGAAAGCCGACGACGTAGGCGATGGAGCGCTCGGCCATGAAGCGGCGGAAGATGAACATGCCCGCGAGCGTCAACGTGCTGCCTATGAGATCGAGCACCGAGAAGAAGTGCTGATCAAACTTCAGCTTGTCGATCATCCACCAGCTCACTCCCGGACCGACCCCCGGCGTGGCGCGGAACATGAAAATGACCACCGCGGTGCCGATGAGCGTGGCCCGCGCCTCGGGCGCGAGCGCGCGGGTGAGCCGGACGATGAGAAACATCACGATCGCGAGTGAACCGACGAACACGATCTCCTCCTTGTAGGCATTGCCGCCGAGGCCGGTCACCAGCGTGAAGACCACGAACACGAGGCTGCCGCCGAGGATCATCCAGTTGGGCCTCGTGGGTTCGCCGCGATCGCTCAGCTTCGCCTCCACCTGCCGCTCGTCGAATCCCAATGTCCGCAGCCGCGCGCGTTGGCGCCGTTTCAGCACGCCGGCGACGAGGACGCCGAGCACCGAGATGAGCGGGATCACCATCGCCATCCAGTACACGCGCTCGTAGATCTTCACGACCTCCTCGACGGGCTTCTCGGCAACTCCGGAGAACATCCACAAGTTGATGAACGACACCAGCACGCTGCCGCCGATGATGGCGACGCGACCCAGCGTCTGCATGGTGGTGTGCATGAGTTTGCGGGCGCCCGCCTCCACCGGATGCCCCTGCTCGTCGACGAACGGCACCGCCTCGACCGTCATCGCATCAGCCACCGCGTCCTGGATCACGTAGCCGACCGGCGAGAGCAGCGCGCCGATGACGTACCAGACGTTGGCAGGGAGGACGGCCGTCATCGCCTCGCGGTGGCCGATCAGCCCCACCATGACGAGCAGGCTGCAGGCGATGAGTCCCGCCCCGAGGTAGACGAGCAGGCCCTTCCAGCGCCAGATGAGATCGACCAGGTGCCCGAGCGGCATCTTCAGCGCCCAGGGGATGCCGGCCCAGAACCCCAGCGCCGCCAGGAATTCCGCCGAGAGACTCAGGTAATCCTTGACGAAGAACCCGGTGACGATACCGGTCAGCCCCGACACGCCTGCCGCCATGTAGACCATCAACGGTGGCAGATACGACAGGCGCAGGTCGCGCCCGAGGGAGAGTATGTTGCGGTCTATCCAGTGGTACGCTGCGCGGAACATGCGGCCTTCCCGTTGTTGGCGGCCCGAGTGTAACCCACGGCACCAGGGCGCGGCGGGGCGCCGCCCGGGCTCTTCCAACGCGCCCTGCAACCGGCCGGCGGGCGACGGCGGGGGTTTACACGCGGTCGAGCCGCCACGCGGTCTCGGCGAGGGCGGTCAGGCCGCGGCCGCGAAATTTCGGTTCGTCCTGGATGATCTCCTCGCGCTGCAGCGGCTCCATCCGGTTCGAGCCCGCATACAACTCGCGCACCTCCTCGGCGGCGACCGAAAACGGCGGCCCCTCCATCTGCCTCTGGTCGTACTCGAGCGTCACCAGCAGGGTCTGCGTGCCCGCCGGCAGCAATGCCGCCATGTGCGCCGCGTAGCGGGCGCGCGCCGACGGCGGCAGCGCAACCAGGGCAGCGCGATCGAAGGCCGCCGCCACGCCGGCGATGTGGCCCGGCCGCAGATCGAAGAAGTCGCCGACGAGCAGCGCGATCCCGCCGCCGTGGAAACACTCGAAGGGGCCGTCGCGCCGACGTGACATCGACAGTTCGTTCTCCCCGCAGAAGGCGTGCGCCGCCTTGAGGGAGAGTTCGACGCCGATGACCTCGAAGCCGGCATCGCGCAGCCAGAGCATGTCGCGGCTCTTGCCGCAGAGCGGTACGAAGACGCGCGCGCCCGGAGGCAAGGCCAGCGACGGCCAATGACGGGGAAGGTAGCGATGCACCGCCTGCTGATGGAAGCCGATCTCGTCGCGCTGCCATCGCTCCAGCCAGAAATCGTGATTCATGCCGCGACACTCCGGGTGCGGTTATGCGCTGCCGGTGCCACGGCCAGCGCTCGGAATCCTGGCCAAGGCGCGCGCGGCGAACTCGCGGCCTCCGCCGGCACAAACAAAAACCCCGCCATGCGGCGGGGTCTCAACTTGACTCTCTGCGTTTGAACCTGTTTGCGCTGATTTTCTGTGTTAGGCAGCTTGGACGTTCTCGGCAGAGGGCCCCTTCGGGGTTTGCTTGAGTTCGAAAGTGACCTGCTGGCCCTCACTCAACGTCCGGAAACCGGTGCCCTTGATGGCGGTGTGATGCACGAACACATCCTTGCCACCATTGGACGGAGTGATGAAACCGAAGCCCTTTGCGTCATTGAACCACTTCACGGTGCCTGTCAGCATGAAACTTACCTCACGTTGGTGAACTGAACTGAAACGGCAGGTCGTACCTGACTAGAGCAATGACCGGGAGTGGCTGCCGTTACAACGGAGGGACTTCCGAACATGACCGCAAGGACGCACTGCTGGAAAAAAGATACACCACTTGACAGCGCAGTTCCACACCATTTTCTGCGTGACTCATTGATTGCCCGCCGGAAAGGCGGGGGGCCGGCGGCCGGCAGGCAGCCTGAAGATCCATCGATTTCGAATGCTCGCCGCATCATTCATCGAAATTTTCGAAATCCCGGGAGTCGATTTCGAGGCTCGCGGCGATGGCAGTCGACGTCCCGGACGGTCATACTCCACATAGTCCACTTCCAGGAGGCCAGCATCCATGGCGACGCCTTATCGCGCGACCGGGCAGGTCATTGCCGCCCCGGCGCCATCCGTCCTCAGCACCAACCGGGTGCTGCGCAACACCTACCTTCTGCTGGCACTGACGCTCGGCTTCAGCGCCGTGACCGCCGGGGTGGCGGTGTCGACCAACATGACGTCGCTCGGCCTGCTGCCCACCCTGATCGGCTATTTCGGCCTGCTGTTCCTCACCCAGTACCTGCGCAACAGCGCCTGGGGACTGCTGGCCGTGTTCGCCCTGACGGGCTTCATGGGACTGACCCTGGGCCCCCTGCTCAACGCGTACATGGGCGCGTTCGCCAACGGCCCGCAGCTCGTCGCGACGGCCCTCGGCGGCACCGCCGCGGTGTTTGTCGGCCTCTCGGCCTACGCCCTGACCACCCGCCGTGACTTCAGCTTCATGGGCGGCATGCTGTTCGCGGGCATACTCGTTGCCTTCCTCGCCGGTCTGGCCGCGTATTTCCTCGAGATGCCGGGCCTGTCGCTGGCGGTCTCCGCGCTGTTCGTGATGCTGATGGCCGGTCTCATCCTCTTCGAGACCAGCGCCATCGTGCACGGCGGCGAGACCAACTACATCATGGCCACGGTGAGCCTGTACGTGGCCATCTACAACATTTTCACCAGCCTGCTGCACCTGTTCGGCATCTTCGGCGGCGACGAGTAAGCAGTAGCAGTGTCTTCTCTCCAGTAGTGAACGGCCGGCCATCGCGCCGGCCTTTTTTTTCCGCCGCCGTGCGCCATGCCTCGCGAGGCATTCTTCACTTGCACGGGGCTGGCTTGACGCCGGCGCAGGGCCCGTCCGCGGCCATGCGTTAAGATCCACGCATCCTCCGACCCGGTTCCATCGCCTCGCGATCTTGACGATCTCCGCACCCGCGCTGCCCATCGATGCCGCGCTGCCGGCACTGCTGGAGGCCCTGTCGCGGGTGCGTGTCGCCGTGGTGCAGGCGCCTCCGGGCGCCGGCAAGAGCACACGCATTCCGCTGGCGCTGCACGCGGCGCCGTGGCGCGAGGATCGGAAGATCCTGATGCTCGAGCCAAGGCGACTCGCTGCGCGATCGGTGGCCTTCTGGATGGCACGGCTGCTGGGCGAGGAACCCGGCCAGACCGTCGGCTACCGCATGCGGCTGGAGAATCGCGTCAGCGCGGCCACGTGTATCGAGGTGGTCACCGAGGGCGTGCTGACGCGCATGCTGCAGAACGACCCCGGGCTCGAGGACACCGCCTGCGTCATCTTCGATGAATTCCATGAGCGCAGCCTGCACGCGGACCTGGGCCTGGCCCTCTGCCTGGATGCGCAGGCCCAGTTGCGCGACGATCTGCGCCTCGTGGTGATGTCCGCGACCCTGGACGCCGAGCCGATCGCGGCCTGGCTGGGCGGCGCGCCGATCATCACCGCGCCGGGGCGCAGTTTCCCGGTCGAGACCCGCCACCTCGCGCGCCGCGCCGGGATCCGTATCGAGGCCGAGATTGCCGAGACGGTGCGGCGCGCCTTGCGCGCGGAGGCGGGCGACATGCTCGTGTTCCTCCCGGGCGCCGGGGAGATCCGCAGGGTGAAACAGTTGCTGGAGGAACAGCCCGGCGCCGACGCCGAGGTGCTGCCCCTGTTCGGCGATCTGCCGCCGGCGGAGCAGGAGCGGGCGATCGCCCCGGGCGGGCCCGGCCAGCGCAAGGTCGTGCTGGCCACCTCGATCGCCGAGACCAGCCTCACCATCGAGGGGGTGCGCATCGTCGTCGACAGCGGGCTCGCGCGCCGCGCGCGCTTCGATCCGCGCAGCGGCATGACCCGGCTGGTGACGATGCGCGTCTCGCGGGCGGCCGCGGATCAGAGACGCGGCCGCGCCGGACGCGTGGCGCCCGGCATCTGCTACCGGCTGTGGAGCGAGGAGGCGGGCCGATCGCTCGACGCCTACACGCCGCCCGAGATCCTGGAGGCGGACCTGTGTCCGCTTGCCCTGGAGCTCGCGCGCTGGGGGGTGCGCGATCCCTCGCAACTGCGCTGGCTGTCCGCACTCCCGCTCGCGGCCCATGCGCAGGCAGGAGCACTGCTGCAGGCGCTCGGCGCGGTCGACGGCTCGGGCCTCATCACCGCTCACGGCCGCGCCATGAGCGAACTGGGCACGCACCCCAGGCTTGCGCACATGCTGCTGTGCGCGCGCGAGCTCGGTGCGGTGGCACTGGCCTGCGAGCTGGCGGCGCTGCTCGGCGAGCGCGACCTGTTGCGCGGGCCGGCACCGGCCCGCGAGGTCGACATGCGCATGCGCGTGGAGGCGCTGCGCGGCATCCGGGAGCACCTGCCCGCGGGCGCGGAGGTCGACCGGGGAGTGCGCGAACGCGTTCGCAGGCTGGCCGACGGCTGGCGCGCACAGCTGGGCGTGGGCCGCGGCGACGGGAAGCGCGACGCCATCGACTCGCACACCGGGATCCTGCTCGCGCTCGCCTATCCCGACCGCATCGCCCGCCGGCGGGGCAGCCAGGCGGGACGCTTTCAGCTGAGCAACGGCCGCGGTGCGGCCTTCGCGGAGACGGATCTGCTCGCGCGCGCGGATTTTCTCGCAATCGCGGATCTCGACGCCGGCGAACGGGAGGCCCGCGTATTCCTGGCTGCACCGCTGGAGCTCGCGCAGGCGCAGAGCGTTTTCGCCGGACAGATCACCACGAGCGACACCGTCGCGTGGGACCGGCGCGCCGAGGCGGTGGTCGCCCGCCGCGAGCAGCGCCTCGGCAGCCTCGTCATCGCCGAGTCGGCCCTGGATTCGGTGGACCCCCGGGTCGCCGGCGATGCGATGCTCGACGGCGTACGCGCCCTCGGCATCGGCGCACTGCCGTGGAACGACGCGGCCCGCGCCTGGCAGGCACGCGTGGCGTTCATGCGCCGGCACGAACCCGCGGCCTGGCCGGATGTCTCCGACCATCACCTCTTCGCCACCGTGGAGCACTGGCTCGCGCCGTTCCTCGCCGGGATGACCCGCCGCGAACACCTCGCGCGCCTGGATCTGCCTGCCGTCCTTGGCGCCCTGCTGACCTGGCGGCAGCAACGCGACCTCGATGAGCAGGCTCCGACGCACATCGCCGTCCCGAGTGGCTCGCGCGTCACGCTCGATTACAGCGCCGGGGAGGCGCCGGTGCTCGCGGCGCGGCTGCAGGAGATGTTCGGGCTGCGCGAGACGCCACGCCTCGCCCGTGGCCGCGCAGCGGTCGTCATACACCTGTTGTCGCCTGCCGGCCGGCCCGTGCAGGTGACCCGCGACCTGGCCAGTTTCTGGGCATCCGGCTACCAGGAGGTCCGCAAGGAACTCAAGGGACGCTATCCGAAGCACTACTGGCCGGAGGATCCGCTCACCGCCGTCGCCACGCGCAGGGTGAAACCTCCCGCGCCGCGACCGTGAACAGCCTGATCATCGGCTGTGGTTATCTCGGCCGGGCCCTGGCGGCGCGGTTGCTGGCGGCCGGCTACCCGGTGCACGGGACCGCGCGCCAGCCGGCCGGCGTCGAGCGCCTGCGCGCGCTGGGCGTATCACCGCTGACGCTGCAGGTGGGCGATCCGCACAGCTACGGCCCGCTGCGCGCCACGCTGCACGGGCATGGGCCCTGGCACCTGTATTACTGTGTGCCGCCCGGCACCGGGCCGAACCCCCCGGGCGACGTCGCACGGCTCGCCGCCGTGCTGGCGGAGCACGGCCCGCGGCGCGCGGTGCTGGCCTCCTCGATGGCCGTGTACGGCGATCGGGGCGTTGATGCGGTGGATGCCGACATCCCGGCGGCGCCGGCCGACGGGCGCGCTCGGTGCCTGAAGGACATCGAGGACGCCTGGCTGTCGCTGGGCGGGAGTGCCCGCATCGTGCGGCTGGCCGGCCTCTACGGACCCGGCCGCATCGTCGGCATGACCACGCTGCTGCAGGCGCAGAGCGTGGCCGGCGACCCCGAGGATCTCCTGAACCTCATTCACGTGGAGGACGCCGCCGCGCTGCTGCAGGCGGTGGCGGAAGAGGATGGCGCCGCCACCATCGAGCTGGGCGCCGACGGCCTCCCCCTGCGACGACGGGATTACTACCAACACCTCGCGGCGCGTCTTGGCGTGCCGTGCCAGTTCGAGCGGGCCGACGATACGGCCGCGATCGCAGGACGGCCCGGCGGCGCGCGCGCGTGCCGCATCGATCCGACCTGTGCGCGCACACGCTGGCAGCCTCGCTATCGCGATGTGCGCCTGGCGCTCGATCAACTGCTGACATCGCGGCAATGAGGCGCCCGGCCGCTCCGGGCGGCGAACATCGCCGGCAGGACGCAACGCGCCACCGGGCAGGGGATCCTATCCGCGGCACGGTGTGAGCCGCGCCGCATGGTTGCAGGCCGCGCACCGCGACTCCGGTCGCCGCCTGCCCGCCCCGCTCAAGTCCGTCCGGTCTCCCGCCGATACCACGGTCTGGAGGAGCGACCACTTAACCCCATGAGCCCGCACGAGATCACCCGCGACGAGCAGACGGCACAGAGCGATCGGCGCGCCCGCCGGCGGCACGCAATACATGTCGACGCCCTGCTGACCGGCCTGGGTCAGCGTGCCTATGCCTGCACGATACGCGACTGCTGCAGCCGCGGGCTGCGCCTGGCCTTCGGCCCTTCCATGCTCGACTCCCGCCCGGCCGAGCTCGAACACGACATCCGCGTCGGCGTGCATTTCCTGGTGCCCGTCGACGAGAAGATGAGGCACATCGACCTGCATGGCCGGATCGCGCGCGTGTTCAGCAACGGGTTGGGCGTCGAACTGCTCGACGTCACGCCGAAGGTGATTGCCGCGTTGCGCACCATCGTGCTTTCCGCCATCGCCGAGCAGCGCCTGCGCGCAGGCACGGAGCCGGTGCGCACCCTCTCCAGCGCCGCGAAGAACGAATATGAACGGCGGCTGTCGCTGTGCAGCGAGACGCTCGACCGCGAGGCCGGGACGCTGGCCAATACGCTGCTCAACGTGCTCGACGAGAAGATGGCCGACGCGCTGGATCGCACCGACCGCGCCTTCGATCGCAACCAGCACGTGCTCGCCATCAGCGCCCTGAAGCAGTCGCGCGCGAATGTGGCGACCCAGCTGCAGGTGCTGTTGCTCGGGGAGTTCTTCACATTCACGCAGTCCGCAGCGGAGCCGAACGGCGCGGCACCTGCCGTCGAGGGCGGCGATGCGGGCGGGCCGGAGGCGGCGGACCTGAGCGTCTTTCTCGCCCTGGGCGAGGTCATCGCGCACCTCGAGGTGCAGCTTCAGGGCAGGTCGGTGGCGCTCGAAGGCGCGCTGGGACAATTGCTCGGTCGCAGGGTCAGTCACCAGAACAACCCCTTGAGCGCCGAGAACGTCTGCCGCGTCGTCTTCGATCTGCTGACCTCGATCTGGCCGAACAAGCCCAATGCCGACGTCCTGCGGGACGCCTTGCGCGACGGCCTGGGGATGGCGCTGCCCGAACTCTACGACCGTCTCAACGACGTGCTGAAACCCTGAGGAGCGTCTCAGGCGGCCCTGGATGCCCCGTCGGCGAGCATTGCAAGTGTCTCGGCGAACTGTGCGTCGGCCTGCATGCGCACCAGCGAGAAGCACTCCACCGTCAGACCGGTGGCCTCCCACGCGGCGGGACTGAGGCGGCGCGCCCAGGAATCCTGCGCGCGCTCG
Organism: Gammaproteobacteria bacterium; assembly: GCA_022072255.1. Taxonomy (GTDB): domain Bacteria; phylum Pseudomonadota; class Gammaproteobacteria; order JAJPIJ01; family JAJPIJ01; genus JAJVHZ01. The sequence goes on along the minus strand of JAJVHZ010000033.1, from coordinate 18,990 downwards.
TCCTGCACGGCGCGCATCACCCAGTATCCGATATGCACAATCGACTCGATCACCGCCGGCGGCTCGGCCGCCTCGGGCTGCAGGTGATGGGCGATCGCCGAGCACAGATTCACGGGCAGGTTCCATCGACGCGCAAGCAGGGCGCCTACCTCCGCGTAATTGCAGCCTATCAGCGCGCGTTGTGCGTCGACGATGGGCCGCTCACCCTGCGCCGCCTGACGCGCTGCCTCGGCCGCTTCCTGGGGCGCCCGGTCGAACATCACCAGCGTGCCGAGCCCGTGCAGCAGCCCCGCCACGAACAACCGTTCGCTGTCCAGGACGTTGCAGAGCTTGGCCACGGAGCGCGCTGCCAGTGCGCAGTAGACGCTCTCGCGCCAGAACCGCGCCATGTCCAGCCGCTGCGGCCGGGCAGACTTGAAAACAGCGGCCACCGATGTCGCCAGCGCGAGATCGTGGATCTGCTGGATCCCGAGGATCACGAGCGCCCGCGAGACGGTTTCGATCTTCGAGTTGAAGCCGTATAGCGGGCTGTTCACCAGCCGCAGCACCCGGGCCGTCAATGCGGGATCGGAGCTGATGGCGTTGGCGAGATCGCTGGTGGAGGAACGCGGATCGTCGATCACGCGCTTGATGTGCAGATAGGCGGCGGGCAGCGACTTCAGGGTTTCGACCCCGTCGACGAGTTGTGCTGCGGTGGATGGCATGGTCGGCACGCGCCCCTGATCGCGTTCAGTCTCTCCGTTCCCCTGAAGCCGGGCCGGGCCCTTCCCCCGAGGCCAGCCGGCGACCCGCCCTAATCCGTTGAGCAACGTGAATTTCTCCACAACAGGGGCGGGCAATACCACACCCGTGATGAGACCTGCATCACAGCCAGAGCACCGAGTGTCAAAAAAATGTCGATCGACGCCAGCCGATGTGTCCCGCTCGGCAACGGCGCTGTAGCTTCGCGGTGTTCTGCGCGTCTTGCCATCGACGGGTGTGATCGTTGTAAACTTCGCCACGCCGGCACCGGCTCTGCCTGAAGGCGGAATCCACCCGGGACGGCAGCAAGGACAGCGTTTCAAAATCTCGGACAAAGGAGGTCCGCCATGTCACTTTCCTACGCTTTGTTTTCCAGCAATCGGCACTCGCGCCGCGGCCACGGTGGCCGCCTGGCGCTGGCCGCCATTTGCATCGTGGCAGCATCGGTCACGAGCAACGACGCCCGCGCCGCACCGATTACCTATGACTTCGACTCGGTCGGCGTCCCGGGCGCGAGCGATACCGTCGATGTCTGCCAGCCGAGTTGTCCGCTCGACGTTGTCGCCGGGCTTCCCGGCGGTGACGACGGCGTGCGCGCCAGCTCCGGGTCGACCACCGCCGCGCGCGTCAACGTGCGCAACGCGGCCAATCCGATCAACGGCAGCGAGGCGGTCGCGGACGACGCGACTTTCAATGGCCATTTCGGCGCACCGGACGCCCCCCTGCCGAACAATTTTCTCGTCCTCGGCGACAACGATGGTCCTGTCTTCGGCACCGGGACCGTCTCACCCGGAACCGGACAGTCCTTCGTGCGCCTGCCGTTTCTCGTCCCGGGCGGGACCGCCACGGTCCGGTTCGCCTTCGACATGGCCTTCAACGGCATCGATACCAGCGGCACGGCGCAGGACGTCGTCAACGTGAAGCTGACCAATGCCGCCGGGACAGCGTCCCCCCTGCAGCTCGCCTCGCTGGGCAGCGACTCGGGATTCCAGTCACGGCGGTTTCTCGCCGGCGACCTGCCGGTCTGGTCTCCCACCGCGGAACAGACCGGCGTGACCTGGTGGCTCGAATTCGAGCTGCTGGAGGGTGGTGAAGGCACCCAGTCGGCCGTCGGCCTGGACAACGTCAGTATCGCGACGGCTCCCGTCCCGTTGCCGGCGCCGGTGCTGATGCTGGGCTCGGCCATGATCGGCATGGCACTCTTAAGACGGCGGGCGGAATAATCCTCCCGGCCGCGAACGCAATTCAGCCGGGGTGAATCGTGCGCAACGCCGAAGAGCACGCACGTTTCGCCCCGGCGGCGCCGAGGACGTTGATGCTATACTCGGCCCTACGGACGCCCAGTGTGATGAAATCACGATACCCCATCCTGGTGTTGCTCGTGGCCGCATGCGCCGCCCTGCCTGCGCAGGCGCGCATGTACCAGTGGGTCAATCCGCAGACCGGGCGCACGCACATGTCCGGCAAGCCGCCCGCCTGGTACCGCAGCGACAAACCCGGCCCCCGCGTCTTCGTCTTCGAGAACGGCCGCCTGATCGATGACACGGCCCGGGCGGTGGCTATCGAGGAGCGCGCGGCCCTGCGCGCGACCGCTTTCGCCGAGACGCCGGCCGCATCAGGCCCGCAGACCGCGGCACCCGGGGGCGAGCCGGCAACGCCGGAGACTACAGAGGCCAAACCGGGCACGAGCGTACTGGAGCGCGGCTTCGGCGAATCCGAAAGCGCCGCGTCGACCGCCCCGGCGGAACCGCCGGATGCCACGATCGCCAGGCTGAAAAGCATCATCGATGCATGGGAGCAGCAGCAGACCACCGAGGCCAGGCGCCTGCTCGAGCAGAAATCCGTTGTCGCCCCGATCTCGCCGCCTGCGGCCGGTACCGCCGCCACCGAGGAAGGCACCGCGCCGGCGCCCGTCACAACGCCCCGGTAGCCCGCCGCGCGCGAGGGCCAGGGCAGGGGTGCGGAGCAGCACGCTAGGAGGCGCCCTTTTCGTTACGCGCCAGTGCGCGAATGATGGTATCGAACAGACCCTCCATGCGCGGCCTGGTGAGCTCGCGCAGTTCCCGTAGCGCCTCGTTGTTCGGATCGAGCTGCAGACCGATCGTCACGTAGTTCCTTGCCGCCCGCTCGTCGCTGCGGGCCATCTCCTTCTCGGCGAGGACGGCAAAGCGCTCGGCGATGCGCTTGAAACCGTCCTCCGCGAGCCGGCTCTCCGGATCGATGTCCCGCAGCCGGGAGTAGTAGAAGTAAGCGTTGTCGTTCGGCGGCGCGACCAGCCGATAGTCATCCAGAGACTTCTGCGCGAGCCAGATGAGCGCCTTGCGCACGTCGTCACTGGCCGGCGTCAACGGCGCCGCGCCGCGCGTGCCTGGCTGCGCATCGAGCGTCGCATCGACGTACACCCGCGGCAACAGACCCTCCACTGGACGAATCGGCGCATCGGCCAGACGCCGCGCGTAGTACTGCAGCATGCCGAAGCCGGTGGCCGCGACCACCAAGAGCAGCAGCAGCGCGGAGTGTATGCGCGTCTTCTTGGGCGCGACCGGCCGGGCGCTGGTCCACGTCGGCATGCGCGTTGTGCTGCCGGTGGTCTCGCCGATCGCCGCGGCCCTGCCCGGCCCCGCGGGGTGCAACGCAGCGCGCTGTTCCATGTCGCGGATGTAATGCAACAGGCTTTCGGCATCGCGAAACCGATCCTTCGGTTTCTTCGCGATCATCAGGTACAACAGCGGCTCGAACATGCGCAGGTCATTCGGAAGCCGCGGCAGCGCCCCCTGGCGATGCTTCAGGATGATGTCCACCACCGAATCGGCCTGGTACGGTTTGTTCCCCGTCAGCATCTCGTAAAGGATGATGCCGAGGGAATAGATGTCGGCACGGCCGTCGATGGGCACGTCCTCGGCCTGCTCCGGCGCCATGTAATTGGGACTGCCGAGAAAGATCCCCGTCGACGTCAGGTCGTGATCGATGGTGAGCTTCTTGGCGATGCCGAAATCCGTCAGCAGCGGCGTGCCGTCCTTGCGGAAGAGGATGTTGGCCGGTTTCACGTCGCGGTGTATGACGCCGCTCTTGTGCGCGCAGTCGAGCGCGCTGGCGATCCGCGCGACGATATCGAGGGCCTCCTGCGGCGCGACGCCATCGGCCATGCGAGCCTTCAGGTCGCCACCCTCGATGTATTCCATCGAGATGTAGATGAGGTCGCTGTGGCGACCGACGTCGTAGATGGTGATGATGTTGGGGTGGCGCAGGGAGGCAACGATGCGCGCCTCGTTCATGAAGCGCTCGACGTTCTTGGAGGTGACGTCATTCGTGGTGTCCAGCACCTTCAGGACGACCTGTCTGCCGAGCGACGCCTGGGTGGCGAGATAGGCAGTAGCCATCCCGCCGACGCCGATCGCACGAATGATTTCGTATCCTGGGATTTCCATGTTCTTGATTATAGCGGCGCCCTGCGCGCGCTCCCGAGGCGGCCGGGCCGTCCAGCAGGGCTGCCTTCCTGCACGGACGGTCGATATAATTGCGCTGAATGAAACATCGTAGCTACGGGCGTGGCCCCGTGGGTGTGACCGCCTTGGCGTTGCTTGCCACGTTGCATGCCTGCAGCGGCGTGCGGACGGCGGGAGAAGCGCCGCCACCCGTCTCGGCAACCAATAACCTGACGGGCGGAACGGGTTTCCAGATCCAGCTTCCTGCCTTCGTCGAGCGCCCGCGACCGGGCGATTTCTCCGTCTGTCACGGTAACACTTGCGCGAAGCGTGCCAGAATAAGCCTTTCTGAATCCGATTGGGAGCAAGTCCGCGCGATCCTGAGGGAACCGGTCCCCGACGCCAGCACGGAGCGGACGAGCATCGCCGCGGCCGTCGCCCTGCTGGAGAACATGGTCGGATTGATGACCGGAACCGATGTCGACCTGGGCAAGGATGACGGCATGGGTCGCCCGGGGCAACTCGATTGTATCGATGAGTCAGTCAACACAACGGTTTACCTTACCATGCTGCAGAACGACGGTCTGCTCCGGTTTCACAGCGTCGCGGGACAGGCCACCCGCGGACCGTTCACCGGGCTGCTGACACAGTGGCCGCATGCGACCTCCGTCATACGGGACACGCAGTCCGGCACGGAATACGCGGTGGACTCCTGGTTCCTGGCGAACGGAGAGCCGCCCTATATCGTGCCGATGTCGGAATGGTGGCGGGGCTGGCGTGCCCCGGGACTGTGAGCGGCCCCGGCCGGTACACGCCCGCGCGAGATTCCGCACCGGTTTTTCCCGCCTGTTGTGGCCCGTGCACCAGTTCGCGTTCGTGCGGATGACCCCGTTGGTGGCAGGCACTAGAATTGCACAGCGTCTCGACGAGATCGTGGCCGAATGTGGCCAGCAGCGGGAGACTGACCGGACCTGCCCCGGGTCGACCTACAAGGACAAGACATCATGAAAGAGAAAAACGAAGCCCTGCGCCGCCGCAAAGGTTCCCGCCAGCTCATCGACAAACTGCTTGCGGAAAGGCAGCGCGTGCTGGTGTTGATGTGCGAGGTCCTGGGCCTGAAGCCATTCACCGCCGACAAGCCGGTGAAGGACCTGCTCGGGGAGTTCAACTCGGTACTGGTCGACTACATCGCGGCGGGTCACTTCGGACTGTATCACCGCATCATCGAGGGTACGGAACGCCGTCAGGCAGTCGTCGCCACCGCCAGCAAGGCGTACCCGCGCATCGCCGCCTCCACCGACGCCGCCGTGGATTTCAACGACAAGTACGGTGGCGAGTGGAACTTCCACTTCATGGACACGCTCGCCGACGATCTTTCGAAGCTCGGCGAGAAACTCGCCACCCGCATCGAACTCGAGGATCGCGTCATCGCCGCGATGCTCGGCGAGGACGTACTGCGGGAGGCCGCCCCCGCACCGCGGATCCGCGCCCAGGCGAAATAACCCGCTTCATCGTCGCATCCCCCGGCCGCCGCGGTCTTTCCGCAGGCGTTGTTTTCGCGTACCCTCGGCAGCAACCCGGCAAGCCGCGATCCGTCCCTTCTCCCGGCGCGTTCCTGACATGAGTTCCATCAATCAGCTGCTCGCGGACCGCGATCGCGCGGTGCTGTGGCATCCGTGCACACAGATGCAGGACCACGAGTGGCTGCCGCTCGTGCCCATACGGCGCGGCGAGGGCGTATGGCTCGAAGACCACGACGGACGGCGCTATCTCGACGCCATCAGCTCGTGGTGGGTGAACCTGTTCGGACACGCCAATCCACGCATCGGCGCGGCCGTCGCCGAGCAGGCGCGACGCCTGGAACACGTGCTCCTCGCCGGGTTCACCCACGAGCCTGCGATCGAGCTTGCCGAACGCCTCACCGCGCTCGCGCCGCCGGGACTCAGCCGCTGCTTCTACGCCGACAACGGTTCCTCGGCCGTGGAAGTCGCCCTGAAGATGAGCTTTCACTACTGGCGCAACAGCGGCCGCACTGCAAAGACGCGGTTCATCTGCCTCGAGAACAGCTATCACGGCGAAACCCTGGGCGCGCTGGCCGTCGGCAATGTGCCGCTATACAAGGAGGTGTACGGGCCTCTGCTCTTGCAAGCGCTGGTTGCGCCGTCGCCGGACAGCTACCCGCGCGCGGCCGGCGAGACGTCGATGGACTATACGCGCCGCAGCTTCGAGTCCATGGCCCAGCTCATCGCCGCGCACGCGCACGAGACCTGCGCCGTCATCCTCGAGCCTCTGGTGCAGTGCGCGGGCAGCATGCGCATGTACCACCCCGTCTACCTGCGCCTGCTGCGCGAGCAATGCGACCGACACCAGGTCCATCTGATCGCCGATGAGATCGCCGTCGGATTTGGCCGCACCGGCACCTTGTTCGCGTGCGAACAGGCCGGGATCTCGCCGGACTTCCTTTGTCTCGGCAAGGGTCTGACCGGCGGCTACCTGCCGCTGTCCGCCGTGCTTACGACCGAGAACGTCTACTCGGCGTTCTACGACCAGTACGCCACGCTCAAGGCGTTCCTGCATTCTCACAGCTATACCGGCAACCCGCTGGCCTGCGCCGCCGCGCTCGCCACGCTCGACATCTTCGAGGAGGAACCGGTGATCGAGCGCAACCGGCAGCTCGCCATCCGCATGGGCAAGGCGGTCGCGCACCTTGCCGATCACCCGCACGTGGCCGAGGTGCGCCAGACGGGCATGATCCTCGCCATCGAGATGGTCCGCGACAAGGCAACCCGTACCCCGTTCCCGTGGCAGGAACGGCGCGGACTGAAGGTCTACCGCCATGGGCTGGTGCGAGGCGCGCTGCTGCGCCCGTTGGGCAACGTCGTCTACTTCATGCCTCCGTACGTCATCGCCCCGGAGGAGATCGATTTCCTGGGACGGGTGGCCGGCGAAGGTATCGACATCGCCGTGGCGGACTGAAGGCATGCGCATCCCCCGCGTCTACGTCGCCAGCCCTCCCGCGGCCGGCGCAGCGATGACTCTGGATGCGGAGGCGGCGCACCACGTGACGGCGGTTCTGCGTCTGCGCGCGGACGACCCGGTCTGCCTGTTCCATGACGGTGTGGAGTGCCAGGGGCTGATCGAGAGCGTCGGCAGGCGGTCCGTGACCGTGCGGCTCGGCGAGTGGCGGTCCGTCAGTCGCGAGTCGCCGCTCGCCATCACGCTGGCGCAAGGCATCTCGCGCGGCGATCGCATGGACTACACCATACAGAAGGCCGTCGAACTGGGTGTCGCTGCCATCGCCCCGCTCATCACCGAACGCACTACCGTGAGACTGGACGATCCCCGGGCTGCAAGGCGGACGGAGCATTGGCACCGTGTGATCGTCAATGCCTGCGAGCAGTGCGGACGCAATCGGCTGCCGGCCCTGTTGCCGGTCATGGGATTGACCGACTGGCTGCCGCAGGCGCGCGAGGGCGCCAGGCTGCTGCTGCGTGGCGACGCCGGGCGGCGGTGGTCGACGATCCAACCGCAGTCGCGCGTGACCCTGCTCATCGGCCCGGAGGGCGGGCTCGCGCCGGCCGAGGCTGCCCGCGCGGAGGCGGTCGGATATACCGCGGTATGCATGGGCCCCCGCATACTTCGTACCGAGACCGCGGCGCTGGCCGCCATCGCCGCCCTGCAGTCCGGCCACGGGGACTGGTAGCCCGCGGACCGCACCTCGCCGGTCAGGGTCCATGGTGTAGAATCCGCTGACCATGGCCGCCCAGATCAGCCCGGTCCCCAACCTGACGACCGCCTCGAGCCGTCCGCTCGACAACATCGAGCGCCACCTGCTCGATCACCAGTCCTCGATCGAGACGTGGTTCCGCGGCCAATGGCGCCACGCGCCGGCGCCGTTCTACGCCTCGGTCGACCTGCGCCACGCCGGCTACAAGATCGCGCCCGTCGACACCAACCTGTTCCCGGCCGGGTTCAACAATCTCAACCCCGCCTTCATGCCGCTTTGCATACAGGCCGTGCAGGGCGCGGTGGAGCGCTTCGAAGGCGATATCAGCCGGATCGTCATCGTGCCGGAGAGCCACACCCGCAATCTCTTCTATCTCGAGAGCCTGGCGGTGTTGCGCACGATCACCGAGAAGGCCGGGTTCGAGGTTCGCATCGGCTCGCTCATCCCGGATCTGCGCGAAGCGATGACGGTGGATCTGCCCTCGGGCCGCAACATCGTGCTCGAGCCGCTGCAGCGCGCCGGCAATCGCGTGCACATCGGGGATTTCGTGCCGGATCTGGTCCTGCTCAACAACGACCTCTCCGGCGGGCAACCGGAGATCCTGCAGGAGATTGCGCAACCGGTGGTGCCGCCGCCGGCGCTGGGATGGTCATCGCGCCTGAAATCCTCGCACTTCCGGCATTACAAGGCGGTGGCCGAGGAGTTCAGCCGTTACGTCGATCTCGACCCGTGGTGTTTCGATCCGCTGTTCCGGAACTGCGGCGAGGTGAATTTCATGGACGGCAGCGGCATGAACTGCCTGCGCAAGAACACCAGCGAGCTGCTCGAGGCGATCCGGAAGAAATACGCCGAGCACGGCATCAGCTGCAAGCCGTTCGTCATCGTCAAGGCCGACTCCGGGACCTACGGCATGGGCGTGATGACGGTCTTCGACCCGGAAGAGGTGATGAGCCTGAGCCGCAAGGAACGCACGCGGATGTCCACGTCCAAGGGAGGCATGGCGATACGCAACGTCATCGTGCAGGAGGGCGTCTACACGCACGAGACCTGGGGTATGCCCCCGGCCGTGGCCGAGCCGGTGGTCTACATGATCGACCGGCACGTCGTCGGCGGCTTCTACCGGGTGCACACGGAACGGTCCGCCGCGGAGAACCTCAACTCACCCGGCATGCGGTTCGAACCGCTGGCATTCGCGGAATGCTGCATCTCCCCGGACCGCAGGCTCGAACCTGACGCGCATCCGAATCGCTTCTATACCTACGGCGTGGTGGCGCGCCTGGCGCTGGTCGCGGCGGCGCGCGAGATGGCCGCGGTTTGAGCGCAGCGCCGTCGATCGGCACGCCGTCGCATCACCTCCCCACCGCCGGCTCTTCCAAGGCCGTGCCGGCCGGCCTTACACTTCCGCGCTGTCGCGGCCGACGGGCTGCCACTTCCATGCGAAAGGAGTTCACGATGTCGTCGCGCAAGATTCTCGCACTCTGCCTGACCCTGGTCGCGCCACTGGCCGCCGCCGAGGGGCGCTATCAGGCCGTACCCGTCTACAACCCCACGGACGGATCGAGCAGGATTTTCATCCTCGACACACAGAACGGCCAGATGTGGACGTGGATGGAGGTCGGCGCCTCCTCGAGCGGAGCCGCGGGCCGCTTTCTCATCTACCAGGGCCAGGTGCGCCCGGGCAAACGCATGGGCGAGATCGTCGACGAGGCCGGCGGTCGCTGACGCGGCGGGGGGTTCGCTTCGCCACTCCCCCCGCTATCGCGACAACCAGTGCTCCAGGATCCACGTCGCGCAGCGTGACGCCTCGTCCAGGGGCGTGCGCGCCGGCTGCAGTCTCCGGTCAATGCGCCATTGCGAGTAACGCCGGATATCGCCGCGCTCGATGAGCGGGAGGAGACCCCGGGCTATCCGCGGCTGCCCGCGCCCCGGCAGTTCCAGCAGGCCGACTGCGGCGCCCGCGGTCAGGGCCTCGCAGAGCATGGACACGCTGTCCGGCGTGACCCACACCGTGGCACTCCGTGAGAGGGCCTCGCGCAGCCAGTCTCCGGCGACGTCCTCGAAGTGCGTGAATTCCGCGTTGCGCAGCCTCAGTGCGCGTAATGCGTCCCGCATGGTGGCCGGGGTGCGCCGCGAGTCGGCGATCTGCCAGCCGACCTCCGGGCACCGGCACACCACGTCGGTGAGCTGTCGCAGCACCTCGGCATCATTCCATCGATAGTGAGCGGATTCTCCGCCGATGAGTATCAGGCCGCGCCCGGCATCGAGCGTCGCCGAGCGCACCACGCGATTCAGGGCGCCCTGCGTGAGGATCACGCCGTCACCGGGCGGGACCGCGTCGTGCTGCGGGATGACGCAGAGATCGAACCATTGGCGCGGCAGGCTGGGCTTCATCAGCACGATGACGCGTCCGCCGCAGGCGCGCCGCGCAGCCAGCATGGGCCAATGCGTAGCGTGGCCCGCGCCCATGAGCAGCGTCGGTCGCGGCAATGCCGCGCCCGGTGCGTATCGTCTCGTCAGCAGGGCGCGGACCACCGCTGCAGCGGACGGGACCTCCAGGGTGTGAAGCTGCAACGCCACGCGCCGCGCGAGCGCGTCGGCCAGGCCCAGCGATTGATTGTCGTGACCCTGCCTGCCGTCGCTGAAACGCCAGACGACGACGGGCGATGCGGGATCGCTATTCGACAAGCAGGAACTCGGTGCCGCAATAAGGGCACATGGCCTTGCCGGTCTCCTCGATCGGCAGATACACGCGCGGGTGCGAGTTCCACAGCGAGGTGCCGGACGTCGGGCAGTGCAGGGGCAGATCCTTGCGCGTCACCTGCTGGACGGTTTGCGCGTTGGGTAGTGCCGTGCCGTATGCCCGCTTCGCCATGTGTATGTCTCTCTCGCTGTCGGGCAGTTCGTGCGCCCGGTGGTGGATTAGGTTCTGTTTCTCACGCTGCGCCGGCCGCCCGGCACTAGACGTAGGTGAGCCAGGATTGCCGGTCCGGGCGCCGGCCGTGCACCACGTCGAAGTACAGCGACTGCAGCCTGGCGGTGATCGGCCCGCGCGTGCCGCTGCCGATACGCCGCCCGTCGAGCTCGCGGATCGGTGTCACCTCCGCCGCGGTGCCGGTGAAGAACGCCTCGTCGGCGATGTACACCTCGTCGCGCGTGATGCGGCGTTCCCTGACGACGAGGCCCGTTTCGGCGGCCAGCGTCATGATCGTCTCGCGCGTGATGCCTTCCAGCGCGCAGGTCGTATCCGGCGTCCGCAGCTCGCCGTTGCGAACGATGAAAATGTTCTCGCCGCTGCCTTCGGAAACGTAGCCCTCCGTATCGAGCAGCAACGATTCGTCGTAGCCGCATTCGATCGCCTCGCGCAGCGCCAGCATCGAGTTCATGTAGTTGCCGTTGGCCTTCGCCTTGCACATGGTGATGTTGGCGTGGTGACGCGTGTACGAGGAGGTGCGGATGCGTATGCCCTGTTGCATGCCGTCCTCGCCCAGATACGAACCCCACGACCACGCCGCGACCATCGCGTGCGTCCGGAGATTGTCGGCGCGCAGACCCATGCCCTCGGAGCCGAGGAAGCACATCGGGCGGATGTAGGCGGACTGAAGCTTGTTCTCCCGCACTGCCGCCCGGCACGCCTCGGTGATCTGCGCCTGGTCGTAGGGCATCTCCATGCGCAGTATGTGGGCGGAATTGAACAGGCGCTGCACATGCTCCGGGAGACGGAAGATGGCCGTGCCGCGATCGGTCTTGTAGGCGCGTATGCCCTCGAACACCCCCAGTCCGTAATGCAGCGTATGCGTCAGCACATGCGTCTTGGCCTCGCGCCACGGCACCAGCCTGCCGTCGAGCCAGATCACGCCGTCACGATCATCCATCCCCATCTTCGGAACCTTTCGAAACGTCATCCAGCAGAATTCCGCGCCAAAGCCCGATCACCAGGCGACGCTGCTCCCGGAACTCGCTGTCGGGCACGCGTGCCGGCTGTTCCTGCAGCGCGCAGCGGTGGATGCAGTGGCGCATCGCGAAATAGGCCTCGCGCAGTTCCGCACAGGCCGTCGCCGGCAGTACCCCACAATCGCTGAAGACCTCGAGCAGCCGCTTGTTGTCCGTCCACGTGAGCAGGGCGGGCTGATCCGCCGCGTGGGCGAGCACGCCATATTGCACCATAAATTCGATATCCGTGATACCGCCCGGATCCTGCTTCAGGTCGAACACGCCCGCCTCCGTCGAGGCGTGTTCGCCGCGCATGCGCGCGCGCATCTCGATGATCTCCTGCCTCAGGGCTGCGCGTTCGCGGCGTCGACCGAGCACCTCGCGCCGAACCGTCTCGAACTGATCGCCCACCGCCGCGTGTCCGCCCACGAAGCGCGCCCTTACGAGGGCCTGGTGCTCCCACGTCCACGCCTGCTCGCGCTGGTACTTGCCGTAGGCCTCGATGCTGCTCACGAGCAGGCCGGCCGCGCCGCTCGGACGCAGGCGGGTGTCTACCTCGTAGGCAACGCCGGCCGGCGTCAGCGTCGAGATGAGGTGGATGATGCGCTGTCCCAGGCGGGTGAAAAAGGTGGCGTTGTCGAGCGGACGCTCGCCATCGGTACTCTGGTCTTCACCGGCGCTGTCGTGCAGGAAGACCAGGTCGAGGTCCGACCCGTAACCGAGCTCCAGCCCCCCCAGCTTGCCGTAGGCGACGATGGCGAAACCGGCCGCCCGCCGCGCCTCGGTCGGGCCACAGAGCGGCTGCCCGTGACGATCCACGAGATACCCCCAGGCCAGCTCCAGGGCCACGCGCAGCACCGTCTCGGCGATCCACGAGAGGTGGTTGCTGACCTCAGGAAGCGGCAGATGTCCGGTCAGGTCGGATGCCGCCACGCGCAGTACCTCCGCCTGCCGGAAATGCCGCAGCACCTCCATCTGGCGCTCTAGATCCCCCGGCGGATGCTTGGCGATCTCGTTGCGCAGCGTCTGTTCGAGCTGGGCTGCCGACGGTGGCGCATAGAGCGCGCGCGGGTCGAGCAGCTCATCGAGCAGTACCGGCTGGCGGACTATGCAGCCGGATATCCAGGGGCTGGCGGCCACCAGCCGCGCCAACTGCCGCAACGCCTGCGGCTGTTCGGCCAGCAGCGCCAGGTAGACACTGCGGCGGGCGACCGTCTCGAGCAGTTGAAAGATGCGCTGGAGCGCGACCCGCTCGCCGGCATGCCCGGCAACGGTCTTCAGGATCATGGGCAGCAGACGCTGCAGACGCTCCTGGCCATGCCTGCTCAATCGGCCGATATCCGGCGCGGCGCGCAATCCGTCGATGTCCTGCAGCACCCCGGCGGGATCGCTGAAGCCGATGGCGGCGAGCACCCTCCCGGCCTCATCGCCGCTCAACTGCCCGGACCAGATCGCACCCACGCCGCTGTCCTCGGCCGACGGCGCGTTCGCGCCCTTCGCCGAATCCGCCACCTCCAGCAGCCGCGAGAAGTGGTTCTGCACGTTGGCGCGATGCCGCGCCAGCTCGCCGGCGAAGGCCTCCCAGGAGTCAAACCCCATGCCCAGGGCCACACGCGCCCGGTCTTCCTCCGTCTCCGGCAGGGTCTGCGTCTGCTGGTCGTCGATCTGCTGCAACCGGTGCTCGGTGTTGCGCAGGAAGCGGTAGGCATCGAGGAGTGCTGCCACCGTCTGCGCCGGCAGCTCGTTCAGGCCCTCGAGAGCAAGGAGGACCTCGCAGGTCGGCCGCACCCTCAGCGCCGGCTCGCGGCCGCCGCGGATCAACTGGAACATCTGGGCGATGAATTCGATCTCGCGTATGCCGCCGCGACCGCGCTTCACGTCGTCGTGCAGGTCCGCGCGCGCAACCTCGGTGTCGATCAGCGCCTTCATCTCGCGCAGGGCCTGCAGCGCCCCGAAATCGATGTAACGCCGGAAGACGAACGGACGCAGGCCCTTCAGGAAGGCCTCGCCGGCGTCGCGGTCGCCGGCGCAGATGCGCGCCTTGATCATCGCGTAGCGCTCCCAGTCGCGCGCGTGGGTGGTGTAGTAGCTCTCCATCGCCGCCACGCTCTGGGTGAGGGCGCCGCTGTCGCCGAACGGACGCAGGCGCATGTCGACCCGGAACACGAAACCCTCCTCGCCCGGCTCCTCCAGCAGCCTGCCCAGCCGGCGTCCCAGCCGATCGAAGAACTCCTGGTTGGAGACGCTGCGCGCGCCGCCGCTGGTCTCGCCGCCGCGCGGATAGCCGTAGATGAGATCGATGTCGGAGGAGAAATTCAGCTCCTCCCCGCCGAGCTTGCCCATCGCGATGACGAACAGCCGCTGCGGCACGCCCCGATCGTCGCGCGGTTCGCCGTGGCTGGCCGCCTGTTCGCGATACAGCCAGTCGAGCGTCGCGTCCGTGAGCGCGTCCGCGAGCCAGGACGTCTCGCGCAGGGTCGCATCGAGATCGGCCAGGCCGCCGATGTCCCGCCATGCGATCCGCACCATCTCCCGGTGACGGAATCGCCGCAGAGCGACGGCGAGCGCGCGCTCCTCCCCGACGGTGGCGAGCGCGGCCCGTATGCGCTCCCGCGACTCGCCTTCCCCGTAGGCGCGCTCGAGGTCCCCGCTGCCGGTCAGGTCGTGAATGAGCTGCGCATCCCGCAGGCACTGTCCGGCGACATACCGGCTCGCGCCCAGGACTTTCGGCAGCGCCACGATGGCGGCGGAAGAGGCGCCCGCCGGCAGGCCCCGGCGGGCAATCTCCTCCCAGTTCCGCCCGACCTCGGCGCGCAGGATCGGCGGGATGCCCGCCAGCGCGTCAGACACGCCCTCATTCATGGCAGAATGCGCGCGGTTCGCCGCGCTCCCTCGTACAACTCATAAAGAGATCGTCTCTTCAGCCCATGCCGGTCAAAAGCTCCGCACCCCGCCTCGTCGCCATCGGCGGCGGTCGCGTGCGCACCGCGACGCCGCAGACCACCGAGATCGACCGGGAGATAGTCCGGCTCGCCGGCCGGCGGTGGCCGCGCCTGCTCTTCCTGCCGACGGCCAGCCTGGACGCCGCCGACTACTGCGCCGCCATTATCCGGCATTTCGGCGGCACGCTGGGCTGCCGCGTGGACCCCCTGCTGCTCTACCGTGATCGCCCGGGACCGCGCGAGCTCGCCGCGCGCATCGCCGCGGCCGATGTCGTCTACGTCGGCGGCGGCAACACCCTGCGGATGATGCGATTGTGGCGGCAGCTCGGCGTCGACCGTCTGCTCGACGCGGCACGGCGCCGCGGCGCCGTACTGAGCGGACTCAGCGCCGGCGCCATCTGCTGGTTTCGCGCCGGCAACAGCGATGCGCGCAAGTTCAGCAATCCGGGGGACAGGACGCTCATCCGGGTTCGCGGGCTGGGTTACATCGACGCCACGGCCTGTCCCCATTACGACTCGGAGCATCACCGGCGCGCGGCGCTGAAGGCCATGATGCGGACCACCGCGGGCGTGGCCATTGCCCTGGAGGATTGCGCGGCGATCGAGATCGTGGACGATCGATACCGCATCCTCGCCTCGAGGCGCGGCGCGCGGGCGTATCGCGCCTACTGGCGCGGCGGGCTTTATCACAACGACGAACTGCCGCCGCACGAGGATTTCCGGCGGCTGGCCGATCTGCTCGACAAGAACACCGATCAGGAGACCTGAGCATGCTCAAGCACATCGTCATGTGGCGCGTGCGCGCCACCGCGGAACGAACCCGGGAGGAGAACGCCGCGGGGATGAAGCGCGCCCTGGAGGCGCTGCGCGGCCGCATACCGGGGCTGCTCGCCATCGAGGTCGGCATCAACGCCATTCCCGGCGGTGACGCCAGCGACGTGGTGCTTTACTCCGAATTCGCCGACCGGGAGGCGCTCGCCGCCTACCAGAAACACCCGGAGCACGAGCCCGTGGCGGAGTTCGTGAAGGAAGTGCGCGTGGAGCGCCGCGTGGTCGACTACGAGGCCTGAGCGCGGTCATTTGCCCCGGGAGTCTTCCAGCTCTTGCAGGCGACGCATCAGGAAGCGCTGCTCGGCGGGGTCGGTGATCCGGCCGCTCTCGAGCAGGCCGCCGAGCAGGACCTTCGCGGCCTCGGTCTCACCCATATCGACCCGCACGAAGATGTTCATCTGCGTCACCCAGGGTGGAACGCCCGGGTCGGTCACGTGCGCGGCCAGTGCGTCGGCGTATCGCAATGCCAGCGGCATGTCATGGAGCCGGTGGCGGGCAACGAATACCGCATGCGCCATCCACGGCCAGCGCCGGTTCGGATCCTTCAGGAACTCCTCGCGCACGAACTCCAGCATCAGGCGCTGTCGCGCGGGATCGGACACTTCGCCATAAAGCCGGGCGGCCGCGAGCAACGGGTAGGAGGCCCGCTCGTCGAGCCGCAGTATCGCACTCAGCCATGCGATGACACGGCCGTAGTCGAGGGCGCGGAACGGAATGCTGATGCCCGGCTGATTGTCGAAGGCCTGCAGGCGCAGCATCAGCACCTTCGCGAATGAAGTCGGGTCGCCGGCGGCGGCGACCTCGAGCACCGGCTGCGGCGGCGGTGCCGCGAGCCCGGTCGCGGCGGCGCTGGGCGGCGGCAGCCGATGATGCCAGTACAGTTGCGCCGCCAGTGCCGCCGGCAGCAGCGCCAGCGCGGATATTGGCACGGCCGCGATTGACCGCTCCCGCGCGCCCATCAGAAGTTGCGCCGGTAAAGGTCGAACAGGCCCGCGGCGCCGAGCAGCGCGATGTAGATGACGGTCTGCGCCGCGATGCCGGCGAGCTCGCCGATGCCGCCGGAATGGTAGATCAGCCAGTCGGTGGGCGTGAAACTGCCGATATCGGGCAGAACGTAGGCGATCCCGTCGACGATGCCTGCTATCAACCGGGACGACGGTTCCGTGGTGTCCACCAGCGGGCCGCGGCTCATCAGGCGGATCGCCTCCATGGTCCGCGAGAGCAGGTAGAACGCGGCGACGGCGCTCAGGACCACCGGCACCTGCGCGAAGGTGAAGCTGCACAGCAGCGTGAGCGCAACGATGATGAGCAGTTCGCACAGCAGGGAGGATGCCCACAGCAACGTCTGCATGAAAGGCGAATGCAGCGCCACCATGGCCGCGTACAGGACGACGATGACCACCGCGATGACGGCGAAGCCGGCGAGCTTGCCCAGGTAGTACACGTAGCGCGGCAGCGGCAGGGAGAGGACCATCTCGCTGCCCTTGTCGGCCTGCTCCCTGGCGATGCTCCCGGCGATGAACGAAGCGATCAGAAACACCGCCGCCACGCGCAGTGTCGCGGCGAGGAACGCCAGCCTGATGGCGTTGCTCTCGGTGACGGCGGCCGCGGCGGCGATCTCGCTGAGCAGAAAGGCGGCAAGAAGAGTTGCCGCCATCAGGCGCAGCAGGCGGCCGCGGCTGGCCTCCAGCGCCGTGAACCAGGCGATGGTTTTGGTTTGTCTCCACATACGGTAGGCTGGCCTCTGCGATGAATCATACCGCAATTCATTCCGGCCGCCGGACGCCGTTCATGGCGCATACGCGCCGTAGCGCCGGACGCGCAACCCGCCCCCGGGACGCCCGGCCCGCGGGTGCGGATCGTCGCCACGCTCATGGAATCGGTCCGGGAATCGCACTGGCGTAAACGGCAGCGTCCGGCCACCAGCCTGGTGCTGCGCTTCGTGGCCCGCTACGAGAACGTGCTGCTCGGGGCGATGCTGCTGTTCCTGCACGTCGCCACCTCCTGGGGTTTTGCCAGCCCGCTCTCACGCTCCCTGATGCTGGTTCATCTGGGCCTGTTCATGCTGTGGCAGCCCATCTGGCGGGGAGATCGCCGGCTCGACGTCATGGACGCGGCCGTGTTCATGGCCTTCACCACGGGCTTCGTCGTGCTGTTGAACGGCTGGCTGCTGGCCTGCTGGCTGATCCTCATCATCGGACTGGTCGGCGGCCGCACGCTCACCTCGCAGTCCGAACGCATCGTCTACATGCTGACGCTGCTGTTCCTCATCTCCAAGCTGCTGGTCGTCGTGGTGCCGCTGCTGTTCCCCGCGCGCAGCATGCCGGAGACCGTCATCTCGATTTTCCTCTACGGACTGCTCGCGCTGCCGCTGGTGATCGCCGTCGTGCCGTCGGGGCCGGCGAGAATGCGCAGCTCTCACTCCGTGGATCTCTTCCGCGGGGTGACGGCCTCGCTGATGGCGGCGCTGGTTGCGCTCGGCAGCGTCGTCACCATGTATCGTAACGACGCCGATTACGCCGACGCCCTGATAGCGGCCACCCTGGCACTGGGCGCCTTCCTGTTCGCGATCAGCTGGCTGCTCACCCCCGGGACGGGCGCGGGCGGGCTGGCGGCCCTCTGGGAGCGGTCGCTGCTGAACATCGGCACGCCGTTCGAGGAGTGGCTCACGGACCTGGCCGACATCGCCGACGAGCAACGCACGCCCGCGCAATTCCTCACGGCGGCGATGCGCGCGCTGGTCGGGCTGCCGTGGGTGAGCGGCGTGGAGTGGGAGGCCGAGGAGAGCGAGGGCCTGGCCGGCCAGCGCACGCGCCACGCCATGGATCTGAACACCCCCGGGATCTCGATGCGCCTTTACGTGCAGCGCGAACCCAGCCCGACGCTGCTGCTGCACGGCAGGCTGCTGGTGCAGTTGCTGGGGCACTTCCACATCGCCAAGCAGCGCGAGCAGGAGCTCTCGCGGCAGGCGCATCTGCAGGCAATCTACGAGACCGGGGCGCGGGTGACGCACGACATCAAGAACCTTCTGCAGTCGCTGCAGACGATGACCCTGGTCATCAGCCAGGAGCAGGCGAGCCTGAAGGATGGCGAGCGCCGGCGCGCGGCACGCACGCAGCATTTCATCGAGCAGCAACTGCCGGTGGTGACGCAGCGCCTGCAGCTCGCTCTCGACAAGCTGCAATCGCCCACCAGGGTGGGCCTGGAACAGCAGCCCCTGAGCGCGTGGTGGGACGCCCTGCAGGCGCGACACCAGGGCACCGGCGTGGAGCTGCAGGGACGCATCACCCGCGACCCGCTCGTGCCCGTGGATCTGTTCGACAGCGTGGTCGAAAACCTGCTGGAGAACGCGCGCCAGAAGCGCCTGCTCGAGCCGAGCGTCGAGTTGAGCGTG
>JAJVHZ010000060.1 GCA_022072255.1 Gammaproteobacteria bacterium | reverse complement strand
GTCGGCCGGCGGCGGCGGCGCGGGCGCGCCGCGGTCGACGTGCGCAATCGCCTCGGCCGCCTTGACGTTGCCTTGCGCCGCGGCCCGACGCAGCCAGGTCAGGCCGGCCTGCTCGTCCGGCGGCGTGCCCTCGCCGCGCCGGTACATCGTTCCAACCAGAAACTGCGCATCGGGACGCCCCTGCTTGGCCGCCCTGAGCAGCCAGGAAAACGCGGCCCTCGGATCCCGCGGCGCACCACGACCCTCGCGATACATCAGACCGAGCCGCACCTGCGACTTGGCGTCGCCCGCGGCCGCCAGGGGCTGAAGTTCCTTCCTCGCGGCCTCGTAATCACCGCGTTCGTACGCATCCACGGCAGACCAATAGTCGGCGCGCGCCGGCTGGGCGACGGCAGCGAGCACTATCGCCAGGATACGGACCGTCCTCGCAGTCCGCCTCACTTGAGCAGGCCTCTGTGCATGCTGCTGAGATAGCACCACAGTCAAAGGCGGTCAAGCACAGTGTCCACGGCGCGGTAGTGCGGCGCCCGCGCGCATCGGACTAGAATGGCGCGCACCCACGAGTCGCCGACGGGCGGGGCGCATTCGCTGCGCAAGGGCATAGAGACGGGCTGATGAATACCGACATGACCGAACCACACCTGGGCACCGATGCGGAGCAAGACAGCGCCTTGCGCAAACTGGCGACGGCCGTGCAGCAACGTGCGCCGCTCGACGCCGCCACGATGCTGGAGCGGGAGAGCGACGAGACGATCGCCGAGGTTCTGAACCGGCTGCAACCGAGCTTCGCCCTGCGCGTGATGCTGCGACTGCCCGAGCATCGGCGCGAACTGGTGCTCTCGCGCGTTCGCGATGCCGTCGGCAACCAGATCACGGTCAATCAGCGATACGACGAGAACAGCCTCGGCCGCCTGATGGAGCCGGCCGCGGCGGTATTCGGCATGGGCGTTACCGTGCGCCAGGCGATCGAGAAGATCCGCGAACTCGTCAAGGAGGCGTTGTTCACCTATGCCTATGTCATCGATGACGAAGGCAGGCTGCGCGGTGTGGTGGTGATGCGCGATCTGCTCTACACCAATCCCAACGACCTGCTGATCCACATCATGGTGGAGAATCCGTTCTATTTCGAGCCGGAGACCTCGATCACCGAGGCCATGAAAGCGGTCGTGCACCGGCATTATCCCGCCTACCCCGTGTGCGACGGAGACGGAAAGCTGCTAGGGGTGGTGCAGGGCTACATGCTGTTCGAGGAGCAAGCCTTCGAGATCAGCGCGCAGCCGGGCCGCATGGTGGGCGTGCAGAAGGAGGAACGGCTTGCCACACCGTGGCCGGTCTCGCTTCGATTCAGGCATCCATGGCTGCAACTGAACCTGGTGACGGCGTTTCTTGCCGCGGCCGTCGTCGGCACCTTCGAGGACACGATAGCGCAGGTGGTGGTGCTGGCTGCGTTCCTGCCGGTCCTGGCAGGACAGTCGGGGAACACCGGCTGCCAGGCACTGGCAGTCACGCTGCGCGGACTGACACTCGGTGAATTCACCAACGGCATGCAGCGCAAGGTGGTCATGAAGGAGGCGCTTCTCGGCCTGATGAATGGCCTGCTGGTCGGCGTGGTGGCCGGCGCGGCGATGTACCTTTATGCCTCCCACAGCCAGTCTGCCGAGCCGTGGAAGCTCGCGCTGGTCGTGCTGCTGGCAATGATCGGCGCCTGTGTGGCGAGCGGAGTCACAGGAGTGCTCGTGCC
Source organism: Gammaproteobacteria bacterium (assembly GCA_022072255.1). GTDB lineage: Bacteria > Pseudomonadota > Gammaproteobacteria > JAJPIJ01 > JAJPIJ01 > JAJVHZ01. The sequence continues at coordinate 44,705 of JAJVHZ010000060.1, read as the reverse complement.
CCTGACCCTGAAGCGGCTCGGTGCGGATCCCGCTACCGCGTCCAGCATATTCCTCACGACCGCCACCGACGTCACCAGCATGGGACTTTTCCTGTCGCTGGCCAAACTGTTCGTGCTCTAGCACCGGATTGTCGGCATGCAGATGACAGGCTGGGTGAGCGGGGCATGGATGGTCACGCGCTGCGTACTGCGCGACTTTCGCCGCAACAAGGGACTGCTACTTGCCGGCGCGATCGCCTACAACGCCCTGCTGTCGATGCTGCCGCTGATCGCCGTGCTGTTCGCGCTGACCGCGTTCTTCTTCGACCGGAACCTGCTCGTATCCATCGTCTACGACGAACTGGATCTGATGGCGCCGGGGGCCGCGGGCTTCGCCGAGGACGTCGGGGCGCTGTGGGAGAACCGCGATCTGATCGGTGGCGTCGGCGGCATTGTGCTGCTGTTCTTCAGCTCTTTCGCATTTCGCGCGATCGAGGAATCCTTCGCCATCATCTTCGCGCACGCCCCGGCACGGCGGCATTTCTGGGTTTCGGCATTGCTGCCGCTACTGTTCATCCTCCTGCTGATGGGCGGTCTGCTCACCATCACCGGCGCCACAATGATCATGGAGGCGGCGGCCGTACACGGCGTACAGCTGCTCGGGCACCGATGGGACATTCCCGACGCCTCCGCGCAGATACTGAGTTACGGCGGGTTCCTGGGACTGGTCATCCTGTTCGCGGCGATCTACTGGATCATGCCGGCGGCCAAGGTCTCGCCCAGGCGCGCGCTCATCGGCGGACTTGTCGCCGCGGTGCTCTGGGAGGTCGTGCGGCGAACCATCGTCTGGTACTTCGCCAATGTCTCCATGGTCAACACCATTTATGGCTCGGCCGCCACTATCGTCGTCCTGTTGCTGAGCTTCGAGGCGGCGGCAATCATCCTGCTTCTCGGCGCACAGTTCATCGCCGAACTGGAGAAGATCGAGAAGGAGAACGGTGGCGGTCCCATCGTCGGCCACTGAAATGGCCGCTGCGTTGCGCGCGCCGGCGCGCCTTACCGCCGCTCACCGCCATACCCGTCAATGAGTTGAGCGCTTTCGCGAATCCGGTCACGTATCCCGGATCCGCCAACTAAAGTTTCCCCTCTCGACGCCGCTTTCCCTGAGCGTAGACCCTGACTCTGGCCTGCGCGCGCCGCAATTCCCGCTGCACGCGTCGGCCCCAGTGGCCGAGGCTCCCGTGACGCGCCCTGCGCGGGAGTCCTGCGTCAACAACCAGAGGCGACAGCGACCATGAATGTGATCTCGATGAATGACCGCGACGCCGTAGCCCCCGTTGCCTCGCCGCGACGCGCGCAGCTGCTTGGATCGGCCAGGGAATGCGCGGCGCGCCTCCTCGGGGAGGCTTTCCGGCAGATGCTCGAACGGGCCGACGACGTGCTCTTCGAATTTGCCGAGAAGGCCGAGACGAACGCGCAGCAGACGCTTTACTTCGACGCGATGCGCGAGTTGCGGCTGAAGCACAACCAGATGTTCGCGGTGTTCGTGGACAGCTTTGGCAACGGTTTTGATGCACGTCGCCGTCGCGGGTGCGGTTCGCGTGCCGCCGTCGCCGCCATGCCGACAAAGCTCTCACTGCTCGACGACGCGACGATGGAACAGGACATTACGACCGCCGGGCTGGCCGAGAGGATTGCAAGTGCCTGTCGTGAAGAGCTCTTTGCGCTCAACAAGCGCCTCGCCGTGTTGCTCGAGACCTCGGACCTGAGCTCCGAGGACAATCCGCTCGGTCCCACGTGCATCGCCGAGGCCGCGCGCGATTCCGCCAACGGCCTGGACGTCGACATCAAGGCCAGGCTCATCGTTCTGAAGCTGTTCGACCGTTACGTCGTCAGCGGCATCCCCGGCATCTACACCGCGGTGAACCAGCACCTCATCCAGCAGGGCGTGCTGCCGACCATACAGACCGAGGTCCGCCGCCAGCCGCTCGCCGGCGGACGCGGCGGTACTGGCGCGGCGCGGAGCGCCGGAACACAGGCCTCTCAGACCGAGATCATGGGGATGCTGGAGAAGCTGCTGCGTGGCGCCGGCGAGCCGGACTCCGTGCGTGGGACGGTGCCGCTGATCCCGCTCGACACGGCGGTCATGGGTACGCTGACACATTTGCAGCGCCATGCGGAGGGCAGCGGCGGGGAATCCTCTGGCGTTGCGGCGCACCTGCTGGTCGATCTGCAGCGCTCCGGGTCATTGCCGGCGATGGGGCCGGCCGGTGACATGACCATCGACATCGTCGCCATGCTTTTCGACTACATCCTCGAGGACAAGAACGTCTCCGAGGGGATACGCGCCAAGCTCGCCCGGTTGCAGATCCCGATACTGAAGGTGGCCCTCATCGACCGCGAGTTCTTTTCGCGCAAGGCCCACCCGGCACGACGCCTGCTCAATCTCATCGCCGAGACTGCGGTCGAGACCGCCGGGGACGCCACCATGGAGGCGAAGGTTGCCGATCTCGTCGAAAACGTCGTGCAGCGTATCGTCTCCGATTTCGACCAGGACGTCGGCATCTTCACGCGCAGCGTGGAGGCGCTGACGAAGGCATTCGATGAACTGAAGCGCGAGGCCACGGTCCGCGCCTCCCGCACGGCCAAGTTGCTGGATGGCCGCGCGCGCCTTGAGCAGGCCAAGGAGCAGGTGCGCAGTCTGCTGGACACGCGGCTGCGTCCGGACGGCATACCCGAGGTCGTGAGGAATTTTCTGCTGACACACTGGCGCCGACTGCTCATCACGCAGTTCACCACCGAGGGGGTCGACAGCGACGCCTGGCGCACGGCGATTCGCACCATGGACGAGCTGGTCTGGAGCACCCTGCCCAAGCGCAGAAGCGAAGAACGCGAGAAACTCGGTCGGCTGCTGCCGACACTGCTTGCCAATCTGAAGCAAGGCATGGAGCAGATATCGATGCCCGCTGTCGCACGCAGCGGCTTTCTCTCGAAACTCGAAAAGGCGCATGCCGAGGCGATGCGCGGGGAACCCGCCGGGACGGCGAAGGCTGGCGTCCCCGTACTGACCGAATTTCTCGCCAAGCCCGTCCAGGATCCACTACCCCTGATGAACGAGGAACCGAACATCCTCGACATCACCACGGGCGAGATGAGCGGCGATGTGGAGGAGATGATCGCCGCGGAATCGCCGCCCGAACCCCCGGCGCCGCGCGAGATCACCGAGCCGCTCGCCGGCGCGCTTGCGAGCGGCGCCGGCGACACCGGTACCACCGCGGAATCGCAGACAGCGGCCCCGGTTCAGCCCGCGCCGGAGCGCATCGTGCGGACGCCCGAGGGCGTTGAAAGCGACCAACCGGCACCGGAGTCGGCCCTGCCGTTGCCGGAAATCGCGCAGAACGCTGGCGAGAAACTACGGGAGCGACTTGCCATGTCAGACGAAGTGAAACTCTCCGAGGTGATGCCGCCGGCATCCGATCTGCCACCGCCGTCCGGGCAGGCCGCGCGCAAGGAGCGTTCGGTGCTGGAAATGACGGCAAACACCTTCTATCGCCTGTTCGCGCAGGACGCCAGCAGGGAGGAGAAGGCCGCGGCGACCCAGGATCTCGAGTTCGAGGAGCTCACCCTCGGCGACACCCGCAACCCGGTGGTTGCCCAGCAGCAGGACGAATTTCTTCTGCAGGTGTTGTCGCTCGAGCCGGGCACATGGCTGGAGTTCAGGCAACCGGATGGAACGACCGTAGCCGGCCGGTATACCTACTACACTCCGGAGACGGAGACCTATGTGTTCTCCGACCGCAGCGGTCGCCGACTCGCGGATCGCACGCGCAACGGACTCGTGACCGATTTCCGGCGGGGGACGGCGTGCGTAACACAGCAGCCGGCGGCAATGCTGGACCGCGCCTTCACCCGTCTGCTCGACCCCTCAACCTGGGTCGCGCGCCGCCGCTAATGACGACAATAGCCCGGTTTTCCAACGAGGATCCGTAAAATGGGACATCCATCCGTCGCCGTGCACCAAGAACCGACCGGTCGGCCGACCGCACAGGGTCTGGTCGCATCGGTACAGGGGCTGGTCTCGCCACCCGACATCTGCATCAAGGTGACCGAGCTGCTGCAGTCACCGGATTGCTCCATCCACGACCTCGGCGAGGTGATCCTTCGCGACCCGAACCTGACCGCCAGGCTGTTGCGCCTGGTCAACAGCGCCGCGGTGGGACTGCGCACGCGCGTGGACACCGTCTCGCGCGCCATCACCGTCATCGGCACACGCGAACTGTACAACATGGTCCTGGCGATCTCGGCGGTGCGCACCTTCCGCAATCTGCCGAGCAAGCTGGTGAGCATGGAAGTGTTCTGGCGCCACGCCATCTACACCGGCTTGCTCGCCCGGCTCCTCGGCAGGCATTGCGGGGTCCTGCACCCGGAGCGGCTGTTCATCGCCGGGCTATTGCACGATGTCGGCAGCCTGGTGCTTTATCGCAGCCTACCGGAGGTGGCCGGCGAACTGCTGTTGACAGCGCAGGGAGACGAACAGGTGCTATGCCATGCCGAGAGCGATGTGCTGGGGTTCACGCACGCCGAGTTGGGGGGGTTGCTGCTCGCCACCTGGAACCTTCCCGAGACGTTGTGCGAAGCAACAACCTGGCACCACGAACCGGGCAAGGCCCACGCGGCGAGGCTGGAGGCTGCAGTCGTGCACGTGGCCGACGTGCTGGCGAACCGCTCGGGAATAGCCGGCTTCTGCGAAACCACCAGCCCCACCGCGGAGATCGACCCGGCGGCGGTGGCCCTCATAGGAGCGCTCGCGGCCAACGACCAGGACGCCATGACCGGCGAGGCGGGGGCCTTGCTCGCGGAGACCCTCGCCGTGCTCGCCGCCTGAGAACGTTCGCAGAGCGGGGCGGCAGACGCTGCGGCTCGCCGCGATCGGGGGGTAGCTGTAATCCTAACGGGACACCGGGCATCCATGCCGGTAATCCGGCTTATTGCGCTATCCTTGCGTCGATGAACGCAGCCCCCTCATTGGGTTTCGGTCTCGGCCTGCGCACCGTGCACTACGAGGCCGTACTCGCCGGAGATCACGACGTCGACTGGTTCGAGGTGCTCTCCGAGAACTACATGGTCGACGGCGGCAAACCGTTGTACTACCTGGACCGCATCGCCGAGCGATACCCAGTGGTCATGCACGGCGTTTCGCTGTCCATAGGCAGCGCCGACCCGCTCAATCGCCAGTACCTGAAAGGCCTGAAGGCGCTGGCGCGGCGCTGTCGGCCCCGGTGGATCTCCGACCACCTCTGCTGGACCGGGGTGGCGCACACCAATCTTCATGACCTGATGCCACTGCCTTACACGGAGGAGGCGCTGGCGCACGTCGTGGAGCGTGTCGGCGCGGTGCAGGATTTCCTCGGGCGCCGCGTCCTCCTGGAAAACGTGTCCAGCTACGTGAGCTACTCGGCCTCCACAATGACGGAATGGGAGTTCCTGCGCGAGGTCGCGGAGCGTGCCGATTGCGAGATCCTACTGGACGTCAACAACATCTATGTCAGCGGTTTCAATCACCGCTTCGAGCCGACAACCTTTATCGACTCGATCCCGATCGGACGCGTGCGCCAGATCCACCTTGCCGGCCACACCCGCCACGCCAACTACATCGTCGACACCCACGACCATCCGATCGTGGATCCGGTCTGGGAGCTCTATGAGGCGGCGATCCGGCGCTTCGGACCGGTCGCGACCATGATCGAGCGCGACGACCACATCCCGTCGTTGGCGGAATTGGCGGGCGAACTCGACAAGGCGCGTGCTGCTGCCGCGCGCGTGCTCGGACATGCATCGGCTGCGTGATCTGCAGGAGCGTTTTCAGCGCTACCTGCTGGAGGCGGACGAGTCGGCGGTGGAAGGCGTGTTCGCCGACAGCGGTGGCGCGGACGTCGCGGTGCGGCGCGGGGTCTATTTCGACGCCTACCGCCTGCGTCTCATCGGGGCATTGAAGGTCGACTATCCCGTCCTGGTGGCGACGCTGGGTGAAGAGAGGTTCGCCCGCATCGCGCGTGAATACATGACGAGCACCCGTAGTTCCTACTACAACCTGCGGTGGTACGGCGGCTCCCTGGGCGGTCATTTGAAGTCCAGCCGCGATACGGCGGCAGAGCCCTGGCTGGCAGAGATGGCAGCCTTCGAATGGGCGCTGATGGCAGCCTTCGATTCTCCGGACAGGGATACCTTGCGGGTCGAGGATCTCGCGGCGCTGGCCCCGGAGCACTGGCCCGAAATGCGGTTCATCCTGCACCCTTGCGTGCGCGTACTGCATTTCGAATTCGAGGTCCCGAAGCTGTGGAAGGCGCACAAGGCCGGCGAAGAGGTCTTCGGGGCGAGGCCGGGCGCGCACCCCGGGCGCTGGCTCATCTGGCGTCAGGGGCTGGAGACCTTCTTCCGCTCGCTGGAGCCCGAGGAGGCCGTCACCCTCGAGGTTCTTGCCGCGGGCCGAACTTTCGCGCAAGTGTGTGAACGCCTCGAGGAGCTCCGCGCGGATGCGGCGCTGCGGGCAGCGGGCCTGCTCAAGCGCTGGCTGCAGGACGGCCTGATTGCAGATATGCGGCGTTCCATCGGGCATTGAGCGGACCGCACGCCGCGGCGGGCCACAATTCCGGAACGCGGATATACTTCCCGCTCGACTTCAATCGGAGACAAACAATGGAAGGCGCTGGCTCGTTCGTCGTCGTATTGCTCGTCTTCGCCGCCATCTATCTCTGGCGCGGAGTCATCACGGTCCGGCAGGGCTACGAATACACCGTGGAAACCTTCGGACAGTACACGCGCACGCTTGGTCCCGGGCTGCACTGGATCTGGCCCTGGGTGCAGCGCGTAGGGCGACGCATAAGCATGATGGAGACGGTGCTCGACGTCCCGTCGCAAGAGGTCATCACCCAGGACAACGCGATGGTGCGTGTCGACGGGATCGTCTTCTTCCAGGTTCTGGAGGCGGCCAAGGCTGCCTACGAGGTGGAGCACCTGGAGCAGGCCGTGCTGAACCTGACGATGACCAACATCCGCAGCGTGATGGGATCCATGGATCTCGATCAGCTGCTCTCCAAGCGCGACGACATCAACAGCCGCCTGCTGCACGTGGTTGACGCCGCGACCACGCCGTGGGGCATCAAGGTGACCCGTATCGAGATCAAGGACATTTCGCCTCCCAAAGACCTCGTCGACTCCATGGCGCGGCAGATGAAGGCGGAACGCGACAAGCGTGCCGCCATCCTCGAGGCCGAGGGGCAACGCGCCGCGGAGATCCTGCGCGCCGAGGGCGACAAACAGTCGGCCATCCTCGAGGCCGAGGGTCGCAAGGAGGCTGCATTCCGCGACGCCGAGGCGCGCGAGCGCGCGGCCGAGGCCGAGGCGAAGGCGACAACGATGCTCTCGCAGGCCATCGTCCAGGGCGATGTGCAGGCCGTCAACTACTTCGTCGCGCAGAAATACATCGAGGCGCTGCAGCATATCGCAGCGGCGCCCAATCAGAAGGTCATCATGGTTCCGCTGGAGGCCGCCAACGTAATCGGCGCGGTAAGCGGGATCGCGGAGTTGGCGAAGGCCGCGCATCTGAAAGGAGGCGGCGGCAATGGGTGAATGGCAACCGAATTACTGGCATTGGTGGGTCCTCGGCGTGCTGCTGCTTGTCGTCGAGATGTTCATCCCGGGCGCGTTCTTCCTGTGGATGGGCATATCCGCAGGCATCGTCGGCCTAGCGGTCTTGTTGATGCCGGCGCTGGGTCTGCAGGCGCAGATCGCGGCTTTCGCCGTGTTGTCGATCGTGACCGTATTGCTCGCGCGCACCTACCTGCGACGCAACCCGCTGCCTACGGATCTGCCGCAACTGAACCGGCGGGCCGCGCAATACATCGGCCGGACGCTCACTCTTGGCGAACCAATCGTCAACGGCTTCGGTACCGTCCGGGTGGACGATTCGATGTGGCGCATCCAGGGCCCCGATTGTCCGGCGGGCACAATAGTGGAGGTCGTTTCGACCGACGGGGCCATGCTGAACGTCAGGCCCCGTGCCCGAGGGGCTCCGTCCCTTTCCGCAGGGTAACGCTCTGAATCAATTGATCGCCAGCACGCGACCCGGACGCCGCCTGCGGTGTCACGCGGGTACATCCGAAAGCCCGGGTATTCGCCAGGGACGTCGGGCTTGACAGCACCATTTCCGTGGACTATGCTGCAACGCAACATGCTGCATTGCAGCAGCAGAGTGAAAGATAAACTGACGCCTACCTAGCGGTATTAAACGTAAAGAGGAGAACCGCGATGCAACCCACCCTGAATTACAGCGATATGCTCAGCTATTACAGCAACGCCGTCGAGCTTGGCCTGCGCACCGGCAAGGTTGTGCAGAACGCCGTCGAGCGGTCGTTGCGCGAGCACCTGCACTTCGTCGAGCTGACCGTCGGCCAGTTCGCGCCGCTGACCAAGGTCGAGCAGCCCAAGGATCTGGTTGCCGCCCAGTCCGCGATGATGGAGTCGTTCCGCGACAGCGTCACGACCACCACCAAGAACCTGCTGCAGATCCAGCAGGATGCGGGCGCCGAGATCAAGGCACTGTTCAGCGAGAGCGCCGAGAAGTTCGCCCCGGAGAGCTTCACCAAGCTCTTCAAGGTCGCCTGACCGGCACGCCAGCGGACAGCTGGCCGCAGAATCCGCGATGCGGGCCTGTTCGGGGCCGATCGCGGATTTTTTTTGCCCGCAGAGATCTCACCGCCAGTGCGGCGGATACGTCCTCTGGAATCCGGGCAGGGCCTCCACTGCGCGCATCCATTGCCCGACCGCCGGAAAATAGTCCGCGAACGGCGCAAGCTTCAGACCCAGCGGAGCGGCCTCGTCCTTCCCGAGCGCCCGCAGCAGTATTGCCGCCTGCGGATACAGGACGATGTCCGCGGCGGTGGCCGAATCGCCAACCAGCCACTGCCGAGCGGTCAGCCTGGCATTGAGCAGGGCGTATTCATCGCGAAGCGCATTAGCCGCGCCAATGATGGCATCGCGTTGTTCCGTCGCGGCGCGCGCAAAGATCGGCCGCACGACGTTTTCCGTCGGCTGCTCGATGTAGGACGCGCATTCACAGACGCTCATCATTATGCGCGCCGAGGTCTCCGGATCCTCGCCGAAGATTCGTACCGCCGGGTATTTGTCGTCCAGGTATTTCATGATCGCCAGCGATTCGTACACGACGAAATCGCCGTCTTTCACCACCGGGACCTTGCCGCGCGGATTCAAGCGCAGGAACTCGGGCGACTTGTGCTGCTTCCTGGAAAACTCCAGGAGCCGTGATTCGTACGCAAGCCGCTTCACCTCCAGCGTCAGCAGCACACGCCAGGCAAACGGACTGCCGCTACCCCAGAACACTTCCAGTGCCATGCTCCTCCCCCTTCTACCCGGGATTGAATCTACGCGGCCGGCACCGGTTGGGTCCCGGTGCCGCGGATCGACGGGACCTCGATGCCGGCCTTGCGGAACTTCGACAGTATGGTCTTGCGGATGTCGCTGGCGACGCGGCCCTTGTCATCCAGGTCGTCGATCTGGAAACTCAACTGGTACTCCGCGCCGCGGTCAATGAAGTTTATGAGCGATACCGAGGGCGCGGGCAAGCGCACGACTTTCGGATGCTCGGCGGCGCATGCGAGTAACAGGGTCTCGATGCGCTCGGGCTCGGCGGAAAACGGCGCCACCACCCTCACCTCCACGCGCCCGACGCGGTTGTGGTGCGTCCAGTTCAGCACCGAGTTCTGCAGCAGATCAGCGTTCGGAATAATCACGGAGGCATGCAGGCCAGTCTCGATTTCGGTCGACCGCACGCGAATCTTCCGCACCACGCCTTCGTAATTGTTGACCACGACCGTATCGCCCACCTTCACCGGACGCTCAACGAGAAGAATGATCCCGGAGACGAAGTTGTTGACGATGTTCTGCAGACCAAAACCTATACCGACGGACAATGCTCCGGCCACGACGGCAATGCCGGTAAGACCGATCCCCAATGCAGATATCGCCGCCAGTATCGCCACGGCGACACCGACATAGATCACGCCGGAGGTGATGGCCGTTCGTACGCCGATGTCGAGACGCGTATTCGGTAGCAGCCGGTACTCCAGGAAATGCTGCAACAATCGCGTCAATAGGATGATGCCGCCGAACACGACGATCGCGAGGAGAACGTCGGTGAGCGAGAACTTGTGCGTACCGATGTTGAAGCTGCCGAAGATGCCCAGTATCCAGTCGGCAACGTCGCGTGGCGGAATTCCCCACAGGGCGAGGCCAATGAAGGTCCCCGTCACGATCAGCACCAGGTCAATGACGGCCATGGCCCAGAAGCTGAGCGTGCGTCCGCCCTGGTCGCTCAACCCGAGGCCCGTTCTGACCTTCGCAGCAGGACCAGTTTCCGTCGTCAGCAGCCGCGAACAGGATTCACGCGCCAGGAATCTGACCGCAAACATCGCACCCACCAGCAGCAGCGTCAGGATGGTGTTGCGCAGCACATAGTCCGCGAGCGCGTGATAGCCGAGCAGATTGCTGGCGACGGAAGCGACGGCAATCAGCGCTAGTACTCCACGCAAATAACCGGACAGCGCCGGCAGTCGCCGGCGCGGCTGCTCTTCGAACCATTCTGTCGTCTCCTCGACTACCCAGAGCCTCTTCCACGACATCGACAGCAGCAGCCCGGCGAGGAGCAGATTGATGCCGAAGGAGTGCAATGTCGCCAGTTCGGCCGGCTCCCCGAATCGTTCAATGAAGGCTGATAAAGCCATCTGGACGGCGATGATCGCCGCGAGCAGGTGCAGACGGTTGCCAATCTTCTCCGAGGCGGACGCCGAAACCGGCGTAAGCCGCCAGTTCGGCTGCTCCGGTGAGAATGCGGCCCTTATCAGGGCTGCAACGAGCAGGTAAAAGGCGATCGCATAAAGCAGCCAGAGCGGCGCCCCGATGGACGGATCGAGAAAAGGCCGAACGAACAGCCACCATGCCGCAGCCAGTACGATGGCGATGACAGCGACCGGGACCAGCCCGCGGCTGACCGCATCGACGACCGCGGCAATCAGGCGTCGACCGTAGCCCGGATACGGAATCGCGGGGTCGCGCCCCCACCGCACCGTCATTCGCTGCCGGACTATCCTCCCCACGATGATCGCGATGTAGGTGCCCAACACGACCAGGGGCAGAACCACCCATCGCGCCTTGCTGCCCCCCACGACCTCGCGCGCGTGTATCGCCTGCAGGGTAACCCACAGCTGCGAAGCCGCGCGTTCGAAGGTCTCCGGCAGGTACGGCAGCGGACCGCGCACGAGCAGATCGGCTTTTCGGCGTTCGAAGCGCGCGGCGGAGATCCTGCTCAGCAGTGCATCAATGCGGTTGATGGTGAGATCGGACTGCCGAACCTGGCCGGTGAGATCGGCGAGGGCCGCGTTCAGTTCTTCACGCTTTCGTGTTACGTCCGGAGACTCCGGCGGTGCGCCCTCGGCAGGTACCTGCCCAAGGGCCTCCACCCGGGAAGCGAGCTGATCGACCTTGCGCTGGGCCGCGCGCCCTTGCGTCTGCGCCTGATCGCGAACCTTGTCGATCTCCTCGCGCATCCGTTCCGCGGACACCTCGCTGAGCGTTCCGGCGTCAATGCGAGTCTCGGCATTCTTGAGCGTCTTGTCCCATTGCGCCGCGAGATAACGGAAGCCCGACTCCATGGGCACGTCCGCGGCGTGGGCGGCGAACAGGCGGGCGCACAACAGCGCGCCCAGCATCAGCCGCCACAGCCAACGGGAAAGTGCAAGGGGGCGTCGTTCCATGGTGGGCGATTATAGGTGCTACGCGACCGGCGAAGGCAATGTCCGGCCATATGCTAGACTGCCTGTTGCCAATCCTGATGCTTGCCCCCCTGTCGGACGGCGATGGCTTATACAAACTCCCAGCGCGGCACCATTCACGTCGAGGACGCGCGAGTACTGGGCCATGAGCCATATCCCGGCGATCAGTACCTGCTGCGTCTTCACGCCCCGCAGATTGCGCGGCGCGCGCAGCCCGGAGCCTTCGTTCATCTGCAGTGCGACCCGCTGCTGCCCATGCGCCGTCCAATGTCCGTCATGCGGGCGAGCCCTGCGCAGGAATGGATCGACATCCTGTACAAGGCCCACGGGTTTGGCACCGATCTGCTCGCGCGGCGGCAGGTGGGCCAGACGCTCAGCCTGGTCGGGCCGATTGGGGTGACGTTCAAACTGGGCGGATTCCGGCCCAGGCCCCTGCTCATCGGGGGCGGGGTGGGCATACCGCCCATGGTGTTTCTCGCCGAGCAGGTCAGGGGCGGCGGGAGTCCATCCGCACCGTTCGTCGTCATGGGCTCGGAGGTGCCATTTCCGTTCACCACGCGACCGTCGCGGATCATGGTTCCAGGCCTGCCCGACGGCGTCATCGCGGCGATGCCGCTGCTGGAGGACTGGGGAGTCGCCAGCCGTCTCGCGAGCCTGCAGGGCTACTCCGGATGTCACGAGGGTTACGTCACCGACCTCGCCCGCCGCTGGTTGGACTCGCTGCCCGCCGCTCAACGCGCGGGCGAGGTGGAGATCTTCGCCTGCGGGCCGACGCCGATGCTGAAGGCCGTCCAGAGGCTCGCCGCCGATTACGACCTCCCGTGCCAGATTTCGCTGGAAGAGTACATGGCATGCGCCGTCGGCGGCTGCGCCGGCTGCGCCGTGCGCATCGAGACCGAAACGGGGCCGGCAATGAAGCGGGTCTGCGTGGACGGACCGGTATTCGAGGCGCGAACAGTGGTCTTCAGCTGACTCGGCCCCTTCAGTCGCAGCCTCCGGAATCGCGATCGCGTTCCGACTCGAGTGCCGCCACCTTCTCCTCCCAGCGCTGCAACGCCCTCTCGTAATATACCCAGACGCAGTTCTCACACCCGCGTCCGCAGCACTCACCGGGCACCGGCGGTTCCGGGCGCGGCGGCAGCTTGCTCGGGCGTCTCACCGCCCCGGACTCCGACATCGCCGGTCCTAACCGAAATTGATCTTGGCTTCGAGGTTGGTGCGCGAGTCGGCGTTACTGAGCGCCTCCTCGAGCGAGATGTGATCCTCGCGGTAGAGGTCGTGCAGCGCCATGTCGAAGCTCTGCATGCCCTTCGCGCCGCTCTGCTCCATGGCCGCCTTGATCTCTCCGATACTGCCCTTGAGGATCAGATCCGCGATGTGCGGCGTGTTGATCATGATCTCCATAGCGGCAACGCGCCGGCCATCCAGTCCCATGACCAATCGCTGCGAGATTACGGCACGGATGTTCAGCGACAGATCCATGTACAGCTGCTTGTAGAGGTTCTGAGGGAAGAGATTGATGATGCGCTCCATTGCCTGGTTGGCGTTGTTGGCATGCATCGTCGAGAGGCAAAGATGGCCGGTATTGCAGAGCTGCAGGGCCGCCTCCATGGTCTCGCGGTCCCGGATCTCGCCCACGAGTATGACGTCGGGTGCCTCGCGCATCGCGCTGCGCAGCGCGTCCGAATACGAGAACGTGTCGACGCCGACCTCGCGCTGGTTCACCACTGATTTCAGATTGGGATGGGAGAATTCGATCGGATCCTCGATCGTGAGGATGTGACCGGCCATCTGGCTGTTGCGGTGGTTGATCATCGCAGCGAGCGTCGTCGACTTGCCGGATCCGGTCGCGCCCACCATGAGGATGAGGCCGCGCTTGTGCATCACCAGGGTCTTCAGGACCTCCGGCAGACCGAGCTCTTCCAGCGTCGGTATCTGGGTGGGAATCAGGCGGACAACCATGGAGACCTCGCCGCGCTGCCGGAACACGTTGACGCGGAAGCGCGCGCTGCGATCAGGCAGCGAGATGGCGAAGTCCGCCTCCATGTTGTCCTCGAATTTCCGAATCAGCCGGTCGTTCATGATGCCGTAGGCGGCATTCTTCGAGAGTTCTCCGGTGAGAACCGTCTTGCCCACGGAGGAGATCACGCCCTCGATCTTGATCTTCACCGGCGAGTTGGCGGCGAAAAACAGGTCCGAGCCCTTCTTGTCGACGAGCAGCTTCAGATACGGCGAAATGTCCATGAACGGTTCCCCGACCCCGGAATTGTCGTGATGTGAGTTATGAGCGCCTCAACGCAGGAATCCCTGCTCCTGCTTGTTCTGCTCGATCTGCAGGTGTCCGAGCCCGTCCATGACTTCCTTGCTCTTCGCGGACTTGCCCTCCAGCTTGATACGCAGCCGCAGTTCGTTCATGGAGTCGGCATTGCGCAAGGCGTCCTCGTAGGTGATCTGGTCCGCCTCGTAAAGATCGAACAGCGCCTGATCGAAGGTCTTCATTCCCTGCTCGTTGGCCTGCGCCATCGCCGCCTTCAACTCGTGTATGTCGCCCTTGAGTATCAGGTCCGAGATGTACGGCGTGTTGATCAGGATCTCGAAGGCGGCGATACGGCCCTTGCCGGCTGCCCGCCGCAGCAGGCGCTGCGAAATGACCGCCTTGAGATTCAGGGAGAGATCCATGAACAGCTGCTGGTGCCTGTCCTCGGGGAAGAAATTGATGATACGGTCCATCGCCTGGTTGGAGTTGTTGGCGTGCAGCGTGGCGAGCGCCAGATGGCCGGTCTCCGCGAACTCGATGCCGAACTGCATGGTCTTGCGGTCCCGGATCTCGCCCAGCAGGATGACGTCCGGGGCCTGGCGCAGCGAGTTCTTCAGGGCGATGTCCCAGTCCTCCGTATCGACGCCGACCTCGCGCTGGGTGATGATGCAGTTCTTGTGCGCGTGCACGTACTCGATGGGATCCTCCACGGTGATGATGTGACCGTAGGTATTCTCGTTGCGCCAGTCGATCATCCCCGCCAGCGAGGTCGATTTGCCCGAGCCGGTTGCGCCGACGAAGACGACCAGCCCGCGCTTGGTCAGGGCGATCTCCTTGAGGATCTGCGGCAGACCCAGCTTGTCGATGGTCGGAACCGTGGTCTCGATCGTGCGCAACACCATGCCGGTGTAGCCCATCTGTATGAAGGCATTGACGCGGAAACGGCCGATTCCCGGCGGCGCGATGGCGAAATTGCATTCCTTGGTCGCCTCGAATTCCTTCAACTGCCGATCGTTCATGATGCCGTAGACCAGGGCCTTGGTGTTCTCCGCCGTAAGCTTGGTCTTGGACACCGGGGAGATCTTGCCGTCGATTTTTATGGCCGGCGGGAAATCCACCGTGATGAAGAGATCCGAGCCCTTCTTCTCCACCATTAGGCGGAGCAGGTCACGCATGTACTTGATAGCTTGTTCGCGTTCCATACCTGTATCCCCTTATCGCGCGGTGTGAGTGGTCAATTGAACTGCTCCTTGCTCTGAGCCGCCATGCGCGCCTCCTGCTTGGCGATAACCCCCTGCTTGACGAGTTCGAGCAGGTTTTGATCCAGCGTCTGCATGCCATACGCGCCGCCGGTCTGTATGGCCGAGTACATCTGCGCCACCTTGTTCTCGCGTATCAGGTTGCGGATCGCGGGCGTGCCGATCATGATCTCGTGGGCCGCGATGCGCCCGCCGCCCTGCCGCTTGAGCAGGGTCTGCGATATGACGGCGCGCAGCGATTCCGAGAGCATGGCCCGCACCATGTCCTTCTCCTCGGCGGGAAATACGTCGACCACGCGGTCGATGGTCTTGGCCGCCGAACTTGTGTGCAGGGTCGCGAACACCAGGTGCCCGGTCTCGGCGGCGGTGAGCGCCAGCCGTATGGTCTCCAGGTCGCGCATCTCACCGACCAGGATCGTGTCCGGGTCCTCGCGCAGGGCGGATCGCAGCGCCTCGTTGAAGCCGTGCGTGTCGCGGTGCACCTCGCGCTGGTTGATGAGGCATTTCTTGCTGGTGTGCACGAACTCGATCGGATCCTCGATGGTGAGGATGTGGCCGTATTCGTGCTCGTTGATGTGATTGACCATCGCCGCCAGCGTGGTCGACTTACCCGAACCGGTCGGGCCGGTGACCAGCACCACACCGCGCGGATACTCGCAGATCTCCTTGAAGATCTTCGGACACTTGAGCTCTTCCAGCGACTTGATGACCGAAGGAATCGTGCGAAAAACAGCGCCGGCACCCCGGTTCTGGTTGAAGGCGTTGACGCGGAAGCGCGCCAGGTTGGGGATCTCGAAGGAGAAGTCGCACTCAAGGAACTCCTCATAGTCCTTGCGGTTCTTGTCGTTCATTATGTCGTAGACAAGGTCGTGCACTTCCTTGTGCTCGAGTGCCGGAAGATTGATGCGGCGCACGTCACCGTCGACGCGTATCATCGGCGGCAAGCCCGCCGAGAGATGCAGGTCCGAAGCGTTATTCTTGACGGCGAACGCGAGCAGTTCTCCGATGTCCATGCGTTTCTCCGGGTGTTGGGTGGTCGGCTCTGGTTATCCGGTTGCAGCCGGTAATGCCATGCAAGGTCGGTTCCAGCGCCCCACGCGCCGGTGTATGTGGAAGAATATGAACCCTTTCGCAGCGTCTTTTCAAGCTGTACGGCAGCAAATTGCCGAGGCCGAGGCGCGGTATGGGCGCCGGCCGGGAAGCACCGAGCTCCTGGCGGTCAGCAAAAGCCAGTCTCCGGCCAGTGTCCGGGCGTTGCACGCACTCGGTCAGCGGCAGTTCGGGGAGAACTACCTGCAGGAGGCGCTCGTGAAGATGGCCGCGCTCGAGGACCTGCCCCTGACATGGCATTTCATCGGTCACGTGCAATCGAACAAATCCGCCGAGGTCGCTGCCCGTTTCTCCTGGGTGCATACCGTCGACCGGGCGAAGATCGCACGGCGCCTGAGCGAGCAGCGCCCGATGCATCTGCCGCCCCTGAATGTCTGCGTGCAGGTCAACATCAGCGGCGAGGCGAGCAAGTCGGGGGCATTCCCTGCGGAGCTGGACACGCTGCTGTCGGCCGTGGCGAGCCTGTCGCGGCTGAAGTTGCGGGGCCTGATGACGTTGCCCCCCCCGGAGGAGGATCTCGAACGGCAGCGCCAGCCGTTTCGCCGGCTCGCGGCGCTCCTCGCCGAGCGCTGTGACCGCTATGGACTGGACACGCTGTCGATGGGAACAACGACGGATCTGGAGGCTGCCGTCGCGGAGGGCGCCACCTTCGTGCGCGTCGGCAGGGCGCTGTTCGGCCCCAGAAAATGAAGGCGGCCGCGCTTTAACTCCGACGCGTCGCTGTGTACGCTGTGCGGGCTCCTCCCATCCGACAAGCCAACGAGAATAATGAACTCTGCGAATATCGCCTTCATCGGCTGCGGCAACATGGGCCGGTGCCTCCTCGGAGGGCTGCTGAAGGATGGCTATCCGGCAACGCATCTGCGCGCGGCGGATGCCGACGCACTACAACGGGACCGGCTTTCCGCCGAGACCGGCGTGCGCACCAGCGCCGACAACCTCGAGGCCGTGCGCGACGCCGACATCGTGGTGCTGGCAGTCAAGCCGCAACAGATGCGGGCGGCCGCCCGCCCGCTCGCCGCTGCGCTGGCCGCGCGCCGGCCGCTGGTCGTTTCGGTCGCCGCCGGCATACGAATCGCCGACCTGCGCCGTTGGATCGGCGAGCTGCCGATCGTGCGCGCCATGCCCAACACCCCGGCGCTGCTGGGCTGTGGCGCCGCCGGTCTGTATGCCGGCGAGGAGGTCAGCGACGAGCAGCGAGAGCAGGCCGAGGGGATACTCCGCGCGGCCGGCCTCACGGTTTGGGTCGAATCGGAGGCGCTCATCGATACGGTCACGGCCGTTTCCGGGAGCGGGCCGGCCTATTTCTTCGCGCTCATGGAGTGGATGGAGAACGCCGGCGCCCAGCTCGGTCTGAGCCGTGAGCACGCCCGGCTGCTGACGCTGCAAACCGCGCTGGGCGCCTCGCGCATGGCGATCGAGTCCAGCCTCGACCCGGCCAGTCTCCGCAAGCAGGTCACCTCACCGGGCGGCACGACGGAGCGCGCGCTGGGGATCATGAACGAGCACGACATGGGCGGCATCGTCGAGCGCGCACTCGCCGGAGCACGCCAGCGGGCCGCGGAAATGGCGGCTGAATTCGGAGGCGACAAGTAATGCCGAGCGGATATTTCAGCGGCGTCTTCAGCGACATCATCCTGTTCGCCTTCAGGCTATACATCGGAGCGGTGATGCTGCGTTTCCTGCTGCACTGGGTGCGCGCGGACTTCCGGTTCAATCCGGTGGCCCGCGGTCTGATGACGGTCACCAACCCGGTGCTCGTGCCGCTGCGCCGATTCGTACCCGGTTACAAGGGCGTCGACTGGGCTGCCGTCCTGTTGATGCTGGTGCTGGCCATGGTCGCCGTGGCCACCGTTCTCGCCCTGGCGGGACGGTCGCCGGCACTGCCGGCGCTCATCGTACTGGCCGTCGCCGAGCTGATGACCGTCGCCGTGAAGCTGTTCTTCTTCGCCATCCTGCTGATGGTGATCGTGAGCTGGGTCTCCCCGGGCACCTACAATCCCGCCATCGAGCTCGTACATGCCGTCACCGAACCGCTCATGCGCCCGGCGCGGCAGTTGCTGCCACCGTTGGGCGGGTTCGATCTCTCGCCCATCCTGGTCCTGCTGCTGCTGCATCTGACCGAGCGGCTCATCATCATTCCCATACGGGGTTACGGCCTGGCGCTGATGTGACGAACCGCCCCTGGTTCGAATACCGCGGCCAGGAACTGCGGCTGCGGCTGCACGTTCAGCCGCGCGCAAGCAGGACCGAGGTCATCGGGCGGCACGGGGATCGCCTGAAGATGCGCCTGAAGGCCGTGCCCGAGGGCGGCGCCGCCAACTCCGAGCTGTGCGCCTTCCTGGCGCAGGCATTCGGGGTCCCGCGCGCCCAGGTGACGCTGCTCGCGGGACCGGGCAATCGTGACAAGACCGTGAGCATACTCCGACCCGCGCGCACGCCGCAGTGGCTTGCCGCCGCGGCGGCTGACGCCGGCGGGGGCGCCGGAGCCGGGGAATGAAGGCGGCCGCGGACGGTCTATGCTTAGGGTAGCCACGAGACGCCGGGAGGTCGCAATGCCGCGCCGATCACGCATCGCCTGCCTGATGATCCTGCTGAGCGCCCTCGGGGCGGCATCCGCCGAGCAGTCCAGCAGTTACGGCGACTACACCGTGCACTACAGCGCGTTCACCACCGACACGCTGCAGCCCGAGGTGGCCAAGGCCTACCAGATCGAGCGCAGCGACAAGCGCGGAATGGTCAACGTCTCCGTGCTGAGGAAGCTCATGGGCACGACCGGCCAGCCGGTGCGCGCCGCCGTCACCGTGACCGCCACCGACCTGCACGGACAGGCGCAGAGGATCCCCGTGCGGGAACTGAACGACGGCGGAGCCATCTACTACATCGGCGAGTTTCCCGTGAGCAACGGCGACACGCTGAGGTTCCGCATCGAGGTGACGCCCGAGGGGCAGACCGAGGGCGTCAGCGCCCAGTTCGATCAGGAGTTCTACACCGACTGACGACGGGCCACGGCCGCCTCATCCCAGGTCGTAGTCATAATCCATGGCGAGCGGGGCGTGGTCGGAGAAGCGCTCGGCCTTGTATATCGATGCGTCCCGGATGGCGCCCTTCAGGCCGGGGGTGACCACGTGATAGTCGATCCGCCAACCGACATTTTTTGTCCATGCCTGGCCGCGATTTGACCACCACGTGTACTGTTCCGGTTCCTGGTTGACGACACGGAACGCATCGACGAAACCCAGCTCATCGAACACCCGCGTCAGCCACTGCCGCTCCTCGGGCAGGAACCCGGAGTTCTTCTGGTTCGAACGCCAGTTCTTCAGGTCTATGTTCTGATGGGCGATGTTCCAGTCGCCGCACACGACGTACTCCCGCCTGCTACGCCGCATCTTCCTGAGCACCGGCAGAAAGCGGTCCAGGAAGTCGAACTTCGCCGCCTGCCGGTCCGGGCCGGAGGAGCCTGACGGCAGATACACGGACACCACGCTCAGTCTGCCGAACCGCGCCTCGATGTAGCGGCCCTCGCGGTCGAAGTCCTCCCAGTTCAGGCCCGCGATGACCTTGTCGGGCCTGCGCACCGAGTAAAGGGCCACCCCCGAATAGCCCTTCTTCTGCGCATCGTGGTAATAGGCGTGGAATCCTCGCGGGGCCGCAATCTCCGGCGGCAGCTGCGACTCCTGCGCCTTGGTCTCCTGCAGGCAGACCACGTCCGCGCGCTGTTTCGGCAGCCATTGGAAAAATCCCTTGCGGGCGGCCGACCGGATGCCGTTCACATTGATGGTGATGATTCTCATTGGCGCTGCCCCGCTCGCTTGACGCCGCACGTCCGCTCGCGCCGGGGCCGACGGACACCGTAGAATCGCCGCTTCATTCCCCCCGACGGACGACGATCCCCGGATGCTCGACTACCAGCGCGAGTTCATTGAATTCGCCCTCCACCACGAGGTATTGCGATTCGGCGAATTCACCCTGAAATCCGGCCGCAAGAGCCCATATTTCTTCAACGCCGGGCTGTTCAACAGCGGCGCCTCGCTCGGCCGCCTCGGCGAGTATTATGCCCGCGCCATCGTCGAATCCGGGATAGCCTATGACATGCTGTTCGGGCCGGCCTACAAGGGGATACCGCTGGCCACCGCCGCCGCCATCGCGCTGGCGCGCCTGTTCGGGCGCGACGTACCGTATTGCTTCAATCGCAAGGAGGCCAAGGATCACGGTGAGGGCGGCATGACGATCGGCTCGCCGTTGAGCGGACGTGTGCTCATCGTCGACGACGTGATATCGGCCGGCACCTCCGTGAACGAGTCGGTTCAAATCATCCGTTCCGCCGGCGCCACGCCGGCAGGCGTCGTCATCGCCGTGGATCGCCAGGAGCGCGGGTCGGGCCCCCTGTCCGCAGCACAGGAGGTCCGGCAACGCCATGGCATCGATGTTGCTTCCGTCATGAACCTGGAAACCCTGCTCGAGTTCCTCAAGTCCAACCCGGGATCGGCCGATTTTAAAGAGCGGGTGCAGGCCTACCGCCGGGAGTACGGCGTCTGATGCCGGGGCATCCCCGCCATCGTGACGACCGCCATGTCAGATCCCCCGGTCGGCGCCTAAACTTTCTGCAGGGGCAGCGCGTCCAACGGGACGTCTGCCGTCGAAGGGACCACCAGTTCGAGGACTACCGTCATGCGCCGTCAATCCCTGGTACCTGCCGTATTGGGTGCGATCCTGACCGCCGGATACGGCGCCGAGGTCGGCGCCGCGATCAAGTGCTGGGTCAACAAGGACGGCGTGCGGGAGTGCGGCACGGTCGTTCCGCCCGAGTACGCGCAGCAGGAACAGACCGAGATCAGCAAGGGTGGCGTGACCACGGGCAAGATCGAGCGCGCGAAGACGCCCGAGGAACTGGAGGCGGAACACCAGCGCGCCGCGGCGGAGGCGAAGGCCAAGGCCGAGGCCGACCGCAAGGCGCAGGAGCAACTGGCCGCCGACCGCAAGCTGCTCGATACCTACACCTCCGAGGAGGATATCCTGCACGCGCGCGAGAGCCGGCTCGCGGACCTGGAGTCACGGATCAAGATCACGGACAACCACATCGAGAAGCTCAATCGCAATCTCGGCGAGATTGTCCAGCAGGCCGCCGACATGGAAAAGCGCGGCGAGGCCCCCGGCGAGAACGTCGCCAAGGACATCCAGAACGTTCGCGGTCAGATCAAGGAGCAGGAAGAATTCATCGCCGACAAGCGCGCCGAGCAGGAAGAGGTCCGCCGGCAGTTCGATTCCGACCTGGCCAGGTATCGCGAGATGAAGGCGAGAACCGGCGCCGCCCAGGCCAACAACGCCGCCAAACCCGATGATCCCTGACCGGACGCCCCCGATCCGGCGTCCGGGCCGCTAGCCCTGCGCGCGGCCGGCGAACACCGCCGACTGCAGCACGGGCCACAACTCCTCCCATTGCGCCAGCGGATCGCTGCCGAAGCCGCTGCGCACGAATTGCGACATCCGCCCCTCGGCGAAAGCCAGCATCAGGCTGGCCGCCGCATTCGCCGAGATCGCGAGCCTGGGGTCGCCGGTGAGCACGGCTTCGCGCAGGACCTGGCGGAACTGGGTCTCGAGCCGGTCGAAGAACTGCGCGACGCGCTCGTGGAGGCGCTCGTTCTCGCCCACCAGGGCATCGCCGGCGAGGATGCGGGCGATGCCGGGGTTGCGGGCGAGAAACCCGAGCAGCAGGCGCAACATGTGTTCGCAACGCTCAGCGGCCCGCGGTTGCTCCTCCATGATGCGCGTGATGAGGCCGAACACCGTCTCCTCGGCGAAGCTCATCAGGCCCTCGAACATCCGCGCCTTGCTGGGGAAGTGCCGGTACAGCGCCGCCTCCGAGACTCCGAGCGCACGTGCCAGCCCCGCGGTCGTTATGCGCGAACCGGGGTGCGACTCCAGCTCCCGCGCCAGCATCTCGAGGATCTGCTGGCGCCGCATCGAATTTGCATTGACGCGCGCGTCGCTCATCAGCCGCGCCGTCCGTAGATCAGCGTCCCGACGCCCTCATCGGTGAAGATCTCGAGCAGCACCGCATGCTCGACGCGGCCGTCGATGATGTGCGCCGTACGCACGCCCGCCTGCACGGCCTCCAGTGCGCCGCGGACCTTCGGCAGCATTCCGCCGCTGATCGTCCCATCCGCTATGAGCGCATCGACGTCCTTGGAGCTGAGCCCGGTCAGCAGCCTGCCCTGCCGGTCGAGGACGCCCGCGGTATTGGTGATGAGGATGATCTTCTCCGCCTGCATCACCTTGGCCAGCTTGCAGGCCACGACATCGGCGTTGATGTTGTAGGACTGACCGTCCTCGCCCACGCCGATCGGGGCGATCACGGGGATGAAATTGCCCTTGATCAGCATGTCGATCACGCTGGTGTCTATGCTCGCCACGTCGCCGACGTGACCGATATCGATGATCTCCGGGACCTTCAGCGCGGGATTGTCGCGGGTGAACACCATCTTCCTGGCGCGTATGAGGTCGCCATCCTTGCCGGTGAGGCCGACGGCCTTGCCGCCATGACGGTTGATGAGATTGACGATCCACTTGTTGACCTGCCCGCCCAGCACCATCTCGACGACGTCCATGGTCTCGGTATCCGTCACGCGCATCCCGTCGATGAAGGTGGACTCCTTGCCCATGCGCTTGAGCAGGTCCGTGATCTGCGGCCCGCCGCCATGCACGACGACCGGATTCATCCCCACCAGCTTCATCAGCACGATATCCCGCGCGAAGCTGCTCTCCAGGTTGTCGTCGACCATGGCGTTGCCGCCGTACTTCACGACCAGCGTCTTGCCGAGGTAGCGCTGGATGTACGGCAGCGCCTCGGTGAGCACGTGCGCGATCGACAGGGCGTCGGTCTTCGGAACAGTCATGGAAGGGAGCTCGTCGTATCAGAACGGGATCTTCAGCGACCCGTCGACCTTCTGGATGAGGGTTCGGAACTGCGCCTGTATCCGCGCCAGGGCCTCGGCATCGTCGCCCTCGAAGCGCGCCACCAGCACGGGGGTGGTGTTGGACGGCCGTATCAGGCCCCAGGCGTCGGGGAAATCGACGCGCAGTCCGTCAATCGTGCAGATCTCGGCGCCCTCGAATTGCGCGCTGCTCACCAACCTCTGCATGAAGGCGGCGTGGCGGCTCTCGGGCATGTCCATGCGCAGCTCGGGGGTGGCCACGCCGCCCGGCAATCCGGCGAAGACCTGCTTTGGGGGGTGTGCATCGCCGACCAGTATCTCGACCAGCCGCGCCGCCGCGTACATGGCATCGTCGAACCCGTACCAGCGTTCCTTGAAGAAGATGTGTCCGCTCATCTCCCCGGCGAGCGGGGATCCGATCTCGCGCATCTTCGCCTTGATGAGCGAATGCCCGGTCTTCCACATCACCGGCTTGCCGCCGGCCGCCTTGATCACCCTGGGCAGATGACGGGTGCACTTCACGTCGAAGATGATCTCCGCGCCGCGATTGCGCGACAGCACGTCGCGGGCGTAAAGCATCATCTGCCGGTCCGGCCATATGATGTTGCCGTCGGCATCCACTACGCCCAGCCGGTCGCCGTCGCCGTCGAAGGCCAGCCCCAGATCCGCCTGGTTCTGGCGCACGGTCTGGATGAGATCGGCGAGATTTCCCGGCTGGCTGGGATCGGGATGATGATTCGGGAAGTTGCCGTCCACGTCGCAGTAAAGCTCGATGACGTCGTGCCCGAGCGCGGTCAGCAGGCGCGGCGCAACCACGCCGGCAACACTGTTGCCGCAGTCCACCACGATGCGCAAGGCCTTGTCGAGCGCGATCGGGATGTCCTCCGTGATGCGCTGTATGTACTCCGGAACGATATCGGTGACCTCCAGGGCGCCGTCGCCGGTGGTGAAATCCCGGCTCTGCATGCGGCGCTGGATCGCCTTGATCGCATCGCCGGACAACGCCTGGCCGTCGAGAACGATCTTCATGCCGTTGTACTGCGGCGGATTGTGGCTCCCGGTCAGCATGACGCCGCTGCCCGTGTCGAGAAAATGGGTAGCGAAGTACAGCACGGGGGTCGGCACCATGCCGATGTCGATGACGTCGCGGCCGCTGTCGCGCAGTCCCTGCATCAGCACCTTCGCCAGGCCGGGACTGGAATTCCTGCCGTCGCGGCCGACCACGACCACCGACTGTCCCTGCGCCGCCGCCTCGCTGCCAAGCGCCTTGGCGATGAGATAGACACTCTCCTCGGTGAGACCCTCGCCGACCACGCCGCGTATGTCGTAGGCGCGGAAGATCGCGTCCAGCGGCGACGCCGGACCCGGGGCGGGCGGTGTCGGCACCGGCGGCGCCTTCATGACCGTGGTGGGCGGCCCCTGCTCGTCGACCTCCAGGCCGCTGGCAGGTTTCGCCGCGCCGGCGGCCGCGGCCGCACGCGCGGCGATGCTGGCCAGCTTCTCCTGTTCGGCGGCGCTGGCGGGCCGGAGCCTCCCGGTGCGCGGCGGCAATGCCGGGATGAACTGCTCCACGCCGGGGTAGGCACCCTGAAGGATCGCGGCGATCGCGCCCCTGAACTGCGTACCGGCCTCGGCGACCGGTGCCCCGGCGGGGGCCCGCCGGCGCAGGAGAAACCAGACCACCGCGGCGGCGGCCGCCAGCCCCAGGACCAAGGTCAGCAACGGCGTGCCCCACCGGCCGCCGCTCCCGGCCGGCGCGGCGCCGGACTCCGGCACAGGAGCTGCGCCGAGCTTCGGCCAATAAGCCACGCGTAAAGATGTACCCGCGACAGGCAGGAAGGCGATTGCGCGATCCTTCGGGGCGGACTCCTCGCTCGTGACCGCCACCACCCACGGCTTCGGTCCGCCCGTGTCCTGGCGCAGCTCGAGCCGCGCCTGCACGCCGCCGGCGCTGAATGCCTCCGCGATGGGCTCGAGACTCAGGCTCAGGTGCAGTACCCCCGCCAACCCCTGCGCATCTTCCACACGCTGGACCATGGCCAGGTGTTGCCCCGGCGTGCCAAACGCCTGCACCTCGGCCGGGACGGGCTGCGCATCGGTCTCCGCCCGGGTGATCATCGCCAGCGACCCGAAGGTGAGCGGCGCTGCCGGGTCCGTGTCCGTGTTCGCGCTGCCGCGCGGGATCAGCCGCAGCTTGAGCGCGCCCGGGATGCCGGCGGCCAGCTCGGCAGCCTTCGCCTCGATCTGCCCGGCGCTGCCGGCACGCAGCAGGCTCGCGACCTCCGGCTGGCCGGCCAGCTCCGCCAGGCGCTGCGCGGCGGCCGCCACGCGCTCCTGCACGGCGCTCGCCGCGGCTCGCACCGCCGCCTTCTCCGCATTCTCGGCGGCCTGCGGCGTTGCGGGCGACAGCATCAGCAGCAGCACGGTCGCGAGGAGTGCGCCTGTGTGGCCGCGAACCGTGATCGGGGGCAGCGCGTGATGAGAACAGCTGCTGCAGTTACGCATGTCGGTCCTCTCCCCCGTCCGCAAGGGCGTCCTGTCGTTGGTCGCGACGTCCCTGCTCAACGAACGGCCTAATGTCGTCCAGTGTGCCCGAAGCCGCCGGCGCCGCGGTTGCTGGCATCGAACTCATCGACAATATCGAAGTGCGCGCGCACGACTGGCACAAAAACCAGTTGCGCGATGCGTTCACCGGGCTGGATGTTAAAAGACTCCTTACCCCGATTCCAGCAGGAAACCAGCAACTCG
This sequence comes from Gammaproteobacteria bacterium, assembly GCA_022072255.1. Classification (GTDB taxonomy): domain Bacteria; phylum Pseudomonadota; class Gammaproteobacteria; order JAJPIJ01; family JAJPIJ01; genus JAJVHZ01. The sequence goes on along the minus strand of JAJVHZ010000060.1, from coordinate 18,571 downwards.
CCCTGATAATCCGAATCGATGAGGCCGACCAGGTTGCCGAGCACGATGCCGTGCTTGTGGCCCAGTCCGGAGCGCGGCAGGATCACCGCCGCCAGCGCCGGGTCGCCGATGTGGATGGCCAGGCCCGTGCGGATGAGCTGCGTGTCGCCGGGGGCCAGGGTGAGGGGCGCATCGACGCAGGCACGCAGGTCAAGGCCGGCCGCGCCATCGGTCGCATACGCGGGCAGCGGAAACTCCCCGCGCAGGCGCGGATCAAGAATTCTCAACGCGATTTTCAAAGTATCGATCCCCGATCAGTTCGACCAGACCACGGGCGAGCTCGTGTTTGCGCGCCGCGGGCAGGTTCGCCTCACCGGTTTTCCAGATGACCCGCAGCGCGTTCTCCTCGCTGTCGAAGCCCAGCCCCGGCAGGCTGACGTCGTTGGCGGCGATCATGTCGAGGTTCTTGCGCTCGAGCTTCGTGCGGGCGTTCTCGACGATCCGCTCGGTCTCGGCCGCGAATCCGACCACGAAGGGGCGTGGCGTGCGCATTGCGACCGATGCCAGGATGTCCGGCGTTCTGGTCAGCGCGAGCGTCATCGTCTCGGCCGTCTTCTTGATCTTCTGACCGGCTACCTCGGCGGGGCGGTAATCGGCCACCGCCGCCGCGCCGACGAAGACCTGTGCGCCGTCAATGGCCGCGCGCACGGCCGCCGCCATCTCCTCGGCCGTCTCGACCTTCACCAGCGCCACGCCGGCCGGGGCGGGCAGCTGTGCCGGCCCGCTCACCAGCGTCACCTCGGCGCCGGCCCCGGCGAACGCCTCGGCCACGGCGTAGCCCATCTTCCCGGAGCTGCGGTTGGTGATGTAACGCACCGGATCGACGGGCTCACGCGTTGGCCCGGCAGTGACCACCACGCGCACGCCGGCGAACCTCGGCGCGGTGAACTGCGCGGCGATGGCGGCGGCCAGTTCATCGGGCGCGGGCAGACGGCCGGGGCCAACCTCCCCGCATGCCTGCGCGCCCGTATCCGGGCCGAGGACCCGCACTCCGCGCTGGCGCAGGACCTCGACGTTGGCCTGCGTCGCGGCGGCTGCCCACATCTGCTGGTTCATCGCCGGTGCCACCAGCAGGCGGGTACGGGTCGCGAGGCAGACGGTGCTGAGGAGGTCGTCAGCCCGGCCGTGTGCCAGCCGGGCGATGAAATCGGCGGTGGCGGGTGCCACGACGATCGCATCGGCCCAGCGCGCGAGCTCGATGTGACCCATCGCCGCTTCCGCGGCCGGGTCGAACAGATCGGTCCTCACCGGCTGGCCGCTGACGGCCTGCAGCGTGAGCGGAGTGATGAACTCGCGGGCGGCGGCGGTCATGACGACGCGCACCTCGGCGCCGCGCTCGCGCAGCCGGCGCACGAGATCGGGACTCTTGTAGGCGGCGATACCGCCGGTGACGCCGACCAGGAGCTTCTTTTGCGCGAGTGTATTCACGTTTCGGGCGTGGCCTTGGGCGGGCAATTTTACCGGAAGCAAGTGCCCGCTTATACTCTGCGGCCATCGAGCCCAACACGGATGTGAGGCTTTAATGCCCATCAAGGACTGGCCGGCCGGGGAGCGGCCGCGCGAAAAACTGCTCGGCCAGGGCGCCCAGGCCCTCTCCGACGCCGAACTCCTCGCCATCTTTCTGCGCTCAGGCCTGCGTGGCGCATCCGCGGTCGACCTCGCGCGCGGCCTGCTGGCCGCCTTCGGCGGACTGCGGGCCCTGCTCGACGCGGACCCGGAGACCTTCCTCGGCCAGCGCGGCGCGGGCATCGCGAAATACGTTCAACTGCGAGCCGCCCTGGAACTCGGACGCCGCTATCTCGCTGCCGATCTGCAGCGCGCTGACGCCCTGACCAGCCCGGCGGCCACCCGGCGCTATCTGAAGGCCCGCATGCGGCACTATGAACGCGAGGTTTTCGCCTGCCTGTTCCTGGACAATCGCCACCGCGTGACCGCCTTCGAGGAGCTGTTCTTCGGCACCATAGACACCGCCTCCGTGCATCCGCGCGAGGTGGTCAAGGCGGCACTCAGGCACCGCGCGGCGGCCGTCATCCTGGCCCACAATCACCCCTCGGGGGTGGCCGAGCCGAGCCGCGCCGACGAGCTCCTGACCCGCCGCCTGAAGGAGGCCTTGGCCCTTGTAGACATTAGGGTTTTGGACCACTTCGTCATCGGAGACGGGGACCCGGTGTCGCTCGCCGAGCGGGGCCTGGTCTAGGGCGGGGCCGGACGCCGGAAAAAGTGCTTGGCTGGGGTGGGCATCGTGGGTACAATCACCCTCCCTTTTTGAAGAACTTCCGAGCACGAGAGTCCGTCATGTCGCGGGTTTGCCAGGTCACAGGTAAGCGTCCCCAGACCGGGAACAACGTCTCCCACGCCAACAACAAGACGCGGCGTCGTTTCCTGCCGAATCTTCACACCCACCGCTTCTGGGTGGACGGCGAGAACCGATGGGTCAGCCTGCGGGTCAGCAGCCACGGCATGCGCATCATCGACAAGGTCGGTATCGAACAGGTGCTCTCCGATATTCGTGCCCGTGGTGAGAAGGTCTAACGGGGTCCGGCCATGCGTGAGAAGATCAAGCTCGTATCGACGGCCGACACCGGTCACTATTACACGACAACAAAAAACAAGCGGAACACTCCCGATAAGATGGAGATAAAGAAGTTTGATCCGGTCATTCGCAAACGGGTGGCCTACAAGGAAGGTAAGATCAAATAGCGTCGCCTACCGACGTGCCCACATATAAAGCCCGCGCCAGCGGGCTTTTTTATTGGGACTCCCCGCGGGACGCGCGTGACCGCGCATTGGCCCGGGGCGATTACAACTTCACGCGGACACGATCCCCGCGGCCGAGGTCCATGCGTGGCGACGGCCGCCAGAACGTTCGTTCTCTCCCAGTGAGATCAAGTTGGCCGCGTGTGTCCTGTACGATCATGGCGCCCTTGTTCCTCACGCCTCGTTACATGCACACGCCTGGATACCCGTGGCGGCCGCTACTGCTCGCGACATTCAGCCTCTGGGGATGTGCGGCCGTCGGCCCCGACTACCACCCACCGGACGCGGATGTCCCCTCCGGCTGGAGCCGACTCGACCCCTCGACACTGCGGATGGCGCAGCCCGTGGCCCCCGGCGATCTCAGCCGGTGGTGGCGCGGCCTGAACGACCCTCTGCTCACCGAGCTGGTGGCCGAGGCGCTGCGCGCCAACCCAGACCTGCGCAGCGCGCGCGCAAGCGTGCGCGAGTCCCGCGCCCGACGCGCGGTCGCCGCCTCCGAACGCTTCCCGACGGTGGACGCAAGCGCCAATGCCAGCCGCACCGATGCCAGCGAGGGAAGCGGCGGTGGTGAGAGCCGCGAGCTGTTCAGCGCCGGCTTCGACGCGAGCTGGGAACTCGATATCTTCGGCGGCGTGCGGCGCGGCGTCGAGGCGGCCGACGCGGAGCTCGAGGCGACGTGGGCCGATCTGCAGGCGACCCAGGTCTCGCTCGCCGCGGAGGTGGCCTCGAGCTACGTGGAGGTGCGCGCACAGCAGGCGCTGCTCGGCATCGCGCGCAGCAATCTCGCCACGCAGTCCGAGACGCTGCAGCTGACGGAGTGGCGCGACCAGGCCGGCCTGGTCAGCAGCCAGGACGTCGCGCAGGCGCGCAGCAACCGCGAGCAGACGCGGGCGCAGATTCCGGTCCTGGAGACCAACCTTGCCGCCGCCGAGTACAGCCTGGAGATCCTGCTCGCGCGTGCCCCCGGGACGCTGCACCCGCGCCTGGCCGGGGCCGGGGATCTGCCAGCGGTCCCCGCGCAGATCGCCGTCGGTATCCCTGCCGACACCCTGCGTCAGCGCCCGGATCTGAGGGCGGCAGAGCGCACACTCGCAGCGGAAACCGCCCGCGTCGGCGTCGCCGAGGCGGCGCGCTATCCCTCCTTCAGCCTCTCCGGCTCGATCGGCCTGGAAGCGCTGACGCTCGGGGCGCTCGGTAATACCGAGGCCGTGACCAACTCGTTATTCGCGGGCATCACCGCGCCGGTGTTCAACGCCGGTCGGCTGCGCGCGCAGGTGGAGATCCAGGACGCGGTGCGCGAACAGGCGCTGTACGCCTACCAACGGGCGGTGCTGGCCGCACTGCAGGATGTGGAAAACGCGCTGGTCGATCTCGCCCAGAACCGCGATCGCCGCGAGGCGCTGACCAATGCAGTCGGCGCCGCCCGCGACGCCGCGGAGCTCGCGCGGCTGCGCTACAGCACCGGTCTCATCGATTTCCAGTCCGTGCTCGACAGCGAGCGCAATGTGCTCCTCCTGGAGGAGAGCCTCGCCCGCAACCGCGCCGACGAGGTGCTGGCTCTCATAAGCTTGTACAAGGCCCTGGGCGGCGGCTGGTCGACGGCCGAGTCCCCTCCGGCAACCAAGGACACTCCATGAACACCTCGAACACCACCGTCCCGGCGGGTTCCGGCCAGGACGCGGCCCTCGACGACATCGTGGGCAGCCGATCCGGCGGTCAGTTTCTGTGGCGTGCGCTCTGGACGGCCGCCGCGCTGATCGCCGTTGCGGGGGCAACCCTGATCTACTTCCGCCAGGAAGAGCGGGTCGTGGCACCGCAATACCTGACCGATGCGGTCACCGTCGGCACACTCGTGGTCACGGTCTCGGCCACCGGCAACCTGCAGCCAACCAACCAGGTCGACGTGGGCAGCGAGCTCTCCGGCATCGTCGCCGAGGTCTACGTCGACGACAACGATCGCGTTCAGAAGGGCCAGTTGCTGGCCCGCCTCGATCTCGCCAAGCTCGAGGATGCCGTGGCCCGATCGCGCGCGGGTCTCGCAGCCGCGGAGGCCTCGGTGCTGCAGGCGCAGGCCACGGTCGCCGAAGCCCGCGCAACGCTGGCGCGCTTCCGGCAGGTCGCGCAGTTGTCCGGCGGCAAGGTGCCGTCGAAGACCGAGATGGATACAGCCGAGGCGAACATGAAACGTGCCCTGGCCGATGAGGCCAGCGCTCACGCGAGCGTCTCCCAGGCGCGTGCCGAGCTGCAGTCAAACGAGACCGACGTCGAGAAGGCCGGTATCCGCTCGCCGATCGATGGCGTGGTCCTGTCGCGCCAGGTGGAGCCGGGCCAGACCGTGGCCGCCTCCTTCCAGGCACCGGTGCTGTTCAAGCTGGCCGAGGATCTCTCGAAGATGGAGCTGCAGGTGGATGTCGACGAGGCCGATGTCGGCAAGGTCGAGACCGGACAGAAGGCCACCTTTACCGTGGATGCATGGCCCGGGCGGCAGTACGAGGCGGTCATCACCCGCGTCGATTACGGCTCGCAGGAGAAGGACGGCGTGATCTCGTATCGGACCGTGCTCAAGGTGCAGAACGACGACTTGAGCCTGCGCCCCGGCATGACGGGCACTGCCGAGATCACCACGATCACGCGCGAGAACGTGCTGCTGGTGCCGAACGCGGCGCTGCGCTACACGCCGCCCGCGGCAGCCGATGGCGCGACGAAGACCGCTGGCCGCGGTCTGGTGGGGGTCCTGATCCCGAGACCCCCGCCGCCGGTGCGGAAGGCCCGGCCGATGATCACCAACGGCACGCCGCGCGTGTGGCTGCTGCGCGACGGCCAGCCAGTGGCCGTCGCGATCCAGACCGGGCCTTCCAATGGCAGGGTAACCGAGGTCCTCGGCGGCCCGCTCGAGGCCGGCATGCAGGTGATCACGGAGAGCGTGAGCACACCGCCATGACCGGGACGACGCCACTCATCAGGCTGACCGGCATCACCAAGACCTACGGTCGTGGCCAGGCCACCTTCCAGGCCCTGAAGGGCATCGACCTCGCCATCGAGACGGGCGATTTTGTCGCCATCATGGGTCCGAGCGGCTCCGGCAAATCCACCGCGATGAACGTCCTCGGCTGCCTCGACACCCCCACCAGCGGCCGCTACGAATTCAAGGGCGTGCGCGTCGAGGCGTTGTCGCGAAACCAGCGCGCGCTGCTGCGGCGCCGCTATCTCGGGTTCGTGTTCCAGGGCTTCAATCTGCTGGCGCGCACCACCGCGCTGGAAAACGTCGAGCTGCCGCTCATCTATCGCGGCGAACGTGCCGGCACGCGCCACGCCGCGGCGCGCGCGGCGCTCGAACAGGTGGGGCTGAAAGGCTGGGAGCACCACACGCCGGCCGAGCTGTCGGGCGGACAGCAGCAGCGCGTGGCCATCGCCCGCGCCATCGTCACCCGCCCGGCGGTGCTGCTGGCCGACGAGCCCACCGGCAACCTCGACACCCGTACCAGCGAGGAGATCATGAATCTTATCGGCACGTTCAACCGCGAACAGGGCATCACCGTGCTGATGGTCACCCACGAACCGGACATGGCGGCATACGCCAGGCGCATCGTGCGGTTTCTCGACGGCCGCGTCGACAGCGACCGGCGCAGCGTGGAGGCCGCCTGATGCTGTGGAACACCCTGCTGCTCGCGCTGCGCGCCATACGGCGCAATCTGATGCGCTCTTTTCTGACCGTACTGGGCATCGTCATCGGCGTTGCCGCCGTCATCACCATGGTCACCCTCGGCAACGGCGCCACCCGCTCGGTCTCGGACCAGATCTCCGGCATGGGCAGCAATCTGCTGATGGTGTTGCCCGGTCAACGCTTCGGTCCAGGCGCCGAGGCAGCGCCCGCTTTCAAGAGTGCCGACCTCGATGCCGTGCGCACTCAGATTTCCGGCATCGAGAGGGTTGCGCCGGTGGCCAACAAGACGGCGACCGCCGTGTTCCAGGCCAGCAACTGGTCCACCGTGATCACCGGCAGCAACAGCGATTACTTTCCTGCGGGCAACTGGGTGCTGGCGGCCGGTCGCAGTTTCAGCGAGACCGAGGAGCGCGCGGGCAAGGCGGTATGCGTGATCGGCGATACGGTGCGCGAAAAGCTGTTCGGCAGGCAGAACCCTGTCGGCAGCGAGATCCGGATCAAGCAGTTCGCGTGCGAGGTAATCGGCCTGCTGAAGCCCAAGGGCCAGTCGGCGATGGGGCAGGATCAGGATGACATCGTGGTGATGCCGCTACGAACGGTGCAGCGACGACTCACCGGCAGCCAGGACATCACCCGACTTATCGTTTCGGTGAAGAACGGCGCCTCGATCGACGCGGTCAAGCAGCAGCTCATCCTGCTGTTGCGCGAGCGCCGCAACATCGGGGAGAACCAGGACGACGATTTCCGGGTGATGGACACCCGCCAGATTGCCGAGACCCTCACCAGCACTACCAGGATCCTCACCATGCTGCTCGGCGCGGTGGCGGCGGTCAGCCTGCTGGTGGGCGGCATAGGCATCATGAACATCATGCTGGTGTCGGTGACCGAGCGCACCCGCGAGATCGGCATCCGGCTCGCCATCGGCGCGCTGGAGCGGGAGGTGCTGCTGCAGTTCCTGATCGAGGCGGTGGTGCTGTCGAGCCTGGGCGGCCTGATCGGCATTGCCATCGCCACCGCGGCGTCCATCGCCCTGGCAGGCGCGATGAACGTGCCTTACATGTTCGACGCCGGCATCAATCTGCTGTCGTTCCTGTTCTCCGCCGCGATCGGCGTGATCTTCGGTTACTTCCCGGCGCGGCGGGCGGCGGGCCTGAACCCGATCGACGCCCTGCGTCACGAGTGAGCGCGCCCGGCACCGGCGGACCGCGGCCGGCGCCCCGGCGACGCCATCACGAACCGGCATCCCGTCAGGCCGGCCGCAGCGAGTACCTCCGCAGGCTGCCGGCGAACTCCGCCAGGGCGCCGATGCCGGTTTCCTCTGCCTGCCGGCACCACTCCTGCAACGCGGCCACCAGGGTCTCCGGCGCCGCGGAGCGTGCCGACCAGAGCGACTGCAGCGAATGCTTGAATTGATGCACGCGGGCGAGCGCGTGGCTGTGTTCCAGCGCCTGACTCAGCCGGGCGCGGGTGGCCTCGTCGAGCAGGGATTCGCGGCTCAGCCAGCGTTTCACGGGTTTGAGCCGCGAACGGGACTCCAGGCCGACGCGCCGGATCTCCTCCCGGTAGACGCGTCCGACGACCTCATGCGCATAGGCCGCCATCACGTGCATGCGATGCGTCACGATGGCGCGCACGGTATCGATGTCTATGCCCATCTTGTCGCGAATTTTCGCCGGTTTCGCCGCCACCCTTCGAACGCCCGCCAGACCGAGCAGCACCAGGGCGCGGATGTAGACCCATCCGAGGTCGAACTCCCACGGCTTCTGTGAGAACCTGGCGGAGCTGGCGAAGGCGTGATGATTGTTGTGCAGCTCCTCGCCGCCGATCAGCAGCCCCCAGGGCACGATGTTCGTCGAGGCGTCCTGGACCTCGAAATTCCGGTAGCCGAGATAGTGCCCGACGCCGTTGATGACGCCGGCGGCGAAGAACGGTATCCACGCCATCTGCACCGCCCAGACGGTGAGCCCGATCGCCCCGAACAGCGCGATGTCCGTCAGCAACATCAGCACGATGCCCAGATCCTTGTGGCGGGTGTAGACATTGCGCTCCACCCAGTCATCGGGGGTGCCGTAGCCGTACTTCTCCACCAGTGCCTTGTCGTTGGCCGCGCGCCGGTAAAGCTCCGCGCCCTGCCACAGCACCGTGGCGATGCCGTAGACACGCGGGCTGTGCGGGTCATCCGCCGTCTCGACCCGCGCGTGATGCTTGCGATGAACCGCCGCCCACTCCCTGGTGTTCATCGACGTCGTCAGCCACAGCCAGAGCCGGAAGAAGTGCGAGATCGCCGGGTGCAGATCGATCGCGCGGTGCGCCTGATGGCGGTGCAGGAAGACGGTAACCGAAACGATGGTGACATGCGTCAACGCCAGGGTCGCCAGCACGTATCCCCACCACGGCAGTTCGATCAGGCCATTGAACATACGACCCCCCTTCGGTTCCGGCTAAACTGTAACTGAAGACGATCCTGCGGTCTAATGACGATGCGCGCAGAACACCTCGAACCGGCGGCCACGTCCCGCCCGCAGGCCGCTCGCTGCGTTGCACCGGTGCGGCCATGCCGCTAGATCGACGCGATGTCGCCTCCGGGGACGGTTCCATGCTGGAGCAGCTGCCCGCGGCCCTGGCTTATCCATGCAGGGGTCATGCCGTGGTGATTATCGCCGTGTTCGCCATCCTGTTCTGGATCGGCAGCCTGTCGCCGCTGGGCCTGGTCGCGGCGATCATCGCCGTCTCCTGGCCGATGAAATACGCCTATCACGTGCTCGAGCGCACCGCGCATGGACATTTCGAGCCGCCGCCGATGACGGTCGAACTGGTGAATCCCCTCAGCCAGCAACCCCTCAAGCACCTGCTGCTCCTGCTGGCCGCCTTCGCCCTGTGCTATTGGAGCGAGGCGATCCTCGGACGCTGGGTGTCGGCCATCCTGTTCACGCTCATACTGCTGCTGCAGCCCGCCGTGGCGGCCCAGATCGCGCTCGACGACGATCTGCTGATGGCGCTGGAGCCCACCGCCCTGCTCGGGCTGGTGCGCGCATGCGGACACGATTACGCCATCGTCACCGCGGTGCCGCTGTTCCTGGGCGTGCTGATCTATCTCGCCGCCAGCCAGCTGGCGCCCGCGCTCACCTTCGCCCTGATGCTGTATGCGGTGATCGCGACCTTCCACCTGACCGGGCGCCTGCTCTACCGGCATCGCGATGCGCTGGGATTCGAGCCGGACCTCACGCCGGAGCGTGACGAATCGGATCGCCGGGACCGACAGCGCGCGGAACTCGATGGCGTGCTGGACGAGGCCTATCGAGCCGCCAGCTCCAATCGCAGCCGCGACGCCATGGCGACCCTGGAGGCGGGGCTGAAGCGTCAAGGCGATCGCCTCGAGGACCACACATACGCGCACGGGCAGCTGCGGAACTGGCCCATGCCCGGGCCGGCCTTACGGCACGGTCAGATCCTGATCACACGGCTGGTGCGGGCACGGCGGCTTGCCGAAGCGCTCGAGGTCTATCAGCGATGCATGTCGTTGTCCGCGGAGTTCCGTGTCGAGGAGGCCGCCCAGGTCCTGCCGCTCGCACGCCTTGCCCACACCCTGGGCAAGGGGAAGCTTGCGTCGCACCTGCTCAAGGGATTCGCGGCGCGCTTCCCGGATCATCCGGACGGCGGCGCCGTGCTGCGCCTGGAGGCCGAGCTCGCGGAGCGACCATAGCCCCGGCACGGCGGCGCCGTGCATTGCACACCGGGGCGCGGCTTGGCAATGCGCGGATGAAACGAAATAATAGCCGGCGAACATGACCAGCCCCGATGAACTCCTGATCGCCGCCACCGGGTTGTCGCGCGTGTACGGCGAACGGCGCGTGCTGCATGACATCGATGTCGCCGTCCGCCGGGGCGAAGTGGTCGGTTTCCTCGGCCCCAACGGCGCCGGGAAATCCACGACGCTGCGCATCTTGAGCGGGGTGCTCGCGCCCAGCGGCGGCACCGTGCGCATCGCCGGCATCGATCTGCTGGAGCATCCCATCGCGGCGAAGCGTCGCATCGGCTACCTGCCCGAGCAGCCGCCGGTCTATCGCGAACTGACCACCGATGAATACCTGCGGTATTGTGCGCGCCTGCACCGCGTGGCCACTTCCGAGGCGGGCGCGGCGCTGGCCCGGGTCAAGGACCGATGCGGCCTGCAAGACGTCGGCGCAAGGCTCATCGGCAGCCTCTCCAAGGGTTATCAGCAGCGTCTCGGCATCGCCCAGGCGATCGTCCACTCCCCTGAGGTCGTGATCCTCGACGAGCCGACGGTCGGCCTCGATCCGATCCAGATCCGGGAGATCCGGCAACTGATACGCGAGCTGCGCACCGATCACGGTGTGCTGCTGTCCACGCACATCCTGCCCGAGGTCCAGGCCGTCTGCGATCGCGTGGTGCTGATCAACGCCGGGCGGATCATGCTGGACGCGACCCTTGCCGCGCTGTCGGATGCGACCCGCCGCTGGCGCGTGCGCCTGCGCCGGCCACCGCCCATCGAGACGCTGAAGTCGCTCGACGGCGTGCAACGGGTGGACATGCTGGATGCGCAGTGTTTCCTGATCGCCGGCCCGCGGCTCGACAGCGAGGACTTCGCGCGCCGCTGCGTCGGCGCGGACTGGGGCCTCGTCGAGCTCACGCCCCAGGATCGATCGCTGGAAGAGGTCTTCCTGCGCGTGACCTCCGGCGATCTCGCCATGGAGGCGGCGTAGATGACGGCCGTCATCGCCGCGCGCGAGCTGCGCTCGCTGTTTCTCGCCCCGCTGGCGTGGGTGATCCTCGCGGTGGTCGTCTTCATACTCGCCTATGCGTTCCTGGTGCAGGTACAGGTGTTCACGGAGATCCAGCCGCGCCTTGCCGGGCTGCCGTCCGCGCCAGGGGTCACCGAGATCGTCGCCGCGCCGCTGTTCGAGTTCGCGGCGATGATACTCCTGCTGGTCGCCCCGCTGCTCACGCACCGCGCGGTCGCTGCGGAGCGCAGGGGCGGCACGCTCGTGCTGCTGCAATCCGCGCCGGTCTCGTCCACGCAGATCGTGCTGGGGAAATACCTCGGGCTGCTCGCCTTTTTTGCCCTTCTCGCGCTGCTGGTCGCAGCCATGCCCGCCTCGCTGGCGCTCGGCACGGCACCCGACTGGCGCCACCTCGGGGCCTGCGTGCTGACATTGATCCTGCTGCTGAGCGCCTTCGTGGCCATCGGCGTGCTCATCTCCAGCGCGGTGGAGGATCCCATCGCCGCGGCGATGATCACCTTCGGGACACTGTTGCTGCTGAAGATCATCGACTGGTCCACGGAGGTCGCCACGGAGACCCGCACCGGCGTCCTGATGCGCTACCTGTCGATGAGCCGGCACTATGAGCCGCTGCTCGCGGGCCGCTTCGCCTCGAGCGATATCCTTTACTTCGTGATCCTCACGCTCGTGTGCCTGGCGCTGGCGGTCTGGCGCCTGGACGCGGATCGTCTGCACGGCTGAGCGCATGGCCGAACCCATCTCCCGGCGCCTTTGGTTGAAGTGGCAGGGCTACCTGAGCGCGGTGCTCATCATCGCCATCGGCGGGCTGGCCGCCTACCTCAGCCTGCGCTACGAACGCGTCTACGACTGGACGGCGGCGCGGCGGCACACGATCGCCGAATCCAGCCGGGCGGTGCTCGCCAATCTCGACAAGCCGGTGCTCGTCAGCGCGTACATGGCGAAATCCAGTCCGCTGCGCGAGCAGGCCCGGTTCCTCGTCCAGCGCTACCAGCGCGTAAAGCCGGATGTATCGCTGGAGTTCGTGGATCCGGATCGGGACCCGGAGCGCACGCGCCAGGCCGGGATCCGGTTCGACGGCGAGATGATCGTGCGCTACGGCGAGCGTGAACAGCACGTCGACGGCGTCACCGAGGAGGCGCTGACCAACGCTCTGCAGTCGCTCGCGCGCGGCGGCGAACGATGGGTTGCCTTCGCGCAGGGCCACGGCGAGCGCGACCCCCAGGGCCGGGCAAATCACGATCTGGGGCAGTTCGGCGCGCAGCTTTCCAATCGGGGCTTCAAGGTGCAGCCGCTGCTGCTCGCCGAGACCGCCGCCGTTCCCGACAACACCGCACTGCTGGTGATCGCCAGCCCGCAGTCGGACTGGCTCGCCGCCGAGACCGGCGTCGTGCAGGGCTACCTCGAGCGCGGCGGCAACCTGCTCCTGCTCACCGAACCCGGATCGCAGCGCGGGCTGGATCCCCTGCTCAATAATCTGGGGATCGGTGTGGTGCCCGGCACCATCGTGGATCCGACGAGCCAGAAGCTCGGGCTCGACAATGCGGCGCTCACGCTGATCGCGAACTACCCGGAACACCCGGCCACGAGGGGCTTCAACGTCGTGACCCTGTTCCCCTACGCGGCGGGACTGAGGGCGTTGCCGGCCGGCGGCTGGCAGCACGCGGTGCTGCTCGAGACCGCCGCCGGCGCCTGGGCGGAGACCGGCGAGATGAGCGGCAACGTGGCCTTCGACGCGGCGGCCGACACGCAGGGGCCGCTCGTGGTCGGCATCGCCATGACCCGCGAGAAACCTGGCGCTTCCGGCCCGGCCACTCAGCGCGCGGCGGTAATCGGCGACGGCGATTTCCTCTCCAACACCTACCTCGGCAACAGCGGCAACCTCGATCTCGGTCTGCGGCTGTTCACCTGGTTGACCGGCGATGACGACCTCATCGCGATCCCGGCGCGCACCGCGCCCGATGCCAGGCTCGAGCTCTCGCGCACCGCGACCCTCGCCATCGGCTTCGGGTTCCTGTTCGCATTGCCCCTGCTGCTGCTGGCCGCGGGCGCGCGGATCTGGTACAGGCGCCGCCGCCGATGAAGCTCCGCGCCGCACTCAACGCGCTGCTGGCGCTGGCGGCCGCGACGCTGTTGTGGCTGGCGCTGAAGCAGCCGGGAGGACCGGGGAGCGCCGATGAGCAGCCGCTACTCACCACGCTCGGGAAAGATGCGGTATCGCGCATAGAGCTGCGCCATCCGCGATCGGCAACGATGGTGCTGGAGAGATCGAACACGCGCTGGCGGATGACGCAACCGTATGCGATACGCGCCGATGCCGATCGCGTCAATCTGCTGCTGGACTTCCTCGGCGCGCGCAGCCTCGCGCGCTTCCCGGTGATCGAGGGAGAGCTCGCCAGGTATGGCCTCGCGGAACCCAGCTCGATTCTGATCCTGAACGATCAGCGTTTCGAATTCGGCATCCAGCACCCCCTGGCGCCCAACCGCTACGTGCGCAGTGGTGATACCGTTCACCTGGTGACGGACATCATCAATCAGCACCTGAACTCCGGCGTGGAGAGTTATGTCGACCCGCGCCTGCTGGATGGAGACTTCGAGATCGCCGGCATCACCGTGCCGGGGCTGACGGTCGAACAGCGCGACGGCCGCTTGACGGCATCGACCGGCAGCGAGTCTGCGGACACGGTTGCGCGCTTCATCGAGGAATGGCGTCACGCGCGCGCGATGGAGGTGCGCGCCAGGGGCGAAGAGGATCGAAACGCCGGGGCGACGCAGACCGCCCGCATCGTTTCCGGCGACGGCAGCGTCATCGAATTCCGGATCCTTGCGCGCGAACCCACGCTGCGGCTCGGTCGCCCGGATCTCGGCATCGTCTATGAGTTCCCGGCGGAGGCCGCCGCGCGCCTGATGTCGCTCGGGCCCGCCGCGCGCGCAGCGCAACGCTGATTCGCGATGCCCGAGCTGCCCGAGGTGGAGACGACGCGGCGCGGCATCGCCGCGCACGTGACCGGGCGGCGGGTACGGGCGGTGGTCGTTCGCAATCCGGCATTGCGCTGGCCGGTTCCGGGGGATCTCGCTCGGCGGCTGACCGGCAGGACCGTGCGCGCGGTGCGCCGCCGCGGAAAATACCTGTTGCTGGATGCGGACGGCGGCAGCGTCATCGTGCATCTCGGCATGTCCGGGAGCCTGCGCATCGTGGGCGCGTCCGACGCACCGCGCCGCCACGATCACCTCGACATTGTCTTCGACGACGGCAGCGCCCTGCGTCTGCACGACCCACGCCGCTTCGGCACCGTGCTCTGGAGCGAGCGCCCCGAGGCGCACCGGCTCCTGCGCGGCCTGGGACCCGAGCCCTGGGATGCATCCGCGGAATATCTTCACCAACGTTCGCGGGGCCGGCGTCAGGCGGTCAAGAGCTTCATCATGGACAGCCGCACCATCGTCGGCGTCGGCAATATCTACGCCTCGGAATCGCTGTTCGAGGCCGGCATCCGTCCGCGGCGCGCGGCCGGCCGCATCTCGCTCGAGGAATACGCCCGGCTCACGGCCGCGATCGTCACGGTCCTCGAGCGTTCGATACGCCTGGGTGGCACCACGTTGCGCGATTTCGTCTCGGCAACCGGCGAACCGGGATACTTTCGCCAGACCCTGGGCGTGTACGAACGCCGGGGCCAACCCTGTCGCACCTGCGGCGCCGCCATCAAGCGGCTGGTCATGGTGGGCCGCGCCAGCTACTACTGTCCGCACTGCCAGCGCTAGCGCGCAGGTGCGGTGACCATCATCGATATTGAGGTCCGCTCGCGACTATCCCGAGCTGGAGGGCCACGCGCAGGGCAGGCTCCGTGAGCGGACCGCGCGCGCTACGGCCCGCCTGATTCACTGCAGCACCGCGGCGGTACCCTCGCCGCGCGGATCCGAGGCGGCCTTGACCTCGCCGCTGGCGCGATCCCAGAGGATGGCCTGCATGTTGCCGTACTGCCGTTCCAGGACCAAGACCTCGTGCCCCCAGCGCTCGAGCGCCGCCCGCTCGATGTCGTTCAATGCCCCCGCCTCGGCCTCGATCCGGTCGGGCAGGTATTGGTGATGGAATCGCGGCAGGGACACCCACGCCTTCGGCGGCCGACCGGCCTCGAACTCCAGCACGCCGAGCAGCACCATGCTGATGATCCGGCTGCCGCCCGGGGTTCCGAGTATGCCGACGCGGTCGGAGGTTTCCACGAATGTCGGCGTCATGCTCGACAGGGGCCGCTTCCCCGGCGCGATCGCGTTGGCCTGACCACCGACGAGCCCGTAGGAGTTCGGTTGTCCGGGCGCGGCGACGAAATCGTCCATTTCGTTGTTCAGCACGACGCCCGTGCCGGGCGGCATGTAGGCCGACCCGAACGGCGTGTTGATGCTGAGCGTGGCCGCCACCCGATTCCCCTCCGCGTCGAGGATGGAAAAATGGGTGGTATTCTCACCGGCGGCACGCGCCGTGCCCGGCGCCGCCACCGGCGCCAGCGCGGAGCTGGGTGTGGCGCGGCCCGCTGCGATCCCGGCGCGCAGTGCATCGGCGTGGGCGGTGCTCGTCAGCCTCTCCACCGGCACCCGCACGAGATCGGGATCGCCGAGAAACTCGGCGCGATCACGATAGGCCCGACGCATCGCCTCCACGATCAGGTGCTTGCGGGCCGCCGGCTGCCTCGGGTCGAAAGTCAGGCCGGCGAGGATGTTCAGCGTCTCGATGAGCACCGTGCCGCCCGATGAGGGCGGCGGGACCGAGGTCACGCGCATGTCGTGATACTGACCGATGAGTGGCGCGCGCTCGACGATGCGATACGAGGCGAGGTCCTGATCGGTCCATATTCCGCCCGCCGCACGCACCCCGTCGACCAGGCGGCGCGCGAGATCGCCGCTGTAGAAGGCGTCGGCGCCGGACTGCGAGAGTCTCTCCAGCGTGTCCGCGAGTTCCACCTGCCGCACGACGTAGCCGGAAGCGGGGACCTCGCCGCCGACGAGATACGCGGCTGACGCCGCCGGCGAGCGGCGCAGGGCCTCGAGCCGCACCTGCGCCATCCGCCGATAGACCTCGCCGACCGGGAAGCCGTTGCGCGCCAGGTTGACCGCGGGCGCCAGCGTGACCGCGAGCGGCAGCCGGCCGTAGTTCCGCGCCAGGTGATCGAGCGCCGCCGGGATACCGGGGATGGCCGCGGCGAGCGGCCCATCGGTGGACTTCTCCGCGATCACCCGCCCGCGGGCGTCGAGGTACATGTCCGCGGCGGCGGCGGCCGGCGCGCTCTCGCGGGCATCGATGACGATCTGCCGCCCGTCAACGGCCCGGTGCAGGAGGTAGAACCCGCCGCCGCCCAGCCCCGAGCTGAACGGCTCCACCACGGCCAGCACCGCCGTGGCCGCCACCGCGGCGTCGAAGGCGTTGCCGCCGTTGCGGAGCACGTCGGCGGCCGCTTCCGTGGCCTGTGCGTCGGCGGTCGCGATCGCCGCGACGCGTGGTACGGACTGCAGTTCCCGCGCCGCCGCCGCCGCCGGCGGCAGCAGCAGCAGCAGCAGCGACAACAGGGTGAACCAACCGCAGAGCGCGGTTCGCACGGCCTTTCTCATACGCATGCCTATCTGCCCTTCTCGGACATCAGCGCCGCCCGCGCGGCCTCGAGTTCCTTTCTCTTCCTGGCGTCGAACTTCGGGAAGTGCAGATCGAGATCCAGGAGCGTGTCGACGATGGCGCCCGCGACAATCATCCGCGTGTACCACTTGTTGTCGGCCGGCACGACGTACCAGGGCGCATGCACGCTCGCGGTGTGGCGTATCATCTTCCCGTAGGCCTGCATGTATCGATCCCAGTGGGCGCGTTCGGCGACATCGCCGGCGGCGAACTTCCAGCGCTTGGCGGGCTCCTCGATGCGGTCGAGAAAGCGCTTCTTCTGCTCCGCCCGGGACATGTGCAGAAAGAATTTCCGCACGACCGTGCCGTTGCGGCCGAGATAGCGCTCGAAGGCACTGATGTCCTGGTAGCGCTCCTTCCAGACGTCCGCGGTCACCAGCGCGGGCGGAATGCGCTGTCCGGCGAGTATCTCCTGGTGCACGCGCACCACGAGCACCTCCTCGTAGTAGGAGCGATTGAAGATGCCGATGCGTCCGCGCTCGGGCAGGCATCGGGTGGTGCGCCAGAGGTAGTCGTGATCGAGCTCCTCGGAGGAGGGCGTCTTGAATGAGAACACCTGGCATCCCTGGGGATTCACACCCGACATCACGTGCTTGATGGTGCTGTCCTTGCCGGCGGCATCCATCGCCTGGAAGATGAGCAGGACCGACCATCTGTCCTGCGCATACAGTTTTTCCTGCAGCTCCCCCAGCCGCTCTATGCCTTCGCGCAGCAGGGCCTGCGCGTCGTCCTTGAAATCCGCGGCCAGACCGTTGGTGTCCGCGGGATCGAAGTCCGCGAGGTCGAACTTCCTGCCGTTGGTGACACGGTAATTGCGGACGAGCCTGACGAGTTCCTGCATCCATCACCCTCCATCGGCGAGCGAAAGGCGCCGGCCGGCAGCGGCCGCCCGTTGAGCCTCGCCGGGGATCATCCGTGATCGGAATCCCTCGCCGCAAGCCGCGAACGCGGTGTCTTCGCAGCCCGCGACCCGACAGGCAGGCGCGCCGGGTATTCCGAGGCATCCGGATCGGCGAGGAGATCCTGCAGGCGATGGCCGCCCGCCGTCGTTCCGAAATGGAAGACGCAGGTGCCGCAGCAGACCACGGAATGCGACTCCTCCTGCGCCGGCTCCTTCTGCGCGCCGATCGCAGCTTTCCCACCGTGACAGCCGCTGTAAACTGACCTGCATGAATGACCGCGAGGCCGTGCTGTTCGCGAACGAGGCGTTCTACTCGGCGTTCGTGCGCGCCGACCTTCAGGCCATGGACGCGCTCTGGGCACGCGAGGGTCCCGTCACGTGCATACATCCGGGCTGGGACGCGCTGACGACGAGGCGGGCCGTGATCGCCTCCTGGCGGGACATTTTCAGCGGTGGCGATACCTCCTCGATCGGTTTCTACGGCGCGCAACCGCATCTGCTCGGCGATATCGCGCTGGTCATCTGCTACGAGAAGCTGCCCTCCGCAGTGCTGATCGCCACCAACGTCTTCCGGCGCGACGGTCGCAGCTGGCGGATCGTGCATCATCAGGCGGGAAGGCTGAACGCGCCCCCGCCCGAGGAGCCGGCGCCCGGCGCCGCGGCACCGCGCCCGAACTGAGGATGACGGGGGCGGCCAGGCCGGCCCGCTGCCCCCCGCCGACAGGCCGTCAGGCCGCCGCCGCGGGCTCGTCGCGTTCCAGCGCCGCGGCACCAGCCTGCGCGATCAGCCC
>JAJVHZ010000072.1:2966-48167 GCA_022072255.1 Gammaproteobacteria bacterium | reverse complement strand
GAGGTACTGGTTGAACGAAAACCCGCCGCCCGGAATGCTGACCGGTGTGCTGATGCGGTAGATCCCGTCGGCGACCTCGTGAACACAGGTCCCGGACTGTTTGTTCGTGATCGCCATTTCAGTCTCCTTATTCTGCAGCGTGGGCCCTACCCTCGGCGCAACGACGCCAAACGCTCCGGTTCAGCGGCGGGCCGCGCAGCGCGAGGACTGTCCGCAGGAACCCGTTGTTCGGCGTCACTCTTGCTAGACATCCCTTCTACGCACTCGATACCTCGCCCGATTTTCTCTCACGTCAAATTGCGTCCCCCACACCAACTCTCCATGCCCAACTACGAACACCAGCGGAATCTTTGGATTGTTTATGTCCTTGCCTCCGCTGTTATGCCACTTTTGCTCCCACGCGGAAAAATATGGTTCCAATTTGTCCGGCGGCATGTAGTAGATAGTCTTCAGCTCAATCGCCTCGTAAATGGCAAATACCCAGCCAACCTTGCGATACTTTTCCAAAATGGTGGGATTGAGATGATGGTGCGTAGAAAAGCTCTGCGTAAGGGCAGCATTCACGGACTTGAGTTCATACTCCCGGCCCGTTTCGTCGCGGGCGTCATTTCCTTCGCGCTTCTTTAGGATGGTCAACCCGGTCGCCAGGGCAATCTGTAATAACTTGCCACCGTTGTCTTGAAAGATATCTCGTATGCCGTGGCGGTCAGCAAGCTCCTGTAGCTTCCGAATGTACGGCAGCAGATTCTCGAGTTCTTTATGGTCGGGATGCGGCTTCACCTACTGCCTCCGTTCAAGAGGTCAGCAGCCTTAACATTGAGGGCCCTTGCAATTCGCTCTATGTTGTCAATGGATACGTTCCGTTCCCCCCTCTCAACCGATCCGATATAGGTTCGGTGCAGCCCGGTCTTTTCAGCGAGTCCCTCTTGAGACAGGCCTTGGCGCTTGCGTTCCTCACGGACTCGATCCGCGAAAAAAAGACGTAGTCTGGGGGTTCTTGCGCCTGCTACCATTGTGGTGAGAAGGATGCGAAAATGATGACTCCGCATCTACAGACTATGAGTAGCAATGCCATGCAGCGACAATCGGCATCTCCCGCCTACAAGACTCAGCTAGGCGCCTGCTATTGCGGTGACTCCTTGGAGCTGCTGCATCTGCTTGACGATGACTCCGTGAATCTTGTTCTTACCAGTCCACCCTTTGCGCTTCTCCGGAAAAAGGAGTACGGCAACAAGGAACAGCACGAGTATGAGGATTGGCTAAGCGAGTTTGGGCGGCTTGTTAAGAAGAAGCTCAGAGATGATGGGAGCTTGGTCTTGGATCTCGGCGGTGCCTATGAAAGGGGTTCTCCGTCGCGCAGCCTTTACAACTTTCGAGTTCTGATTCGCTTCTGCGACGATCTCGGCTTTACCTTGGCGGAGGATTTTTACTGGTATAACCCATCTAAATTACCGACGCCGATTGAGTGGGTCAACAAGCGTAAGTTGCGGGCAAAGGATGCAATCAACACGGTATGGTGGTTCGGCAAGACCGAGTGGCCGAAGGCCGATGTCTCCAAGGTGCTCGCGCCGTACAGCGAGAGAATGAAGAAGCTGCTAGAAGACCCTGATGGTTTTTATCAACCCGCGAAACGTCCATCTGGACACGATGTCGGGCGAGGATTCGGAAAGGACAACGGGGGCGCCATACCTCCGAACCTGCTCCAAATCCCCAATAGCGAGTCAAACGGGACGTACCTCCGCGGCTGCAAAGCTATTGGCGGCAAGGGGCACCCAGCCCGTTTCCCCGCAAAGCTGCCCGAGTTCTTCATTAGATTTCTAACCGACCCTGGGGACTTGGTCGTTGACATTTTTGCTGGCTCAAATACCACTGGATACGTTGCTGAAATCGAAGGGCGACGATGGGCTAGCTTCGAGGCGGAGCGGGAGTATGTAGCCGCATCTGTGTTCCGGTTCTTGCCTCCTGACGCGCCCGAAACAACCATGCGAGAAAAATACGAGCAGATACTAGCCTCAGAGTCGGTTGATCTGAGCCGTGATCGTCCGATGCAGGAGAGACTCTTCGCAGTGACAAGTTAGAAAACGGACACCGCGAGCTTCTGTGCCGCCGAACGTGATTTGGAAGACATCGGGGCGGACAAAAAACGAGATGTGGCGGATAAAAGGGCCGCGCCTTGCGAGGGCAACCGCCCTTGTCCGTTGCCAGACCCGGCGCTATGCTGTATGCATGTACAGTAACACGAGCGGCTATTATTCGGATCGGCCTCCCTTTCATTCCACGCAGCTGCCGGATCGGCTGCGCGTGCGCCGGCGCAGCTTGCGATACAGCATAAGAACCGGGCGGATCCATGTCCACTGGGCGGAGCATTTTCGCCGCTGGCACGGCATGCGGCATCCGTTCGGGCCAGCCGCACGCGCGGCCGAGGCCTTCCTTGCCCACCTCGGTGCGGAACGCCATGTCCCGGTCTCCACCGGCCACCCGGCCTTGGGCGCCATCCTGTTCCTGTACCGCGACGTTCTGCGCGTGGAGCTGCGCTGAATGCAGGAGACCGGATCGCCGCGGGCGCGGGGACGCATCACGAGCGCGCTCACCACGGGCGAGGTCCGGGCGCTGCTCGTGGCCGTGCCGCAACCCTCCTCACTGGTCGTGCGCCTGCTCTACGGCACCGGCATGCGCCTGCGGGAAGCACTGCGCCTGCGGGTCAAGGACGTGGCCCTCGCGCACGGGATCATCCTCGTGCACGCGGGCGGGAACGGCAGGGGCCGGGCGGTCATGCTGCCGCAGTCGCTGGTCGTCCCCATGCGCCGGCACCTGACGCACAGCCGGGCGCTCTGGGAGCAGGACCGCAGCGCCGGCCGCGTGGGCGTGTGGATGCCCGATGCGCTCGACCGCGGGCACCCGCATGCGGGCGCGACCTGGGCCTGGCACTGGGTCTTTCCGGCCGATGAGGTTTCGGTCGAGGCAGACACCGGTGCGGAGCAGCGGCCGCACCTCTGCGAACGACAATTGCAGCGCCACATCCGTGAGGCGGCGGCCGCCGCCGGCATCGACAAGCGCGTCTGCGCTCACAGCCTGCGGCACTCCTTCGCCACCCACCTGCTGCAGGCCGGCACGGAGCTGCGCACCGTGCAGGCGCTGCTCGGACAACCCCACGCGAGCGCGGCGACGATCTACACCCACGTGCTCAGGGTGGCGGCGGGCGCCACCCGCAGTCCACTCGACGCGCTGGCCGTGCGCGAGGCGGCAGCGGGCTACGAGGCGGCACCGCGCTACGAGGCAGCGGCGGGCGAGCTGATCGCGGCGACAGCGGGTGCAGGCGGGGAGTCGACTGTGCCCGGCGCCGCCGGCGGAGCAGCGGGCGAGCTGATCGCGGCCACAGCCGGTGCCGTCCGGGTGTCGCCTGCGTTCGGCGCCGCTGCCCGAGCGCCCGGCGCGCGCACGCGTGCCTCAGAGGAGCCGGAATATTGCGTCGTTGATGCGGCGTGAAAGCTTCTCGATGACGCCGGGCTGCTGGCCGCAGGCCTTGTCGATCACCACCGCGAGCTCGTTCTCCGCGGGCTCTCCCGGGGTGGGCTCGACCGGACGGGCGATAAGGGCGTCCTCGGTCGCATAGACGCGATACTTCCGCGTCGTATCGATGTCGAGGTAGACGGAGGAGCCGTAGCGCGTGTCGACCAGCCAGCTGCGGATGCCTTTACCCCCTTCAGCGGGAAAGACATCGACCAGCACGTGCGGGGAGAGGTCGTGCCAGCGCTTTTCCATGACGCTCTGCTCCTCGATGTCCGCATAGCGGCCGGAGAGTCGATCCAGCCGGTACAGCGACTGCAGACCGAGCAGCGTGCCCAGCGCCTTCCACTTGATGAAGCTGGCGTCGAGCTGCCACTGATCGCCCAGGATCTCGTAGGTCTGCAGCGTGCAGAGATCGCCGGTGGCGAGCGTGGCCTGGTAGCGCTTCGGACCCAGGGGCTTGAAGGCGATCTCGGCGATCGGCCGCT
This sequence comes from Gammaproteobacteria bacterium, assembly GCA_022072255.1. Classification (GTDB taxonomy): domain Bacteria; phylum Pseudomonadota; class Gammaproteobacteria; order JAJPIJ01; family JAJPIJ01; genus JAJVHZ01. The sequence goes on along the minus strand of JAJVHZ010000072.1, from coordinate 44,172 downwards.
CGGCGTTGAAGCGGCCGTAGATGTAGAAGGGCGCGCTCGCCAGCAGGAAGACGCAGAGCAGCACCGCCGTGAGGAGCGCCCACTTGACGAGCCGGAACAGAAACCGCAGCCCGCCGCCGCGTCGCTGCGGCTGCGCCTTCATGCGCTCTCCCGCGCGGGCACGGCTGTCGTGGCCGGATGCATGCCGGGCATTATAGTCGAGGCGCCGGCGGGCCGACGCGACGGGCATTCGGGTTAGAATGCGCGCCGCCACCCGGTCTGCCCGCTGCCTCACCGATGCTGAATTTCACCAACCTCACCCTGCGCCGCGGCCCGCGCGTGCTGTTCACGGGCGCGAGCTTCACCATCCATGCCGGCAACCGCGTCGGCGTGACCGGCGCCAACGGCACGGGCAAGTCCAGCCTGTTTGCGCTGCTGCGCGAGGAGCTGCACGCCGACGCCGGCGAGGTCTCCATGCCGCCCAACCTGACCATCGCCCACGTCGCGCAGGAGACACCGGCGCTGGGTCGCGCGGCCATCGACTACGTGCTCGACGGCGACGCGGCGCTGCGCGCGATCCAGACCGAGATCCGCGCGATCGAGGCCGCGGGCGACGGCCATCGCCTGGCAAAGCTGCACGCTGATCTCGATCACGCCGGCGGTTACACGGCGATGAGCCGTGCCGGCACGCTGCTGCATGGTCTCGGCTTCAAGCCGGGCGAGGAGCGGCGCCCGGTGATGGAGTTCTCCGGCGGGTGGCGCATGCGGCTGAATCTCGCACAGGCGCTGATGTGCCGCTCGGATCTGCTGCTGCTGGACGAGCCGACCAACCATCTCGATCTGGAGGCCACGCTGTGGCTGGGGGAATGGCTGCGGCGTTACCCGGGCACGCTGCTGCTCATCTCGCACGATCGCGAATTCCTGGACGAGATCGTCGATCACGTCCTGCACCTGGAGCGGCAGACCGCCACGCTCTACGCCGGCAACTACTCGGCCTTCGAACAGCGGCGTGCCGAGCAGATGGCGCAGCAGACCGCGGCCTATGTCCGCCAGCAGCGCGAGGTGGCGCGCATACACAGCTTCGTGGATCGCTTCCGCGCCAAGGCGACCAAGGCGCGCCAGGCGCAGAGCCGGCTGAAGGCGCTTGCGCGCATGGAGCTCCTCGCACCCGCCCACGCCGATTCGCCGTTCGGATTCGGGTTTTTCCCGCCGCGCAAGCTGCCCACGCCGCTGCTGCAGCTCGAGGAGGTCGGGGTTGGCTATGGCGATGATGTCGCCGTGCAGGACATACGCCTGAGCCTTGCACCCGGCGATCGCATCGGGCTCCTCGGCCCGAACGGCGCCGGAAAGTCCACGCTCATCAAGACCCTCGCCGGCGAGCTCCAGCCTCTCTCCGGCGCGCGCCTGCCGGCGCAGGATCTGCACGTCGGGTACTTCGCCCAGCACCAGCTCGAGCAGTTGAATCCGGCCCTCACGCCGCTCGCCCACCTGCAGCGGCTCGATCCGAAGGCGACCGAACAGGATCTGCGCAACTTCCTCGGCGGCTTCGGCTTTCACGGCGATCAGGCGCTGGGCGACGTGTCGGTGTTCTCCGGCGGCGAACGCGCGCGGCTGGTGCTGGCGCTGCTCGTCCATCGGCGACCGAACCTCCTGTTGCTGGACGAGCCGACCAATCACCTCGATCTCGAGATGCGGCACGCGTTGAGCGTGGCGCTTCAGGAGTTCGAGGGTGCGATGGTGGTCATCTCCCACGATCGCTACATGCTGCGCACGGTGGCGGATCGGTTCCTGGTCATTGCCGATCGCCGCGTGCAGTCCTACAGCGGCGATCTCGACGATTACAGCCGCTGGATCACCGAGCGGAACCGCGAGCGTGAGCGCCGCGAACTCGCGGTGGCGGCCGGCAGCGGCGCGGCGACCGAGCGCGCGACGGGCGGCGAGAGCGCCGCCGAACGCAAGGAGCGCAGGAGACTGGAGGCCGAGCAGCGCCAGCGCCTGGCGCCGCTGCGCGCACAGTTGCAGTCGCAGGAGGCCGCGATCGAGAGGCTCGGACAACGCCGCGCAGAGATTCAGACGGCGCTGTCGCAGCCGGACATGTATGCGGATGGGCAGAAGGAACGTCTGAAGTCGCTGCTCGCCGAGCAGGCCGATGTCGCCGCCCAGCTCGCGGAGGCCGAGGACCGGTGGCTCAGCCTCTCGACCGAGCTCGAGGCACACCCGACTCATGGCGGGTAGCTGACAACAGGTGACGAATCAAAAGAGGTGACGGATACCGTTTTCGCAAAAAGGGTAGCGGACAAAAGAAGGTATCCGTCACCTTCTTCTTGTTGCGGGCGCTGTCGGCTAGTGGGCCGGGTGAGAGGGATTGGCGAGCGCAGTCTGCCGCAGCATGCCGCGGTAGACCTCGTCGTCGCCGACCACGCCGACCAGCTTGCCGCCCTCGAGCAGCGGCACCGGGCGGCCGGTGGCGTGACGGATCTCGATCGCGGTCTTCATGATGAGGTCAGGCGTGGCGGTCACGATGGTCATGCCGCTCGCATCGGCGGAGATCTTGGCGAGGTCGATGCCCGGCCCGTACGGCAGCAATATGGCTGGCCTGCCCTCGATGGTGGCGGACACCGGCCTGTCTTCGGCGTCCAGGTGCAGCATGTGATGCCCGGTCCAGTCCAGTTGCAGCGCTCCGTTCCTGCGCTGCAGCGCCTCGGCCTTCGTCATCAGTGACCCGCAGCGCAGGACGTTCAGCGGATTCATGTGGGCCACGAACTCGGCGACGTACTCGTTGGCGGGCTTGAGCACGATCTCCTCGGGGCGGCCGCACTGCACGATGCGCCCGTTCTCCATGATGACGATGTGCGTGCCGAGCTTCAGCGCCTCGTCCAGGTCATGGCTGACGAAGATGATGGTCTTGTTCAGGCGCCGCTGCAGTTCCAGCAGCTCGTCCTGCAGGTGCGTGCGGATGAGCGGGTCGAGCGCAGAGAACGGCTCGTCCATCAGCAGCACGTCGGCATCGGTGGCGAAGGCACGGGCTAGGCCGACGCGCTGTTGCATGCCGCCGGAGAGCTCGTGCGCATGTTTGTCGGCCCACTTGCTCAGGCCCACCAGGGCCAGCTTCTCCTCGACGATCTTGTCGCGCTCGGCCTTCGGCATGCCACGCAACTCCAGTCCGAGACCGACGTTCTCGCGCACCGTGCGCCACGGCAGGAGCGCGAACTGCTGGAACACCATCGCCACCCGCTCGCAGCGAATGTGACGCAGGGTGTTCGGATCGCAGTGGGCGACGTCGATCATCTTCTCGCCGTCGCGGACGCGGATCTGGCCGCGGTTGACCTTGTTGAGTCCGTTCACCCCGCGCAGCAGCGTGGACTTGCCCGAGCCGGACAGTCCCATCAGCACGCAGATCTCCCCGGCATCGACCTCGAGCGTGCAATCGGCCACGCCCAGGACGTTGCCGGTCTTGTCGAGTATCGCCTGGCGGTCGGAGCCCTCGTCCAGCAGCTTCAGCGCCCGCTCCGGCCGCGTCCCGAAGACGATATCTACGTGATCGAACTCCACGATTTTCATGATTTCATAACCCTTGGGTTGGTTCGCGCGGCTTGCACAGCCGGTCCAGAACGATGGCGATGATGACGATGGCGGTGCCCGCTTCGAAGCCCTGGGCGATGTTGACCGTGTTGAGCGCGCGTACCACCGGTTTGCCGAGGCCGTCGGCGCCGACCAGCGCGGCGATCACGACCATCGACAGCGACAGCATGATGCATTGGGTGAGACCGGCCATGATGGTCGGCAACGCGTAGGGCAACTCCACCTTCCACAGCAGTTGGCGCTGCGTGGCGCCGAAGGATTCGCCGGCCTCGACCAGCGCCTTCGGTACCGTCGAGATGCCCAGGTGCGTCAGGCGGATCGGCGCCGGGATCGCGAAGATTATCGTCGAGATCAACCCGGGCACCACGCCGAGCCCGAACAGTATCAGGGTCGGAATGAGGTATACGAAAGTCGGGATCGTCTGCATAAGGTCGAGGATGGGGCGCAGGACCGCGTACAGCCAGGGGCGATGGGCGCTGGCTATCCCCAGCGGCACGCCGACCAGCATCGAGATGATGGTCGCGAAGACGACCAGCGCGAGCGTCTCGAGCGTTTCCTCCCAGTAGCCGAGGTTGATGATGAGCAGCAACGCCGCGACGATGAACACGACCAGCTTGATGGAGCGGTGCAGCCAGTACGCGAGGCCGGCGATGATCGCCACCAGCAGGAGCGGCGGCGTCGCCTGCAGGATCTTGATGAGGCCTATGATGAGAAAGCCGAGGCCGTCGGAGATCGCGTTGAAGAATCCCGCCGCGTGCACGTTGAGCCAGTCGACGAAGCGGTTGATCCACTTGCCAAGCGGCAGTTTGTGTTGCTCCAGCCACTCCATCCGGACTCCCCCCGCGACGGCGCGTTCTTCAGGCGGCGCCGCCGCCGGTGGCGGGGCGACGGCGCCGTTCGTTCACATCACAGACCGAGGTGAGCCTTCACCGCGGCAAGTCCATCCTTGCCGTCCAGCGTGGTGACGCCGGCGAGCCAGCTGTCGAGCACGCCCGGATTGGCCTTCAGCCACTTCTTGGCAGCGTCGGCCGGCTGCGCGCCATTGTCGAGGATGTCGCCCATCACCTGGTTCTCCATGGTGAGGGTGAATTTCAGGTTCTTCAGCAACGCGCCCACGTTCGGGCACTCGGTGCCGTAGCCCTGGCGGACGTTGGTGTACACGGTGGCGCCGCCGAGGTTCGGGCCGAAGAAGTCATCGCCGCCGGTCAGGTAGGCGAGCTGGAAATTGACGTTCATCGGGTGCGGCTCCCACCCCAGGAAGACGATGAAGTCGTTCTTCTTCGTCGCCCGCGCCACCTGCGAGAGCATGCCGGCCTCGCTGGACTCCACCAGCTCGAAATCCTTCAGGCCGAAGGCGTTGTCGGTGATCATCTTCTGGATGAGGCGATTGCCGTCGTTGCCGGGCTCGATGCCGTAGATCTTCTTGTCGAGCTTGTCGGCGAACTTGGCGATGTCGGCGAAGTCCTTCAGGCCCGCCTCGGCCGCATAGGCCGGCACAGCCAGCGTGTACTTCGCGCCCTCGAGGTTGGCACCCACCACCTCGACGCTGCCGTCGTCGCGGAACGGCTTGATGTCGGCCTCCATGGTCGGCATCCAGTTGCCGAGGAAGACGTCGATGTCCTTGTTCTTCAGGCTCGTGTAGGTGACCGGCACCGACAGCACCTGTGTTGTCGGCTTGTATCCCAGCCCTTCGAGCACGGTGGAGGTCAGGGCAGTGGTGGCGGTGATGTCGGTCCAGCCGACGTCCGAGAATCGCACCGTGCCGCATTGCGCCGCATCATCGGCGCTGGCCGGCAGGGCCGCGACCGTGAGCAGGCCGGCAATGAAGGCCCGGGGCAGATGGTTGCTGATGCGCATCATGGATTGTCTCCTCTTCGGTGGGTGCTCTTGGGGTCCCGGGCCTCGGGTTCGGGGTGCCGCGACACGATCAAGTATTGACGCTCCGACATGAAATTGCAGCGCCAGTGTGTGCTGCAAATCCGCCCTGGGCAGGCAGGCGGCCTCGGCCGCGGCTGCCTGCCCAAAAACTGTACGCTTGTCTAAAATTTTGGATAGAGTGAAACTTAGTTGTACGCCTTGTCAAGAGAATGTCGCACTGCCTTACGTGCGACGAGGTGTGCGACCGGCGCGACCCGCCGAAAAACGGCTTCGCACGAGCAAAAAGGGGCGACGTGCGCGCTGACCGCACTGCACGCCCGTGACCGGCAAAGAGGTCGCATTTGCGAATGTGTGCACCGCACAACCCGACGCCATTTCCAACTGCTGCCGTGGGAAGGAAAGACCGTGAAGACGCGCATTGAAGAGATACGGCGCAATGATCTGATCCGCGCCGCCTACCAGCTTTTCCTCGAGCACGGCGTCAACGGCATGACCGTGGCCCGCATCGGCGAGCGCGTGGGCATGTCGCACGGCATCGTCAACTACTACTTCAGGAACAAGGACGATCTGATGCAGGCGGTGATGCGGCATGCCTTCCGCCAGATCTCCGATGACGCCGTGGCGCGGTTGAAGGTGGCGCGCACGCCGCGCGAACGCATCGAGGCGATCGTGCGTGCGAACTTTCTCGAGGGCGTGTTCCGCCAGGAGACCGCTGCGGCCTGGCTGTCGTTCTATGGCCACGCGCCGCAGAAGCCGGAATTCGCACGACTGCAGATGGTCTACTACCGGCGCCTGCATCGCGATCTGACGCACGCCCTGAAGCAGATGATTCCCGCCGATCAGGCGGAGAAGATCGCAACCGGCGTGAGCGTGCTCATCGACGGGATGTGGGTGCGGCGCGCGATGATCAGCAGCGAGGCGAACGTGGAGGAGATGATCGCATTCATCGAGGAGTACATCGACGACCACACCCGCTCCGATGCCGCGGCGTCCGCCGCGGGCAAGCCGCGCCGCCGTCTCAATGGCGCCCCGGCCGCGTCCCGCAAAGCCGCCGGCGCACGGCGTCCGACGCGTACCCGCTGAGGGCAACGCTGCCCTCGCGGTGACTCAGCACTCGATGACGTTCACGGCCAGCCCGCCGCGGGAGGTCTCCTTGTACTGGCTCAGCATGTCGGCACCGGTCTGCCGCATCGTCTTGATGACGTTGTCGAGCGAGACGTAGTGCGTGCCGTTGCCGTGCAGGGCCAGCCGCGAGGCGTTGATGGCCTTGACGGCGCCCATCGCGTTGCGCTCGATGCAGGGGATCTGCACGAGCCCGCCTATCGGATCGCAGGTCAGCCCGAGGTTGTGCTCCATGCCGATCTCCGCGGCGTTCTCCACCTGCCGCGGCGTGCCGCCGAGCGCCTCGGTGAGCGCGCCGGCGGCCATCGAGCACGCCACGCCGACCTCGCCCTGACAACCGACCTCGGCCCCCGATATCGAAGCGTTCTCCTTGTACAGCATGCCGATGGCCGCTGCGGTCAGCAGAAAGCGCACGATGCCGTCGTCGTTCGCGCCGGGACAGAAGCGAAGATAGTAGTGCATCACTGCGGGGATGATTCCGGACGCGCCGTTGGTGGGTGCGGTGACCACCCGGCCACCGGCGGCGTTCTCCTCGTTCACCGCCAGCGCGAAGAGATTCACCCAGTCCATGGTGAGCAGCGGATCCGGATCCTGGTCCTGCGTGCGGGCCTGCAGGGTCTTCAGCAATGCCGGGGCGCGGCGCGCCAGCTTCAGCCCGCCAGGCAGCCGGCCCTCGGTGCGGCAGCCGCGAGCGACGCATTGCTGCATGGCGTTCCAGATCGCGAGCAGGCCGGCACGGATCTCCGCCTCGCTCCGCCATACCTTCTCGTTCTCCGACATCACCGCGCTCACGCAAAGACCGTGCGTCTCGCACTGCTGCAGCAGCTCCGCACCGCTGTGGAAGGGGTACGGTTGCACCGTGGTGTCCTGCGTGATGGCGGTCTTGTCGCCCTTGGCGCCGACGATGAAGCCGCCGCCCACGGAGTAATAGGTCGATTCGCGCAGCACCGCGCCCCGCGTGTCGCGGGCCGTGAAGAGCATGCCGTTGGAGTGCAGCGGCAGCATCTCGCGCTTGTTGAAGACGAGCTGCTCGCCGGGCTGGAAGGCGATCTCCCGGCCGCCCTGCAACCGCAAGCGGCCGTCGTTGGCCACCTGCCCGACGAGCGCCGGGATGCAATCCGGATCGATGCCCTCGGGCGTCTCGCCGAGCAGTCCCAGGATGATCGCCTTGTCGGTGCCATGGCCCCGGCCCGTGTGAGCGAGCGAGCCGTAAAGCTCCACGCGCACCGAGACGACCTCGCCGAGCACGCCCTGTTCGGCCAGACGCTGCACGAAGCGGCGCGCCGCGCGCATTGGTCCGACGGTATGGGAGCTGGAGGGCCCGATCCCGATGGTGAACATGTCGAAGACGCTGATCGCCATGGCGGGCTCACCTTCGAATCGACGCGATGACCGGGCGGAACCTTCTATGAAGCGAAAAAAAGAAAGGCCGGGGCGCCCTGACGCGCCCCGGCCTCACCATTTCCTTCCAGCCTGTTGAACGTACTGCGGGATCAGTAGGTGAACTGGACCCACAGCTCGTACACCATCGAGTCATCGTCGGTGCCGTAGGTCTGCTCATAGGCATCGCCGGCGATGCCGTACCCGAACACACCCGCGACGTACCAGTTGGCGGTCGGGAACCACTCACCGACGAGGTTGAACTCGTCCATCCACTTGTCGTCGGTCACCGGCGCTCCGAAATAGTGACTCTCATCCAGCGAGTGATTGAAGTACAGGCCGCTGATCGCGATGGTGTCCGTGGGATGCACCGCCAGCTTCACCATGTGGGTGTTCTGGTTGCTGTTCGTCAGCTGATACTCCCCGGCGATCTCGCCCTGGTACCAGGTACCCCAACCGCGCGGTCCCGCGTAGTAGAACAGCGAGTCGAAGCCCTCGTTGTCGGCGGTGTTGAGGTCATCGCCGTCCCAGTGGCCGTAGCGATAGTGGACGGTCGGGGTCCATGTCACGTTGGCGAAGTTGTACTCCACCTCGCCGTAGTAGGCCATCGCGTCGGAGTCGACACCGGCGTCGAGGTCGCCGAATTCGGCGGCGACCTCACCGTGCACCTTCAGGCCCGGCACCATCGGGATCGCGATGCCGTTGGCGCGGAAGTCCAGGAGGTTCATGCCCTGGCGGAAACCGTTTGAAGACTCCGGAACGCCCGCCATCATGAAGCCGAACTTGCCGTCGGCGCCGGCGTCACCGAGCAGGTACTCGACGTTCAGCCCCGCGAGGCGGGTGTAGGCCTGGTGGCCGTCGCCCTTGATGGTGAAGGCATCCGCCTTCCAGGCGCCGCCGTTGTTGGCGGTGACAATCACGGAGGTATCGCAGGCCTTGTACGGAGCGATCCAGAAACTGCCATCGTAGTGCGCATCGCCCCGCCCATCGGACGAGGGCGGCGCATTGGAGTCGAAATGGCAGTCGCCGATCAGGAACTGATCGCCGATGGCGAACTCGGTGCGGCCCGCGCGCACGTCGAGGTACTGGCCGCGCCACCCGAGATAGGCCTCTTCGAGCCCGAGGTCACCGACGTCGCCGTTGGTCAGGCCGGTCGGATCGCCATCGCCCAACTGGTAGACGCCCACACCCGAGATCTTGCCGTAGATGGTGCCTTCGGTCGGCATGTCCCAGGTGAAATTCAGATTGGGCTTCGCGAAGGCCTCGAAGTAGCCGTCGCGATCGGTCAGCGGCGCGATGTCGCTGGTGCCGACGGCGCCCAGGATCGACGACAGGCCGGCGTTGGCCTTGAAGCCGCCGCGTTCGAAGAAGGTGTACTCGGCGCTGGCGGGCAGTGCTGCAGCCGCTGTCACCAATGCGATAGCTGAACTCATCAGGCAGCGACCGCTTGCGCGCTGCATTGCTCTTGTAGCTTTCATCGTTATTTCCCCCATGGAAGGCCGTGCGACCCTCGCCTGTCTATCGGTTACCTGAAAATCTCGGGCCATCCTCCGCCAAACGCTCATCATCCGCGTGCGGCCTGTTGTTGCTTTGCCGCATCACTGCTCTGGCCCGAACCGCTCCCGATGGGCCAGACGCGCAACAGGCAGTATCACCTGTCCGGACAAAATTAGCACGCTTTGGGGGTCCTCCGCCACCCGGATTTCGCGGATGGCGACATTCAGTTGCGCCCAGGCGACCTGTTCGCGGCCCCTGTGGCGCCACCAGGCCCCGTGCCGGGCCGGATTCCCGCCCCGGCGCCTTCCCCGCGCTTGATGGACATCTAGTTTTTTGTACGTCCGATAAATATACTCGGCCGTAACCATTCCAGATAAAACCAGCGGCGTCGCTGCTCGGCGCGCGGGGACGATCCCGGAAGATCCACATGTCGGAAACGCAGCGTATGTTCATCGGCGGCCGCTATCTCGAGGCCCACTCCGGCGAGACCTTCGCGACGGTCAACCCGGCCACCGGCGAGACGATCGGCCGCGTGCAGAGCGCCGACGAGCGCGACGTCCAGTGCGCCGTCGACGCGGCCACGGAGGGCTACCGCGCCTGGTCGGCGATGACCGGCACGCAGCGCGGGCGCATCCTCACGCGCGCGGCGAACCTGCTGCGCGAGCGCAACGACGAGCTCGCTCGCCTGGAGGTCCTCGACACCGGCAAGCCCATCCGCGAGGCGCAGTCCGTCGACGTCCACTCCGGCGCCGACTGCCTCGAGTATTTCGCCGGGGTGGCCGCCACGCTGCACGGCCATCACTACGATCTCGGCCGCTCCTTCGCCTACACGCGGCGCGAGCCGCTCGGCATCTGCGCCGGCATCGGCGCATGGAACTACCCCATACAGATCGCCTGCTGGAAGTCCGCGCCGGCGCTCGCCTGCGGCAATGCCATGATCTTCAAGCCGGCGGAACTCACGCCGCTGACCGCGCTGAAGCTCGCGGAGGTCTACACCGACGCCGGACTGCCAGCGGGGGTGTTCAACGTGGTGCAGGGCGATGGCCGCACCGGCCGGCTGCTGACCGCGCACCCGGACATCGCCAAGGTGTCGCTGACCGGCGAGGTCGGCACCGGCAAGCGCGTGATGGCAGCCGCCGCCGAGTCGCTCAAGCACGTCACCCTGGAGCTAGGCGGCAAGTCCCCGCTCATCGTGTTCGCCGACGCCGATCTGCACAACGCGGTCTCCGGCGCGCTGCTGGCGAACTTCTTCACGCAGGGGGAGATCTGCTCCAACGGCACGCGCGTGTTCGTGCACGGGAGCGTGCTGCAGGAATTTCTCGATCGCCTGCGCCAGCGCGTGGCCAGGATGCGCATCGGCGATCCGCTCGATCCGGCCACCGACGTCGGCTCGCTCGTCTCCCGGGATCACATGACCAAGGTGCTCGACTACATCGGCATCGGCCGCGACAACGGCGCCGCGCTGGTCTGCGGCGGTCGGCGCTACCTGGCCAACGGCTGCGATCGGGGCTGCTTCGTCGAGCCCACGGTGTTCGCGCAGTGCAGCGACGACATGCGCGTGGTGCAGGAGGAGATCTTCGGGCCGGTGATGACCGTGCTCGCCTTCGAGGACGAGCAGGAGGTCGTGGCCCGCGCGAACGGCACCCGCTTCGGCCTGGCCGCCGGCGTGTTCACCCGCGACGTGCAGCGCGCGCACCGCGTGGTGGCGCAGCTGCACGCCGGCATCTGCTGGATCAACAATTACAACATCACCCCGATCGAGATCCCCTTCGGCGGCTACAAGCAGTCGGGCATCGGGCGTGAGAACAGCCTGGCGTGCGTCGAACACTACACGCAGCTGAAGAGTGTGTACGTGGAGATGGGCGACGTCGATTCACCTTACTGAACGGGCGGGACTATCACATGAACGAGATGGGCGAATTCGATTACATCATCGTCGGCGCCGGCTCGGCCGGCTGCGTACTGGCGAACCGGCTCACGGAGGATCCGGACGTGAGCGTGCTGCTGCTCGAGTACGGCGGCGGCGATTCGAGCATCTACATCCAGATGCCGACGGCGCTCTCCATTCCGATGAACATGGAGAAATACAACTGGCGCTACGAGACCGAGCCGGAGCCCGGCCTGAAGGGCCGCCGGCTGCACTGCCCGCGCGGCAAGGTGCTGGGCGGGTCGTCCTCCATCAACGGTATGGTGTACGTGCGCGGCAACGCGCTCGACTTCGACACCTGGGCGGAGATGGGCGCGGAGCACTGGTCGTACCACGACGTGCTGCCGTATTTTCGCAGGGCGGAGTGCCGGGCCGAGGGTGGCAACGACTACCGCGGCGACAGCGGCCCGCTGCACACGTGCAACGGCACGCTCGCGAATCCCCTGTACGGCACCTTCGTCGAGGCCGGCATGCAGGCCGGTTACTGGAAGACAGACGACATGAACGGCTACCAGCAGGAGGGCTTCGGCCGCATGGACATGACGGTCTACCGCGGCCAGCGCTGGAGCTGCGCCAACGCCTACGTCCACCCCATCCGCACCACGCGCAAGCTGACGGTCCTGCTCAATGCGCTCGCACACAAGGTGACGTTGCGCGACGGCCGCGCCGCCGGCGTGGTGTTCGAGCGCGGCGGCAGCCTGCAGGAGGCGCGCGCGCGGCGCGAGGTGATCTTGAGCGGCGGCCCGATCAATTCACCGCAGCTGCTGATGCTCTCCGGGATCGGCCCGGCCGCGCACCTGCGCGCCATCGGCGTGCCGGTGGAGCGCGATCTGCCGGGCGTCGGGCGCAACCTGCAGGATCACCTGGAGATGTACTTCCAGCAGGAGTGCACGCAGCCCATCACCCTCAACAAGGTGATGAACCCGTGGTCGAAGTTTCTCATCGGCACGCAATGGTTCTTCACCAAGGGCGGGCTCGGCGCCACCAACCACTTCGAGACCGGCGCCTTCATCCGCAGCCGGCCGGGCGTACGCTGGCCCGACATTCAGTATCACTTCCTGGCAGGCGCGTTCTCCTACGACGGCAATGCCGTGGCGGGCACGCACGGCTTCCAGGCCCACGTCGGCTCGATGCGCTCGAAGAGCCGCGGCTGGGTGCAGCTTGCGAGCGCCGATCCGCGCGCCAGGGCGCGCGTGTTCTTCAACTACATGTCGCACGAGGAGGACAGGATCGAGATGCGCGCCGCGGTCCGGCTCACGCGCGAGATCTTCGCCCAGCCCGCCTTCGATCCATACCGCGGCGTGGAACTGCAGCCGGGCCCGGAGGTGAAGACCGCCGATGAGATCGACGACTTCGTCCGCGCCTCGGTGGAGAGCGCCTTCCATCCCTGCGGCACCTGCCGCATGGGCACCGACGAGATGGCGGTGGTCGATCCGCAGTGCCGCGTGCGCGGCGTGGAGGGACTGCGCGTGGTCGATTCATCGATCATGCCGCAGGTCACCACCGGCAATCTGAACGCGCCGACCATCATGATCGGCGAGAAGGCCGCCGATCACATCAAGGGCAACGGCATGCTGCCGCGCTCGCAGGCCCCTTACCGCGTCGCGGAGGACTGGCAGACGCGGCAGCGGCCGGGCACTCCCGTGCGTCAGGTCGATCACGCCGCCGGGCCGAGCGGCGCGGGCGCGCGCGCGCCGAACCGGGCCGCCGTTTAGGAACCGGCGCCTCAGCGCGGCTTCGGCGTGAGCCTCAGCAGCCGCCCATTGCCGCCGTCCTCCAGCAGCCAGAGCGCCCCGTCCGGCCCCTGCCGGACCGCCCGTATGCGCGCGCCCATCGCGAACCGCTCGGCCTCCACGGCGGTCTCGCCGTCGAAGCGGATGCGCACCAGCGACTGGGAGGACAGCCCGCCGATGAAGGCGCTGCCCTTCCAGTCCGGGAACAGATCGCCCCGGTAGAAGGCGAGACTCGACGGCGAGATCACCGGCGTCCACCATACCTTCGGCGCGGCGAAGTCCGGCCGCGTGTCGTGATCGGGGATCGGCGTGCCGTCGTAGTGATCGCCGTTGGAGACGATCGGGTAGCCGTAGTTGCCGCCGCGCACGATGAGATTCAGCTCGTCGCCGCCCGCCGGTCCCATCTCGACCTCCCACAAACGCCCCTCGCCGTCGAAGGCGATGCCGAGCGGGTTGCGGTGGCCCAGCGACCAGACCTGCGCGGCCACGCCGCCGCGATCCGCGAACGGATTGTCGGGCGGGACCGTGCCGTCGTCGTTCAGGCGCAGCACCTTGCCGAGATTGCCGCCCATGTCCTGGGCCGGATCGAAATGCTGGCGTTCCCCGGAAGAGATGTAGAGATGGCCGTCGGGCGAAAAGGCGATGCGATGACCGTAGTGACCGCGGCCCGTCACCTTGGGATCCTGGCGCCAGATCACCTGCACGTCCGACAAGGTTCCGCCCGCCGGGCCGAGCTCGAGCCGGCCGCGCGCGACCGCCGCGCCGCGGGTGTCGCGCGGGCCGGCCTCCGCGTAGCTCAAGTAGATGAGCCCGTTGTTCGCGAATTCCGGATGCGGCACCACGTCGCCGAAACCGCCCTGGCCGCCGTAATCGACCTCGGGTATCTCACCTGTCACCGGCAACTTCCCTCCATCCTGGGTGACGAGCAGCAGCCGGCCCGCCTTCTCGGTCACCAGCAGGCGGCCGTCGGGCAGGAAGCTCATCGCCCAGGGCTCGTCGAACGTGGCCACCGGCGTGGCGGTGAACGGCCATGCGTCCTGGTCGGCGGTCGCGCAGGCGGCGAGCAGGGCGCTCAGCAGGAATGCGGTCAAACGGATCATGGTCGGACTCCTCGTTGCATGACTGTCCTCGTGCGCACCGCCCGCATGCGCGAGTGTCGGCGCCATCGTCAAGAGCGACCCGGACAACGCCAGCGCCCGCGACAGGACTCGAGGCCATGCGCGGTGCACGGGGCTGGTCGCGAGACCGATCATGGAAAGGTGCTTCTCCCTGATTCGTGCCAGTGGGACCCTGGTTGTCCGGCCGGGGTTCCCGGTGCCGGCCGGCGATCCCGTGCAAAAGCAGATACGTGGCCGCGCCACGCCCGGTCCGCGGCCCGTGGCGCTTCGATCAGCGCTGGTCCCTTTGCATACGGAAATCGTGCTGCCGTTCGGCGTCCTCCAGACGGTAGCGCTGCAGTAGCTGTTCGGCGCCTCCGGGCGGCGCGGGACGCGAGCTCGATCGGCTGTTGCGGATCGTCTGCTCGAGCTGTTGCTGATCGTGAAGATACTGCTGTTCCCCGCGCTGCTCGATCGTGAGCTCGTACGCTCGCACCTGCCCGGACGACGGCAGGCCCCGGGCGCGGTCGAGGTCCCCCTGCTGCTCCAGGCGCAGCGCCTGCCGCTCATCGCGTTGCTGCGTGGCGAGGCGCCCGGGCGGCGCGGGGCATTCCGCCGGCGCCTCGGTGGGCATACCGGCATAGGCGGCGAGCAGGGCGATGCTCCGCAGCCAGCACATTCTGCGCGCGCCGGCCGCGCCACCCGCATTCAACTGGCGCTTCATGGAAACCTGGACGATCGCGTGGCGGGCAGGTGCCTGGCGGAGCTCCGTCGCCGCGGTCCCACAACGCTGCGGCGGCTCCAGGAGGAACGTCTGCCTGTTCCGGCAGGGCGGGTGGCGAACGCGCCGGGGAAGATGGCCATCGCGCTCAGCGCGCCCGGCGCATCGCGGCCGCGCCGCCGCGCTCCGCGCTCGGCGGGTGGCCGAACAGGCCGCGGTAGGACTTGCTGAAATGCGGTGAGGACTGGAAGCCGCAGGCGGTGGTGACCTCGAGGATGGACATGTCGGTCTGCAGCAGCAGCTCGCGCGCCCGGCGCAGCCGGATCTCCAGATAATAGCGCGTCGGCGCGCAGTCCAGGTATTTCTTGAACAGCCGCTCGAGTTGCCGGCGCGAGAGGCCGACGCACCTGGCCAGCTCGTCCAGCGACATCGGCTCCTCGGTGTTCGCCTCCATCAGTACGGCGGCCTGCACCAGCTTGTCGTGGCCGCGTCCGACACGCGCCAGCAGCGGCACGTGCTGGCGATCGCGGCTGTCGCGGATGCGCTCGACGATGAACTGCTCGGAGATGGCGGCGGCGAGGTCGTTGCCGAACTGCGTCCGTATGACGTTGAGCATCAGATCGAGCGGCGCCACGCCGCCGGTGCAGGTGTAGCGATCGCGATCGACGATGAACAGCTCCGGCGAGAAGATCGTGCGCGGGAACTCCTCGCGGATGGCCGCCATGTTCTCCCAGTGGATGGCGCAGCGATAGCCCTCGAGCAGGCCGGCGCGGGCGAGCGCGTAGGTGCCCGTACACAGTCCGCCGAGGGCGACGCGCTGGCGGGCGAACCGTCGCAGCGTCTTCACGACCCGCTCGTCGACCGCCTGTTGGACGTTCACGCCACCGCAGACGAACAGCATGTCGAGCGGCGGGCTGGCGCTGATCGCGATGGTCGGGGAGACCGTGAGCCCGTTGCTGGCGCGGACCGGCTCGCCGTCCAGGCTGACGACCGACCAGGCGTAAAGCTCCCGCCCGCTCTCGCGGTTCGCCATCCGCAGCGGGTCGACCGCGTTGCTGAAGGCGATCATCGAGTAATCCGCCAGCGTCAGGAAGCCGACCCGGACCGGAAGTCTGTCTATCGCGCTGGTCATCGCTATGGCGGCGGATTGCGGCGGCGGCGGCCGCCGTTTTCGAGCCATTCTCACATCCCCGTGGGGGGCGCTCAACCGGGCGCGCCGCCGCACATGACGTTTCCGCACAAGTGCGGGTCGCGCCATGGCCAGACAGCCCCTGCGGCCCCACCCATACTGGCTGAAAACCGGCAGGCCGCCCGCCCCGGGAGGACCTGCGCCCATACCCCTGCCAGAGCGTCGACCGGAGACCCGCATGACCGATACCCAAGAGGCCACACGCTCGCGCCGCGGCGGCGGACGAGAGGCCAAGCGCGCCGCCCGCCAGGCGCGGGCCACCGCTTCCGTGCCCTACATTACCCGCCGGATCCCCTGCTACGAGGTGCTGGACGAGGAAGGCCTGGCCCTCATCGAGCGCAACGCCGACACCATCCTGGAGGAGATCGGGCTGGAGTTCCGCGAGGACGACGAGGTCTTGGAGATCTGGCGCAAGGCCGGTGCCGACGTGCAGGGTACGCGCGTGCGCTTCCCGCGCGGCATGCCGCGGTCCGTCATCCGGGCGAGCGCGCCGCGGGAGTTCACGCAGCACGCCCGCAATCCGGCGCGCAGCGTGCAGATCGGCGGCGGGAACACGGTGTTCGCGCCGGCCTACGGCTCGCCCTTCGTGCGCGATCTCGACAACGGCCGCCGCTACGGCACCATCGCGGACTTCCGCAACTTCGTGAAGCTCGCGTATTCCACGCCGTGGCTGCACCACTCCGGCGGCACCATCTGCGAGCCGGTCGATCTGCCCGTCAACAAGCGCCACTTCGACATGGTGTACAGCCACATGAAGTTGAGCGACAAACCCTTCATGGGCTCCGTGACCCATCCCTCGCGCGCCGAGGACACGGTGGAGATGGCGAAGATCCTCTTCGGCGACCGGTGGATCGACGAGGAGACCGGCCGGCCGCGCGCGGTGACCGTCAGTCTCATCAACGTCAACTCGCCGCTGACCTACGACGCAACGATGCTCGGCGCGCTGAAGGTCTACGCGCGCAACAACCAGGGCGTGCTGGTCACGCCCTTCATCCTCGCCGGCGCCATGGCGCCGGTGACGGTGGCAGGCACCTGCGCGCAGACGCTGGCCGAGGCGCTGGCGGGCCTGGCGCTGGTGCAGATCATCAGTCCAGGCTGCCCCTGCATCCTCGGCAGCTTCGCCTCCTCGATCTCCATGCAGTCGGGCGCGCCGACCTTCGGCACGCCGGAACCGGCGCTGGTGCTCTACACCATGGCGAGCCTCGCCCGGCGGCTGGGCGTGCCGTTCCGCTCCGGCGGCGGGCTGTGCGCCTCCAAGGTCGCCGACGCGCAGGCCGCCTACGAGGCGGCGCAGACGCTGCTGCCGACCTGTCTTGCCGGCGTGAATTTCGTCCTGCACACCGCCGGCTGGCTGGAAGGCGGCCTGTCGATGGGCTACGAGAAGTTCGTGATGGACTGCGACCAGGCCGGCATGATGCACACCATGCTGCAGGGCGTGGATCTCTCCGAGAACGGCCAGGCGCTGGACGCGCTGCGCGAGGTCGGTCCCGGCAAGCACTTCCTCGGCTGCACGCACACGCAGATGAATTTCGAGAGCGCCTTCTACCGCTCGCCGCTCGCCGACAACAACAGCTACGAGCAGTGGGAGGCGGAAGGGGCCAGGGACATGGCGCAGCGCGCCAACGCGCAATGGAAGAAGATGCTGGCCGAGTACGAGGCGCCGCCGCTCGACCCCGCGATCGACGAGGCGCTGCTCGACTATATCAATCGCCGCAAGAGCTCGTTCCCGGACTCCAACGTCTGATCGCCGGCGGCGCCGCCGCTTCGAAAGCTCTGTTGTTCCTCCCCCAGGAATACCGCCGTTTCGACGGCGGTTTTTTTGTCCGCGGCGCAGGGGATGGTCAGGCGCGGCGGCGCGAGGGACGGCGGCCGCGCGCGGTCTCGCCCTGCGGCTGCGCTGCGGCGCGCGGCTCGGGCAGCTCGACCACGCGGCGCAGGTTGGGGTACTCCGCGGTCTTGTGCGGGATGGCCATGGCCTCGACGAAGTGCTGCTGGAAGCGCGGGTCGATGGCGGTCTCGATCTTCTCCACCCGCCGCACGATGTCCTCGATGGTGGCGCGCGCGCTGTGATCGAGCAGCGCCACCCGCGCGCCGGTGCCGGCGGCGTTGCCCGCCGAGCTGACCTTCGCGAGATCGCAGTCCGGGATCATGCCCAGCACCATCGCGTACTTCACGTCGATGTGACTGCCGAAGGCGCCGGCCAGGCGGATGCGGCCGACCCGATCCACGCCCATGTGCTCCATCAGCAGGCGGATGCCGGCCTGCAGCGCGGCCTTGGCGAGCTGGATGGCGCGCACGTCGTTCTGCGTCACGCGGATGGGCATCTGGCCCTCGTACAGCGTGTAGGCATGGGTGCGGCCATCGGCGTGGATGCGCGGATTGCGGGCCGCCAGGCGCCCGTCGATGACGCCGTCCTGGTTGATGATGCCGGCGAGGTGGAGCTCGGCGATGACCTCGATGATGCCCGAGCCGCAGATCCCGGTCACGCCCACAGATTTCGACCTGGCGGCGAACTCCGGGTCGTCGGACCACAGATCGCAGCCGATGACCTTGAAGCGCGGCTCCAGCGTCTCCCGGTCGATGCGCACGCGCTCGATCGCGCCTGGCGCGGCGCGCTGGCCGCCGCTCACCTGGGCGCCCTCGAAGGCCGGGCCGGTGGGGCTGGAGCAGGCGAGCAGCCGCTGCCGGTTGCCGAGCACGATCTCGGCGTTGGTGCCGACGTCGACCAGCAGCGTCACCTCGTCGGCCAGATCCGGACGCTCGGCGAGCACGACGCCGGCAGTGTCGGCGCCGACGTGGCCGGCGATGCACGGCAGCACGTAGATGCGCGCATTCGGATGAATCCACAGTTCGATCTCCGTCGCCCACAGCATGATCGCCTGGTCGCTTGCGAGCGCGAACGGCGCGCCGCCGAGCTCGACCGGGTTGATCCCGAGCAGCAGGTGGTGCATGACCGGATTGCCGACGAAGGTCGCCTCGAGGATGTCGGCGACTTCGATGCCGGCCTGCTTCGCCACGTCCTCGGCGAGCGCGTTCAGCGCCCCGCGCACCGCGTCGACGAGCTCGCGCTCGCCTCCCGGGTTCATCATGATGTAGGAGACGCGGCTCATCAGATCCTCGCCGAAGCGGATCTGCGGATTCATGACGCCGGCGGAAGCGACCACCTCGCCGCTCGCGAGATCGCAGAGGTGTGCGGCGATCGTCGTGGAGCCGACGTCCACTGCAAGGCCGTAGGCGCGCTCTCTGAAGCCGGGCCACACGGCGATGATCTTGTTGCCCTCGTGCACCGCGACGGTGACCTTCCACTCGCTCTTGCGCAGGGCCTGCTGCAGGTGCTGCAGCACGCGCACGTCGCAGGCGAGGCTGCCTAGCCGCCACTCGAACTCGAGTGCCGCCTCCAGCCGCCGCAGGTCCCCGGAGGGGTCGTGCATGTCCGGCGGCTGCACCTCCACGTAGTGCAGCTTGACCGTGGGATTGATCGCGATGTCGTGCGCCTCGGCAGCCTTGCGCACGACCTGCCGGTGCACCTGGCTCTCCGCCGGCACGTCGATGACGACATCCCCGAGCAGCCTCGTCGAGCAACTCAGCCGCCGGCCGGCGGCCAGGCCGCGCTTCTGGGCATAGCGCTCCTCGGTCTCGCAGAATCCGCTCAGGTTCGCCGCGCGCGAGGTGACGCCGTGTTTCGCGAACTCGCCCTCGCTCAGTTGCACCTGACAGCGGCCGCACAGGCCGCGGCCGCCGCAGACCGAGTCGATGTCCACGCCCAGCGAGCGCGCCGCCTGCAGCACCGGCGTGCCGAGCGGGAAGCGGCCGCGCCGGCCGGAGGGCGTGAACACGATCAGTGCGTCATTGGCCATGACGATGACTCCAACTCATTTGGCGCAGAGCGTGCGCACCCGACCTCGCTCTACAACTCTCATTAGCCTTCAACCTCAAACCGCCGCGAAGCTCACGCCGGCCCTGCTCGTGCGCGGCGGCTGGCGATGCGTGCGGGCGGGACACGCGGTGAATACATCCCTGTACGCTCGACTGCCGCATCCCTGCGGCAGACGGTCCCGCCCGCCCGCACCGCCAACCGCCCTTTGAGTCCGCAGATCTCTCCCGAAGACCATGCACGAATGGCGTGAGATTGGATTAGGACTCCGGCTACCCGCGGCGGCGGCGGCTCTCCCGGCGGCCGCGCGCGGCCTCGCCCTCGGCGCCCGCGGCCGGGACCTGGCGGAAGCGGCGGATCCAGCGCGCGCAGTCCGGGTCGTGGCCCATCATCACGTCCGCGCCCATCACCGCCTTCATGACCTCTTCATGGCAGGGGTTGGTGATCGCCGAGGTCAGGCCGGCGCCGATCGCCATGGTGAGGAACGCGGCGTTGATGCCGTTGCGCTCCGGCAGGCCGAAGCTCACGTTCGACGCGCCGCAGGTGGTGTTCACCTTCAGCTCCGTCTTCAGCCGGTGCACCAGCGCCATCACCTGTACGCCGGCCTGGTTGATCGCCCCGATCGGCATGACCAGCGGATCGACCACCACGTCGCTCGCCGGGATGCCATGATCCAGCGCGCGGTGGACGATCTTTTTCGCGACCTCGAAGCGCTCGTTGGGGTCATGCGAGATGCCGGTCTCGTCGTTGGAGATCGCGACCACCGCGGCGCCGTACTTCTTCACCAGCGGCAGCACGGACTCCAGGCGATCCTCCTCGCCGGTCACGGAGTTCACCAGCGCCTTGCCCTTGTACACGCTCAAACCCGCCTCCAGCGCCGCGACGATGGAGGAGTCGATCGACAGCGGCAGATCGGTGATCGACTGCACCAGCTGCACGGTCCTGGCGAGGATGGCCGGCTCATCGGCCAGCGGAATGCCCGCATTGACGTCCAGCATGTGCGCGCCGGCCTGCACCTGCGCGATCGCGTCGGACTCCACGCGCGAGAAGTTGCCCGCCGCCATCTCCTCGGCGAGGATCCTGCGGCCGGTCGGGTTGATGCGCTCGCCGATGATCACGAACGGCCGCTCGAAGCCGATGACCACCTCCCGGGTGGCGGAACTGATGACGGTGTCGGTCATGATGCCTGTCTCTCTTTCAGCAATTGTTCGCGGTCGGGATGCCACGGGAGGCGATCGTTCAGGACCCGTGACCTGTCGATGATCTCGGCCACCGCCTCCTCCTGGCGGTAGGCCATGACGTGCACGCCGGCCACGCCCTTCAACTCGCGCAGCTCCTGGATGATGTCGATGCAGATGCGCTTGCCCTCGGCGCGTTGATCCTGCGCGCCGGCAAGGCGCTCGACGACGGCATCGGGGATGTGCACGCCGGGAACGTGCCTGCGGATCCACTCCGCGCTCTTCGCCGAGGCGAGCGGGCCGACCCCGACCAGGATGAAGGCCTTCTCCGGCAGCCCCCGGTCCTCGGCCGCGCGCAGGAAGTTGCGCAGCATCGGCACGTCGTAGCACCACTGCGTCTGGATGAATTGCGCGCCGGCGGCGACCTTCTTCGCGAGGCGGTCGGCGCGCCAGTCCTGCGGCGGCGCGAACGGATTCTCCGCGGCGCCGAGGAACACGCGTGGCGAGTGCGTGAGCGGGCGGCCGCTCTGCAGGTGATGCTCGTCGCGCATCATGCGCGCCATGGCGAGCAGCGACATGCTGTCGAGATCGAACACGGGCTTGGCCTGCGGGTGATCGCCGGCGCCGACGTCGTCGCCGGTCAGGCAGAGGATGTTGCACACGCCCATGGCGGCGGCGCCGAGGATGTCGCCCTGGATGGCGATGCGGTTCTTGTCGCGGCAGGAGATCTGCATCACCGGCGCGTAGCCGATGCGCGTGAGCAGCGCGCAGACCGCCACACTGGACATGTGGCAGTTCGCGCCGCTGCCGTCGGTGGCGTTGATGGCGTCGACGTAGCCGTCGAAGATGCGCGCGCGGCGAAACACCTCCTCCGGATCGGCGGAATCAGGCGGCGCGAGCTCGGTGGTGACGGCGAAGGCGCCGGCGCGCAGCACGCGCTCGAAGCGTCCCGGCGAGGTATGGCCGGGCAGGATCGGCAGGGGATATCCGGGTACCGGTTCGTCGTCGAAGATCATGCGCGCCTCTCGCCCTGCTCGCGCGCCACGCGCAGCCACGAGGAGCTGCCCTCGAGCCGCCGATCCACCGGCATCTGCACGATGCGGATCTTCTCGTAACCGTCGCGCATCCGCCGCGCGCCCTCGTAGGCCTGCACCCACACGCACTTCATCTCGGCGCGCACCTCGCAGTTGCCGTTGCTGCGTACGCCGCCGCAGGGCCCGTTGCGCAGCTGCTTCGGGCAGTTCATGGGGCAGGACATGCCGGTGGCGCTGAGCACGCACTGCCCGCACATCCGGCAGTCGAACAGCAGCCCCTTGACCGCGCGCTCGACGGCGGCGACCGGCCGCTGCAGGCGCTCATAGCCGATCCGCTTCCACAGCGGGTGCAGCCAGACGAGCACGCGCTCGAAGGCGTTGTAGAAGAGCTCCAGTCCCCGGGAATGCCTGACCGACCACACGCGTACGCAGTACATGGCGATCAGTGCACGCTGGCCGCGACGGCGGACTCGCCGAGGCCGTGATTCCTGATCAGCCGTTCGAGATCCGCGTCGGTGTAGACGGCCTCCAGTCGCGCCGCCTCGCCGGCGGCCTCGCTCTCGATGTCATCGCCGCACTCGCGCGCGGTGCGCTTCCAGTCGGCCAGGTACTCATCCGAGCTGCCCTTGCCGGCGCGCATGGCGGCGCGATCGATGGCGACCTGGAAGCGCGGCGACAGCGCGACCTTCGCGGCCTCGCGGCCGCGCTTGACGATGACCTGCGCCGGGATGTCACGCCAGGAGACGACGATCAGCTTTGCCATTTGTCGATACCGTCCTGATGCCGTGGGTGAGCGCGCCGGCCAGATTGTCGTGGCCGACGTGACGATGTTCGAACTCGAGATGCAGGCGCCCTGCCGCCTCCTGCGCGCGCGCGAGCAGGTCGGGGGCGTGGGACTGCGAGAGATACACCAGCCTGCGGTAGTTGCCGAAATAGATCGGCAGCAACTCCGGATGACGGTCCAGCCCCAGCCCCTTGATCACCAGCCGATCGAAATGCCGCGCCAGGAAGCCGGTGAGGAAGAACGTGCCCGGCTCCTCCTCGGCCAGTTCGGCGAACAGCGGGCGGCCCGCGAAAAACTCGTAGCAGTGCGCGCCCGGGATGCGCTCGGCGCCCTCTTCGCGCAACACCCGATCGAGTTCGCCGCCGGTGCCGCAGTCCGCGTACGCGACGAAGACGCGCTCGTAGCGGCCGCGCGCGGCGGCGAGCGCGGCCCGCACCCGCCCGGGGATCGCGGCCGGCGTGTTGTGCAGCGCCGCCGGCAGGCATTGCACGGCGACGTGCGTCCAGCCGCTGGCGCGCAGCACGGCAATGATCTCGTGCGCCAGCGCGCCGCAGGCGAGCACGAGGACCGTGGGCGCGCTTGCGGCCATGCTCAGTTCGCCATCGCCTGCGGCTGGCGCTGCACCGCGCGGCGCGCCATCAGCAGCGCCTTGGCGGTCTCCACGGCGATCGCGGCATCGCGGCAATAGGCGTCTGCGCCGACCGCCTTGCCGAACTGCTCGTTGAGCGGCGCGCCGCCGACCAGCACGATGTAATCGTCGCGCAGGCCCCTGGTCTTCAGCTCGTCGATCACCACCTTCATGTAGGGCATGGTGGTGGTCAGCAGCGCCGACATGCCGAGGATGTCGGGCTCGTGCTCCTCCAGCGCCGCGAGGTAGCTGTCCACCGGGTTGTTGATGCCGATGTCGATGACCTCGAAGCCCGCGCCCTCCATCATCATCGACACCAGGTTCTTGCCGATGTCGTGGATGTCGCCCTTGACCGTGCCGATCACCATCTTGCCGATCGGCTCGACGCCGGTCTCGGCGAGCAGTGGGCGCAGGATCTCCATGCCGCCCTTCATCGCGTTGGCCGCCAGCAGCACCTCGGGCACGAACAGGATGCCGTCGCGGAAGTCGATGCCGACGATACGCATGCCCTCCACCAGCGCCTGGTTCAGTACCTTCTCGGGCGCCCACCCGCGCGCGAGCAGGATACGGGTGCCCTCCTCGATCTCCTCCTTCAGGCCGTTGTAGAGGTCGTCGTGCATCTGCTCGACGAGCTCCTCGTCGTTCAGCGTATTGAGGTCGAGGTCATCGGTCTGGTTCTGGTCGTCGGCCATGTTCGGCGGTCTCCGGGGGGGTGGCGGGTTGTGGTCGAACACATGGTAGGCGTGAAGCCGGCTGGTCACTGACCGCGCGGCGACGCGGGCATGTCGAAAAACGACATCGCGGGCGGCGGGATGTGACAAGCGTGCACGGAATGCCGCCGCGCCCCCGGGAAGACTGCGGTCAGCCCCGGTAGCGGGAGAGCGCCAGGTCGGCAGTCTCGATCTCCGGTTCGCGGCCGGAGACGAGGTCGGCGAGCACCCGCGCGGAACCGCAGGCCATGGTCCACCCGAGGGTGCCGTGGCCGGTGCTGAGATAAAGATTGCGCAGCGTTGTCGGCCCCAGGACCGGCGTCCCGTCCGGGGTCATGGGGCGCAGCCCGCACCAGAAGCTCGCCTGGCGGGTGTCGCCGGCGCGCGGGAAGAGATCATTGACCACGAATTCCAGCGCCGCCTGCCGCCGGGGGCGCAACGTCAGATCGTAGCCGGCCAGTTCCGCCGTACCGCCGGCGCGCACGCGGTCGCCCAGCCGGGTGACGGCGACCTTGTAGTTCTCGTCCATCACGGTGGAAACGGGCGCGGCGTCCGGATCGGCGATCGGCACGGTGATCGAATAGCCCTTCACCGGGTAGACCGGCAGCCGGATCCCGAGCGGCCGCAACAGCAGCGGCGAGTAGCTGCCGAGGGCGAGCACGTATGCCTCGGCGGCGAGATTGCCCGCACCCGTCACGACCGCCTCGACGCGATCGCCCGCCGCCTGCAGCCGCTCGATCGCGACGTTGTGACGGAACTGCACGCCTGCCGCGGCGGCCAGGCCCGCGAGGTTCCGGGTGAACAGGTGGCAGTCGCCGGTCTCATCCCCCGGCAGCCGCAGGCCGCCGGCGAGCTTCTCGCGTACCGCGGCGAGCGCCGGCTCGGCACGCGCGCAGCCGTCCCGGTCGAGCAGCTCGTAGGCCACGCCGTACTGGCGCAGCACCTCGATGTCGGCGGCGACGGCATCGACCTGCCGCTGCGTGCGCAGCACCTGCAGCGTGCCGAGGGTCCGCTCGTCGTAGCGTATGCCCGTGTCCGCGCGCAGCTCGCGCAGGCAGTCGCGGCTGTACCCGGCCAGCCGCACCATGCGCCGCTTGTTGATTGCATAGCGCGCCGCCGTGCAGTTGCGCAGCATCATCGCGATCCACGCCCACATCCGCGGGTCGGCCTTCGGCCGCACCACCAGCGGCCCGTGCTTCATCAGCAGCCAGCGGATCGCCCGCCACGGCACGCCCGGCGCTGCCCAGGGGGCGGCATAGCCGGGGGAGATCTCCCCGGCGTTGGCGAAGCTGGTCTCCATCGCCGCCGCCGGCTGGCGATCGACGACGGTGACCTCGTGTCCGGAACGGTTGAGGTAATAGGCGGCGGTCACGCCGATGACGCCACTGCCGAGGACGATGATCTTCACAACATGATTCTCCGCATCAGCTGCACGTGCCGCCGCTGGCTGACGCACCACGGCGCGCATCGCACATCCTGCCCATCGGTTGCCATCTCACCGATTCGATCATGTCCGCCACAGTGCGTTCGCTGAAAGCTCGGGGGCGACGCGTAACAAGGCCTTGCGGCCCTGTTCCGCCCGGCGATGCCATCCCCCCCCGCGTGCAACCGCATCGCGCCACGCGGCATTGAAGACTTCCCCCTGGCCGCGGTCGAGAAAGTAGCTCGCCAGACTGGCCGCCTGCAGAAGGTCCTTGGTGGACTTGGCACGCTCGCCGGCCGGGCGCTCGCCGTAGACGATGAGCTTGTGCACGGCGTATCGTTCCGGCGCCGGCAGGTTGACCACGCACGCGCCGGCATTGGCGAAAACGCAGCCCTGTGTCGTCTCCGTCAAAGAGAACTCCATGAACTTCACCGGCTGCAGGGCCAGGTTCAGATCCGTCATCACCACGTCGCGCCTGCCACGGCCCATGCCGGTGACGAAATCCAGCCGCAGTTCCTGATCGCGCGGATTGCGGTACCGGGCGCCCGCCCTGCCGTCGAACTGTGCGATCGGCAGCAGACCCATCTCCAGCGACTCGAGCGCACCGTGCACGTCGATCCTCAGATCGGCCGGGAGTGCAATCGAGATGTTCCGGCCCGCATGCGCGAAGTCCACATCCAGGGTGGTCGCGCCATCGAGCCACCGCACCCCCAGTACGTTCCCGAGTGCGAGGAAGGCGTGGGTGCCGATCAGGATGGCGCCGGCGCGGAAGAAGCCGTACTCCGCCAGTCGTTTGATGATGCGGAAGTGCTTCGGCGCGGCCGGCACACACCCCGTCGCGATGGCGGCGCGCGCAGCGGGTGCGAGCGGCTTTTCCCGTCGGACGTCCCTGAATCGCTCCACGAGCGCGCGCGCCCGCTCGTCGTCGGGACCCACGTACACCATCCGCAGCTTCTGATCGATGTCGCGGTAGCCGAAATACCAGTAACGGCGACCCTTGATAGTGCGCCTGTGAAACGCACCCACCAGACCCGCCAGCGCGCCGGAGATCGCGAAGGTCTGCGCCTGTGCGACGAGTTCGGCGTAGGCCGTCTGCGCCGACAATGACAATTCGACGAACCTCATTCGAGCGAAGATTACTATACATTCCCGATAGTTATATAGTAACCGCCGGCGGGACGGGTCAGCGAACGCCGGCGCGCCGCAGGTATTCGAGGATCGCGCGCGCGGCCTCCTGCGGTGATCCCGGCTGCAGCACCGCCCCGCCGCTCGCGACCACCACCGTGGCGGCCCGCTGACGTGCCGCGGCCGAACCGCCCCTGGGCGCGCGCAGGCGCTTGCCGCGCGGGCGCGCCAGGGATTCCTGCCAGCCCTCGCAACGGGCGTCGGCCACCGGCGCGACGCTCGCCTCGGCCATGCGCCCGCGCCACGCCCTGGCATAAGCGCTCGGCCGCGGCGCCGGCGCGCCCATCCCGGCGGCCAGCACGCACGGCAACGTCACCTCGAACTCGCGGCGACGCCCGCGCGGCAGCGCCTGGACCACCGTCGCCTTGCCGTCGCGGCCGATCGCCACGTCCGCCACCTGCGCCACGATCGGCCAGCCGAGCGACTGCGCGATCAGGTAAGGCACCATGCCGGAGTCCTCGGCGCCTTCGGCACGCATGCCGGTCAGGATCAGCGACGGGCGCAACGTCCTCAGCGGTGCGCGCAACGCCGGCAGGACGTCGTCGCGCGGCCCGCACCGCACGACGTGCATCGTCTCCACTCCCATGCCGAGATATTCGCGCAGCGCCTCCGCGCCCGGGTCGCCGGCATGCAACAGCACCTGTCGGGCGCCCGGGATGCGCAGACCGAGCTCCACGGCGCGCGCGTCCAGCGGCGCGCGCCGTGCACGGCCGGTCACCGGATGACGCCCGACGGAGACCAGGGTGACGACCTGCAGGCCTGCGGCTTCGTCCATGCGATCAGCCCCCCTTGTCCCTGCAGAGCACGAGCAGGGCATGCATCACGGCCTGCGCATCGGCGATCACGGCCAGGGTGGCGCGCTTCATCATGTCGCAGTTGGGATCGACGTTCACGGCGATGACGTGCTCGCAGGCACTGACGCCCTGCAGGTGCTGCGGCGCGCCGGAGATCCCGAGCGCGACGTAGCAGCGCGCGGTGGTGATCGCGCCGGTCGCGCCGACCTGCCGGTGGCGCGGCAGCGCGCCGGCGTCGACGACGACCCGCGAGCCGCCCTCGCTCGCGCCGAGCGCGCTGGCGAGCGCATGAAACGCCGCCCAGTCGCTCACGCCGTTGCCGGCGGCAAGGATGAACTCCGCCTCCTCGAGCGCGACGGACTGCGGATCGTAGGGCCGCAGCCCGCGGTCGACGACGCGCGGGGCGAGATCGGGCGCCCCCGGCGCATCCACGATCCTCGCTTCGTAGCGCTCGCCGGTGACGGCCTCACCGACGTCCGGTTCGACGACCAGGATGAGCGGCGTCGCCATGCTCACCTCGCGCGTGCCGCCGCCGGCGCGGCGCGCGGCCGTGGCGAGGTCCGCGCGCCACGCAGAGGTCGCGATCGGCGAGCCGCTCAGCGCGGCCAGGCGCCGCCCGAGATCGCCGCCGCCCCAGTCACTCTCGGGGAAGAGCACGTGGCGCGGATGCTCGCGCGCGACGCAGGCCTGCAGCATGGCGGCCCGGCGCTCCGGCGCGTCGCCCGCGGAGGCGAGATCCACGAGGCGATCCGCCCCCGCGGTGCCGAGATCCTCGAGCGGCGCCGTGAAGGTGGCCACGCACACCGCGCCGCCGTCTGCATCGGCCATTGCGCGCCCCAGGCCGATGAGGTCGCGATCCTGCGCCGAGAGCCGCCCGTCGATCGCATCGGGCACGACGAGGACCAGGTACGCCGGCTGCTCGATCGTGCGCACCGGCACCGCTGGCGCCGTTGCCGCGGTCACCCCTGCGACTATCGGCGAACCGGCTGCCGTGGCAGCCTCGCCCCGCAACACGCGCACGCGTCCATCCGGGCGCGGCTGCAGCACGCGCTCGCCGCGCGGATCCCGGCGCAGGCGCGCGGGACGGGGCGCCCTCATACGAGGATCCTCATTCGACGACGGCCTCGGCCAGCAGCTCGGCAACGTCCCTGACCTCCGGGCGCGGGCCGATCACGCCCTCCAGCATCACCGTGCACTGCGGGCAGGCGACGGCCACGATCTCCGCGCCCGCCGCGCGCGCGTCCTCCATGCGCATGTCCGGTATCCGCAGTTTCCCCGGCACGTCGGTGATCGCCGCGCCGCCGCCGCCGCCGCAGCAGCGCGAGCGCAGGCCGGAGCGCGCCATCTCCTTCAGCGGCACGCCCAGCGCGCCGAGCAGCGCACGCGGCGCGGCGACCTCGCCGTTGTAACGGCCGAGATAGCACGGGTCGTGATAGCTCACCGGCCGCGCGTCGGTGCTCGCGGCGATCTTCAGCCGGCCCTGCCGCTGCAGCCCGGCGAGATAGCCGGTGTGGTGCATCACCCGGAAGTGCCCGCCCAGCGCCGGGTACTCGTTCTTCAGGCTGTGATAGGCGTGCGGATCGGCGGTGACGATGATATTGAAGCGGTAGCGCCCGAGGATGGCGAGGTTGCGGCGGGCGAGCGACTGGAACGCCGCCTCGTCGCCGAGGCGGCGGGCGAGATCGCCGCAGTCCAGTTCCTCCTCGCCGAGGACGGCGAAGTCCACGCCTGCCGCGCGCAGCAGCTTGAACAGCGCGCGCAGCGTGCGCTGCACGCGCCGATCGAAGGCGCCGTCGCCGAGCCACAGCAGCACGTCGGCCTGGCGCACGTCGCGCATCAGCCGCAGGCGCTGATCCACGGCCCAGTCGATGCGCGCCTTCGGATCCTGGCCACCGCTGTTGTCCGTCTGCCGCAGCTCCTCCAGCACGTTCACCGCCTTGGCGGGCGTGGCGCCCTGCGCGAGCGTGAGGTGACGGCGCATGTCGAGGATCGCGTCGACGTGCTCGATCATCATCGGACATTCGTAGACGCAGGCACGGCAGGTGGTGCAGGCCCACAGCGTCTCCGGCGCGACCAGCTCCGGCACGATCGGCGCAGTCGGCGCGCCGCGGCGGTCGCCCGGTGCCTGGCCCGGGTGCGGACTGCCCGTGTAGCGGCGATCGTCGCCGGTCATGCTGAAGCCGAGCACGAGGTCCTGGATGAGTTTCTTCGGGTTCAGCGGCTGGCCGGCGGCATAGGCCGGGCACATCTGCTCGCAGCGGCCGCACTGCACGCAGGCGTCGAAACCGAGCAACTGGTTCCACTTGAAGTCGATCGGCCGTTCCGCGCCCAGGCGCGCGGCCGCGAGGTCGAGCGGCTTGAGCGCCGTGGAGCGCTTCTCGCCGCTGAAGCGCTCAGGCCGCGGATGGAAGGCGAGATGCAGCGCGCCGGCAAAGGCGTGCTTGAGCGGACCGCCCCAGGTGGCCACGGCCAGCTCGGCCATGCCGAGCGCCAGGGTCGCGAACAGCGCGAGGCCGACGATCCCGCCGACCTCCCGGTTGCCGAGGACGAGGAACACCGCCAGCACGCCCAGCCCGATCGCGAGCAGGCGCAGGACGTCGGGCAGGCGCTGAAAGCCGCCGCGCGAGAGATGCGCCGGCGGCGCGCGGCGGCGCTCGACCAGCATGCGCAGGCCGCGCCACATCATCAGCACCGCGACGAGCAGCGCCAGCCGCAGCCACCACGACTGCAGGTCGAGGAGATAGATGAGAACGAGCAGGGCGAGGATCGCGGCCAGGCCGCCTGCGACGTGCACGTGCATGCGCGCGCTCGCCGGCTCGCGCGCGACGACCTCGTGGACGTCGACGAGGTAGCGGCGCGGCATCGCCAGCAGGCCGCCGATCCAGTCCACGGAGGCGGGCTGTCCCGCGCGCCAGAGCCGCCAGCGCCGCCACGCGCCGACCGCCGCCACCGCCGCGGTGACGATCAACAGCCAGGCGATGTTCGACGGGGTCGTCATCGCCGGGCGCCTATCGCCTCTTCCTTTTTCAATGCGGCGGCACCCATGCAGGAGGACTCTTGCCGGACTCGGTCGGCGCGCCTCGGTGCCGCGCGCAGCCAGGACGAGCGAGCACGGCACCGCGGTAGCCGGCGATTCACGGATGAATCGCCGGCGGTAGCCGAACGAGTCCGGAAAGAGTCCCCCGGCACCGTTGCGGTCTGGACGGACATGCTCAGAGTTCCTTGCACAGCCGCAGCGAGTCGTAGATGGCGGCGTGGATGTTGCGGCTCGCCACCGCGTCGCCGACGCGGAAGAGCTGGTAGCGGCCGGCGGGATTGCTCCGCACCTCCTGCGGCCGGCCGTCGAGCAGCGCGGCGAGGTCGGTCTCGCCGAGATTCACCGAGTCCGGCCGCAGCGCGAGATAGAGATCGTCCACCGGCAGCGTGCCGTGCTCGACCACCACCTGATCGACCGCGCGCTCCTCCTCGCGCAGCGTGAACTCGTTGCGCAGCACCGCGACCTTCTTCTCGCCCTCGGCGTAGATCTCGGTGAGGCGCAGATCGGGCGAGAAGATCACGCCCTTCTCGTAGAGATTGCGCATGTGCGGCCAGATGTTCGTGCCCCCGAGCTCCTCGCCGGGCAGGCGATCGGGAGTGACGAACTCCACGGCACTGCCGGCGTTGGCGAGGAACTCCGCGCACGACGGGCCCGGGTGCTGGCCGTTGTCGTCGTACATCAGCACCGTGGGCGCCGGCTGCGCCCTGCCGCCGAGGATGTCGAAGACGCTGAGCGCGTGCTCACTGCCCTTCAGCCAGTCGTCGAAGCACGGCTGCCCGCCGCAGGCGATGACCACCGCGTCGGGCTCATCCGCGGCGATGGCCGCGGCGGTCGCCGAGGTGCCCAGCCTGATGTCCACGCCCAGCTTGCGCGCCTGCAGCTCGAGCCAGCGCACGATGCCGCTCAACGACTCCCGCCACGGCGCGCGCGCGGCGAGCGCGATCTGGCCGCCCAATTTCGCCTGCGCCTCGTACAGGACCACCGCGTGGCCGCGCGCCGCGCACACGCGCGCGGCCTCCAGTCCCGCCGGTCCGCCACCCACGACCACCACCTTGCGGCGCCGCCGGGCGCGCGCGATCTCGTGCGGCATGGTCTGCTCACGGCCGGTCGCGCCATTCTGGATGCAGAGCGCGTCCTTGCCGATGTAGATGCGATCGATGCAATAGCCGGCGCCGACGCACTGGCGGATGTCGTCGACGCGATCCTCCATCAGCTTGCGCACCAGGTGCGGATCGGCGATCTGCGCCCGCGTCATCGCCACCAGATCGACGTGGCCGTCCTCGATCGCGCGCGCCGCGGTCGCGACGTCCGGGATCTTGCCGGCGTGCATGACCGGGATGCCGACCTCGTTGCGGATCGCGCTCGGCAGGTAGAGATACGGCGCCACCTGCGACCACATCTCCGGGATGACGTTGGCGAGGCTGCGGAAGTCGGCGGCCGAGCCGCCCAGCACGTTGATGAAGTCCACCATGCCGCTCGCGGCATAGGCGCGGGCGATCGCGAGGCAGTCCTCGGGCGTGAGGCCCTCCTCGATCATCTCGTCGCCCGACATGCGGATGCCGACGATGTAGTCATCGCCCACGGTCTTGCGGATCTCCTCGAACACCTCCAGGCCGAAACGCATCCGGTTCGCGAGCGACCCGCCGTACCTGTCGCGCCGGTTGTTCGCCGACGGCGACCAGAACTGATCGATGAGATGCCCGTGCGCGGCGGAGAGTTCCAGCCCGTCGAGCCCGCCCTCCCTGCAGCGGCGCACCGCCTCGGCGTAGTCGCGCTGCACGCGCCGGATGTCGTGCTCTTCCATCTCCTTGGGCCAGGAGCGGTGCGCCGGCTCGCGGCGGGAGCCGGAGGAGACCGGCGGCAGCCAGTCGCCCACGTCCCAGCGCGTGCGCCGGCCCATGTGCGTGAGCTGGATCATCAGTGCCGCGCCGTGCTCGTGCACGCGCGCGGCGAAGGCCTGGAATTCGGGGATGACGGAGTCGTCCATGCAGGCGAGCTGGCCGAAGGAGGCCGGCGAATCCGGCGACACGCAGCAGGAGCCGCCGAACATGGTCAGCCCGATCCCGCCCCTGGCCTTCTCGACGTGGTAGCGCACGTAGCGCTCGGTGAGCCGCGCCTGTTGCGTATACGAGGGCTCGTGCGAGCTGCTCATCACCCGGTTGCGCAGGGTGAGATGCTTCAGCGAATAGGGTTTCAACAGCGCGTCGAACTGGGCCATGCTCGCTCGCCACTCTCCGTACGTCGGCATGCGCCCCCTGTGGGGCCGCATGCCGGAAGTGATAGCCGGACCGCGTCGATACGCATGATGAACCGCGCGGATCTCCCCGGAGCCGTCGCCCGCGACACGCACTTGTCAGATTGCGCCAACCGCAACCGCGGCCG
Organism: Gammaproteobacteria bacterium; assembly: GCA_022072255.1. Lineage (GTDB taxonomy): Bacteria > Pseudomonadota > Gammaproteobacteria > JAJPIJ01 > JAJPIJ01 > JAJVHZ01. Next base: position 11,038 of record JAJVHZ010000072.1, on the reverse strand, counting down.
GCGCGGCCGCGGTCAATGCACCGGCACGGAACGCGGCGCGAGCGTCGCGGGCAGGCTGCCGGAGAGCGGCACGGCGGGCGCCTGATCCTCGCGCAGCTGCCCGGGTGTGCGGCCGAAGGCCTGCCGGCAGGCGCGCGTGAAATGTGAGCCGTCGGCAAAGCCGCAGTCGAGCGCGATCTGCGTCACCGTTCGGCGCGTGTGGCAGAGCAGCCACAGGCCGTAGTTGAGGCGGAAGCGTCGATCGTAGTCGAGCGGCCCGATGCCGAGCTCCTCCTTGAACAGGCGCTCGAGCTGCCGCTTCGAGAGCGACAGCCGCGTGGCAAGCTCCGCCACGCCCAGCGGCTCGCCGAGATTCTGCTCGATGAGCAACTGCGCGCGGCGTACCCGGTCATCGCGCGCCCCCTGGCTGAGCGGCGGGTGCGGTTGCGGCGCGTTCTGCGGGCGAGCGCCGTCGACCAGCATGATGCGCAGGCTCTTCTGCGCCCAGGCATGACCGCAGTGGTGCTCGATGATCCAGGCGGCGACGTCGATGGCGCCCTGGCCGCCGGCGCAGGTGATGCGATCGCCGTCGACCACGAACAGCTGGTCCGCCACGGCACGCACGCCCGGGAACTCGCGCAGCAGGTCCTGGTAGTGATACCAGCTCACGCAACAGCGCCGGCCGCGCATCAGCCCGGCGCGCACCAGCGCGAAGCTGCCGGTGCAGAGTCCCACGAGCCTCACGCCGGCGCCAGCGGCCTGCCGCAGATAGTCGAGCGTCGGCGCGTCGGTCTGCGGTCCGCGGTGCAGCAGCCCGCCGCAGACCACGATGTAGTCGAAGCGCCGGGGCTCCCCGAAGGCCTCCCAGGGCGTGATCGCCACACCGCAACTGGAGCTCACCGGCTCCCTGGAGGCCGCGGCGATGGTCCATCTGCAATTGATCTGGCGGCTGAGATCACCCTCGTCGCCCGCCAGGCGCAGGGCGTCGATGAAGGCCGAGAACGGCAGCAGGGTGAAGTGCGGAAGCAGCACGAACTGCACCGACAGCATGGGCCTGCCGGCTTCGTTGGATCGTCCTTCGCTGCGGGGCTCAGGCTGACGGGGCATGAGTTATGAAAATGCGGCGTTGTCATGGCCAGTCTAGCCAGCCGGCCGCCGGCCCGGCAAGGTGCAGGCGATGCTGCAGCGCACGATAGGCTCCGGCCGCACCCGTCCGCAATCCGCTGATCCGGAACGGCGGCCGCCGGTGAAGCCTGGCGCGGCCGTCTGCACGCCGCTGCGCGATGTCGCGTTCCTACAAGAAAGTTGTCAGTTTCGTTCCTGTCGCAAATCCGCACTTTGCAGTCTGATCCCCTCCCCGGTCCCGGTGCGAGACGCCGCCGCCATGCAGCGTTATTCGATCCTCAGCCTGCTGCGCAATTCGCTCAGCCATCACCAGCAGTGGCAGGCGGCCTGGCGCAGCCCCGAGCCGAAGCCGGCCTATGAGGTGATCATCGTCGGCGGCGGCGGCCACGGGCTCGCGACCGCCTATTACCTCGCCAAGGAGCACGGCATCACCAACGTCGCGGTGCTCGAGAAGGGCTGGCTCGGCGGCGGCAACACCGGCCGCAACACCACCATCGTGCGCTCCAATTATCTCTGGGACGAGGCCGCGCACCTCTACGAGCTTTCGCTGAGGCTGTGGGAGGGTTTGAGCCAGGACATCAACTACAACGTCATGTTCAGCCAGCGCGGCGTGCTGAATCTCGGCCACAGCCTGCAGGACATGCGCGACATCCACCGCCGCGTCAACGCCAATCGCCTGCAGGGTATCGACGCGGAGGTGCTGAGCGCCGCCCAGGTCAAGGCCATGGTCCCCATCCTCAACACCTCGCCCGGCGCCCGTTACCCGGTGCTCGGCGCCTCCCTGCAGCGCCGCGGCGGCGTGGCGCGCCACGACGCGGTGGCCTGGGGGCTGGCGCGCGCCGCCGATGCGCGCGGCGTGGACATCATCCAGAACTGTACGGTGACCGGCATCCGCCGCGAGAACGGCAGGGTGGTCGGCGTGCAGACCTCGCGCGGCTACATCGGGGCCGGCAAGGTGGGCGTGGTCGCCGCCGGCCACTCCAGCGTGATCGCGGCGATGGCGGACTTGCGGCTGCCGCTGGAGAGCCATCCGCTGCAGGCGCTGGTCTCCGAGCCGATCAAGCCCGTCATCCACACCGTGATCATGTCCAACGCCGTGCACGGCTACATCAGCCAGTCCGACAAGGGCGATCTGGTGATCGGCGCCGGCATCGATCAGTACGCCGGCTACGGCCAGCGCGGCAGCTTCCACGTCATCGAGGGCACGCTGGCGGCGATCGTCGAGCTGTTCCCGAGCCTCTCGCGCGTGCGCATGAACCGGCAGTGGGGCGGCATCGTCGATGTGTGCCCCGATGCCTGCCCGATCCTGGGCAAGACCCCGGTGCGCGGCCTGTACTTCAACTGCGGCTGGGGCACCGGCGGCTTCAAGGCCACGCCCAGCTCCGGCTTCGTGTTCGCGCACACCATCGCGCGCGACGAGCCGCACCCGCAGAACGCGGCCTTCTCGCTGGAGCGGTTCACGAGCGGCCATCTCATCGACGAGCACGGCGCCGCCGGCGTCGCGCATTGAGCGGTGACGGGTAATCGGTGATTCGTCATTCGTAACTGCTGACCCGACACGAGCGCGACGCACCCGGTCCAGCCCCCCGAACCTCCAATCACCGATAACGAATCACGGATAACGAACGACATGCTGCTCATCACCTGTCCCTGGTGCGGTCCGCGCGCCGAGACCGAATTCAGTTGCGGCGGCGAGGCCGGCATCGTCCGCCCGACGGCGCCGGACACGGTCTCCGATGCCGAGTGGGCAGACTACCTGTTCATGCGCAGCAACCACCGCGGCCTGCACCGCGAGCAGTGGTGGCACGCGCACGGCTGCCGCCGCTGGTTCATCGTCCGCCGCGACACCGTCACCTACCGCATCGACGGCATCGAGAAGCTGGGCGCCGCGGGGGAGGCGACATGACGCAGCCCGCGCGCCTGCGCCACGGCGGCCGCATCCATCGCGATCGCCCGGTCACCTTCAGCTTCAACGGCCGCCAGTATCCGGGCTACGAGGGCGACACGCTCGCCTCGGCGCTGCTCGCCAACGGCGTGCACATGGTCGCGCGCAGCTGGAAGTACCATCGCCCGCGCGGCATCGTCGGCGCCGGCGCCGAGGAACCCAATGCCGTCGTACAGCTCGGCGAGGGCTCGCGCACCGTGCCGAACGCGCGCGCCACGCAGGTGGAGATCCACGAGGGCCTGAGCGCGCGCAGCGTGAACTGCTGGCCGGGCCTGGAGTGGGATCTGCTCTCCCTCAACGGCCTGATCTCGCGACTGCTGCCGGCCGGGTTCTACTACAAGACCTTCATGTGGCCGAAGTCGTTCTGGAGGCACTACGAGCACCTCATCCGCAAGGCCGCGGGCCTGGGCGTGGCGCCGGCGGAGCGCGATCCCGACTACTACGAGAAATACAACGCGCACTGCGATGTGCTGATCGCCGGCGCCGGCCCGGCGGGACTCGCCGCCGCGCTCGCTGCCGCGCGCAGCGGCGCGCGCGTCATCGTCGCCGACGAGCAGTCCGAGCCCGGCGGCAGCCTGCTCTACGCCCGCGAGCCGATCGACGGCCTGCCGGCGGTGAGCTGGCTGCGCCGCACGCTGGCGGAACTCGCGACCTTCCCCGAGGTGCGCGTCCTCGCCCGCAGCACGGTGTTCGGCTATCACGACCACAACTTCCTCACCATCGCCGAGCGGCTGACCGATCACCTGCCCGAGGACCGGCGCCGGGGCCCGCGCGAGCGCATCTGGCGCGTGCGGGCCAGGCAGGTCATCCTCGCCACCGGCGCCTGCGAGCGCCCCCTGGTGTTCACCAACAATGACCGGCCGGGCGTCATGCTGGCCTCGGCGATCTCGACCTACACGCGCCGCTACGCGGTGCGCGCCGGCAGGAGCGCCGTCATCTTCACCAACAACGACAGCGCCTACGCGACGGTGCTCGATCTGCTCGACGCCGGCATCCAGGTGGCTGCCGTGGTGGACGCGCGCGAGCGGCCGCAGGGACCGCACTTCGAGGCGGCCCGCCAGCGCGGCATCAGGCCGATGACAGGCTCGGCGGTCGTCGACGTACGCGGCCGCCGCCACGTGCAGGCCGCGGTCGTCGCATCGCTCGGCACCGATGGAACCGCCCTGCGCGGCACCGACACCACCCTCATCGACTGCGATCTCATCGGCGTCTCCGGCGGCTACAGCCCGATCGTGCACCTGTATGCACAGTCCGGCGGCAGGCCGCTGTTCGACGAGCAGGTGGCGGGTTTCGTACCCGGCCCCGCCGTGCAGCCGCAGCGCTCCGTCGGCGGCTGCCGCGGCAGCTTCGCGCTCGCCGACAGCCTGCGCGAGGGCTACGAGGCCGGCACGGCCGCCGCGCGCGAGACCGGTCACGACTCCGCCGCCACGCTGCCGCCCGGGCCGGGGACGCTCGAGCGCCACGACTACGCGCTGCGGCCGCTGTGGCGCGTGCCCGATCCGCCGGGCCACGCGCGCGGCGCCAGGCAGTTCCTCGATCTGCAGAACGACGTGTCGGCCGCCGACGTCTTCCTCGCGGCGCGCGAAGGCTACCACTCCGTCGAGCACCTTAAGCGCTACACCGCGCTCGGCTTCGGCACCGACCAGGGCAAGCTCGGCAACATCAACGGGCTGGCCATCCTGTCGCAGGCCCTCGGGCAGGACATCGCCTCGACCGGCACCACCACCTTCCGGCCGAACTACACACCGGTGACCTTCGGCGCGATCGCCGGGCGCGATCTCGGCGATCTGTTCGAGCCGATACGCCTGACGGCGCTCCACGCCTGGCACCTCGAGCACGGCGCGGAGTTCGAGAACGTCGGCCAGTGGAAGCGACCGTGGTACTACCCGAAACCCGGCGAGACCATGCACGAGGCCGTGCGGCGCGAGTGCCACGCCGCGCGCAACGGCGTGGCGATGATGGACGCCTCGACGCTGGGCAAGATCGACATCCAGGGGCCGGACGCCGCGGAGTTCCTCAATCGCGTCTACACCAACAACTGGCACACGCTGAAGATCGGGCAGTGCCGCTACGGCCTCATGCTGCGCGAGGACGGCATGGTGATGGACGACGGGGTGACCTCGCGGCTCGGCGAGAACCATTACCTCATGACCACGACCACCGGCGGCGCGGCGCGCGTGTACGCCTGGCTGGAGCGCTGGCTGCAGACGGAATGGCCGGACCTGAAGGTGTATCTCACCACGGTGACCGATCACTGGGCGACGATGGCGGTGGTCGGGCCGCGCAGCCGCGAGACGGTGAAGAGCGTGTGCGGCGACATCGACTTCGAGGCCTCCGGCTTCCCGTTCATGACCTTCCGCGACGGCGCGGTGGCGGAGGCCGCCGCGCGCGTGGCCCGCATCAGCTTCTCCGGCGAGCTGGCCTACGAGGTCAACGTGCCCGCGAACTACGCCCGCCACGTGTGGGAGGCATTGATGAGCGCGGGCGCGCCGTACGGCATCACGCCCTACGGCACCGAGACCATGCACGTGCTGCGCGCCGAGAAGGGCTACATCATCGTCGGCCAGGACACCGACGGCTCGCTGACGCCGCAAGACCTGGGGATGGAGTGGATCGTCTCGAAGACCAAGGATTTCATCGGCCGCCGCTCCTTCAGCCGTGCCGACACCGCACGTCCCGGCCGCAAGCAGCTCGTGGGCCTGCAGTCCGCCGATCCGACGCTGGTACTGCCCGAGGGCGGGCAGATCGTCGATGAACCGGAGTGGAGCGCGCCGGTGACGACCACCGGGCACGTCACCTCGAGCTATTTCAGCGAGGCCCTCGGCCGGTCTATCGCGCTGGCGGTGCTGCAGGGCGGGCGGTCGCGCACGGGGCAGACGATCTACGTCACGCTGGGCGACGGCCGCGTCGCGCCGGCGACGATTACCGATCCCGTGTTCCTGGATCGAGAAGGGAGACGACAGCATGGCTGACATCCTGCGCAGTGCGTTGCATGACGCCGCCGGCGGGCGGCTGCAGATCGCGGAGGTCCCCGGCCTGCACTACGTGAACCTGCGCGGCGAGCCGGCGGCGCCGAACGTGCCCGGCGCGGTGACCGACGTGTTGAAGATCGGACTCCCGCTGCAGCCGAACACGCTCGGCGCCTCGGAGACCGCGAAGGTCTACTGGCTGGGACCGGACGAGTGGCTGCTGGCGAGCCTGTCGCTGTCGGCCGCCGAGATCGTGAGCGGCCTGCGGCTGAGCCTGGGCGGTGTGCACGCGGCGGTGACCGACCTCACCAGCGGCTACACGAGCATCCGCCTGCGCGGCGCAGGCTGCCGCGACGTGCTGGCGAAGGGCTGCACGCTGGATCTGCATCCGCGCCTGTTCGGCGACGGGCAATGCGCGCAGACCCTCCTCGCCAGGGCGCCGGTGCTGATCGAGCCGCTGCCGGCCATGGACGCTTATCAACTCATCGTGCGCCGCAGCTATGCCGACTATCTCTGGCACTGGCTGCACGACGCCAGCAGGTGGGCGGCATGAACCGCTCGCTCACGAGTCCGTCGCGGGACCGCGGCCCGGGCGCCGACACCGGCGCGCCGGCCGCGCGCAAGGATGGCCAGACCGGCGCGGCCGGACAGCACAAGCCTGCCGCGCCGGCCAAGAGCAAGCACTTCGGCTTCCTGCTGCTGAAGGACTACTCGATGATCGCCATGTCCTCGGCGGTGGAGCCGCTGCGCATGGCGAACCTGCTGAGCGGCGAGGAACGCTATCGCTGGACGCTGTACACGCTGGACGGCGCGCCGGTGGCCGCGAGCAACGGCATGGTGATCACGCCCGAGAGCGCGCTCGCCGGCACGCACGCCGACCTCGACGCACTGTTCGTCTGCGGCGGGATCTGCGTGGAAAAGGCCTGGCACGACGTGCTGCGCGAGCCGCTGCACCGGCTGGCGCGGCGGCGCATCCCCCTGGGCGCGTTGTGCACGGGCACCTACGTGCTGGCGCGCGCCGGCCTGCTCGACGGCTATCGCTGCACCATCCACTGGGAGAACGCCTCCAGCCTGCGCGAGCTGTTCCCCTCCGCGCGCGTCTCGCAGGAGCTCTTCGAGATCGATCGCGATCGCTACACCTGCTCCGGCGGCACCGCGCCGCTCGACATGATGCTCAACCTCATCGCGCGCGAGCACAGCCGCGATCTGGCGGTGGCGATCTCCGAGGAGTTCCTGTGCGAGCGGATACGCGGCCCGAGCGAGCGGCAGCGCGTGCCGCTGCGCGAGCGCCTGGGGCGAATGCAGCCGCTGCTGAGCGAGACCGTGGCGCTGATGGAGGCCAATGTCGAGGAGCCGCTCAGCATCGACGAGCTCGCCGCGCACGTGGGCATCTCACGCCGGCAACTGGAGCGGCTGTTCCGCAAGTACCTGAACACCGTTCCCACGCGCTACTACCTGGAGCTGCGGCTGCGGCAGGCCCGCCGGCTGCTGCTGCAGACCAACATGTCGGTGGGCAACATCGCCATCGCCTGCGGTTTCGCCTCCACGCAGCACTTCAGCACCTGCTATCGGGAGTTCTTCGGCATGTCGCCGCGCGCCCAGCGCGTGCAGGTGTGGCCGCTGCCGCGCACGCCGTCGATCCCCCTGGGTCCGCCGGCGGCCGAGGCGAAACTCTGACGGCGGGCCGCCTGCTGGTCGGCGATTGCTGCCGTACCGCCGATCCGAATCGACGCCGTCATTCCAGCGCACGCATCCACTTCTCCCGCATCGGGCATGGCCGTCATTCCAGTGCACGCTGGAATTCATTTCTCCTGCGCCTGGCAGGATGGGGAACCACCGCCCGGACCCGCGGATGTGCGTGCGACTTGCGCAGCGAAACCCGTTGTTCGCGACCAACGCGGCAACCGATATAATCCCGCGGCTCCATGCGCAACTCCCTCCCCCTCAGTGCCGCCCTGTTCGGCGTCCTCGTCGCCGCGGGCGCGTGGACCTGCGACACACTCATCCAGCTCACCCTGCCGGGCGACCCCTGCCACGACGTCTTCATGTGGGTG
>JAJVHZ010000072.1:0-2866 GCA_022072255.1 Gammaproteobacteria bacterium | reverse complement strand
GCGCAACTCCCTCCCCCTCAGTGCCGCCCTGTTCGGCGTCCTCGTCGCCGCGGGCGCGTGGACCTGCGACACACTCATCCAGCTCACCCTGCCGGGCGACCCCTGCCACGACGTCTTCATGTGGGTGACGGTGGCGATCTTCTCCGTCGTCTTCCTGCTCGGCATGGCCTACCTGGGCGTACTGACCATACGGGTCGTGGAGGGCCGCTGGGTGCAGGGATTCACGAGCAACAGCTTCTCGCACGCGGTGGGCTGCGCGGCGCTGTTCTTCACCGCCATCTCGCCGCTCATCGTGCTGAATGGGCCGAAGAGCTCCACCACCTACGGCGAGCGCGTAGCCGTCATCGAGGCGCTCGAGCACGTCGCGGCGGCGAAAAAGGCCATCGAGTCCTACTGGCGCGAAAACCGTCACTACCCCGCCGACCTGCGGGAGGCGGGCGTCCGCAGGAAACCGGACTCGCTGTCGACCGCGGTCGGCAGCCTGGTCTCCACGCAGGATGGCGCCATCACGCTCACCTTCGATGCGCCGCGCTACCCCAACCTGCACGGCAGGACGCTGGTCGTCAGGCCCAGCCAGGAGGACGGAAAATTCCGCTGGGACTGCCGCGGCGGCGACATCCCGGATCACACCCGCCCCGCGCAGTGCCGCAGCGAGTCCTCCTGCCGCGTGCTCACGCGCTGAGGGACAGCACCGGGTTCAGCTCAATGTAGCGATAGCAGCTCAGCACGTAGTCCTCGTTCTGCGCGATGCACGACTTGAATCTCCCCTCCCAGAGTGTGCCGCTGCGCTGGTAATGGCGATTGATGTATTGCACGTGGCGCTGACCGAGGTTCTTCATCATCAGAGAGACGCTGTCGGTGCGCCGCGGCGTCACCAGCGGATGCACGTGATTGGTCATCAGCACGTAGGCATGTATCGCGCACTCGAACTTGACGGAAAGGACGCGCAGGTCGTTCAGATCGCCCCGATAGTCCGCCTCGGCATAGAAACAGGCACTGCGATTGTTGCCGCGCTGGATGAGATGCATTGGCACGCCAGCCAGGGCAATGCACGCACGACGGGGCATGACGACCTCCTTGTCTTCAGCGAGTCCATCCTGGACCCGCTCGTCATTCTAGCGGAAAACCGTGGTCTGTCCCGGTTCTTCGCGTTCAATGTAAAATGCATTTATTGTATATTTTCAGGATGCCCACACCATGCCCGCGCCAAGACCGTCCTTAGGATCTCCGGCATCGCTCACTCAGGATGGATGCCCGCCGATGCCCAAGAAGCTCAAGCCCGCGACCGCCACCGGCTTCGGCGCTCGACTGGCGGAGTTACGCAAGGCCGCCGGTATTACGCAAACCGCGTTGGCGGCCGAGATCGGCATCTCACAGCGGATGATGGCCTACTACGAAGGCCCCACCGCGCACCCGCCGGCCAATCTGCTGCCGGCCATGGCCAAGGCACTCGGCGTGTCGGTGGATACCTTGCTCGGGGTGGAAGTCTCCAAGCGACGCGCCAAAGCGACCGATACGCGCCTGGAGCGGCGGTTAAAGAAAATCGAGACACTGGACCCGAAGGCCCGGCGGCAGATCGTGCAGCTCATCGATACCTTCATCGAGGCCGAGCGCATCAAGCAGAAAGCCAATGCGTGAGCACGCCGGTCGTCTATCATTTCGATTGGGATCCGGCGAAGGCACGGCTCAACGTCGCCAATCACGGCGTGACCTTTCAGCTGGCCACCACGGTGTTGCGCGATCCGCTGGCGCTGACGGTATACGACGAGGCCCACAGCGAAACGGAGGAACGCTGGGTGACGCTGGGGCTGGCCGAGAATGGGCAGTATCTGGTGGTGGTGCATACCTGGCGGGAGCTGAGCCCCACGGAGTTTGCCGTGCGCATCATCTCCGCACGAGCGGCCGAGCGCGAGGAAATCCGCAATTACCAGGAGCAGCCGCACTAGCGGCTAAAGGGTGAAACCATGAAAGACCGTTACGACTTTTCCCAAGGCGAGCGCGGCAAGTTTTACAAACCCGACGCGGTATTCCGGCTGCCGGTGTATCTCGATGAAACCGTCGAGGGCTATCTCGCCAAGAAGGCCCAGGCCAAGGGCATTGAGCTCTCCGACCTCGTCAACGACCTGCTCAGGAAAGAGATCGAGATCATCGAGACGGTGAAGTGAAGGCTATACGGGCCTGAATACAAACCTCCCGTCGAGATAATCGAGCGTTACGTCATCCAACAGCGGTATCCATTGATTAGGTCCATCAATGAGTAGCCTTATGCCGGATACTTCTTTGAACATTTCCGAAGGAGCCGTCGAGGCTCTGGCTGCTTCAATAAAACCAAGTATCCAGCTGCCATCTCCGCTATCGGTCTCGACAGACCACGTGATTATCGGCACTAGATCACTACCCTCGACGTAGGACTCAATCGCTTTTCTGGCCCGGGAGGTTGCTTCCAAACTCATGGGCTGTACGGAAGCGATTTCGGACAACCTAATCGGTTGTAAATTGTCTGCGAGAACTTCGCGCCGTTTGGATACGTGTACTCGCAGTACCATTCAGTGATCGGACTTGGCAGGAGCTTGTCATGCAACGGATCGTTCCATGGTATTTCTCTTACCTTGGCTTGCAAGGTATTTTCACATGGATATCCACCATCACCGGATGAGCTGGATTCCTTGGCTTTCTCTTTCTCCCCGCGCTTCTTCTCCAAGTCAATAACATTCTCTGCCAGAGCGCCAGCAGCCAGCACCCCGCCGGCGATCAACGCAGCATCCCCCAACGCGGCAACCGCTGGTGGAAGAGCAGGCGCAAGGAGAAAGAAGAACCGTCCCGTCGGATCAATCCGATTTAGCGGATTGCCGCCGACATAAGCATA
>JAJVHZ010000086.1 GCA_022072255.1 Gammaproteobacteria bacterium | reverse complement strand
TCTCGGGCTGCGTGGCGGCTGCGGGCGCGGGCGCGGACTCCGGCGTCGGTGCCGTCTCGGTCGCAGGTGGCACCGTCGATTGCGCCGGGGTGGCGGCGTCGGCCGGAGTTGCCGCGGCGCTTACGGCGGGTTGCGGGGCCGCCGGCCCGCCGGCCATGGGCGATTCGGACGGCGCGGCGGCGCTGCTTTCCGGCGCCGCCGCCTCCTTCTTGGAGCAGGCCGTCAGGGTCAGGGCCAGAGCCAGCGCCATGAGCGGAAGGAATTCGCGATATTCCGGCATCGGGGTGATTCCGTTGAGTTTTTGGAAGCGCAACACGATGCAGTCTAGCACCTGATCGGCGCCCGAATGCCATCGGGACACGGTGGGTGACGGCGGAGTCTTCGCCTTTCATCACCGTCCCCGCTCAAGTACAATTCGTGCGGTTCGCGGGAGCAGACCAGCAGGAGATGGTCGCTCCCGCTTTCGTATGTGTTTCCCGCTGGAGATCCTCTACCGATGCTGAGTTCGCAACCGGCCCTGCTCGCGCTGGAAGACGGCAGCGTGTTTCGCGGCACCTCCATAGGCGCCGTCGGAAGGTCTGTCGGCGAAGTCGTGTTCAACACAGCCATGACCGGGTATCAGGAGATCCTCACCGATCCGTCCTATTGCCAGCAGATCGTGATGCTGACCTATCCGCACATCGGCAATGTCGGCACGAATTCCGAGGACGCCGAGTCGGCCAGGGTCCATGCCGCCGGGCTGGTGGTGCGGGATCTCCCGCTGACGGTCAGCAACTGGCGGGCGCAATGGCCGCTGTCGGAGTACCTGTGCAACAACAACGTGGTGGCCATCGCCGATGTGGACACGCGCCGGTTGACCCGGCTGCTGCGCGACCAGGGCGCCCAGCGCGGCTGCATCGTCGCTGGCGAAGGCAGTATCGATGAGGCGGCTGCGATCGCCGCGGCGAGGGCCTGGCCGGGCCTGAAGGGAGCGGACCTTGCCAAGGTGGTCAGCATCTCGAAGCCGTACGAATGGACGCAGGGCAGCTGGCGGCTGGATGCGCCCAAGGGGCGCGCGCCGGCCGAGCGGCGTTACCGGGTCGTCGCCTACGACTACGGCGTGAAGTTCAACATCCTGCGCCTGCTCGCCGATCGTGGCTGCGAGCTGACGGTGGTGCCCGCGCAGACCCCGGCTGCCGAAGCCCTGCGCGGGCAACCGCATGGCGTATTCCTGTCGAACGGGCCCGGCGACCCGGAGGCCTGCGACTACGCCATCGCCGCGATCCGGGAGTTCATTGCCGCCGGTGTGCCGACCTTCGGGATCTGCCTCGGCCATCAGCTGATGGGGCTGGCCTGCGGCGGGCGCACGGTGAAGATGAGGACCGGCCACCACGGCGCCAATCACCCGGTGCTCGACATCGACACCGGCCGGGTCATGATCACGAGTCAGAATCACGGCTTTGCCGTCGACGAGGCGACGCTGCCGGAGGAACTCAGGGCCACGCACCGCTCGCTTTTCGACGGCACCCTGCAGGGCATCCACCATCGCAGGAAGCCGGCGTTCGGCTTCCAGGGCCACCCCGAGGCGAGCCCGGGTCCGCACGATATCCAGCCGCTGTTCGATCACTTCATCGAGCTGATGCGCGCGGGCAGGTAACGGCAGAGCGAGGGACGACGACAGATGCCGAAGCGGATCGACATCCACAGCATACTCATCATCGGCGCCGGGCCGATCGTGATCGGCCAGGCCTGCGAGTTCGACTACTCCGGCGCGCAGGCCTGCAAGGCGCTGCGCGAGGAGGGCTTTCGCGTCATCCTGGTCAATTCCAACCCGGCGACGATCATGACCGACCCGGAGATGGCGGACGCGACCTACATCGAGCCCATCCGCTGGGACGTCGTCGAGGCAATCATCGCGAAGGAACGGCCGGATGCCATTCTCCCGACCATGGGTGGACAGACTGCGCTCAACTGCGCGCTCGACCTGTGGCGTAACGGAGTCCTCGCGAAGTACGGCTGTGAGCTGATCGGCGCCTCGCCCGAGGCCATCGACAAGGCCGAGGATCGCCAGAAGTTCAAGGATGCGATGACCAGGATCGGACTGGGCAGCGCACGTTCCGGCACGGCGCACAGCATGGAGGAGGCCAATGCCGTGCAGGTCGAGATCGGCTTTCCGATCATCATCCGGCCGTCGTTCACGCTCGGCGGCACCGGCGGCGGCATCGCTTACAACCGCGAGGAGTTCAACGACATCGTGCAGCGCGGGCTGGACGCCTCGCCCACCACCGAGGTGCTGCTCGAGGAATCGCTGCTGGGCTGGAAAGAGTTCGAGATGGAGGTCGTGCGTGACCGCGCCGACAACTGCATCATCGTCTGCTCCATCGAGAACCTCGACCCGATGGGCGTGCATACCGGCGATTCGATCACCGTGGCGCCCTCGCAGACCCTGACCGACAAGGAGTACCAGATCATGCGCAACGCCAGCATCGCGGTGCTGCGCGAGATCGGCGTCGACACGGGCGGTTCGAACGTGCAGTTCGCGATCAATCCCGACGACGGCCGCATGATCATCATCGAGATGAATCCGCGCGTCTCGCGTTCCTCGGCGCTGGCCTCCAAGGCCACCGGCTTCCCGATCGCCAAGGTCGCCGCCAAGCTGGCCGTGGGTTATACGCTCGATGAGCTGAGGAACGACATCACCGGCGGCGCCACGCCCGCCGCCTTCGAGCCCACGATCGATTACGTGGTGACGAAGATACCGCGCTTCACCTTCGAGAAGTTCCCGCAGGCCGACGATCGGCTCACCACGCAGATGAAATCGGTGGGCGAGGTGATGGCCATCGGCCGCACCTTCCAGGAGTCGCTGCAGAAGGCGTTGCGCGGGCTGGAGACCGGCATGGACGGTCTGAACGAGATCATCGAACCGACCGACGAGGAGGCGATGGTGCGCCTGCGGCGGGAGATCCGGGTTCCCGGATCGCACCGGCTCTGGTATGTCGCCGACGGTTTTCGCGCCCGCCTGGGAATCGAGGAGCTGTTCGAACTGAGCAGGATCGATCCCTGGTTCCTCGCGCAGATCGAGGATATCGTTCGGGAGGAGAAGCAGGTGCGCGAGGAGGGCATGACGGCGCTCAGCGACGCCGCACGGCTGCGGCTGCTCAAGCGCAAGGGGTTCGCCGATTCCCGCCTGGCGAAGCTCACCGGGACGACCGAGCAGTCCATACGCCGCCTGCGCGGCGATCTGAAGATCCATCCCGTGTACAAGCGAGTGGACACCTGTGCGGCGGAGTTCCCGACCTCGACCGCCTACATGTACTCCACTTACGAGGAGGAATGCGAGGCTCGCCCGAGCTCCCGCGAGAAGATCATGGTGCTGGGCGGGGGGCCGAACCGCATCGGGCAGGGCATCGAATTCGACTACTGCTGCGTGCAGGCCGCCTTCGCCCTGCGCGATGCCGGCTATGAAGTCATCATGGTGAACTGCAATCCGGAGACCGTGTCGACCGACTACGACACCTCCGATCGCCTGTACTTCGAGCCGCTGACCCTGGAAGACGTGGTGGAGATCATCCGCATCGAACAGCCCAAGGGCGTGATCGTGCAGTACGGGGGGCAGACCCCCCTGAAGCTCGCACGGCCGTTGTACGAGGCCGGCGCGCCGATTGTCGGCACCACCCCGGATGCCATCGACGAGGCCGAGGATCGGGAGCGCTTCCAGCAGTTGCTGAAGCGGCTCGAGCTGCGCCAACCGCCGAATCGAACGGTGCGCAGGCCGGAGGATGGCGCGGCGCTGGCGCGCGAGATCGGTTTTCCGCTCGTGGTGCGACCGTCCTACGTGCTGGGTGGGCGGGCGATGGAGATCGTCTACAACGAGGACGATCTCAACCGGTACATGAACGAGGCGGTGTCGGTGTCGAACGATTCACCCGTCCTGCTCGACCGCTTTCTCGATCAGGCGATCGAGATCGACGTCGACGCGATCGCCGACGGCGAGGACGTGCTCATCGGCGGCATCATGGAGCACATCGAGCAGGCCGGCGTGCACTCCGGCGACTCGGCATGCTCGCTTCCGCCCTACAGCCTGTCACGCGCGGTGCAGGACGAGCTGCGCCGGCAGATGGTGGGGATGGCGCGGGCGCTCAATGTCGTCGGACTGATGAACGCACAGTTCGCGATCCAGGCCAACGGGCGGGGCGGACAGGACATCTACGTTCTGGAGGTCAATCCGCGCGCTTCGCGCACGGTTCCGTTCGTGTCCAAGGCCATAGGCGTTTCGCTCGCGCGCGTCGCCGCTCTCTGCATGGTCGGCCAGGGCCTGAAGGCGCAGGGCATGACAGCGGAACGGGTACCGGGGTATTTTTCGGTCAAGGAGGCAGTGTTCCCGTTCGTCAAGTTCCCGGGGGTGGACCCGCTGCTCGGGCCCGAGATGAAGTCCACGGGCGAGGTGATGGGCGTGGGCCGCAGTTTCGGCGAGGCGTTCTACAAGTCACAGCTCGGTGCGAACGTGGCATTGCCGCGCAGCGGGCGCGCCTTCATCAGCGTGCGCGATCAGGATCGCGGTGCCGCGGTGGACATCGCGAGGCGGCTGCGCAAACTCGGCTTTCACATCGTCGCCACGCGCGGCACGGCACGCGCTCTGAAGGACGCCGATGTGGATTGCGACCCGGTCAACAAGGTGTTGGAGGGGCAACCGCACGTCGTCGACATGATCAAGAACGACGAGATCAGCTTCATCGTCAATACCACGGAGGGCAAGCAGGCGATCGCGGATTCCTTCACCATCCGCCGCACCGCCCTGCAGCGCAAGGTCGCCTATACGACGACCATTGCCGGCGCGTTCGCCACGGTGATGGCGCTCGAAGTCGAAGGCACCGGACACGTGAACCGGCTGCAGGACCTGCACAAGGAGCCGATGCAACGATGAACAAGACGCCCATGACGGTGGCCGGAGCGCAAAAGCTGCGCGAGGAACTGCAATACCTGAAGGCCGTCGAGCGGCCGCGCATCATAAGGGCGATCGCCGAAGCACGCGCGCATGGCGATCTCAGCGAGAATGCCGAGTACCACGCGGCGCGCGAGCAGCAGGGCTTCGTCGAAGGCCGCATCAAGGAGATCGAGAACAAGCTGGCGACCGCGGAGATCATCGACGTGACCGTCATCGAGGCCAGGGGCAAGGTGGTGTTCGGCGCGACTGTCGAGATCGCCAACGTCGAGACCGGCGAGAGCGTCGTCTACCGCATCGTCGGGGAGGACGAGGCCGACATACAGGCGAGCCTCATATCGGTCAGATCGCCGATCGCGCGCGCTCTCATCAACAAGGAGGAAGGCGACATCGCGCTGGTCGATGCACCGGGTGGGCGCATCGAATTCGAAATCGTCGCCATCCGCTACGAGTGAGGCGCGCGCGGAGACGGCGTCCGCGCCCCGGTCCCTGACCCGGCAGGCAATGCCCAGGCGCAAGGCCAGCAGCAGGCGATGGTTGCGCGAGCACGAGCGCGACATCTACGTCCGGAAGGCGCGCGGCGAGGGTTACCGCTCGCGCGCCGCCTACAAGCTCAAGGAGATCGACCGGCGCGACCGGCTGCTGCGGCCCGGCATGACGGTCGTCGATCTCGGCGCTGCGCCTGGCGGCTGGAGCCAGGTCGTGCGCGAGCGTCTCGGCAGGCAGGGGACGGTCATCGCCGTGGACATGCTGGAGATGCCTTCGCTCGCGGGCGTGACCTTCATCCAGGGAGATTTCACCGACGTGAACGTGCTCCGGGCCGTCCGGGAGGCGGCCGCCGGCGGAGTCGACCTTGTTTTATCGGACATGGCCCCCAATATGTCCGGCGTGAGGACCGTGGATCAACCCCGCATGATGTACCTGGCGGAGTGCGTGCTGGCCTTCGCCGCGCACGCCCTGAAACCGGGGGGTGATCTGCTGCTCAAAGTCTTCCACGGCGAGGGATTCGACGAACTGTTGCGCATGCTTCGTGCTAGGTTTGCCAAGGTGGCAATCCGCAAACCGGACGCCTCCCGCGACCGCTCCAGTGAAACCTATGTCCTGGCGAGGGGTCTGGTGTATAGTGAAGTCCAAGCCGGGTAATTTGAGGTAAGACGTTGAACGATATGGCTCGAAATCTGATTCTCTGGGTAATCATCGCGCTCGTGTTGATGCTGGTCTTCAACAATTTCGGGCAGCGGCACCCCAACGCGGCGACCGTGGATTACTCGCAGTTCATCAGCGACGTGAAAAGCGGGCGCATCGACCGGGTGAATATCGTCGACGGCGCCGCGATCTCGGGCCGCACCGTCGACGGCACGGATTTCGTCACCTACAGTCCCGAGACCAGCAATTCCGCGCTCATAGGCACGCTGCTGCAGCACAACGTGCGCATCAGCGGTCAGCCGCCGGCGCAGCAGAGCATCTTCACGCAGATCCTCATCTCCTGGTTCCCGATCATCCTGATTATTGCCGCCTGGGTCTTCATCATGCGGCAGATGCAGGGCGGCGCGGGCGGCCGCGGCGCGCTGTCCTTCGGCAAGAGCCGCGCGCGTCTGCTGGGCGAGGATCAGGTGAAGGTCACCTTCAGTGACGTCGCCGGCGTCGACGAGGCCAAGGAGGAGGTCGGCGAGCTGGTGGAGTTCCTTCGCGATCCGGCAAAGTTTCAGAAGCTGGGCGGCAAGATCCCGCGTGGCGTGCTGATGGTCGGTTCGCCAGGTACCGGCAAGACCCTGCTCGCCAAGGCGATCGCCGGCGAGGCGAAGGTGCCGTTCTTCACCATCTCGGGTTCGGATTTCGTCGAGATGTTCGTCGGCGTGGGTGCCTCGCGCGTGCGCGACATGTTCGAGCAGGCCAAGAAACACGCCCCCTGCATCGTCTTCATCGACGAGATTGACGCCGTCGGCCGCCATCGCGGCGCGGGCCTGGGCGGCGGCCACGACGAGCGCGAGCAGACGCTCAACCAGCTGCTCGTGGAGATGGACGGATTCGAGGGCAACGAGGGCGTGATCGTCATTGCCGCCACCAACCGGCCGGACGTGCTCGACCCGGCGCTGCTGCGCCCCGGCCGATTCGACCGTCAGGTCGTCGTGCCGCTCCCGGATATCCGCGGCCGCGAGCAGATACTCAAGGTGCACATGCGCAAGGTGCCGGTCGCGGACGACGTGCAGGCCTCGATCATCGCCCGCGGCACCCCGGGCTTCTCGGGAGCCGACCTGGCCAACGTCGTCAACGAGGCCGCCCTGTTCGCCGCCCGCGCCAACAAGCGGCTGGTGGACATGGAGGATTTCGAGAAGGCCAAGGACAAGATCATGATGGGGGTGGAGCGCAAGTCCATGGTCATGAGCGAGGAGGAAAAGCGCATGACCGCCTACCACGAGGCCGGGCACACGATCGTCGGGCGGCTCGTACCGGAGCACGATCCGGTCTACAAGGTCAGCATCATCCCGCGGGGCCGGGCCCTGGGCATCACGATGTTCCTGCCCGAGGAGGACCGCTACAGCACCAGCAAGCGGCGGCTGGAGAGCCGGATCTCCGCGTTGTTCGGCGGCCGCATCGCCGAGGAGCTGATATTCGGTGTCGACGCCGTGACCACCGGTGCGTCCAACGACATCGAGCGTGCGACCGACCTGGCACGCAACATGGTGACCAAGTGGGGACTGTCGGCCAAGCTCGGTCCGCTGACGTACACGGAGGACGAGGGCGAGGTGTTCCTCGGGCACTCCGTCACCAAGCACAAGCAGGTATCCGACGACACCGCGCATGTGATCGACCAGGAAATCCGCGACGTGGTCGATCGCAACTATCAGCGCGCCAGGAGCATACTGACCGAGCATTTGCCCAAGCTGCACATGATGGCCGAGGCCCTGGTCAAGTATGAGACCTTGGACACCGATCAGATCGACGACATCATGAGCGGCAACGAGCCGCGTCCGCCCCAGGGGTGGGGCGATGACGATCGGAAGCCGCCGAAGAAGAGCGCTGCGGAGGCACAGCCTCCGCAGGACGCCGCACCGAGCGCGCCGAAGGACCCCACCATCGGCGGTCCGGCGAGTTCCCATCAGCGATAGCGGTCCCTCGGCGGGAAACGGCGCTGACTGCCTCTTAAAGCAGCGCACGTACCGCGCCGATAAGACGAGGGGGAGAGCGCCTTCGGTCCCAGTGCACCGAGGGCGCCGCGTTTTCAACCGGAGAGTTCATGAGGAGCCGCTAATGGGTGTTACGCGCAGGTATTTCGGGACCGATGGCATACGCGGGAAGGTCGGGGACTATCCGATCACGCCGGATTTCGTGATGAAGCTCGGCTGGGCGGCGGGCCGTGTCCTCGCCAATGGCAAGGCGCACGGGAAGGTCGTCATCGGCAAGGACACGCGCATTTCCGGCTACATGTTCGAATCCGCCCTGGAGGCGGGACTCGCGGCGGCGGGCATGGACAGCCATCTCCTCGGGCCGATGCCCACTCCCGGCATCGCCTATCTCACCCGCACGCTGCACGCCGTGGCCGGCATCGTGATCAGCGCCTCGCACAATCCCTATTACGACAACGGCATCAAGTTCTTCGCCTGCGACGGTATGAAGCTGCCGGACGACATCGAGGCGGCGATCGAGAGCGAGTTCGACCGCCCGATGCAGGTGTGCGATTCGCGCAATCTCGGCAAGGCATTTCGTGTCGAGGATGCCCGCGGCCGCTATATCGAATTCTGCAAACGGACGGTTCCGTACACCACCAACCTGACGGGCCTCAAGATCGTCATCGACTGCGCCCATGGCGCGACCTATCACGTCGCGCCGAACGTTTTCGAGGAGCTGGGCGCCGAGGTGATCATGATCGGGGCGGAGCCAGACGGCCTGAACATCAACGACGGTTTCGGAGCCACGGCGCCCAAGGCGCTTCAGGCGCAGGTGCTCGCCCACGAGGCCGATGTCGGCATCGCGCTGGACGGCGACGGCGACCGTCTGATCATGATTGACGGCAAGGGCGAGATCGTCGACGGTGACGAGCTGCTGTTCATCATGGCCCGCGAGCGCATGCGCAATCACATGCTGCGCGGCGCAGTGGTCGGCACGCTGATGAGCAACCTCGGCCTCGAGCACGCGCTGCGCACGCTGGGCCTGGACTTCAAGCGTACCAAGGTCGGTGATCGCTACATCATCGAGATGCTGAAGGAGAACAACTGGAGCCTCGGCGGCGAGAGCTCCGGCCACATCGTCTGTCTGGACGTGACGACCACCGGCGACGGCATAATCTCGGCGCTGAGCATCCTGGAGGCGATGGCCCGCTCCGGCACGCCGCTCAATACGCTCAAGGCCGGCATGCACAAGTACCCGCAGACGCTCATCAACGTGCGGCTGGAGCAAACCGGGGTGGACGTGATGGACCTGCCCTCGGTCACCGACGCGGTGCGTGCCGTGGAGGCCGAGCTCGGCGACAAGGGTCGAGTGGTGCTCCGCCCGTCCGGTACCGAGCCGCTGGTTCGCGTCATGGTCGAGGGGACCGACACCGCGAAGGTGAAGACGCTCGCGCAGCAGATCGCCGACGCCGTCGCCGCGGCGATCAGGCAGGCCGCCTAGCGGGCGCGCGCTTTCCGCACGCGCGGATCAGACACCGCGCAGCAGTTCGTTGATGCCCACCTTCGCCCGGGTCTTGGCATCGACCTGCTTGACGATTACGGCGCAGTACAGACTGTGGCTGCCATCCTTGGCCGGCAGGTTGCCCGAGACGACCACCGAACCCGGCGGGATGTACCCATAGGTGATCTCGCCGGTCTCGCGATTGAGTATGCGTGTGCTCTGACCGATGTACACGCCCATGGAGATCACCGAGCCCTCCCCGACGATCACGCCCTCGACGACCTCGGAGCGCGCGCCGATGAAGCAGTCGTCCTCGATGATGGTCGGATTGGCCTGCAGGGGCTCCAGCACGCCGCCGATGCCGACGCCCCCCGAAAGGTGCACGTTCTTTCCGATCTGCGCACAGGAGCCGACGGTCACCCAGGTGTCCACCATGGTGCCGCTGTCGACGTAGGCACCGATATTCACGAACGAGGGCATGAGCACGACGTTCGGGCCTACATAGGAACCCTTGCGTGCCACGGCACCGGGCACGATGCGCACGCCGGCGGCGGCGAACCTCTTCCTGCTGTAGCCCGCGTACTTCATTCCCACCTTGTCGTAATACTGATGGCAGCCGGACCTCATCACCCCGTTGTCGTGCAGCCGGAACGACAACAGCACTGCCTTTTTCAGCCACTGGTTGACGACCCACTTTCCGGCCTGCCTCTCCGCCACCCGCATCTCGCCGGCGTCGAGCGCAGCGATGGATCTGCCGACGGCGTCCTTCAATCTATTGCTCGCCTTGGCCGGCGTGATCTCGGCACGGCGCTCATAGGCCTCTTCGATGATGGTCTGCAGGTTCTTCACGTTGGCGCACTCCTCGGTGTCGTGGCGTTAGGTAAGGGACTCGACGAAGCTGCGGATGCGGTGCGCCGCCTCGATGCACTGCACCAGCGGCGGCACCAAGGCGACGCGCACGCGCCGCGATCCGGGATTGCCGCCGTGCGCATCGCGGGCGAGATAGCTGCCCGGCAGCACGGTGACGTTCTCCCTGGTGAGGAGACCGCGCGTGAACTCGACCTCGTCGATCGGGACGCGCGGCCAGAGATAGAAACCCGCGTCGGGGCGCGTGACCTCGAGAACCGGCTGCAGGATGGGCAGGACGGCGTCGAATTTCTGGCGGTAGAGGGCGCGATTCTCGCGCACATGGTACTCATCGCCCCAGGCGACGATGCTCGCGGCCTGGGTGTACAGCGGCATCGCGCAGCCTTGGTAGGTGCGATAGTGCAGGAACGACCTGAGTATCCCGGCGTCGCCGGCCACGAAGCCCGAGCGCATGCCGGGGACGCTGGAGCGCTTCGACAGGCTGTGGAACACGACGCAACGCCTGAAGTCGTGGCGCCCGCACTGCGCGGCAACCTCCAGCAGGCCGGGCGGGGCCTTCGTCTCCTGCAGATAGATCTCCGAGTAGCACTCGTCGGCGGCGATGACGAAATCGTGACGGTCGGCGAGTGCCAGCAGCCGTTCGTAGACCTCCGGCGGCAGGACCTTTCCTGTCGGGTTGCCGGGCGAGCAGACATAGAGCAACTGGCATCGCTCCCACACCTCGACCGGTACCGCGTCGAACTCCGGTGATGCGTCGGCGTCGTCACGGTTGTTGATGTAGTACGGACTCGCGCCGGCCAGCAGCGCTGCGCCCTCGTAGATCTGATAGAAGGGGTTCGGCATGGCGACCACCGGGCAGGGTCTGGCGCGATCGACGATACACTGCGCGAACGCGAACAGCGCCTCGCGCGTTCCGGCCACGGGCAGTACGTGCAGATCGGCGACCAGGGCGGTCCTGGGCAGCCGGAAACGGGCCGTCAGCCACTTCACGATGGCGGCGCGCAACTCCTCGGTTCCGCGCGTCGTCGGATAACGGGCCATCTGCGGCAGGTGCTGCGCCATCGCCTCGAGGACGAGACGCGGGGTCTCGTGCTGCGGTTCCCCGATGGACAGGTCGAGCGGCGTCTTTTGCTGGGCGGCACGGGTGACGTTCTTCAGGCGCGCCAGCTTCTCGAACGGATAGGGGTGCAGGTGCGCGAGCGCTTCGTGCATGGCTTGGGCGGGTGGGGCAATGATCGGCGGACCGCTACAAAGAGCGGCGTAGTATAGGCGATGCGGCGGGGCGCTCCAACGCGGCGCCAGTCCGCCGGTGCCGGGTCTCGGCAGGCCTTCTCCCACGTCGTGCGACGTGGAGGCGGCGACGACCATGGCGTCGCGCCGGCATGGGAGCGCGGGCGGCGCATGCCGGTTGGCATTCCGGAGCCAAAGATGCTGCAATGGCAGGCTGCGTCCCGCGCCAGCGGGCATACCGTGAACCTGTGGCGAAACGAGATACATGACGACCAAGAAGATGCTGGCACTGCCGGGCGATGGCATCGGCCCGGCCATCGTTGCGCAGGCCCTGAAGGTGTGTCGCGCACTGCGCGATCGCCATGGGCTGCGCCTGGATTACGAGCAGGCGCTCATCGGCGGCGCGGCCATCGACGCCACCGGAGATCCGCTGCCGGAGGCCACCCTCTCGGCTGCCAGGGCGGCGGACGTGGTGCTCCTCGGCGCCGTCGGCGGGCCGAAGTGGGAGCCGCTGGACATCTCCGTGCGCCCGGAAAAGGGCCTGCTGCGCATCCGCGCCGGACTCGGCCTGTTCGCCAACCTGCGGCCCGCGATCCTGTATCCGCAGCTTGCGGCCGCCTCCACGCTGAAGCCGGAGGTGGTGGCGGGGCTGGACATCATGATCGTGCGCGAGCTGACCGGGGGGATCTACTTCGGCGAGCCGCGCGGGGTGCGCAGGCTCGCCAACGGCGAGCGCCAGGGGTATAACACCGAGGTCTACAGCGAGAGCGAGATCCGGCGCATCGCGCGCACAGCCTTCGAGCTGGCCCTGAAGCGCTCGTGCCGCCTGTGTTCCATCGACAAGGCCAATGTCCTGGAATGCACGGAGTTGTGGCGCGACGTGGTCGAGGAGGTCGCGCGTGAGTATCCGCAGGTCGCCTTGAGTCACATGTATGTCGACAATTGCGCCATGCAGCTGGTGCGCGCCCCGAAGCAGTTCGACGTCGTCGTCACCAACAACATGTTTGGCGATATACTCTCGGATCTCGCCTCGATGCTGACCGGATCCATCGGCATGCTGCCATCGGCTTCACTCGATGAGCAGGGCAAGGGCATGTACGAACCCATCCACGGCTCCGCGCCCGATATCGCCGGCAAGGACCTCGCCAACCCGATCGCCACGGTCCTGTCGCTGGCCATGGCGCTGCGCTATACCCTGGGCGAGCCGGGGCTGGCGGCGCGCGTCGAGCAGGCTGTGGGTCGAGTGCTTGACCAGGGATTGCGCACCGCCGATATCATGTCCGATGGCATGCAGCGGCTTGGCACCGAGGCGATGGGCGATGCCATCGTGGCCGCGTTGTGATGAAACAGTCAGACACCTTCAATCCGATTTCCCATAATTATTCTCGAAGACGCTGATATGAGCCGTAAATTCAATGTTGCAGTGGTTGGCGCCACCGGCGCGGTGGGCGAGGTCATGCTCGATGTTCTCGCCCAGCGGAAGTTTCCGGTTGGCCGTGTACACGCGGTGGCGAGCGCCCGTTCGGCGGGCAAGCAGGTCGATTTCGGTGGCGAAAAACTCACCGTGCGGGCGCTCGAGGACTTCGATTTCTCCGACGTGCAGATCGGGCTGTTCTCTCCCGGCGCGTCGGTGTCCGCGATCTATGCCCCGAAGGCGGCCGCGGCGGGCTGCGTGGTGGTGGACAACACCTCGCAGTTTCGCCAGGACGAGGACATCCCTCTGGTGGTGCCGGAGGTCAATCCGCATCGGATCGCGGAGTACACCAACCGCGGCATCATCGCCAATCCGAACTGCTCCACGATCCAGATGGTGGTGGCGCTGAAGCCGATCAAGGACGCGGCGGGGATCGAGCGGATAAACGTGGCCACCTACCAGTCGGTATCCGGCACCGGCAAGGAGGCGATCGACGAACTGGCGGTGCAGACCGCGGCGTTGCTCAACGGCAAGCCGATAGAACACAGCGTCTATCCCAAGCAGATCGCCTTCAACTGCCTGCCTCAGATCGATGTCTTCATGGACAACGGCTACACGAAGGAGGAGATGAAGATGATCTGGGAGACGCGCAAGATCATGGAGGACGAGTCCATCCTCGTTAACCCGACGACCGTGCGCGTCCCGGTGTTCTACGGCCATTCCGAGGCGGTCCACGTCGAGACCCACAGGAAGATCTCCGCCGAGCAGGCGCGCAAATTGCTGGAGGAGGCACCGGGGATCGTGGTGCTCGACGAGCGCAACAACGGCGGCTACCCGACCGCGGTCACGGACGCTGCCGGGCAGGACCCGGTCTTCGTGGGCCGGCTGCGTGAGGATCTGTCCCACCCGCGCGGGCTGAACATGTGGGTGGTCTCGGACAACATCCGCAAGGGTGCCGCCCTGAACAGTATTCAAATCGCTGAAATTTTGGTAAAAGACTATTTGTGAGCTATAGTTATGCCTAATTTATAAAGTCCGTTCGCAGGTTTCGGGTCGCGACCCGCCGGCGTCGACGTGCGGCAGGGCCGTTCCCGAGTGGTATCTCTGCGAGGATTTGCAATTATTACAAAGGGTTAAGGATCGGGAAATGAGACGGCTACTGCGACTCGGGTTGGCAGCTATCATGTCACTGCCCATCGGCGCGTACGCGCTGAGCCTGGGCAACCTCGAGCTGAGGTCGGCACTGCACCAGCCACTGGACGCGCGGGTGCCGATACTGAGTGCCACTGCAGACGAGATCGAATCGCTGCGAGTGAAGATTGCGTCGCCAGAGGAGTTCGAGCGCGCCGGTGTCGTCTACAGGTCGGTGCTGACGCAGGCGCAATTCGAGATCCAGCAGACCAGCAAGGGTCCGGACTACATCCGCATCACCTCCCGTGACCCCGTCCGCGAGCCCTTCCTCAATTTCCTGGTCGAGGTGAACTGGTCCAAGGGCCGGCTCATCCGCGAGTTCACGATCCTTCTCGACCCACCCCTCTATGACCCGAGCCGACGCGTCGCGTGGGAACCGGCGCGGGTGCAGCCGACGGCCCCCGCGAGCGCACCGGCACCGAGCGGCGGGCAGGAACTGAAGGTTGCGGCGACGCCCCCGCCCGCACCGGCCGCTCCGGCGCCTTCACCCGCGGCGACACCGGCACCGGTGCCGGCACCCGCTGCGGCAGCCCCGCCCGCCACCGGGGGCACGTACAACACGCTCTGGTCTGCGGCCACGGCCATGCGCCCGGACAACTCGGTCAGCATCCAGCAGATGATGCTGGCGTTGTTGCGTACCAATCCCGACGCCTTCATCCGCGGCAACATCAACCTGCTGAAGAAGGGTTATGTGCTGAAGATGCCCGAGCGCGGGAGCATCGACTCCATCTCGCGCGCCGAGGCGCTGGCAGAGGTCCAGCGTCACCACACCCTGTGGCGTGAGTACCGCGAGCGCGGGGCGGCGGCCGCGCCGCGGCAACCGGAAGGCGGCGCCGCCGTGGCCGCAGCCCCCTCCGGCGCCACGGCGAGTCCACCGGCAACGACACAGGACGAGGCGAATCTGCGCCTGCTGGCCGGAAACGAGGGCGGCGTGTCGGCGGGCAGGGGTGCCGACAGCGACCTGGCGCTGGCCAAGGAATCACTCGAATCCAAGGTGCGCGAGAACGAGGAGTTGCGCTCACAGCTGAAGGAGTCCGAGCAGATCATCGAAAAGCTGAAGAGCCGCGTGTCGCTGCAGGACGAGCAGCTCGCCGACCTGCAGAGCAAGCTTGGCCAGGCCGAGGGCCAACCGCCCGCGACCGCGTCGACCGCCGAGACGCCGTCCGCGGCGCCGATGCCTGAGGAGGCCGCGGGCGAGCCAAGCGCGCCGGTGGCGGTGACACCAGAGTCATGGCGTTCCCTCGACAACGTCGTCCAGACGCCTACCTACCCGCTGCCGGAACCGGCACCCGCGGCGGAGCAGATGCCGGCAACCGAGGAACCCGCCGTCGAGGCCCCGGCGGAGGCCGCGCCCGAGGCGGAGGCCCCGCCGGGCGAAGCGGTGGCTGAAGCGCCGGCCGAGCCGGCACCCGCCGTGGAGGAGACCCCCCCGGAGACTGCGGCTGCGGAGCCCGCGGCCGAACCCCCTGCGGAGGAGACCGGGCCGGAGGAGGCGCCGCCGGCGTCGACTGCCGAGGCGCCGCCCACCGAGCCTGCACCTGAGGAACCCTCGCCATCCGGCGGCGGCTTCGTCGACACGCTCAACAACCTGTTCGGCACTGTGGTGCCGAAATCGCTTTTGGAGGCCGTGCCAGGCGGAGCTGCCACGCTGCTCGGCGTGCTGCTCGCGCTGGTCGGGGGCGTCGTTGCCCTGCTGGCGCGTCGCCGCGCTGCGCCCGAACCGGTCCCGGCGGGGGCCGGGGCGGGCGAGAGTGCCTTCGACCTGGCCCTCGACGAGGCGCGTGGCGCGGGCGAGCAGAGGCTGGAGGAGGGCCCATTTGCGCCGACCGCCGCCGAAGAGGACGAGCTGTTCGCCGCCACCAGCCACACCGAGCCGGTGGCCATGGAACCCGGCACGGAGCGGGAGGCTGAAGCGGCGGCACCGGATGAGGACCCGCTCGCCGAGGTCAACGTCTATCTCGCCTACGAACGATTTGACGAGGCCGAACGGCTGATCAGGGAGGCGATCGCCGCCAATCCGGGTGAAAGCAAGTACAGGCTGCGCCTGCTCGAGGTCTACTACTCGAGCAACGACAAGAGTAAATACGAGCCCGCTGCGCGCGAGCTGCGCGATGCCGTGGGCGGCCAGGGCCCGCTCTGGGACAGCGCCGTGGCGATGTGGCGCGAGATGTCGCCGAACCGCGAGCTGTTCGCAGGCGGCGAGGCGCCCGCGGCCGCGGCTGCCGCGAGGGAGCAGCGGCAGTTTGTCGACATCACCGCGGTGGAGGACATGGCGAGCCGCACGGTCACCACCCTGGCCCCGGCGGCGGCCACGGCCGGCGAACCGGCCGCGGCAAGCACCAGCGCCGAGCTCGGTGAGGCGGGCGAAACCCCGTCGGTGTTCGACGTTGCGAGCGCCGAACAGGATTTCGACCTGCTGGACATCACGGCATCCGGTGACGTACGCGAAGCGGATTCCGACATCCTCGACATCTCCGCCGGCGTGGGCACCGGCACCGGTGACCTGGCCTTCAGCGAGCCGGCGTCGATAGAAGGCGCGAGCCCGGCGGTCAACGAGCTGCTGAGCCTCACCAAGAGCAACGCGGTCACGCCCTCGCCACCCGGCGAGCCTGATTTCATGGAGTCCAGCCTCGACTTCGACACGGGCCTGGCGGCCACCGGCGGCGGTGCGGAAGGCGCCGGCGCGGCCACGGTCGGACCGGACCATCTGCTCGATTTCGATCTCGGTACCGACATCGGTCCGGAGGTCAGGGCGCCGGAGACCAACGTCGTCGACTTTCCGGCTCGTGCCGAACCGGCGGCTGCCGAGCCGATACCTGAGTCGCTGTCGACCATGATCGACGTGGCGCCCGAACCGACGCCGGCCGCGCAGCCCGCGGCCGCGGTGGAGTTCGATATCGGTGGCCTGGATCTGGCTCTGGATGCGGAATCCACCGCCGGCGCCAGGGGCGAGGAGGCCAGTCTGGACCTGGCCCTGGAATCCCCTGGCGTTGCCGAGGTGACGATGGGCGACATCGACAGCCTGAGCCTGGACGAGGACACGGTGCGCCTGTTCGAGAACGACCTCGCGTCGACCAGCGCCCAGGACACCATGCCCATGTTCGAGCAGGACGCGGACATGGCCGCCACCGACCGTGGCAGGGGTGGCGGTTACGGCAAACCGGCTGTCAGCGAGGACGAGCTCACGCTCGACAACGATGACCTGACACTGGACGACATCACCAAGTCGCTGGAGGAGACCGTCGGCTCCAAGGCGAAGACCTACAGTGAATTCGAGACGGTGGACCTGACACTGGACGCCAAGGCGCTCATGGACAGCGAGCAGACCGCCGAGCTGTTCGAGCAGGAACTGAAGAACGACGGGGCCGACGACGGTTTCGGTCCCGCCGCCGCGACGTTGGGCACGCAGGGTGGCGACGATGTCGATACGAAGCTCAACCTGGCGAAGGCGTATATCGAGCTGGGCGATGCCGCGGGCGCACGCACCATCCTGGATGAGGTCACCGGCGAAGGCAGTGATACCCAACGCGAAGAGGCCCAGCGCCTGTTGCGTGAGCTCACCACCTGACGTCCTGACCGTGATGGCTGCACGGGGCTGGACAGCAATGTCCAGCCCCGTTCGTTTATCGACGGTGTCCTGAGCTGCCGGCCGGGGGCGTGAACCGATGCGTGTCGTTCTCGGTATCGAATATTGCGGCAGCGGTTTCAGTGGCTGGCAGTATCTCGGTGCCGGCCGCCAGGTGCGTACCGTGCAGGACTGCGTGCAGCAGGCGTTGGCATCGGTCGCCGCCGAGCCCGTGCACGTGGTCTGTGCCGGTCGCACCGACGCCGGCGTGCACGCGTGCGGCCAGGTGGTGCATGTCGATACCGGCGCGCGGCGCAGCGCCCGCGCCTGGATCCTCGGCGCCAACAGCGCGCTGCCGCCGGACGTCAGTGTTGCCTGGGCGCGGGAGGCTGGCGCCGATTTCCACGCCCGCTACAGCGCCACCGGTCGGCTCTACCGCTATTTCATCCTCAATTCGACCGCCCGGTCGGGCGCCCTGGCCGGGCGCGTCACCTGGCATTACCGGCCGCTCGATCACGCGCGCATGCAGGCGGCCGCCGACACCCTCATCGGCGAACACGATTTCGCCGCGTTTCGCTCCTCGGAATGCCAGTCGAAGTCGACGCTGCGAGACCTGCGGCAGTTGCGGGTCCGGCGCGCCGGCGATTTCCTCGTCATCGATGCGGAGGCCAACGCCTTCCTGCACCACATGGTGCGCAACCTCGTCGGCGTCCTGCTCGCGATCGGGGCCGGCAGGCAGGAGGTGGGCTGGGCGCGCGAGGTCCTGGAAGGCCGCGACCGCCGCCTGGGCGGCGTGACTGCGCCCGCTGCCGGGCTCTACCTGTGCCGGGTCGATTATCCACCGCATTTCGGGATCCCCGCTCCGCGGGGTGCGTTCCTCCCCGCGCCTCCTGCATAATCGCCGACCATCGTTCAACCGCGCTACCGCAACTGCAGATCGGCATGAACCGAACGCGCGTCAAGTTCTGTGGGATCACACGGCGCGAGGACGCGATGGCGGCGGCGCGCCTCGGCGCCGACGCCATCGGGCTGGTGTTCTACGCGGCGAGTCCGCGCGCGGTCACGATAGAGCAGGCGCGCGCGGTCGTGGCCGCACTGCCGCCGTTCGTCAGCACGGTGGCGTTGTTCGTCAATCCCGCAGCGGAGCAGGTGAGGGCGGTCGCCGATGCCATACGCCCGAACCTGCTTCAATTCCACGGGGAGGAGACGCCGGCACAGTGCGGGCAATTCGGAATTCCATACATCAAGGCCGTGCGGGTCCGTCCCGGCATCGATCTGCCGGCGGCGACGAAGCGCTACGAGTGTGCAGCGGCGATCCTGTTCGACAGCTATCAGGAAGACCGTCACGGCGGCACCGGCGCGGCCTTCGATTGGGCGCTGCTGCCGGCAGCCGTGTGCAGACCGTTTATCTTGGCAGGCGGGCTGAGTCCTGATAATGTCGCAGCCGCCGTAGCCCGGGTCCGGCCTTACGCCGTCGATGTCAGCGGCGGTATCGAAATCAGCAAGGGCATCAAGGACCTGACCAAGATGCAGGCATTCCTGCGCGAGGTGCACCGTGGGAGCATTTGAAAAATCTGTCGCCCGTACCCAGCCGCTGCCGCTGCACGACAGCCGCGAGGACACGGGCCTGCCCGACGCGCGCGGCCATTTCGGGACCTTCGGTGGACGCTTCGTCGCCGAGACCCTGATGCAGCCGCTGCTGGAACTCACGGATGCGTACAACCGCTACCTGACTGACGCCGATTTTCTGCGCGAGCTCGACGAGGACTTGCGGAACTACGTCGGGCGTCCTTCGCCCCTGTACCACGCCGAGCGCCTGAGCAAGCGCCTGGGCGGCGCCCAGATCCTGCTCAAGCGCGAGGACCTCAACCACACCGGCGCGCACAAGATCAACAACACCATCGGCCAGGCCCTGCTCGCGCGGCGGATGGGCAAGACCCGGATCATCGCCGAGACCGGCGCGGGCCAGCACGGCGTCGCGTCTGCGACCGTGGCCGCGCGCCTGGGCCTGGAGTGCGTGGTCTACATGGGTTCGGAGGACATCAAACGCCAGGCCCTGAACGTCTACCGGATGAAGCTGCTCGGCGCGACCGTCGTGCCCGTGGAATCCGGCTCCAGGACCCTGAAGGACGCGCTCAACGAGGCGATGCGTGACTGGGTCACCAATGTCGACAACACCTTCTACATCATCGGCACGGTCGCCGGCCCGCACCCGTACCCGGTGATGGTGCGCGATTTCCAGGCCATCATCGGCCGCGAGGCTCGAGCGCAGTGCGAGGATCGATACGGGCGCCTTCCGGATGCAGTGGTCGCCTGCGTCGGCGGCGGCTCCAACGCCATCGGGCTGTTCTACCCGTTCATCAATGATCCGCAGGTGAAGATGTTCGGGGTCGAGGCCGCCGGCGACGGCATCGCCACGGGGCGCCACGCCGCCTCGCTGTGCGCGGGCAGGCCGGGAGTACTGCACGGCAACCGCACCTACCTGATCGAGGACGCCGACGGACAGATCATCGAGACGCACTCGATCTCCGCCGGCCTGGACTACCCCGGTGTCGGGCCCGAGCACGCATGGCTGAAGGAGACCGGACGCGCCCAGTACGTCGGCATCACCGATGACGAGGCGCTGCAGGGATTCCACGATCTGACGTGCATCGAAGGCATCATGCCGGCCCTGGAATCCAGCCACGCCATCGCTTACGCCTGCAGGCTGGCGCCGGCGATGAAGCAGGAGGAGATCATCATCGTGAATCTCTCCGGGCGCGGCGACAAGGACATACACACCGTGGCCTCGCGCCAGGGCATCCGTTTCTGACACATCGACCCGACCCTCATCCATGAGTCGCATCCAGGCATGTTTCGAAGGCCTGCGCCAGCGAGGCCGCGCGGCGCTGGTTCCCTTCATCACCGCGGGGGATCCGCGTCCGGGCGCCACCGTTCCGCTGATGCACACGCTCGTCGGCGCCGGCGCCGACATCCTCGAGCTTGGCGTGCCGTTCTCCGATCCGATGGCCGACGGTCCGGTCATCCAGCGCGCCAGCGAACGCGCGTTGAAGCATCACGTCAGCCTCCACGACGTGTTCGGGATGGTGAGCGAGTTCCGCAGGACCGATCCGCTGACGCCGGTGGTGCTCATGGGTTATCTGAACCCGGTGGAGGTCATGGGCTACGAGGCATTTGCCGACGCGGCCTCGACGGCAGGTGTGGACGGCGTGCTGACCGTCGATCTGCCGCCCGAGGAGGCCGGTCCGTTCACCTCGCTGCTCAAGGGCAGGGGCATCGATCCGGTGTTTCTGTTCGCCCCGACCACCAACGAGGAGCGCGCGGCGAGTATCTGCACCGCGGCCGCCGGGTTCGTGTATTACGTCTCGCTCAAGGGTGTCACGGGCGCGAGTTCGCTGGACGTCGAGGACGTCGCCGAACACATCCGCGATATCCGCCGTCATACCAGGCTGCCGGTCGGCGTGGGTTTCGGCGTGAAAGACGCCGGCACCGCCACGGAGCTGGCGCGGGTCGCGGACGCCGTGGTGGTCGGCAGCGCGCTGGTCGCCGCCATCGAGTCCGCGGCCGCCGATGAGGCGGGAATGCATGCCGCGGCCCGCGAACTGATCGGCTCGCTGCGCGCGGGGATGGACACCGTGAGCAGGGCGGCTTGACCGGGGGGAGGCGGGGCGATGAGCTGGTTCAAGCGGCTGCTGCCTTCGCGCATACGCACGGAGGGCATCAGCAAGCGCGCGGTGCCCGAGGGCGTGTGGACGAGCTGCCCGGCCTGCAAGGCGATGCTCTATCGCGCCGAGCTCGACCGAAATCTCGACGTGTGTCCCAAGTGCGGTCACCACATGCGCGTCAGCGCGCGCCGCCGGCTCGACAGGTTCCTCGACGCGGAACCGCGAACCGAGCTGGCAGGCGACGTACGGCCGATCGATTTTCTCAAGTTCAAGGACACCAAGAAATACAAGGACAGGCTAACGCAGGCGCAGAAGGACACCGGCGAGGTGGACGCGCTGGTGGTCATGCGCGGCGCCCTGCGGGGCATACCGGTGGTGGCCTGCGCCTTCGAGTTCGAGTTCATGGGCGGGTCGATGGGATCGGTCGTCGGCGAGCGATTCGTGCGCGCGGCGGACGCGGCGCTGCAGGCGCGCATACCGCTCGTGTGCTTCTCCGCCAGCGGTGGCGCGCGCATGCAGGAGGCGCTGGTGTCCCTGATGCAGATGAGCAAGACTTCCGCGGCGCTGCGGCGACTCGGCGATCAGGGCATTCCGTTCGTCTCGGTACTGACCGACCCGACCATGGGCGGTGTCTCGGCCAGCCTCGCGATGCTCGGCGACGTCAACGTCGCCGAGCCAAATGCGCTCATCGGTTTCGCGGGGCCCCGAGTCATCGAACAGACGGTGCGACAGGTGTTGCCGGAAGGTTTTCAGCGCAGCGAATTCCTGCTCGCCCATGGCGCCATCGACATGATCGTGGATCGCCGGCAGTTGCGCGACCGGCTCACCTCGATACTGTCAATACTGAGCGACAAGCAGGGTACCTGATCCCTGCCTCGGCCCCGGTGCGATGCGTTGCGGCTGCAGCGGCCGCCCCTGCGCGCCTTAACCAGCTCAACTTCCGGTATGATCAACGCGTCCTCCCTGACCCCTGCAGCGCCGCCTGATGACGCCGACACACGCCCTTAGTCCGCAAGGCACGTCACCGCGCTTCAGCACGCTGCGCGAGTGGCTGTCCTGGCAGGAGTCGCTGCACGCCAAGGAGATCGAACTCGGGCTGGATCGATGCCGGGCGGTCGCCGAACGCATGCAGGTCATGCAGCCTCGTTACGCGACCGTCAGCGTGGCAGGCACCAACGGCAAGGGCTCCAGCGTGGCGATGCTGGACAGCATCCTGAGCGCGGCCGGACACAGGGTCGGCAGATACACCTCGCCGCACCTCATCCGCTACAACGAGCGCATCCGGCTCGGCGGCGAGATGGTCGACGACGCGACAATCTGCGCGGCCTTCGATCGCATCGATCGGGCGCGCAGGGAGATCTCGCTGACCTATTTCGAGTTCGGGACGCTGGCAGCGCTGGACATATTCATGCGCGCGGGTATCGACGTGGCCATACTGGAGGTAGGGATGGGTGGCCGCCTGGATGCCGTCAACCTCGTGGACGCCGACGTCGCGCTGATCGCGACCATCGACATCGACCACGTCGACTTTCTCGGCTCCGACCGGGAGAGCATCGGCCGCGAGAAGGCCGGCATCATGCGTGCGCGGCGTCCCGCGGTGTGCTCCGATCCCAGCCCGCCGAACAGCCTGATCGAGCATGCCCGGGGCCTGGCCACGGATTTGTACGTGCTGGGGGAGGAATACGGCTACGAGATCGGCGAGAAGAGCTGGTCGTGGCATGGCGCCGGGCGAGTCATGAAAGATCTGCCGCCGCCGCACCTGCACGGGGCCTTCCAGTTCCAGAATGCGGCCGGAGTGCTGCGGGTCATCGAGGCCCTGGCCCCGCGCTGCCCTGTATCGCGTCGGGCGATCGAGACCGGACTGCGAAACGTGCACCTTGCGGGCCGCTACCAGATCTACCCTGGCGAGGTGCCCTGGATACTCGATGTCGCGCACAATCCACAGTCCGCCCGGGTGCTGGCCGAGACGCTGCGCAACGAGCAGCGCTGCAGCGGGCGCACCCATTTCCTGGTCGGGATGCTGAAGGACAAGGACATCGGCGGGGTCTTCTCGGTTCTGCACGACCTGGCCGACGAGTGGCATCTGGTCACGCTCGCCGCCCGCCGCGGGGCGACCGCCGCCGCCCTGCGCGAGCAGTTGCCGGTGCACTCGCCCCGCGGGCCGGTGCACCTCCACGATTCCATTCCGCAGGCATATGAGGCGGTGTCGGCGGCCGTGATCCCCGGCGATCGCGTGCTGGTGTTCGGTTCGTTCCTGACGGTGGCCGGGGTGGCCGACATCCTCGAGCGGGCGGGGCGCGCGTCGGACTAGGAGCACGGTGATGGAGCGCCCGCTCAAACAACGACTCGTGGGTGCGGCCGTCCTGGTAGGGCTTGCCGTCATCTTCGTCCCGATGCTCATCGAGCGCTCGCCGATCGAGGCCCCGCGCATCGAGGAGAGCAACATCCCCGCCGCACCGACGCCGCCGAGTGGCGAATTCACATCCAAGATCGTGCCGCTCGCGCCGGTGGAACCGGTGACGCCGGTGGTCCCGCCGTCTGCCGAACAGGCCATGGGGACGGCGGCAGCGACCTCGCCGCCCGCGGCCACCGCCGGGGAAGGCGCGACGGCGGCCGCCCGCGAGGGTGCGGTGCCGCAGGTTCCGCCGTCGGCCGTCGACGATGGCGGGGAGCCCTCGCGCGTGGCCCCGGATCAGCGCGCCGGCGTCAATGCCTGGGTGATCCAGCTGGGAAGTTTCGCCAGCGAGCAGAATGCCCGCGATCTCGAGGCGCGGCTACAGAAAGAGGGTTACGCCGCGTTCGTCGAGAAGATTGGCGCCGGCGAGGAGCAGAAGTTCCGGGTGCGGGTCGGACCGGAGCTCCTCCGCGCGAAGGCCGATCAGGCGCGCGAGAAGCTGGAGAAGGAACTCAATCTGAAGGGCATCGTGGTGCGTTATCCCTGAGGGCGCGCGCCGGGTCTGAGGCTCATGCATCCCGTCGATATCGGAATCCTGGCGATCGTCGGCATTTCCGCCCTGCTCAGCCTTCTGCGCGGGCTGGTGCGCGAGGTCCTGTCGCTGGCGGCATGGGTGGTCGCGTTCTTCGTCGCGCGCACCTTCAATCCGGTCGCCGCCGGCTGGATGGCGGGCATGGTCAGCGTGCCGTCGGCGCAGTACGTGCTGGGATTCGGCCTGTTGTTCTTCGCTGTCCTCCTCGCGATGGGCGTGGTCAACTACGTGCTTGTCAGGGTCGTCGCCGCGACCGGCCTGAGCCCCACCGATCGGATGCTGGGCGTGATCTTCGGCGTGCTGCGCGGCGTTGGTGTGGTGATATTGCTGGTCTTCCTGGCGAGCTTCACGCCCATGACGCGCGACCCGTGGTGGACCGGTTCCCTGTTCGTGCCCAAGCTGCTGCCGGCGGCCGACTGGCTGCGCGCGAAGATCCCGCCGGAACTCCAGAAATATCTCCCTGAATAGGGTTTCGGGTCTAAAATAGACACTGTCTCCCCGGACGGTCAGCTTCCATGTGCGGCATCGTCGGCATCGTCGGCAGAAACCCCGTCAACCAGGCCATCTTCGACGGCCTGACGGTGCTGCAGCACCGTGGCCAGGACGCCGCCGGCATGGCGACCTACCACGACGGCCACATCTACCTGCGGAAATCGAGCGGGCTGGTTCGCGACGTGTTCCATACCCGGCACATGCTGCGACTCATCGGCACCATGGGCATGGGCCATGTTCGCTATCCGACGGCCGGCTGCAGTTCCCCGGAGGAGGCGCAGCCGTTCTACGTCAATTCGCCCTACGGGATCTGCCTCGCTCACAACGGCAACCTCACCAACGCCGAATCGCTGAAGGAGGACCTTTATCGCGAGGACCTGCGCCACATCAACACCGACTCCGACTCCGAGGTTCTGCTCAACGTCTTCGCGCACGAGCTGCAGCGCATGGGCAAGATGCGTATCGACGCCGAGGACATCTTCGCCGCGGTGCGCGCCGTGCACCGCCGTTGCAGCGGCGGCTACGCGGCCATAGCCATGATCTCCGGCGTCGGTCTCGTCGGCTTCCGCGACCCACACGGCATCCGGCCGATCGTGTTCGGGCGCCGCGAGACGACAGACGGACCGGAGTGGATCATCGCCTCGGAGAGCGTCGCCATCGACGCGCTCGGCTTCCAGCTGGTGCGCGACATCGATCCCGGCGAGGCGGTGTTCATCGACAAGCGCGGCGGATTCCAGGCCAAGGAGTGCGCCGAGAACGCGCAGTGCGCACCCTGCATCTTCGAGTACGTGTACCTGGCGCGTCCCGACTCGATCATCGACGGAATCTCGGTGCACAAGGCGCGCATGCGCATGGGCGAGAAGCTGGCGGCGAAGATCCTGCGCCTGCGGCCGGAGCACGATATCGACACGGTCATACCGATTCCCGATACCAGCCGCACCGCCGCACTGGAGCTGGCGCATGCGCTGGGCGCGAAGTACCGCGAAGGCTTCATCAAGAACCGCTATATCCCGCGCACCTTCATCATGCCGGGCCAGGGCATGCGCAAGAAGTCCGTGCGGCAGAAGCTGAACGCCATCGATCTGGAGTTCCGCGACAAGAACGTGCTGCTGGTGGACGACTCGATCGTGCGCGGCACGACCTCCGGGCAGATCGTGCAGATGGCGCGCGAGGCGGGCGCGCGCAAGGTATATTTCGCCTCGGCGGCGCCGCCGGTGTGCTACCCGAACGTCTACGGCATCGACATCGCGACCTCCGAGGAGCTGATCGCGAAGGGGCGCACCACGGAGGAGATCTGCAGGCTGATCGGCGCGGACTGGCTCATCTACCAGGATCTCGAGGATCTGATCGACGCCTGCCGCCGGGGCAATCCGCGCATCGCCCAGTTCGACACCTCCTGCTTCGACGGCAAGTACGTGACCGGCGACGTCAGCCGTGGCTACCTCGATCGCATCAACCAGTTGCGCAACGACGACGCGAAGGCACGCCGCAACAGTGTCGTCGAACTGAATGACGACCTGACCGCCACCGCGTGAGCCTGCGGGCGCGGTGTGGCCGCCGCGGCAGCGTCGCAGCGGTGGCGGCAATGGCCGTCGCAAACCCCAGAGGCTCGCGCCGTCAGACCTGGCGGCGGT
The DNA here is from genome assembly GCA_022072255.1 of Gammaproteobacteria bacterium. Taxonomy (GTDB): domain Bacteria; phylum Pseudomonadota; class Gammaproteobacteria; order JAJPIJ01; family JAJPIJ01; genus JAJVHZ01. The sequence continues at coordinate 23,355 of JAJVHZ010000086.1, read as the reverse complement.
TCGGCGGGCATGCCGCCCTCGCGCGGCGTTCCGATTGACAGCCCTGTCCCTATCCACTAGATTCGCCATCGGTTGCAGCGCCGATTTGAGTCAGCTTGCGGGCGCGGGAAGCAGCACTCCCAAACAGCTAAAGCGATGCCACCCGCACCTGCTTTAGCAAGCGGGTTTTTTTGTGCCCGCCGCCGGCCGCGCCCCCGATGCAGTCGACTTTCGCGCCGCATCACGAACCGTGGAGGCAATACGATGCCGGGTCCCTACGACCAGTACGAAACCGATACCCTGGCGGTGCGCGCCGGTCAGGTGCGCACGCACGAGTGTGAACAGAGCGAACCGCTGTTCCTGACCTCGAGTTTCACCTTCAGGAACGCCGCCGAGGCCGCGGCGCGATTCCGCGGCGATCAGCCCGGCAACATCTATTCGCGGTTCACCAATCCCACGGTACGCACCTTCGAGCAGCGGCTTGCGGCGATGGAAGGCGGTGAGCGTTGCGTGGCGACCGCCTCCGGTATGGGCGCCATCCTCACGCTCTGCCTCGGACTGCTGCGCGCCGGCGATCACATCGTGTGTTCGCAAAGCGTCTTCGGCACCACCGTGACACTGCTCCAGAATCAGCTCTCGAAGTTCGGCGTCGCGACGACCTTCGTGCCGATGACGGACTACGAGGCGTGGTCGAACGCGATCCGGCCGGAGACGCGGCTGCTTTTCCTCGAGACGCCCTCGAATCCGCTGACGGAGATAGCCGACATAGCGCGCATCGCCGAGATCGCGCGCGCGCGGGGCTGCCTGCTGGCAGTCGACAACTGTTTTCTGACGCCGGCCCTGCAGCGTCCGCTCGAGCTGGGTGCCGATGTCGTCATCCATTCGGCCACCAAGTACATCGATGGCCAGGGCCGCTGCGTGGGCGGCGCGGTGGTCGGCCCCGGGAAGCTGGTGGGCGAGGCCGTCTTCGGCGTCGTGCGCAATGGCGGCATCTGTCTGAGCCCCTTCAACGCATGGGTCTTCCTCAAGGGCCTGGAGACGCTGGGCCTGCGCATGGAGGCCCACAGCGCGCGGGCGCTCGCGCTCGCACAATGGCTGCAGGGGCAGCGTGGCGTCCGGTCGGTACACTATCCCGGATTGCCCTCGCACCCGCAGCATGAGCTCGCCGGACGCCAGCAACGCGGCTTTGGCGGCATCGTCGCGTTCGAGGTCGAGGGCGGGCGCGAGGCGGCCTGGAAGGTGATCGACGGCGTGCGGATCTTCTCCATCACCGCCAATCTCGGTGACACCAAGAGCACGATCACGCATCCGGCCACCACCACGCACTGGCGGCTGAGCGACCCGGAGCGTGCGCGTGCCGGCATCACCGAGGGCCTTATACGGCTGTCGGTCGGGCTGGAGGATGCAGATGACCTGCGTCGCGACCTCGCCGACGCCCTGGGTCGATAGCCGCACATGCGCCATCGGCGCCCTTGCCGGGATCGCGGAGCCGGCGGGACGTCTCGCAGCCCGGGGTTGGCAAGGGATTTGTAAGCCCGCAGGCGAGCCCGGGGCCCGGCCCGGGCCAGCGTTCGGGACGGCCCGGGCGCAGCGGCCCTCCGGCGCCGATCCGAGCCAGGATGGGGGCCCTTGCCGCGGCATGGAGAGGAGCGACGTTGAGTCTGTCACTGCGCCAGTTGGTCCTGATTGCCGTCGTGGCCACGTGGGTCTACGTGGATTTCTTCCGCACGCCCACGGACGCCACGGCCGCCATCCGCAAGGGCGGCTATGCGATCACCGAGCTGGAGGGCTACGAGCAGACGGTGCGCGTGCTTGCCCGCGAGGAGTACCGTTTCGGGCGCGAGGCCGAACTGTCGCCCATGGACATCGCCGTGGGCTGGGGCGTCATGGCGAAGCCCGAGATCTACCGGCAGTTCAGCATCACGCAGAGCGGGCGCTGGTATTACTGGAGTTCCGGCAATCTGCCCGTCTCGCGGCGCGAGGTGGAGGTCAACAGCAGCAACATCCATCTGGTCCCGGCCAGTCCGGAGATCGCCGACCGCCTGCGGCGCATCAAGCGCGACGACGTCCTGGCGCTCGGCGGCTCGCTCATCGAGGTGACGGCCCCCGACGGCTGGCGATGGCGCAGCTCGCTCAGCCGGGAGGATACCGGCCAGGGCGCCTGCGAGCTGTTGCTGCTCAAGCGTTTGGATTGGGTGAGGCTACCGGCCGGCGGCTCGCCCTGAGGCCATTGCCCTGCCCCGCGCCCCCGGGATCTGCCGGCGGAGCGGGCAAATCCCCGCCCAGTGCACCACGGCGGCCGCGCCAACGCCTCGCAGCAACCCGGTTGTTGCGCCGCCGAATGGAAAAGCGGTTTTTTTACGAGGTCTTACGCGCCTGTTGCATCTTGCGCCACGTTTGACGGTCATGGTAACTTTGTGCTCCTTCATGGGGGACCGTTCTCTCGCGCGTGGGTGTCGGCCAGCGTGCAGCCAGCGGTCATTTAATTAACTCGCGGTAAATCTCGATCGTGTGGTTGGCGCAAAAGCCGGGAAGCCTCCGGCGCTTCGTTGCGTCTACTTCTCAATGCTGACGTTGGAGGATATAGCTATCATGGCTGGACGTAACTTCCTGTTTATCCCCGGCCCGACGAATGTGCCGGACCGCATCAATCGCGCCATGCACCTTGCCCAGGAGGACATGCGTGCCCCGGATCTGCCCAACTTCACCAAGCCTCTGTACGAGGACATGAAGAAGGCCTTCAAGACCAAGACCGGCCGCGTCTTCATCTTCCCCGCCTCCGGCACCGGCGGCTGGGAGGCCGCCATCTCCAACACGCTGTCGCCGGGCGACAAGGTGCTGATGTCCGGTTTTGGCCATTTCTCGAACCTGTGGATCGATATGTGCCAGCGCTGGGGCCTGGACGTGCAGGCGCTGGAGGTGGAGTGGGGCGAAGGCGTGCCGGCGCAGAAGTACGCCGAGATCCTCGCCGCCGACAAGAAGCACGAGATCAAGGCCGTTTTCGCGACCCAGAACGAGACCGCCACCGGCGTGGCCTCGGACGTTGCCGCGGTCCGCAAGGCGATGGACGCCTGCAATCATCCGGCGCTGCTGTTCGTCGACGGCGTCTCCTCGGTCGCCTCGATGGATTTCCGCATGGACGAGTGGAAGGTGGACCTGTGCGTGTCCGGTTCGCAGAAGGGCTTCATGCTGCCGACGGGATTGGGCATCGTCTGCGCCAGCCAGAAGGCGCTGGAGGCCATGAAGACCGCCAAACTGCCGCGCTGCTTCTTCGACTTCAACGACCAGATCAAGACCAATGACCTGGGCTTCTTCCCGTATACGCCGCCGATGAACCTGCTGCGCGGCCTGCGCGAGTCGCTCAACATGATCTTCGAGGAAGGCCTGGAGAACGTGTTCGCGCGTCATCACCGCATGGCCGAGGCCACCCGCGCCGCGGTCAAGGCCTGGGGCCTGAGCCTCGTGGCCAAGGAGCCGAAGTGGTACTCCGACACGGTGAGCGCCGTGTTCGTGCCGGAGGGCTTCAACGGCACCGAGGTGGTTCGCGTCGCCTACCGCCGCTACAACCTGGCGCTGTCCATCGGACTGGCCAAGGTCGCCGGAAAAATATTCCGCATCGGCCACCTGGGCGATCTGAACGAGCTGCAGCTGCTGGCCTGCCTGAGCGGCGCGGAGATGGCGATGCGCGACATCGGCATCACCACGGTGCAGCCGGGTTCGGGCGTGGCGGCGGCGCAGGAGTTCCTGCGCGCCAGCGCCAAGCCTCCAGTCGAGGAAGCCAGGAAGATCTAGCCCGGCCGCGCTGCTCCTTGATCTTGCGCACTGCGCCCGGGGTCGCAGCGTATTATCAATAAACTGTCGTGAATTCCGCACCGGCCGGCCCAAGCGGCCGGTGCGGCTCGCTTCGGCATGCTCCCAGCGCCGGGGTGCCATCCATCAAGGGAGGAGGATCGCATGAGCTTCACACAATACAAGCCGGTGCGTACCCGGCTGCAGCGTAGCGAACTGGCGGTTCCCGGTTCGAATCCATCGATGTTCGAGAAGGCGTTGAAGAGCGACGCCGACTACATCTTCCTCGACTGCGAGGACGCCGTCGCCCCGGATGACAAGGAGCAGGCGCGCAAGAACATCATCCAGGCCCTCAACGATCTCGACTGGGCCGGGCACGGCAAGACCATCTCCGTGCGCATCAATGGCCTGGACACCCACTACATGTACCGCGACGTGGTGGACATCGTCGAGCAGGCCGGCCACAAGCTCGACACCATACTCATCCCCAAGGTCGGCACGCCCTCGGACGTCTACATGGTCGACTGCATGCTGACGCAGATCGAGGAGGCCAAGAAGATCAAGAACCCCATCGGCATCGAGTGCCTCATCGAGATCGCCCTCGGCATGGCCAACGTCGAGGCGGTCGCCCAGTCGAGCAGGCGCCTGGAGGCCCTGCACTTCGGCGTGGCCGATTTCGCCGCCTCCTGCCGCGCCCGCACCGTCGTCATCGGCGGCCTCAATCCGGACTACCCTGGCGACCAGTGGCATTCCTCGCTGCAGCGCATGGTCATCGCCTGCCGTGCCTACGGCATCCGCGCCATCGACGGTCCCTTCGGCGACTTCAACGATCCGGACGGCTACATCGCCGCCGCCAAGCGCGCCGCCGCACTGGGCTACGAGGGCAAGTGGGCGATCCATCCCTCCCAGATCGCGCTGGCCAACGAGGTAATGTCGCCGCCTCCCAAGGAGGTCGAGCGGGCCAAGCGCATCCTGGCCGCCATGGACGAGGCCGCCAAGGCCGGCAGGGGCGCGGTGGTGCTCGACGGCCGCATGATCGACGCCGCATCCTCACGCATGGCGGAGAACGTCGTGCGCATGGCCAACGTGATCGAGGCCAAGGCGAAAAAGTGACAGCCACCGGATAGGTCGTCCCATCGCGATTCGACGGCCGGCAGCCGGCGATGCGCCCGGGGACCGCCAGCGGATTTCAAACATCAACACGAGACTGATTTGAAGGAGGTCTTCCGTGGAAATTCATGAGTACCAAGCCAAAGAGATCCTCTCCGGATTCGGCGTCACCACCCTGCCGGGCGGCCTCGCCTACAGTCCGGAGCAGGCCGTATACCGCGCCAAGGAGATCGGTGGCGAGGTATGGGTGGTCAAGGCGCAGATACACTCGGGTGCGCGCGGCAAGGCCGGCGGCATCAAGGTGTGCAAGAGCGACGACGAGATCTGGGAGGCGGCCGACGAGCTGCTCGGCAAGCGGCTGATAACCCACCAGACCGGCCCGGCCGGCAAGGTCGTGCATCGCCTTTACATCGAGGCCGGCTGCGCCATCGATCGCGAGATCTATCTCGCCTTCGTGCTCGATCGCGCCGCCGAGCGCGTCTCGGTGGTGGCCTCGGCCGAGGGTGGCATGGAGATCGAGGAGATCGCCCGCGTGCGTCCGCAGTCCATCGTCCGCTGCGCCATCGAGCCGGCGGTCGGCATGCAGGAGTTCCAGGCCCGCGAGATGGCCTTCGCGCTGAAGCTGCCGCCCTCCATGGTCAGCCAGGCGGTTACCACCTTCATGGGCTGCTACCGGGCCTTCCGCGATCTCGACGCCACCATGGTGGAGATCAATCCGCTGGTGGTCACCAAGGACAACCGGCTGATCGCGCTCGACGCGAAGATGTCCTTCGACGACAACGCGCTGTTCCGGCATCCGAACATCGCCGAGCTGCGCGACAAGTCGCAGGAGGATCCGCGCGAGATGCAGGCCGCCGACCGCGGCCTTTCCTACGTCGGCCTGGACGGCAACATCGGCTGCATGATCAACGGTGCCGGCCTGGCGATGGCGTCCATGGACATGATCAAGCTGGCCGGAGGAGAACCCGCCAACTTCCTCGACATCGGCGGCGGCGCGAATCCCGAGCGCGTGGCCAAGGCGTTTCGCCTGGTGCTCTCGGATCAGAAGGTCGAGGCGATGCTCGTCAACATCTTCGCCGGCATCAACCGCTGCGACTGGGTCGCCGAAGGCATCATCCAGGCGCTGCAGAAGATCGAGATGAAGGTGCCGCTGGTCGTGCGTCTTTCCGGCACCAACGTCGAGGCCGGCCGCAAGATGATCAAGGAAAGCGGTCTGCCCATCATCGGTGCCGAGACCCTGGCGGAGGCGGCCGAGAAAGCCGTCGCGGCCTGGAAGAAGCACACTGGCAGAGCCTAACCCACGGGTATCCACGGGAGTTTACGAACATGGCAATTCTTCTCGACAAGAACTCACGCGTGATCGTCCAGGGCTTCACTGGGCAGATCGGCACGTTCCACGCGAACGACATGATCAAGTACGGCACCAACGTGGTCGGCGGGGTGACGCCGGGCAAGGGCGGATCCACGCATCTGGATCGTCCGGTGTTCAACACGGTGAAGGACGCGGTGCGCGAGGTCGGCGCCAACGCCAGCATCATCTTCGTGCCGGCGCCCTATGCGGCCGACTCGATCATGGAAGCTGCCGACGCCGGCATCCGGTACTGCGTGGCGATCACCGACGGCATCCCGGCCCAGGACATGATCCGCGTGAAGCGTTACATGCGCCGCTACAAGGAGGCCAACCGCATGCGCCTGACCGGTCCGAACTGCGCCGGCAGCATCAGCCCCGGCAAGTGCATGATGGGCATCATGCCGGGCCACATCTACATGGAGGGCGACGTCGGCATAGTCGGCCGTTCCGGCACCCTGGGTTACGAGGCCGCCTCGCAGATGAAGGCGCTGGGCATCGGTGTGAGCACCTCCATCGGCATCGGCGGCGATCCGATCAATGGTTCCTCCTTCAAGGACATCATTGAGAGTTTCGAGCAGGATCCGGAGACCAAGATGATGGTCATAATCGGGGAGATCGGCGGACCGCAGGAGGTCGAGGCGGCGAAGTTCGTCAAGGAGAACTGCAAGAAGCCGGTGGTGGCGTACATCGCGGGCCTGACGGCACCGAAGGGCCGCCGGATGGGACACGCGGGCGCCATCATCTCCGCCTACGGAGAATCGGCGGCCGAAAAGGTCGAGGTGCTCAGGGAATGCGGCGTGCACGTCTCGCCGACTCCGGCCGACATCGGCAAGACCGTCGCCGAGGTGCGCAAGAAGTACGGCATCTAGCCGTCCCTGCATCTGAATCAGGTCACGGCCGACCGCCGCCCGCCCCAGCGGGCGGCGGTACGCGCCGATAAGAAGAACAGCCGAGCATGATCGCTTAGACAAGTCTGGAGACATCGCATGAGCAAGCCCAAGGTCCTTGTTACCCGCGCCTGGCCGCAGGAGGTCGAGGCGGAGATGCGCAAGCGCTATGACGTGACACTGAACGCCACGGACACGCCGATGACGGTTGCGGGGCTGCAGGACGCCTTGCGGAACTACGACGCCGTCTGCCCGACGGTAAGCGACAGGATAAATGCCGAGGTGCTCGGCGCGCAGCCCATGCGCGCCAAGATACTCGGCAACTTCGGCGTCGGCTTCAATCACATCGATCTCGAAGCGGCCAAGAAGGCGGGGCTCACCGTCACCAACACGCCGGAAGTGCTCACCGACTGCACCGCCGACATCGCCATGACACTGATGCTGATGGCGGCACGCCGGGCGGGCGAGGGCGAGCGTCACGTGCGCACCAAGGCCTGGACGGGCTGGCGGCCGACGCACATGATCGCCACCAAGGTCACCGGCAAGACCCTCGGTCTCATCGGCATGGGGCGGATCGCCCGCGCAATGGCGCACAAGGCGCACCACGGCTTCGACATGAAGATCGTGTACTTCGATCCGTTTCCGCCGGCGCCGGAGTCGATCAGGAATCTTGACGCGACGCAGTGTGGGTCCATCGAGGAGGTGCTGAAACAGGCGGACGTCGTCTCGCTGCACTGCCCGGGTGGCAAGGAGAACTATCATCTCATCAACGCCGAGCGGCTGAAGCTGATGGGGCGTGACGCCATCCTCATCAACACGGCGCGCGGCGACGTGGTCGAGGAGAAGGCGCTGGTGGATGCGCTGAGGAACGGCACGATCAAGGCTGCCGGGCTCGACGTGTTCGAGGCCGAGCCGAAGGTCACGGAGGATCTGCTCACGATGGAAAACGTCGTCCTGCTGCCGCATCTGGGCAGCGCCACGCGCGAGACCCGCGTGGCCATGGGGATGCGCGTGCTGGAGAACCTCGACCTGTACTTTGCCAGCAAGCCGGTCCGCGACAAGGTGGTCTGACTCCGGCTCCGGGCGGCGCCCGGCATCCCGGGGCGCCGCTCATGGCGCACCCGCGGCGGCCAGGCACTCACCACGCGGTGCCGTTTCCGCTGCGCAGCGGCGCCCGCGCGCCCCGGCAATGCGCGGATCCCGCCGTGGTGCGGTATCATTTCCCCGAATTCGATCCCGCGTCCCCGCCGGGAAAAATCCGTACCGTCACGCACTCACGAGGCTTTCGGATGACCGTCGCCAGCAGCGAATATTTCAAGGTTCTTAGCGCCGCCGCCCCCAACGAGGGGCCCATCGCCGCGAACACCGCTGCCTATGCCGGCGAGGTCGTCAGCCTCCTGACGGAGCTGCTGCTGGAGGTACTACGCACACGCCAGCCCGACATCGTGCCGCTGTTGAGCAGCGCGGCGCCACCGCCGCCCGACGACGGTGAGCTGCTTCGGCGCATGATGCAGGCGCGCGGGATCTGGTTTCAGCTTCTGAACATCGCCGAGGAGAACGCCGGCATGCGCCGCCGCCGGCTCATCGAGATCGAGCGCGGCCCGACTGCCGTGGAGGGCACCTTCGCGTTCGTGCTCGACGAGGCGGTGAAGAGCGGCACGCGCGCCGAGGAGGTGCAGGAGATCCTGAATACCGCGCGCGTGCGCCCGACTATCACGGCGCACCCCACGGAGGCCAAGCGCGTCACGGTTCTCGAGATACACCGCCGCATCTATCTGTTGCTCGTGCAGATGGAATCGAGCCGCTGGACTCCGCGCGAGCGCCAGGACTTCATCGATCAGTTGCGCAACGAGATCGATCTGCTCTGGCTGACCGGAGAACTGCGGCTCGAAAAGCCCACCGTCGACATGGAGGTCGCCTGGGGCCTGCACTTCTTCAACGAGTCGCTTTACGATCGCTCGCCCGAGCTCATGCGCAATCTGGAGGAGGCGCTGGCGCGCGCCTATCCGGCCCACAGGTTCGACGTGCCGCCCTGCTTCAAGTTCGGCTGCTGGATCGGCGGCGATCGCGACGGCAACCCGTTCGTCACCAACGAGGTCACGCGCCGCACGATCAAGTGCAACCAGCTCTCGGCGCTGCGCCGGTACCGGCGACAGCTCGAGGAGCTGAACCGCAAACTGAGCATCGCGCATCACGCCATCGGCGTGCCGCAGGCCTTCGTCGCGGTCCTGAACGAGAATCTCGAACGCAGCGGCGACGGTGAGGGTATCGCGAGGCGCAATCCCGGAGAGCTGTTCAGGCAGTTCGTCACCTGCATCAGGAAGAAGCTCGATGCGAGCCTCAGTGCGGTCGAGCGTGATACCACGATTCACACCAGCTTCGCCTATTTCACGCCCCAGCAGATGGTGGACGACCTGCTGGTGATGGAGCGCGGCCTGGCCGACGCGCGCTGCCAGGCCGTCGCGGTCAACTACGTCAAGCCGCTGCGCCGCGAGGTGGAGATCTTCGGCTTCCGCACGGTGAGCCTGGACGTGCGCCAGAACACCACCGTCATCAACCGCACGCTCGCCGCCGTGTTCGAGCGGCTCGAGGGCGCAGCCGCGCCGGAGCCGGACTCCCGGGCGTGGAGCGACTGGATACTCGCCGAGCTCGCCCGCCCGCTGCAGCGCTACCCCGATCTGAAGGGGCTGCCCGAGGAGGCCGCCGAGACGCTGGGCATGCTTCACCTCGTGGTCGAGCCGCGCTCGCTCACCGACGGCGAGGCATTCGGCGCCGCGGTCTTGAGCATGACGCAACGCGCGTCCGACGTTCTGGGCGTGTACCTGCTTGCCAAGTACGTTGGCCTTTTCACGGATCTGGAGGCGGTGGATGCCTGCCGCATCGTGGTGGTGCCGCTGTTCGAGACCATCGACGACCTGCACGCCGCGCCGGCCATCATGCGCGAACTGCTCGCCCACGGCGCCGTGCAGCGCACCGTCAGGCAGTTCGGCGGGGTTCAGGAGGTGATGATCGGCTACTCCGATTCGAACAAGGACGGCGGTTACCTGACCGCCAACTGGGAGTTGTCGCTGGCGCAGGCGAGGCTGACGCAGGTCGGCAACGAGATGGGCCTGCCGATCTCTTTCTTCCACGGCCGCGGCGGGTCGGTGAGCCGTGGCGGCGCGCCCACCGGCCACGCGATCGCCGCGCAGCCCGCCGGATCCGTGCACGGGCAGATGCGCATAACGGAACAAGGCGAGGTGGCCTCCGCCAAGTTCGCCAACAGGGGCACCGCGCTGTACGCCATGGAACTGCTCGCCTCGAGCGTCTTCGCGCACTCGCTGATGTCCGGGCGCGAGGCGGAGCTGCAGCCGCATCCGGAGTTCGACGAGGTGATGCGCGGGCTGTCGGCGAATTCTCACGCTGCCTACCGCGAGCTCGTCGATCTGCCCGGCCTCGTGCACTACTACGAGGCGGCCAGTCCCGTGGAAGAGCTGGCGTTGCTGAACATCGGATCGCGGCCGGCGCGCCGGTTTGGCGCCAAGACCTTGTCACAGCTGCGCGCCATCCCCTGGGTGTTCGCATGGACGCAGAACCGCCACATGATCACCGGCTGGTACGGGGTCGGCACGGCGCTGGAGAGGTTTCTCGGTGCCCACGGCGCGGAGGGCGCCGCGATCCTCAAGCGCATGATGGAGGACTCGCGGCTGTTCCGTCTCGTCGTCGACGAGGTGGAGAAGACCCTGCCGCAGGTCGATCTCGATATCGCCCGCAGGTACGCGGAGCTGGTCGAGGATGCCCACATCCGCGAGACCGTCTACGGCATGGTGCAGGACGAGTACAGGCGCACGGTGCAGCAGGTGCTGCGCGTCAGCGGCGGCACCTCGCTGGCCGAACGCTTTCCGCGGTTCCGCCGCCGGCTCACGCGCCGCCTGCCCGCCATCAATCAGGTCGGGCTCGTGCAGGTCGATCTCATACGCAAGTTCCGCACGACCAAGCAGGCCGACAAGCAGCTTGCCGAGCAGCACCTCGTCTCGCTGCTGCTGTCGATCAACTGCATCGCCGCCGGCCTCGGCTGGACGGGATAGGTCCGATCGCCCGCCGGCCGGCCGGCGATGGCGGAACAGATCGCCGGCTGACAACGGCCTGGCGCGCCGCTGTGTCGGGATCACGCGGCGCGCGGGCAGGGACGCATCCGAACGGCAGACGGGCGCGGCCCGGAGTCCTCCACTGCCAATGGAAAGACGGGCCAGAGGACACCGACCGGCATGCCGCAGTGGACGCAGGACTACACCCCGATCGCCGACAGCCTGTGGTGGTCGACGCTGATCGCGGCACTGCCGCTCGTATTGTTGATGGCGTCACTGGCCCTCCTGCGGATGCGCGGCCACGCCGCGGCCGTGCTTTCGCTGTCCATCGCGCTGCTGGTGGCGATACTGGCCTACGGGATGCCGCCGGCGATGGCGCTGTCCGCGGCCATCTATGGTTTTCTTTACGGACTGTGGCCCATCGCATGGATCGTGGTCGGCGCGGTATTCCTCTACAAGATCGTCGTGCACAGCGGCCAGTTCGAGATCATTCGCGCCTCGGTGCTGCACATCACCGCCGACAGGCGGCTGCAGATGGTGCTCATCGGCTATGCCTTCGGTGCATTCCTCGAGGGCGCCGCGGGCTTCGGCACGCCGGTGGCAATCACCGCCGGGCTGCTGGTCGGCCTGGGATTCAATCCCGTCTATGCCGCCGGGCTGTGCCTCATCGCCAACACCGCGCCGGTGGCATTCGGCGCGCTGGGTCTGCCGGTCATCGTTGCCGGCAAGGTGAGCAGCATCGACCCGTTCGTAATCGGTCAGATGGCCGGCCGGCAGCTGCCGTTGCTGTCGCTGTTGCTGCCGTTCTGGCTGGTGGCGGTCATGGACGGCTGGGGCGGCGTGCGGGCGACGTGGCGGGCGACCCTGGTGGCCGGCGGATCGTTCTCGCTCACGCAGTTTCTGACCTCCAACTATCTCGGTCCGGAGCTGCCCGACATCGCCTCGGCAATGGTCAGTCTGCTCGCGACCACGCTGTTTCTGCGTTACCAGTCGCGGCGAGACGGCCGCACGCCCGCCGTGGCGCCGTATTCCGGTTTCGAGGTCCTGCGCGCGTGGGGACCATTCATCGGGCTCACCGCCATCGTGACGATCTGGACGTTGCCGCCGGTGAAGCAGTACATGCAGCATTACACGCTGACGGTCGCGGTCCCCGCCCTGCATCACCTGGTGATCAAGAGCGCGCCCATCGTGCCGACCCCCGCACCGTACGAGGCGGTCTTCAGGCTGGACCTGCTCGGCGCCACGGGCACAGCGATACTGGTGACGGCGCTGCTCAGCGCCGTGATGCTGCGGGTCCCGGCACGGGCGTGCACCGGGCTGTTCGGCGCGACACTGCGCGAGCTGTCCAGGCCGATCGTGACCATCGGTTCGGTGCTCGCGCTCGCCTTCGTCGCCAACTACTCGGGAATGTCCTCGACGCTGGGACTGGCCTTTGCCGCCAGCGGCGCGCTGTTTCCGCTGTTCTCGGCCTTCCTCGGGTGGCTCGGCGTGTTTCTCACCGGGTCCGACACCGCCAGCAACGCGCTGTTCGGCAATCTGCAGCGGGTCACGGCGGAGCAGATAGGCGTGGATCCGATCCTCACTGTCGCCGCCAACACGACCGGCGGAGTCACCGGCAAGATGATCTCGCCGCAGTCGATCGCGGTGGCGTGCGCGGCGGCCAAGCTGCCCGGGCGCGAGGCCGACCTGTTCCGCTTCACGCTCCGGCACAGCCTCGTTTTCGCGCTGCTCATCGGGGTTGTGACCTATTTGCAGTCGTACTTCCTCACGTGGATGATCCCGGCACTGCCGGCGCAGTGATCCGATGGGCATGCTCGATCTCCTCTCACCCAATCTCGACCTGGTAACCAGCGTGGAGGATCTGCGCGCGATCGCGCGCCGCCGCCTGCCGCGCGCGGTCTTCGAATACGCCGATCGCGGTGCCTACGACGAGGTGACACTGGCCGCGAATCGCGAGGCCTTCCGCCGGCTGAGGCTTCTGCCGCGGGTGATGATCGACGTCGCGGAACGCCGGCTCGAGACCACCATCGCGGGGCAGCCCGCCGCGCTGCCGCTGGCGATTGCGCCGACCGGACTGGCGGGGCTGAACTGGCCGGACGGGGAGATCCATGGCGCGCGCGCGGCGCACCGCTGCGGCATACCGTACTGTCTCAGCACGATGTCGATCTGCTCCATCGAGGACGTGCGGGCGGGCGCCGGCGTCCCGTTCTGGTTCCAGCTCTACGTCTTTCGCGATCGCGGCTTCTCGCGCGCGCTCATCGATCGGGCGCGCGCGGCGCAGTGTCCGGTGCTGGTGCTCACGGCCGATCTCCCCGTCCAGGGACAGCGCCACCGCGACATCAAGAACGGCCTTTCGGTGCCGCCGCGGCTGACGACGGCAACGCTGATCGACCTGCTGCTGCGGCCGCGATGGACCGCTGGGGTGTTGATGGGGCGGCGCAAGTCCTTCGGCAACCTCGAGGGCCGTATCGCCGGGGCGGACAGCCTGCGCACGCTCGCGGCCTGGATCGCCGATCAGTTCGATCCCACGCTGACCTGGAGCGATCTCGCATGGATACGCGAGCGCTGGCCGGGCAGGCTCGTGCTCAAGGGCGTCATGAGCGGCGATGACGCAAGGATCGCCGTGGCCAACGGTGTCGACTGCCTGATCGTCTCCAATCATGGCGGGCGCCAGCTCGACGCCGCGCCTGCCGCACTGGACGTGCTTCCGGGCATCGCGGAGGCGGTGGGCGATCGCTGCGAGGTGCTGTTCGACAGCGGGGTGCGCAGCGGGCAGGACATCCTGAAGGCGCTGGCGCTCGGCGCCCGCGCCTGTTTCATCGGGCGGCCATTTCTCTACGGTCTCGCCGCGGCCGGCGAGGCTGGCGTCGTCAAGGTCATCGACATCATGCGGCGCGAACTCGACGTCACGCTCGGTCTGGTGGGTCTGCGCAGCGTGCACGCGTTGACGGCGGCGGTCCTCGCACCGGCGCCGGACCGCCACGGCTAGGCTCATGCATGCGGGGGGCGCGCGTCTGCGCGCTACGGCGTCGCGGGCCGTTCCAGGCGCCCGATGCGATACCTCTCCAGCAGGCTGGCCGCGTACGGGGAGTGCGGGCGACCGCGGTTCTTGGTGTTGTAGGCGCGTGTGGCGTCGGTCCCGCACGAGGGCAAGATGACCGACGGAGGCGCAGGGTGTTGTGGCAGATAGGCGGTCAGCTCGTAGACCTCTCCGCCGATGGCCATCCAGCAGTCCTCCGCGCTGTCGTGTGCGGCCACATCCTGCAGCGTGTAGCCCGGCTCGGGGGACTGTGCGACGGCCCGCTGCCCGGGAGGCGCGAGGAGACTGCCACCCCAGATGGCGGCCACCGCGATCCAGAAGGCGATGGTGAAACCGATGTAGACCCGCTTCATCATCGGAAGTCGAAACGCTCGTAGTGGATATGTCGGGGCGGAACTCCGTGGTGGCGCAGCCAGTCGCCGACCGCATCGATGAGCGGCGGCGGGCCGCACATGTAGATCTCGCGGCCAGGCAGATCGGTAACCCCGGCAAGCAGGGCGTAGAGCGGTGCCGTGTCCTCCTGCATCGCCAGCGGATGGTAGTGCAGGTGCGGCTGGACAGCGGCCAGGTCGCGCAGCTCGGCGAGATAGGGAGCTTCCACGCCGTTCCGAAACGTGTAGTAGAACTCCGTCGGCCGCGTCACGGGCTGCGCGCGCAGCAGGGCGAGGAAAGGCGTGATGCCGATGCCTCCGGCGATCCACACCTCAGGCCTCTCGGCGCGGTCGACGAGGAAGCTGCCGTACGGTCCCTGCACGCGCGCGGCCACGCCCGTCTCCAGCGATTGTATGTGCCGGGTGCAGTCGCCGAGGGCCTTGATGCTGAGCGCGAGCGAGCCACCGGGCGCCAACGCGCTGACCGTGTATGGGTGATACTCCCGGCAGCCGCGATAGTGCGGACCCTCGAAGAAGGCCGCCATCACGAACTGGCCGGGCGCCACCGTGAGCGGCGCGGCGAGCGGCCGCAGCGTCACCGCCGCGATCCGTGGGGCCGGACGGTCAACGGCGCACACCTCGTAGGGGCGCGCCCCGCCGCCCCTGTCCGCGCGGGTTGCCCGCCAGCCCAGCGCGATCAGCGCCGCAGCGGCGACCGGCACGCTCTTCGCGGTGACTCCTTCGAATGCAAGAATGTGTACCAGGCCGAGCAGCACGCCGATGCCGAGCATGGCGTGCAGCGATCGCCACAGGCTGTAGCGCAGCCGCATGGCGAAGGTCGCGGCCAGCCCCGCCATGAGCGCAAGCAGGGCGAGCCATGCGAGGAGCGTGTGCCAGGACTGTGCCGCGGGCGAGAGCACCCTCCACGCCGCGGCGGGGTCCTCCGGCAGTGAAGCCGCGGCGATCACGACGGGATGCGCGAGCAGCGCCGCGTAGCCGAGCGTACCCATGCCGTGGTGCCAGCGGTACATGCGCTCCAGGTCGCCGAACCAGGCCGCGAACGCCGGCTCGCGGACCATCAGCAACAGGCTCGCGGCGACGAGCCCGCTGCCGAGCCAGCCCAACCACGCGCCCGCGCCGGCGAGCGTCATCGACGTGCCGGGCAGCGCGATCACCGCCGGGACGATCGAGATTGCAGCGAGGAGGACGACTGGCGGAAGCGGGACTCTCATGCAGGAAAAGCGGCGTGCGCCGTGATGACGGCCGTGGCGGCCATTGTCGGAGTGAGTGTGGTGTCCACAGGCATCGAAGCGCCGTGCGCAGTTTCCCCATGCATGCCATGTACGCCCATGGCGAGCTGCCGCCAGTGTCCGGCCTTTGTGGGTGGAAGTAAATCGCGGTCCCGCATCGTCGCGCCCGTCGAACGGGTGCCCGGTGGTGGCGTCCCCACGCGCGATCGGGCAGGATCCGGGAAGTGAAAGGATGTTACGGGCGGGGTGCGGAATGAAAGAAGCGGCGGTGAAGGAATTGATGCGCAGGCTGCACGAGGAGCTCGAGTCGGCCGACAGGATCGATCCCGAGCTACAGGGGCTGGTCCGCGATCTCGACTCCGACATACACAGGATCCTGAAGACCGGCGCCGGTGCCGGAGAGGCGGAATCCCTCATGGATCGCGCCACGGCGTTGGAGACTCGATTTGCCGCCCGGCATCCGGTCGCCGAGCGGGTGCTCAGGGAGATCATCGAGGCCCTTGGCAAGATGGGTGTGTAGCGGCCGCCCGCGTCCGCGCCGCACCGAGGGCCTCGGGCGGCGCAGCGGCGAGTCGCCGCGGCACGCGCATCGCTCCGGCTGGTGGACCAGCATGCACAGGCGTCATTCTCTCGTCGTGGTGTCGGGTCTGATCCTCGGCCTCGGAGTCTGCGACGAGGCGTCGGCGGACGCGGCGTCCGCGCCGTCGGTCGCCGTGCTCGCGCCGCAGGACATCCGCTACGTCGAAGATGCGAAGGTGCCCGGCGTCGGTGTGGCAATCGTGGCCGGGGATCCACGCACGGGTCATTACACGCTGCGGGTGCGCTTCGCCGCCGGCGTGAAGGTGCCCGCGCACGCGCACCCGGACGATCGCACGGTGACCGTATTGAGCGGTACCTATTATTTCGGTGTCGGCGATCGCTACGACGGGCGCGGACTCTCGGCGCACGGCCCCGGAACGGTGATCGTGGTGCCGAAGGGAATCGCGCATTACGCGGCGGCCGGCGAGGCAGAGGTGGTGTTGCAGGAGACCGGTCCCGGACCGACGGCCAACACGATCCTCGAGATTGCGCCGGGACGCTAGCTCCGAGGCCGATGGTCGAGTCCCGCTGCAGGCAGGTCTGCCACGTTCCGCCCGGACCGGATTCCTGCCTCGGCTGCGGCCGCACGCGCAAGCACCGCCGCCGGGCATCTCGAGTGAAGGTCTGACTGCTTGCCGGCGCCTGCCGACCATCTCCTCGCCGTCATCGGCGGCGGTCCGGCGGGACTGATGGCCGCGGAGGCAGCCGCCGCGGCCGGCGTGCGCGTGGATCTTTATGACGCCATGCCCTCCGTAGGACGAAAGTTTCTTCTGGCCGGCAAGGGCGGGCTGAACCTCACGCATTCCGAAGCCTCTGCATCCCTGCTGGCGCGCTACGGCGATCGCGAAGCCCGGCTGCAGCCGCTGATCGCGTCGTTCGACGCGGCCGCCCTGCGCGCCTGGGCGCGCACCCTGGGCGTGGAGACCTTCGTGGGATCCTCCCGCCGCGTCTTCCCCGCCGGCATGAAGGCCGCGCCATTGCTGCGAGCCTGGCTGCACCGGCTGCGCACGAGCGGCGTGCGCTTTCACGCGCGTCACCGCTGGTGCGGCTGGGGCGAGGGCGGCGCGCTGCGCTTCGCGAGCCCGGCAGGCATCCGCGAGGCCACCGCCGGCGCCACCGTGCTCGCGCTCGGCGGCGGCAGTTGGGCCAGGCTCGGCTCGGACGCGGCCTGGGTGCCGCTGCTCGCCGCGCGCGGCATCGAGATTGCGCCGCTGAAGCCCTCGAACTGCGGATTCGAGGTGGCCTGGAGCGAGCATCTGCGTACCCGCCATGCCGGCCGGCCCGTGAAACCGGTGACCGTGACGCTGATGCGCGCCGGCCAGCCGGCACTCGGTCTGCAGGGGGAGATCATCCTGACGGCCTACGGCGTGGAGGGCGGCGTCATCTACGCCCTGTCGGCGGCGATCCGTGAGGAGATTGCACGACACGGCACCGCCACGGTGCGACTCGATCTCGCCCCTGGCAGAGACGAGGCGCGGCTCACCGAGGCGCTGACGCGGCCGCGCGGCTCGCGCTCACTCGCCAAGCACCTGCATCGCTGCGCCGGCATCGAGGGCGCGAAATCGGCGCTGCTGCACGAGATCCTGCCGGCCACCGACTTCGGCGATCCATCGCGGCTGGCCGCGGCGATCAAGGCACTGACGGTCACGCTGATCGCGCCGCGGCCCATGGACGAGGCGATCAGCACGGCCGGCGGCGTACGTTTCGAGGAACTCGACGAGAACCTGATGCTCGGCAAGCTGCCCGGGATATTCTGCGCCGGCGAGATGATCGACTGGGAGGCGCCCACCGGCGGTTACCTGTTGACCGCGTGCTTCGCCACCGGCCGTGCGGCGGGTGCCGGCGCCGCGGCGTGGATCCGGCGCGCGCGCTGAGCCTCGGCGGGAAGTCCGGGTCCGGGGAGACAGGCAACCCCAAAAGTCACAGTAAGCCGTATTCAGCCCGGGATGGCCCCGTCCCGCTCGGCCAGCCGGGTGTATTCCGACAGTGTGTGCGTGGGGTGGAAATATAGGTCGCGCATCACGGGCTGCTTGCGCGGCCCGACGATGCCGGCCAGGCCGCCTTTGGTCAAGTTCTCCTGCGTGCGGTCGAACACGCTCCACAGGTCGCGTCGGCCGTCGTCATGGCGGCACGGCATCAGGACTTGCGATTCCGTGATGGGCGCGGGCTTGTCCTCGTCGTACTTCAACGCCAGCGCAGCGCGGGCGACACTTTCGATTCCCCGGCGTCCAGCGTGATGGCGCGCATGGCATCGCGGGATTCCTGCGCCCGGTCGAAGCCGTGCAGGACTTCGCAAGCGCCTTCGATCACCTGCGCCGCCACGTCGCCCTTGTGCGGCACGCGCACGTCGGCCACGGCGTCGCCGCAGACAAGGCCATTGCTGCAAACGAGGCGGAACATCCCGGCCAGCATCTGATAGCTGCTGGTGCCGTCATGGGAGTTCGGCAGGATGATTTCGTTGGCCTCGCGGCCGTTGATCTGGCTGGCGTGGCGCAGCCGGGTCATGTGCTTGGTGTAGTCGCAGCGGTCGTCGTGGCGCCCGCGGGTTTGCGTCACCATGAAAGGCTCGAAGCCTTCCCCGCGCAGTTCTTGCAGCACGGTGGCGGTGGGGATGTAGCTGTACCGCTCGGAGCGACTTTCGTGCGGGGCCTCCGCAAAGATGGACGGGGCCACGGCCCGGATTCGGTCATTCGACAAGGGACGTTCCGAACGCAGCACCGGCGAACGGGATGCGAAGCGGGATGCGAGTTGCATGGCATTTCTCCTGACAAAGAAAGAATGGTTAGCTGTTCACACCGCACACCGGATCCCTAGATCCGGGCCGGAGGCGTCAGCCGAGCGGAGCGAGGGAACGATGGAAGCCCGGCAGGGGCGCGACGCCGCGGGCGGCTCGATGCGCAGCACGACAGCGCGACCGGCCATGTTTCTTGGCCGGGGACGCACAGCCTTCAAGGCTTGTTGCACAGCTTCATGCGCCAGGGATCGGGAAGCAGACTTGATTGCGCCAGTGGCGGCTGCAGTCAGGCCGAGCCGGCGCAGCTGGTTCGGCAGTCCTCGAGGGGCGCCAAGTCTGCGCGGCGGGGATAGCCCGTAGGGCTTTCCCCTGGAGACAAGCGGGAGGAATAGCGAGCCGCACCATCTCTTGCACATGGAGTAAAAGGCTGTTGAGGCAGGAAGCCTCTGGCAAAGCGTCCCCTCGACATTCCGAATTCAACCGCAAGGATCGGAGTCTCAGCAAAGGCGGTGATCCCTAGACTGACGGCAATTCATCGATTTCGGGAGACGCCATCATGAATTCCCGCAAGGGACAATCTTTCAATTTCCACTTTCGTCCTTTAGGGCAGCCCGCCGAAGGGACAATCGGCCTTGCAGTCGGTCACACGAGCTTGGGCGAGGTCATCGTCGCTCGGAGTCAGCGGGGTATCTGCGCCATTCTGTTGGACGATAGCGAAGCATCTGTGCTCAATCAGCTTCGCACGGCGTTTTCGCAAGTCGATCTACTTGCCGATCCATTTACACTGCGTCATGAACTGGATCATCTCATTGCGTTCATTGAGCGAGGTAGCGCCGACGCCAGTGTCGATTTCGATGTCCGGGGCACTTCCTTTCAACAGAGAGTCTGGCAATCCTTATGCGAAATTCCGGCTGGTCAGACCCGCAGCTACTGGAACGTGGCGCAGGCGCTGAACATGCCAGCGGCTGTACGCGCCATCGCCGGTGCTTGCGCGGCAAATATCTTGGCTGAGGCAATTCCTTGTCATCGGGCCGTGCGCAGTGATGGAGCGATTTCCGGGTATCGCTGGGGTGTGGAGCGTAAGCGTAGCCTGCTGCGCAGAGAGAGCAATGCATGACGCTCAAAGAAAAGCTCACCCAGGCTGTTCCATGTCCAGGGCAAAACTGGGACAACATTGAGCAGTCGCTGGACGCTAGAGGCTTTGCCATCTTGCCTCACCTATTGAGCCAAGAGGAAAGTAAAGAATTGGCCGCGCTCTATCCGAAGGACGATGGCTATCGCACTCGGATCGTGATGGCGCGACACGGTTTTGGGCGTGGTGAATACAAATACTTCGCCTATCCGCTGCCGCCGTTGCTCGACCAACTGCGCAACTCGCTCTATCCCCATTTGGCGAGCATCGCCAATCGCTGGAATCAACAACTGGACATTGATGTTCAGTATCCCGCTGATCTCGATACGTTCCTGGCCCGATGCCACCGGGCAGGGCAGACTCGTCCGACCCCGCTGATTCTTGAGTACGGCGCAGGTGACTACAACTGCTTGCATCAAGACCTGTATGGCGAGCATGTGTTCCCTGTGCAAGTCGCCATCCTTCTGTCCGAGCCCGAGCGTGACTTTACGGGCGGTGAGTTTGTGATGACAGAAAGTACGAGCAACCAGCAACGTGCCGAAGTGGTGGCACTGCGTCAGGGAGACGCGGTAGCGTTCACCGTCAATCAAAGACCGGCGGCCGGAAAGCGAGGCGGCACACGAAAGGCAGCGATGCGGCATGGCGTCAGCCAAGTCCGCAGCGGCCAGCGGCATACCGTCGGCCTGATCTTTCACGATTCACGTTGAAGAAAAGCGGATGAACGTCAACGATCTTTTTGGCACCCCCGAGCCAGGCGAACGCGAGCGCATGGGGCCATGCGCCTTCGTGCTGCGAGGTTTCGCACTGCCATACGTCGATGCCTTGTTGCCCGCCATTGCGGGGATCGAAGCCCGCTCGCCGTTTCGCCACATGGTGACGCCGGGGGGCTTCACCATGTCGGTTGCCCTGACCAACTGCGGCGAATTGGGTTGGATCACCAATCGACGCGGATACAGCTATAGCGATCTAGACCCGGACAACGGGCAGCCCTGGCCCGTCATGCCCGAGGTTTTCGCCCGTCTGGCGCGCGAGGCAGCCTTGGCCGCTGGCTTCAATGGTTTCGTGCCGGATGCTTGCCTGGTTAATCGCTATGAGCCGGGTTCCCGGCTGTCTCTGCACCAGGACAAGAATGAGCGTGACTTCAGCGCTCCCATCGTCTCGGTGTCATTGGGTATGACCGCCACCTTTTTATTCGGTGGCAACGAGCGCACGGATAAGGCAAGCAAGGTCGCGCTGTATCACGGCGACGTGGCCGTATGGGGCGGCGAGGATCGCCTGCGCTATCACGGCGTCATGCCATTGAAGGGGGCGCCCCATCCCTTGCTTGGCAATCAGCGCATTAACTTCACCTTCCGCAAGGCGGCTTAGGCGCCAGCGACAAGGTCTTGAGCACGAACGGCAACGGCGAGCGCAACGAGCGTACTGAAGTCGACAGCAAGAGTCGGAGCTTTTCCCTTGTTCCAGCACCCTAGAGTTGATGCACGGCAAACAACTCGCATTGGATAGCACTCATGTCCCCATCATCTTTCACTCGTCATTTCGCTGATACACCCTCGGGACGTATCTCGTACCTTCAGACATCTGAAACCGGTCCCACTGCGCTGTTCGTTCACGGTGTCATTGTCAATGCCCATCTATGGCGACATCAGCTTACAGACCTGGCCGATCTGCGCCGGTGCATCGCCGTTGATTTGATGGGGCATGGCCACACCTCGATTGCTGCGGATCAACCTGTTTCGTTTGAGGCGCAGGCTGACATGCTGCGCGAAAATCTCGACGCGCTGGATATTGAGCAGGTTGATCTGGTCGCCAATGACAGCGGCACCGGCGTAGCCCAGATTTTTGCTGTCCGCTACACCGATCGCCTGCGGACCCTGACCTTGACCAACGGAGACGTGCAAGACAACTGGCCGCCGGTTAATTTCTCGGGCTTTCTGGATATGGTCAGGGCCGGTGGTTTGCCGCAGACCTTGCAGCACATGCTCGATGACAAGGACTTCGTCCGTGGCCCGGAGGCAATGGAAGGGGCTTATGAGAATTCGGCCAGCGTGTCTGACGAAACCATCGAAGCCTATATCCGGCCGCATCTCGCATCGGCCGAGCGCGCGCAGGATCTGGTGCGATTCATTCTCGCCTTCGATAGCGCGCAGACGGTATACATTGAGCACAGGCTGCGGACATTGAAGGTTCCCGCGCTAGTCGTATGGGGCACAGGTGACATGTTCTTCGGCAAAGAGTGGTCGGACGTTCTTGCGCGCACCTTGGGCGGCCCCGTCACTCAGGTTGAAGTCGCGGACGCACGTCTGCTGTTCCCCGAGGAGCGTGCGCAAGAACTGAACAACGCCGTGCGTGCCTTCTGGACTCGCGAGAACTGACATGCCATCCCTATTGACCCGAGATATTGCGATCACGCCCGCCCAGCATCAAGGCAAGCGGACGCAAGCAAGAGCACAAGTCGAAAGCTACTGTCAGCCGCTGGTCGATGCAGGCAAGGTGCAATGGCGGGTTAATGGCGATGGTGTCACCGAACTGCGCATGCACAGCGGCGAGGTCTATTTGTTTGGTGAGCACGGAATCACCCGCATTTCTTGAGACAGACATGACCATGTATTTCAATGTAAGCGACCTGGAATCTCCGCTTGGGACTCTGTTGCTGGTGACGGATGAGCAAACTGCACTTCGTGCGCTGGATTTAGCTGGTCACGAAAACCACCTGCATCGCGCGTTGAGCGAGCAGTACGGCCAGTACGAGTTGGCCGATGCGCCGGCACCGCGGGAAACCGCCGAAGCACTCGCACGCTACTTTGATGGAGATTTGCAGGCGCTCGACCAGCTCGCAGTGGTCACACGGGGAACGGAGTTTCAGGAGCGGGTCTGGCGGGCACTGCGCCGCATCCCAGCCGGCGCCACCACGTCCTACGGCAAACTCGCAAAGTCCTTGGGCCTCGATGACCCGCGCGCCGCCGTCGACGTTGGTGCCGCAAACGCAGCCAACCCCGTTGCCGTTGTGGTGCCATGCCATCGAGTTGTCGCCAGCGATGGCCACCTCAAAGGCTATACATGGGG